>NZ_CP059560.1:3852500-4452500 GCF_017894385.1 Aromatoleum petrolei
TTATAGGATCAAGCGACTAAGTGCATGTGGTGGATGCCTTGGCGATCACAGGCGATGAAGGACGTGCAAGCCTGCGAAAAGCGGGGGGGAGCTGGCAATGGAGCTTTGATCCCCCGATGTCCGAATGGGGAAACCCACTCCTTTTGGAGTATCCCTGGCTGAATACATAGGCCAGAGGAGGCGAACGCGGCGAACTGAAACATCTAAGTAGCCGCAGGAACAGAAATCAACCGAGATTCCCCAAGTAGTGGCGAGCGAACGGGGAGCAGCCTGCACGACTAAACCATTTACTTAGCAGAACGGTCTGGAAAGTCCGACAACACAGGGTGATAGTCCCGTATGCGAAAAGTAGGTGGCGGGTCTGAGCGTGCGACAAGTAGGGCGGGACACGAGAAATCCTGTCTGAAGATGGGGGGACCATCCTCCAAGGCTAAATACTCGTGATCGACCGATAGTGAACCAGTACCGTGAGGGAAAGGCGAAAAGAACCCCGGGAGGGGAGTGAAATAGATCCTGAAACCGCATGCATACAAACAGTGGGAGCCTCCTTGTGGGGTGACTGCGTACCTTTTGTATAATGGGTCAGCGACTTACGTTCAGTAGCGAGCTTAACCGAATAGGGGAGGCGTAGGGAAACCGAGTCTGATAAGGGCGACATAGTTGCTGGGCGTAGACCCGAAACCGGATGATCTATCCATGGCCAGGATGAAGGTGCCGTAACAGGTACTGGAGGTCCGAACCCACTAATGTTGAAAAATTAGGGGATGAGCTGTGGATAGGGGTGAAAGGCTAAACAAATCCGGAAATAGCTGGTTCTCCCCGAAAACTATTTAGGTAGTGCGTCGTACGGACACTTGCGGGGGTAGAGCACTGTAATCGTTGGGGGGGTCACTGCGATCTACCCCGCGATAGCAAACTCCGAATACCGCAAAGTGATATACGGCAGACAGTCCTGGGGTGCTAACGTCCTGGGACAAGAGGGAAACAACCCAGACCGCCAGCTAAGGTCCCAAATACATGGCTAAGTGGGAAACGAAGTGGGAAGGCATAGACAGCTAGGAGGTTGGCTTAGAAGCAGCCACCCTTTAAAGAAAGCGTAATAGCTCACTAGTCGAGTCGTCCTGCGCGGAAGATGTAACGGGGCTCAAGCCATGAACCGAAGCTGCGGATCTCGAAAGAGATGGTAGGGGAGCGTTCCGTAAGCCTGCGAAGGTGTCTCGAGAGGGATGCTGGAGGTATCGGAAGTGCGAATGCTGACATGAGTAGCGATAAAGGGTGTGAAAAGCACCCTCGCCGAAAGCCCAAGGTTTCCTGCGCAACGTTCATCGACGCAGGGTGAGTCGGCCCCTAAGGCGAGGCAGAAATGCGTAGTCGATGGGAAACGGGTCAATATTCCCGTACCGGTTTTAGATGCGATGGGGGGACGGAGAAGGTTAGGTCAGCCGGGTGTTGGACGTCCCGGTTTAAGCGTGTAGGCGTGCCCCGTAGGCAAATCCGCGGGGCTGAGCCAAGGCGTGATGACGAGGTCTCTTCGAGACCGAAGTGATTGATACCATGCTTCCAGGAAAAGCCTCTAAGCTTCAGTCTAAAATCGACCGTACCGCAAACCGACACAGGTGGGCAGGAAGAAAATTCTAAGGCGCTTGAGAGAACTCAGGAGAAGGAACTCGGCAAATTGATACCGTAACTTCGGGAGAAGGTATGCCCCATTAGCTTGTAGGAGTACATCCGAAGGGCGAAGGGGCCGCAGAGAATCGGTGGCTGCGACTGTTTATTAAAAACACAGCACTCTGCAAACACGAAAGTGGACGTATAGGGTGTGACGCCTGCCCGGTGCCGGAAGGTTAAGTGATGGGGTGCAAGCTCTTGATCGAAGCCCCGGTAAACGGCGGCCGTAACTATAACGGTCCTAAGGTAGCGAAATTCCTTGTCGGGTAAGTTCCGACCTGCACGAATGGCGTAACGATGGCCACACTGTCTCCTCCTGAGACTCAGCGAAGTTGAAATGTTTGTGAAGATGCAATCTCCCCGCGGCTAGACGGAAAGACCCCATGAACCTTTACTGTAGCTTTGCATTGGACTTTGACGGGACTTGTGTAGGATAGGTGGGAGGCTTTGAAGCGGTGACGCCAGTTGCCGTGGAGCCAACCTTGAAATACCACCCTGGTGTCGTTGAGGTTCTAACCTGGGCCCGTGAATCCGGGTCGGGGACCGTGCATGGCAGGCAGTTTGACTGGGGCGGTCTCCTCCCAAAAGGTAACGGAGGAGTACGAAGGTCGCCTAGGTACGGTCGGACATCGTACTGATAGTGCAATGGCAAAAGGCGGCTTGACTGCGAGACCGACAAGTCGAGCAGGTGCGAAAGCAGGTCATAGTGATCCGGTGGTTCTGTATGGAAGGGCCATCGCTCAACGGATAAAAGGTACTCTGGGGATAACAGGCTGATTCCGCCCAAGAGTTCACATCGACGGCGGAGTTTGGCACCTCGATGTCGGCTCATCACATCCTGGGGCTGTAGCCGGTCCCAAGGGTATGGCTGTTCGCCATTTAAAGTGGTACGTGAGCTGGGTTTAAAACGTCGTGAGACAGTTTGGTCCCTATCTGCCGTGGGCGCTGGAAGTTTGAGAGGACCTGCTCCTAGTACGAGAGGACCGGAGTGGACGTACCCCTGGTGTACCGGTTGTGACGCCAGTCGCATCGCCGGGTAGCTAAGTACGGAAGAGATAACCGCTGAAAGCATCTAAGCGGGAAACTCGCCTCAAGATGAGACTTCCCCGGGGCCTCGAGCCCCCTGAAGGGTCGTTGAAGACCACAACGTTGATAGGTCGGGTGTGGAAGCGCAGTAATGCGTTAAGCTAACCGATACTAATTGCCCGTGAGGCTTGATCCTATAACCCTGGATCACAGCGAACTCAACACGCCATACAATCACACACCCCACACACTCCCTACTTCTCCCCTTTGTGACCCCTTACAGTCTGACGACCATAGCGTCCCGGAACCACTCCTTCCCATCCCGAACAGGACAGTGAAACAGGACCGCGCCGATGATAGTGCTCTCCTTGAGTGCGAAAGTAGGTCATCGACAGACTAACTATTCCAAAAAAGCCGCTCAACCTCATCCGGTCGAGCGGCTTTTTTACGTCCACACACGCCGTTCGCTTGCTTGCGGCACGTTCGGCGCCTTCCGATACGCACTGTCTTTCCCTCGTGACATGGAGCGCCAGAATTGGCGGCCCGTAGATGGCGCGAGGGGGTCGAACACTGTCACAGTTTCGTGCTGGCAGGGCTCGATGCTGGCACATATAAAGCTAATTGGCGTCAGGTAGGACGTGCGTATTGAGCAAGGGGGATAACGGTGTCGCCTGACAGACGGGGCGGCGCGTGCCCAGCGTCTCGCGTGCGCGATACGGAGCAGGAGGGCGTCGTCGGTTCGTTGGTGTGTGAGAGGAGGAATGTGATGCTGGTTCAACCGTACCTGTTTTTCGATGGTCGTTGTGACGAGGCGATAGCGTTCTATCGGGAGGTGCTCGGGGCTGAGGTGACGATGTTGATGCGTTTTCGTGATAGCCCGGATCCGCCGCCCCCTGGTGCTTTGCCGCCGGGATTCGAGGACAAGGTGATGCACGCGAATCTACGCGTCGGCGAGACCGAGGTGATGGTATCGGATGGCCCCTGCACGGGCGGACCGGGCTTTCGCGGCTTTGCGCTGACCGCGAGCCTCCCGGACGAGGCTGAAGCGGAGCGTGTCTTCGCTGCGCTCGCTGACGGCGGACAAGTTCAGATGGCACTCGAGAGGACTTTCTGGTCTCCGCGCTTCGGCATGCTTACCGACCGATTCGGCGTGGCGTGGATGGTGATGGCGATGCCCAACGAGTAGGACACGTTCGAGGCGGAACGGGTGTGTTCCGCCGTGTCTCAGGTGTACGGGCACCGTTGCGATTCGCCAGGTGTGGCGTCAAAGGCGGGTGCGCAGCGTGGAGCGCAGTTTGTAGCGGTCTCCGGGGTGAGTCAGGCGTGCGTAGCTGATGAGGTGTTCGTCGGACCAAGTGCGCCGAATCATCAACAGGCACGGGGTGATGGTGGTGATGTCGAGCGCGGCCGCGGTCTGCGGGTCCGCGAGGATGGCCTCGACGACGTGTTCAACATCGGAGATCGGGCAGGCTGCGACGAGGACTTCGTTCGGGGTGTGGCGCGAAAAATCGGTCTTGAGGTAGTCGGGTACCCACTTGGGATTGACGAAACGTTCCTCGAGCTGGATCGGCACGTCGTTTTCGCGATGAACGATCATGGTGTGGAAGACTCGGGTGCCGAGGCGAACGCCGAGACGAAGGGCAACTTCATCGTCGGCCTCGATGGCCTCGCGGGACAGTACGGTGTTGCCGTATGTATTGCCGCGGCCGCGGACCTCGGCTGCGATATTGAGCACTTCGTGGAGGGAGGACTCGGCCTTGCGGTCGGTGACGAAGGTGCCGAGCCCTGGCTGACGCACGAGGTATCCGCCCTGGACGAGATCGCGGATCGCCTTGTTGGCGGTCATGCGGCTGACGTGGAAATCGCGAGCGAGCTGTTCTTCCGGCGGGATCTGGTGATTGACCGGATAGGTGCCGCTGCGAATCTTTTCGAGCAGAAATTCCTCGATCTGGCGGTAGCGGGGGACAGGGCTGGCCACGGCCGTTCCTTTTGCAGCGAATGTGATATTCGCCATCATACAGCCGGCGACCTCGGGTGGCATGCAATGTGGGTGACGGTCCGGGCCCCGGTTGCGCGAGGAGCCCGGCGGGTCGTTGGCGATGGGGCTACGTGAGCGAGGGTAGCAGGCCGCGGGGCATCAGGCCGGACAGCACGCGTGTCTGGAGCAGGTTCGTCGCAGCAGCAATGTCGGGCGCGAAGTAGCGGTCGACCTCATAGAACGGCACCTTTGCACGTAGCGCGGCACGCGCCTCTTCCAGCTTCGGCGAACTCTTGTGACCGTCGCGGAAGTCGAGGCCCTGGCAGGCGGCGAGCCATTCGACGGCGAGGATGCCGCGCACGTTGTCGGCCATCGCCCACAGGCGGCGGCCGGCATTGGGGGCCATCGAGACGTGGTCTTCCTGGTTGGCCGAGGTCGGCAGGCTGTCGACGCTGGCCGGATGGGCGAGCGCCTTGTTGTCGCTGGCGAGGGCGGCGGCGGTGACCTGCGCGATCATGAAGCCTGAGTTCACGCCGCCGTTGGCGACGAGGAAGGCGGGCAACTGGGACATGTTCTTGTCCATCATCAGCGAGATCCGCCGCTCGGCGAGTGCGCCGATTTCGGCGATGGCGAGCGCGAGGTTGTCGGCGGCCATCGCCACGGGTTCGGCATGGAAGTTGCCGCCGGAGAGGATGTCGTCTTCGTCGGCGAACACCAGTGGGTTGTCGGACACCGCGTTGGCTTCAACCGCCAGCACCTCGGCGGCCTGGCGGACTTGCGTGAGGCAGGCGCCCATGACCTGCGGTTGGCAGCGCAGCGAGTAGGGGTCCTGCACCTTGCCGCAGGCGACGTGCGACTGCGCGATCTCGCTGGTGTCCTCCAGCAGGTGGCGGTAGGCCGCGGCCGCGTCGATCTGGCCGCGCTGGCCGCGCGCGGCGTGGATGCGGGCGTCGAACGGCACGCGCGAGCCGAGCGCGGCTTCGACGGTGAGGCTGCCGCAGACGGTGGAGGCAGCGAACAGATCTTCGGCGTCGAAGAGGCCGCGCAGCGCGTAAGCGGTGGAGACTTGCGTGCCGTTGAGGAGCGCGAGGCCTTCCTTGGCGGCCAGCGTCAGCGGCTCGAGTCCGGCCACGGCGAGCGCCTCGACGGCGTGCAGCCATTTGCCCTGATGGCGCGCACGGCCTTCGCCGAGCAGCGTGAGCGACAGGTGGGCGAGCGGGGCGAGGTCACCCGAGGCGCCGACCGAGCCCTTAGCCGGGATCTCGGGATAGACGCCCACATTGAGCAGGGCGATCAGCGCGTCGATGACCCGGCGGCGGATGCCGGAGAAGCCGCGGGCGAGGCTATTCACCTTGAGCAGCATGATCAGGCGCACGGTTGCGTCGTCGAGGGCTTCGCCGACGCCGCAGGCGTGCGACAGCACCAGCGAGCGCTGCAGGATCTCGAGGTCCTCGTGCGCGATGCGGGTCTGCGCGAGCAGGCCGAAGCCGGTGTTGATGCCGTAGGCGACGCGGTCCTCGTCGATCACGCGGCGCACGCAGGCAACGCTGCGTTCGATGGCGTCGGAGGCGCTGTCGGGCAGGGTGACGCGGATCGGGTGCTCGTAGGCTTGGCGCAACTGGGCCAGCGTCAGCTCGCCGGGGACGAGCGTGAGTTCAATGCTCGGGTCGAAAGTCATTTCGGTCACCTCAGGCTCCTTTCACGGCGTCGAGCATGGGCAGGTCCAGCCCGTTGTCGCGCGCGCAGTCGCGGGCAATATCGTAGCCGGCATCGGCGTGACGCATCACGCCGGTGCCCGGGTCATTGCGCAGCACGCGGCCGAGGCGGGCGTGGGCTTCGGGCGTGCCGTCGGCGACGATCACGACACCCGCATGTTGAGAGTAGCCCATGCCGACGCCGCCGCCGTGGTGCAGCGAGACCCAGGTCGCGCCGCCGGCGGTGTTGAGCAGCGCATTCAGCAGCGGCCAGTCGGAGACTGCATCCGAGCCGTCGAGCATGCTCTCGGTCTCGCGGTTGGGGCTCGCGACCGAACCCGAGTCGAGGTGGTCGCGGCCGATCACGATCGGGGCCTTCAGCTCGCCCTTGGCGACCATCTCGTTGAAGGCCTGGCCGAGGCGGGCGCGGTCCTTCAGGCCGACCCAGCAGATGCGCGCGGGCAGGCCCTGGAAGCTGATGCGCTCGCGCGCCATGTCGAGCCAGTGATGCAGGTGCGGGTTGTCCGGGATCAGTTCCTTGACCTTGGCGTCGGTCTTGTAGATATCCTCGGGATCGCCGGAGAGCGCGACCCAGCGGAAGGGGCCGATGCCCTCGCAGAACAGCGGGCGGATGTAGGCGGGCACGAAGCCCGGGAAATCGAAGGCGTTGGTCACGCCTTCCTCGAAGGCCATCTGGCGGATGTTGTTGCCGTAGTCGAAGGTCGGGATGCCGCGCTCATTGAAGGCGAGCATCGCGCGCACGTGCTGCGCCATCGAACGCTTCGCGGCGGCGACGACGGCCTCGGGCTCGCGTTGGCCGCGTGCGACGTATTCGTCCCAGGTCCAGCCGGAGGGCAGGTAGCCGTGCAGCGGATCGTGGGCGCTGGTCTGGTCGGTGACCATGTCCGGGCGTACCTCGCGGCGCACGAGTTCGGGCAGGATGTCGGCCGCGTTGCCGCACAGGGCGATCGACTTGGCGACGCCGCGCTGGGTGTAGCGCGCGATGCGGGCCAGTGCGTCGTCGAGGTTCGTGGCCTGTTCGTCGACGTAGCGGGTGCGCAGGCGGAAGTCGATGCGCGACTGCTGGCATTCGATGTTCAGCGAGCAAGCGCCGGCGAGCGTCGCGGCGAGCGGTTGCGCGCCGCCCATGCCGCCGAGGCCGGCGGTGAGCACCCAGCGGCCCGCGAGGTCGCCGCCGTAGTGCTGACGTCCGGCTTCGACGAAGGTCTCATATGTGCCCTGTACGATGCCCTGCGAGCCGATGTAGATCCAGGAGCCGGCGGTCATCTGGCCGTACATCATCAGGCCCTTGCGGTCGAGCTCGTTGAAGTGCTCCCAGTTCGCCCAGGCGGGGACGAGGTTGGAGTTCGCGAGCAGCACGCGCGGGGCGTCACGGTGGGTTTCGAACACGCCGACGGGCTTGCCGGACTGGATCAGCAGGGTCTGGTTGTCCTCCAGCCGGCGCAGGACTTCGACGATCTTGTCGAAGCAGGCCCAGTCGCGCGCGGCGCGGCCGATTCCGCCGTAGACGACGAGGTCGGCGGGGTTTTCGGCGACGTTCGGATCGAGGTTGTTCATCAGCATGCGTAGCGGGGCTTCGGTGAGCCAACTCTTGCAGCTGACCGCGGTGCCGGTCGGCGCCGCGATGTGACGGCCGGGGTCGTGGCGGGAGGCGTGGCAGGGGATGGGGGTGGTCATCGTGTTCTCCTTCGATGTGTCTGGATTTGACGGCCTTGGATTCAGCCGTTCAGGGTCAAGGTGTGGATCAGTCGCGCGGCGACACGCGCCGTGCGCTGGTCGATGTCGAATGCAGGGTTGAGCTCGGCGAGGTCGGCGAGCCGGAGTTTGTCGCCGTCGCGCACGTGCTCGACGAGCGGTTCCAACAGCGCGAGCGACACCCCCCGCGCGGCCGGGGCGCTGACGCCAGGGGCCTCGCAGGCGGGCAGCACGTCGAGGTCGATGGTGAGATAGACGTGGTCGCACACGCCGATGAAGGCATCGAGTTCGCGGCCGATCTGCGCGAGGCTCATCGGCGTGATCTCGCGGTCCTCGCGGATCAGCACGTCGAGTTCGGTGGCGCGGCGGAACAGCGCGCGCGTGTTCGAGGCGCGGCTCACGCCGAGGCAGGCGTAGCGGAAGGGCCAGCCGCGCGCCGCACAATCCTCGGCGATCTGCGCGAAGGGGGTGCCGGACGAATGCGCATGAGCCGGGTCGCGCAGATCGAAATGGGCGTCGAAGTTGACGATGCCGATGCGCGGGGCGCTCTCCAGTGTGGCGAGATGGCGGGCGAGGCCCTGCCAGCTGCCCCACGCGACCTCGTGACCGCCGCCGAGGACGATCGGAAGATGACCGGTGGCGAGCAGGGCGGAGACGTTCTCGGCGAGTCGTGTCTGTGCGGCATCGAGATCGCCGTCCTCGCAGCAGACGTCGCCCGCGTCGTAGGCCGGGCCTTCGCGGTGCCAGGCGAGGTTCGCGAGTGCCTTGCGGATCGCCGTGGGAGCCGCCGCTGCGCCGGAGCGGCCGTGATTGCGGCGCACGCCCTCGTCGCACGCGAAGCCGAGGACGGCCACGCCGGGCGCAGCGGCCCCGAGCGGGCGGATCGCCTGATGCCAGCGCAGGGTGTCGGCCTCCGGATCGGTGCGCCCGGTCCAGGGGGCCGTGTCGATGCGGTCAGCGCTCATCGGTGAGCCTCCCGTCGAAGACGCGCTGGCGCAGGCGTCCCGGCTGCACCGCGTAGGCGAGCTCGTTGGGGCTTGAGACGTCCCACACGCACAGATCCGCGCGCAGCCCCTCGGCGATGCGCCCGCCGTCGGTCAGCCCGAGCGCGCGGGCGGCGTTGGCGGTCATGCCCGCGAGAGCCTCGCACGGGGTCAGGCGGAACAGCGTGCAGGCGAGGTTGAGCATCAAGGTGGGCATGAACATCGGGGAACTGCCGGGGTTGGCGTCGGTTGCGACGGCGATGGGCACGCCGTGGCGGCGCAGGGCGTCGACCGGCGGCAACTGCGTTTCGCGCAGCGTCAGAAAGGCGCCCGGCAGGAGCGTCGCGACCGTGCCGGCTTCGGCCAGGGCGCGCACACCGACTTCGTCGAGGTACTCGACGTGGTCGGCCGACAGCGCACCGTGGCGCGCCGCGAGCGCCCCGCCGCCAAGGTTCGAGAGCTGCTCGGCGTGCGCCTTCACGTGCAGGCCGTGGCGCGCGGCGGCCTCGAACACGCGTTCGCATTGCGCGGGGCTGAACGCGATGCCCTCGCAGAACACGTCGACCGCGTCGGCGAGTCCTTCGGATGCGGCGGCGGGGATCATCTCCTCGCAAACGAGGCGGATGTAGCCATCCTTGTCGTCCTGGTATTCGGGGGGGAGGGCGTGGGCACCGAGCAGCGTCGTCGCGACGCGCACGGGCAAGGTCTCTCCCAGGCGCCGCGCGACGCGCAGCATCTTCAGCTCGTCGGCCACCGTGAGGCCGTAGCCGGACTTGATCTCCACCGTGGTGACGCCGTCGGCCATCAGGGCGCCGAGCCGCGGCAGGGCCGTGGCGAGGAGTTCGTCCTCGCTGGCTGCACGCGTCGCGCGCACGGTGCTGAGGATGCCGCCGCCGGACTGGGCGATCTCGGCATAGCTCGCGCCTGCGAGGCGGCGGGCGAACTCGTCGGCGCGGTTGCCGGCGAACACGAGGTGGGTATGGCAGTCGATGAGGCCGGGGGTCATGACGCCGCCGCGGCCCATTTCCGTTGCGCCGTCGAGGTCGGCGGCAGTCAGCGCATCGCTCGCGCACAGCCTCGCGATGCGGCCACGATCGACCAGTACCGCCATCGGTGCGGGGAGTTGATGTCTGCCGTCGAAGATCGTCAGATCGCGCCAGAGCAGACGGGGGTGAGCCGGGGGCATCGGTGAGCCTCTGTGTTTGCGATGTTGTATATACAATAGAATCGCTACGACGAGGCGTCAAGAAGAAATTTTTGCGGAACTGCCCATCCGGATTCCGGTGCCATCGCCGCTCTGCGATTCTGCCGCTAACGCTCAGAATGTTGGGCGCCTGGCGCAGGATCGCAGGGGTGGCGAGATCGCTTCGGGGCGCGGGTGAGATTACTTCCTCCTCGTGTCCGTGCGTCGGTCGCCAGTGTCAGCTTGGGGCTAATTAGAAATGTATAGACAGATGGAGATTGGACGGAGACACCCGGTCGCCGAGAGGAAAACGCCGGGCGAGGGGCGGAAGCTGTCGAGGCTTGCAGCCGGGGCGGATCGGGGAATGCTGTGGAAGAACGGCGGAGGCGTGACTCTGGAAGTCGCCCTCCAGCCGGCCGGTGCAGGGCTGACGGACTTCGACTGGCGCGTCAGCAGTGCGCCCTGAAGGCTGCGCCCATCGCTCAGGAGCTTTCGCCGCGGTAGCTCGCGAGGTGGATGCTGGTTTCCGTGTGCTGGATGCTGCGGATCAACCGGATGCGTTCGAGCACGTTCGACAGCTCCGTGAGGTTCTCCGCGCGCAGCTCCGCGAGCAGGTCCCAGCGGCCGTTGGTGTCGTGCAGCGATGCGACGCCCGGCTCGCCGAGCAGGCTGGCGATCACGGAGCGCGTCTCGTTGCCGGCGACGACGATGCTCATCCACGCGCGGATCTCGTTCGGCTGCGAGTCGGGCCGTAGCTTCACCGTGTAGCCGACGATGATCCCGTCGTTTTCGAGCTTGGTGATGCGGTTCGTGACGGTGCCGCGCGACACCTTCAACTTGTGTGCGAGGTTCGCGACGCTCATCCGCGCGTCGTTGCGCAGGAGGCTGATCAGTTGCTGGTCCAGGCTGTCCATTTTGTCGAACTGTCAGTAATGGTTATCGAAATGACCACTTTTTTATCAAAATAGCACAGTTGGTGTCATTTTTATTGACGCGGAACTGGTCGATCATGTCCTCAGTGAATCACAAGGCATCACGCCATACACCAGTGAGGACGAGACCATGAGAACGAGTAACCGCATCCCCACCCGCTTCCTCAGTGCCGAGCGCGCCGCAGAGCTCGTCGCTGCCAAAGGTCTCGCGAACTGTCTCGCGGGTATGGCCGAGTACATCCGGGCCGACTTCCTGCGCTGGAACGAGTTCGAGAAGACCGCCCGTGTCGCCAACCATTCGGACGACGGTGTGATCGAACTGATGCCGATCTCGGACGACTCCCTGTACTCCTTCAAGTACGTGAATGGTCATCCGAAGAATCATCGCTTCGGCCTGAGCACGGTGATGGCCTTTGGCGTGCTGGCCGACGTCGACACCGGCGCGCCGACGCTCGTCAGCGAGCTGACCCTGACCACCGCACTGCGCACCGCCGCGACCTCGGCGATGGCCGCACGCGTGCTGGCGCGTCCCGACAGCAAGCGCATGGCGCTCATCGGTAACGGCGCGCAGAGCGAGTTCCAGGCGTTGGCCTTTCACCACCTGCTGGGCATCACCGAGTTCCATCTTTACGACGTGGATTCCGCGGCGACCGACAAGCTGATGCGCAATCTCGACCGCATGGGCCTCTCTGCGAAGCGCTTTAGCAGCACGCGGGACGCCGTGAAGGGCTGCGACATCGTCACCACCGTGACGGCCGACAAGACCAATGCGACGATCCTGACCGCCGACATGATCGAGCCGGGCATGCACATCAACGGTGTCGGCGGCGACTGCCCGGGCAAGACCGAGCTGCATGCCGACGTGCTGCGCATGGGTCGCGTGTTCTGCGAATTCGAGCCGCAGTCGCGCGTCGAGGGTGACATGCAGCAGATGCCGGCGGACTTCGAGGTGATTGAGTTGTGGAACGTGCTTTCGGGCAAGGTGCCGGGGCGCCTGTTGGCGGACGAAGTGACGGTGTTCGACTCGGTGGGCTTCGCGCTGGAGGACTTCTCGGCGCTGCGCTTCATGGGCGATCTGGCGATGGAGCTGGGTGTCAAGGAGGAGATCTCGCTGATTCCCGACCTGGCCGACCCGAAGAACCTGTTCGGCTCGGTGCCGGTCGCCGCTGCGCCGCGAGCAGTGGTTCGCGAGTTGCAGGTGGCCTGAGGCAAATCGGGGCGGCGTCGACGTGAGGCCGGCCCTCCGCGGCGCTCGGCCATCCGTACCGCTCCGGAGGCAAGGGTTTCCTTCCGCCGTCCTTACGCCGCGCGTTCCGATGCGGGCGTCTGCGCGCGCCGGTAGGCGGCCGCTTCGGCCAGCAGCCAGTCGGTAAAACGGCGCAGCGCCGGGTTCGTGCTCGGCGGGTCGGGGTAGACGAGGTGGTAGCCCGTCTCGGACGGCAGCGGCAGATGGAATGGGATGACGAGCTTCCCCGATTCCAATTCGCTGAGTGCGAGAAAGCGCGGCACGAGCGCCACGCCCAGTCCCGCGCTGGCCGCCTCCACGAGCATCGAGAACAGGTCGAAGCGCGGGCCGCCCATCGCGTCGACGTCCTTCACGCCTGCCGCTTCGAACCAGCGCTGCCACGCGGCGTGACGATTCACCTGATGCAGCAGCGGCAGGCGCGCGAGCTCGCGCGGTTCCGTGCAGGGATGGTCGCGCAGCAGCGCCGGGCTGCACACCGGCACCAACTCCTCGCCGAAGAGCGGGTGTGAGATTGCGCCCGGCCAGGCGGGCGAGCCGAAATGGACCGCCGCATCGAATGCCGTCTCCGTGAAAACGAAGGGGTCGGAACGCGTGGTCAGGTTCACCGTGATTTCCGGATTGGCCGCGTGAAAGTGGGCGAGCCGCGGAATCAGCCAGCGCGAACCGAAGGTCGGGATCACTGCGAGTTCCAGCACGTTGCGCTCGCCGCGGTGCGACATCAGTGAAACCGTATGGCGCTCGAGGCGATCGAGGTCTTCGGCAATGCGCTTTGCGTAGATCGCTCCGGCCTCGGTCAGCGAGATGCGCTTCTTGATACGGTTGAACAGCGGCACGCCGAGATAATCCTCCAGCGACGCGATCTGCTTGCAGACCGCGCTCTGCGTGAGCGACAGCGCGTCGGCTGCGCGCGTGAAACTCAGGTGGCGCGCGGCGGCGTCGAATGCAACGAGCGCCTCGATGCTGGGGATGCGCCGGCGCATGGGTACTTCCTCCGAGTCATGATCTTCGTAGTTTATTTCGTTTGAGCATGTCCGGCGCTTGAACAAGAATTCGCCTCGGCCAGTCGGCACCCCTATAACGACAAACAACGCCAGTACGTGGACAGGGAATGAGGAGCATCGCTCCGGGTAGGCCGATTGATTTCCTTCTTTTCAAGACGCTCGAATCGGAGATTGCAGCAATGATTCCCCAGCAACAGGCAAGCATCAAGGACTTCGCTTTCATCGCCGGCCAGGTCGGCCCAAAGGTCGGCAGCGAACTCGCCAACCGGCTCAAGCGCCGTGTCGACCCGCGCAGCGAGGATTACGCCACTCAGGTCGAGGCGGAGCGCCGCGATCTCGCCGCCGTGATCGTGCTCGGCTACAACTGAGCGTTCGGCGGGCGCGTGGAGCCGGGCGGTCCTGCACCGGACGAAGCTCCGCGCGCCCGTCGCGATATTCCGCGATGAATCTTCCCCGCAGTCTGAATCACCCGCAGCGGCTCGCGCTCGCGAGCGAGATCCACTCCCGCCCTTTCATGGTCATCGCCGCGCCGGCGCGGGTGTCCCACCTCGCGCTCCATTGTGAGGAGGACGGAGGTGGCCAAGGTGGCGATTGGCACGAGCGCACATTGCATGCGTTGTGCGCGCGCTTCGGGGTATCGGGCCCCAAGTCCGGCGCGCAGCACTTCTTCCACGATTTCGGCCACTTCCGCGTCAAGTGGGAGCGGCACACCGAATTCGCCACCTTCACCTTCGTCGATTCCGGGCGCGGCGGGGGGGACTTCGTGCAGACGGCGATGCGTCACGTGCCGATGGACTGGCTCGAATCGCTCGGCGCCTCCGTCATCGTCGCCTCGCACATCCTCGCGGAGAGCGGCGAGCCGCTCGACCTCGCCGACGAACGGCTGCACACGCTGTTCTCGATGCCGCCCCTCGTCGGCAGCCGTGTACTCTCGGGCGGCGAGATCTGGACCGACTTCCAGGTCGGGCCGGACGGCTTCTCGCGCTATCTGGTGCGCGACACGGGTTTGCGCGAGGCGCAGATGGGCCGGCTCGTGCAGCGGATCTGCGAGATCGAGACCTACCTGATGATGGCCTTGCTTGCGCTGCCGCTCGCACGCGAGGGCACCGCCAGCCTCGACGCCATCGATGAGGACCTTGGTCGCGTCGGGACGCGCATGTGCGAACTCGAGATCGACGGCGATGCCGAGCAGCTGCTGCACGAGATCTCGCGACTGGATGCGCGCATGCGGGCGATGGCGCACGAGACCGTCTATCGCTTCAGCGCTGCGCAGGCCTACTACCGCATCGTGCAGGCGCGTATCGGCGAGCTGCGTGAGCAGCGCGTCGAAGGCGTGCCGACGATAGGCGAGTTCATGGAGCGGCGTCTCGCGCCGGCGATGGATACCTGCGTGTCGGTATCCGTGCGGCAGGAGGCGCTCGCCCACAAGGTGAGTCGCGCCAATGACATGCTGCGCACGCGTGTCAATCTCGCGCAGGAGCGGCAGAATCAGGGCGTGCTCGAAAGCCTGAGTCGCAGCGCACGCCTGCAGTTGAGGTTGCAGCAGGCGGTCGAGGGTTTGTCGGTGGTCGCGATCTCGTACTACGGGGTCGGGCTCGCCGCGTATGCGCTGAAGGCGTTAAAGGGCTGGGGTGTCGGAGTGCCGGTGGACCAGGCGGTCGGGTTGGCGCTTCCGCTCGTCGCCGGCGCGACCTGGTTCGGCCTGCGGCGCACGCACGCGCGCCTGCATCGGGTCGGCGAACGGCAGACGCTTCCGGGCGGAGGGTATGCCGCGGCCGTGCACGACTGAGCGGCGCGGGCCATCCGTGTGGCGCTTGATCCGCAGGGGCTTCCATTCGGTATTTGCTCTGTCAATAGTCTGAAAGACGTAGTGGCGGGCAAACGGAAGAGCCGGTTGTAGGTACTTCGGGATACGTCCGATCGGCTGAAAGAGGTATGGACCCGTCACGGCCGAGCACCCATAGTGTGCGCACGACTGCCTGCGTGAGTGCCGTTCGGTTGATCCGGTTCTCCGGATCGCCTGTTCATGGTGGTTCAGCGCGCGACCTCGATGCGCCGCCTATCCCGGCGAGACGAATGTGCGTTGGGCGAAACGGCGGTCGAAAAAATACAAGAAAACTGGAGACAACCCGTTTTGCACGTTCGGGAGCCCGTGCTTTGCATGGAGCCTGACCGCAAAGGGGGTAATTCACAGGATTTCTGAATCCCGTTTCGGGCGCGGTCTTGCCGTGTGGGCAGACCGACGTGAAACGCGGCCCGGGCTCGTCCGATAGACCGGTTTTCCGTGGTCGTGCCGCTCGGCCTTGCGCCGGGGCAGACGTCGTACGTGGGCGCGACACTGGGTGTCGCGGCAACGCCTGATCGAGACGGAAGAGACCGGAAACATGCACGACATGACGACCTCTGCACAATTCCAATCCCCGGGGCTGGGAATCAAGTTCGCGTTGGCGTCCGTGCTGTTCCTGTCCCTGATCGTGGCCAACGCGACGATCATCGACAGCCTGCTGCAAAGACTCCACCACGTCGCCGACACGATCAACGTGGCCGGGCGCATGCGCATGCTCAGCCAGCGTATCGCGCTCCAGGGCGTCCTCGCGCATGAGGGATTCGCGAGCCGAGAGCAGGCGGATTTGGCAGTGCGCGAGTTCGAGACGGGGCTCACGGCGCTCGAGCAGGGGAGGGATGCCTTCGGTTATGCCGTCCGGGTGTCGCCTCCTGCGATCATCGGCGCACTGCGTATCGTCCGTGATACGTGGGCGGACTACAGCGCCGACATAACCGTCCTGCTGCGTCCGGACGGCAAGCGGGATCTTTCGCGGATCGATGTCGAGCATCTGGTCAACGACGCCGCGATCCTCCTGAGCAATCTCGAAGCGGTGGTCGCCGGACTGACGCACCATGCGAACGAGGAAGAGCGAGACGCCAGGTTCTACATGCATGGGCTGGTAGTGCTCGATGCCCTTTTTCTGGGGCTTGCGTTGCTTGCCGTGCGACGTCACATCCTCGTCCCGTTGCGCAAGCTGTCGGCAGTAAGCCGGCGCTTTGCCTGCGGCGATTTCTCCCCGCGACTGGCGATCGCGGGCCATGGCGAGATCGGCCAGCTCGCGGCGGACCTGAATGTGCTCGCCGAGCAGACCGCACACTGCATGCAGCGCATCGACCACGACCGCCGGCAGCTGGAGAATCGGGAAAGCCTGCTGCAGGCGGTCGTCGATACGGTGCCGGACTGCGTCGCGATGATCGACGAGCACGGAAGGGTGCTGAGCATCAATCGCTCCGGGCTCGCGATGATCGAAGCCGAGCAGTCGAACGACATCGTCGGGCGCAAGGTGCGGGAGGTGGTGCCGAGGAAGCACTTCCGCGCGCTGCGCCGCTTGTCCGGTCAGATCTCCGCCAACACTCCGGTCGCGCTCGAGTTCGAGATCGTCGGCTTTGGTGGTACGCAGCGCTGGGTGGACATGCAGGCTGTCCTGTTGTCCGACACGGCCGACCGCGGGCGGATCATCGTCAGCGTGATTCGTGACGTCACCGAGCGTCGCCGCTCAGTCGAACATCTGCGGGTGCTGTCGCGCGCCGTCGAGCAGAGTCCGTCGCTGGTGGTCATTACCGACCGTAACGGTCGCATCGAATACGTGAACCCGAGCGTGACCCGCGTGACCGGCTACGAGGCGCACGAGGTGCTGGGGAAATCGCCGCGCATGTTCAGTTCCGGCAATACCCCGGCCCGGATCTACAAGGACCTGTGGGCCTCCCTGTGCGACGGCAAGGTGTGGCGCGGCGAACTCCTGAATCGGCAGAAAAACGGCGAGCTGTACTGGGCGCACATGGTGGCATCGCCGATCCGTGACGCGCACGACCGCATCACCCATCTGGTCGCGGTGAAGGAGAACCTCACCGAGCGCAAGCAGACCGAGCGCATGCTGCACAAGCTAAATCGCACGCTCAGGCTGCTGACGCATTGCCATGAAGCGTTGGTGCGGATCGGGGAGGAGAACGAGTTGCTGCGCCACATCTGCAACACGATCACGCGGACCGGCGGCTATCGCCTGGCGTGGGCGGGCTTCGCCGAACGCGACGAGCGCATGAGCGTGCGCCCCGTCATGCACGCGGGCTACGAGCAGGGCTATCTCGAGACGCTCGACATCACCTGGAACAGCGCGGTGCGCGAGAACGGCCCGATCGGCAGGGCGGTGCGCACCGGGCGACCGGTGGTGGTGAACAACATCGGCGACGACGAGACCTTCGTGCGCAGCCATGAAGCGCTGGCACGGGACTATCACGCCTGCGTCGGCCTGCCGTTGTGCAAGGACGGGCAGGTGCTGGGGGTGCTGGCGATCTATGCCGACGAGACGGATGCGTTCGACAGCGAGGAAGTCGAACTGCTCGGCAAGCTCGCGGAAAACCTGGCGTATGGCATCGTCTCGCTGCGGACCATGGCGGACCGCAAGCGTTACCAAGCGCAACTTGAATACCAGGCCGGCCACGACAGCCTGACGGGTTTGCCCAACCGGGCGCTGCTTACCGACCGCCTGCAGCAGGTGATCGGGCGCGCGCAGCGCTACCGTCGCAACGCTGCAATCCTGTTCCTCGATCTGGATCACTTCAAGTACGTCAATGACAGTCTCGGCCACAATTCGGGCGACCGCCTGCTGAAGGCGGTTGCCGAGCGCCTGGCCTCGTGCGTGCGCGACGAGGACACGGTTGCGCGCCTCGGTGGCGACGAGTTTGTCGTGGTGTTGCAGGAGGTGGACGGCGAGGAGCAGGTCGCGGCAGCGATTCATCGCATCCAGGAGGCGATGACGGGGGCCTACCCGCTGGACGACAACGAGCTGTACGTGTCGTGCAGCATCGGGGCGAGCATCTGCCCGCGCGACGGCGCCAGCGTCCAGACGCTGCTGATGAACGCGGACACGGCCCTGTACCGGGCGAAAGCCCAGGGGCGCAATAATTTCCAGTTCTATGCCGCGGAGATGAACGCGCACGCCGCCGAACGCATTGCGCTGACGGGAAAGCTGCGCCGGGCGCTGGAGAACCGCGAGTTCGTGCTGCACTTCCAGCCGCAGGTCGATGTCCGGACTTTGCGGATCGTCGGTGCCGAGGCTTTGATACGTTGGCATCACCCCCAGATGGGGCTGGTGTCGCCGGCCCGGTTCATTCCGCTGGCCGAGGAAACCGGAATCATCGTGCCCATGGGCGAATGGGTGTTGCGGAATGCGTGCGAGCAGGCCAGGGCGTGGCTCGACGGTGGTGCGGCGCCGCTGCGCATGTCGGTCAACCTGTCGGCGTGCCAGTTCCGGCAGGAGGGGCTGGCGGCGCTGGTGGCGCGCACGGTGCAGGCCTGCGGGCTTGATCCGGCGCTGCTCGAACTCGAGCTCACCGAGAGCATGCTCATGGAGGACCCCAATGCGGCGATCGCCACGATGCACGAGCTCAAGGCCGTGGGCGTGCGCCTGTCACTCGACGACTTCGGTACTGGATACTCCAGTCTCAACCGTCTGAAGGGATTCCCGATCGATGCCTTGAAGATCGACCGTTCCTTCGTGCGCGACATCACCACCGACCGCACCGATGCCGCAATCACCGCGGCGGTGGTGTCGCTTGCCCACAGTCTGGGTTTGTCCGTGATCGCGGAAGGCGTCGAGGAGGCCGACCAGTTCGAGTGGCTGCGTCGCCAGGGTTGCGACGAGATGCAGGGCTACCACTTCAGCCCGCCGCTGCCGGCCGAGGAGTTCGCCTCCCTGCTCCATACCGACCGCGAGGAGACCTGAGCCGAATCCTTCCGCGATTCCGGAAGTAATTGCACTGCCACACAACAACAAACGGGGACAGCAACGATGTTTCGGAGTCCAGCCATTCGCACGCGCCTCATCTTCCTCGTGTGCGTGCTTGCGAGCCTGCTCGTGGTGATCGGCATTACCGGCCTGCACGGCATGTCGGGGTCCAATGACAGGTTGAAGGCCGTGTATGAAAACCAAACCCTGCCGCTCATCGAACTCGGCAGCGCCCTCGACAGCATGCACCGCATCCGCGTGCACGTGCTGGCCGCGGCGGTGAATGCCGGGAACCGCGACATGGTCGAGGAGCAGTTGCGACACATTCCCGAGCTCGACGCGACCATCGGCGCAGCGCGCAGCGCGATCCTCGCCTTGCCGCTGACCCCGGAGGAAAAGGCAACGGTGATGCGTATCGACGATGGCTGGAACGCCTACGTCGCAGTGCGCAATCAGGTGATCGAGACCATCCGCGGCGGCGATCGCGACCAGGCTTCGGCGATCATGAAGGCGACCGGTGCGGGGGAAAAGTACAACGACGCCGTCCGCAGCCTGCGCAAGCTGATGGAGCTGAAGGCCGCCGCAACGGGCATGCAGTTCGGCCAGGCCTCGCTCGAATACGATGAGGTGCGGCAGGCGACGGTCAGCGTCATCGTGGTCGGCTTGCTGGCGGCCCTTGCCGTTGCGGCATGGATCATCCGATCGATCACGCAACCGTTGCGTGCGGCGGTGGCGGTGGCCGAGCGGATCGCCGGGGGAAACCTCGGTGGCGCCGTGCCGGCCGCCGGTCGCGATGAAATCGGCCAGTTGCTGGGGGCTCTGGCGAGCATGCAGGCGGCGTTGTCGAAAACCGTCGCGGCGATCCGCGAAAGTTCTGCCGACCTCAATGGTGCGGCGGGCGTGCTCTCGGCGGCATCCTGTCAGGTCGCGGCGAGCTCGTCCGAGCAGAGTTCCGCTGCCGCCGCAGTCGCTGCGGCAATCGAGCAGATGACGGTCAGCATCGACCAGGTCGCGGCGAGCGCATCCGAAGCCGAAACGATCTCCCGTCATGCCGGGAATCTGTCCGACGAGGGGGGCGAGGTGATCCACGGCGCCGTCGCCGAGATGTCCAACATCGCGCAGACGGTCAGCCAGTCCTCGCAGGTGATCGAGGCACTCGAGAAGAAATCCGCGGAGATTTCGGCAATCGTCAGCGTCATCCGCGATATTTCGGACCAGACCAACCTGCTTGCGCTGAATGCGGCGATCGAGGCGGCGCGCGCGGGCGAGCAGGGTAGGGGCTTCGCGGTGGTTGCCGACGAGGTGCGCAAGTTGTCCGAGCGCACCGGCGAATCCACGCGCGAGATCGCGGACATGATCGCGAGCATCCAGAACGGAACCCGCAGTGCCGTCGCGAGCATGGGGACGGGGGTCCGGCAGGTCGGTCAGGGGGTGACCCTTGCCAATCAGGCTGGCCAGTCGATTACCGGGATCAAGAGCAGCGCCGCCGGTGTGGTCCATGCGGTGAGCGAGATCTCACTCGCGCTGAAGGAGCAGAGCGCTGCGAGCAACGAGGTCGCGATCAATGTCGCGCGCATCACCGAGATGTCCGAGGAGAACTCCGAAGCGACACGCCAGACGGCGGAGGCGGCGCAGCGACTCGCGCAGCTGGCCGGTTCGCTGGAACTCGCGGTGGGACACTTCAGCGTTTGAGTGCGCCGTTGAGTCGCCAGCGTCCGCACCGGCTGGGGGTACGACGCCCGGAGGGGCTGCAATGGCACGGCCGGGCGGATGAGGGGCACGGTGCCGCCTGCGTCCGTCGCCGCGTCGTTCGCCCTAGAAAATCTGGGCGTTGAAGATGCTGCTGAGGATGAGGTCCAGTTCCATCGAAAGACCGTACAGCAGAAGTTTTCCTTGTTCGTCGCGCGCGAACACGAGGGCGGGCCATGCATTGCGGCGGGTGACCTGGAAGGGCGGCAATTGCTCGGAGGGGAAGGCCTTGAAGTCCGGGCTCTCCTTGAAATCCTGTAGGTTCCAGTCGCCCAGGTCGTCGAACACCATGTACCAGAGTTCGACCTGGCGGTCGCCGTCGGCAAAGGTGCCGCCGAAACCCACCGGTCGGATTTCCTTCGACAGCAGCAGTTGGGGGATGACCGCGCCGGGCGCCGTTACGCGGCGGTCGCGCGAATAACCGGCTTCGACGAGCAGGCGCCGCAGATCGAGCCTCTTGATGCCGGGGTGGATGGACCGAGCATAGACCTGGTCGAAGGCGCTCAGCTCGCGTTGCCGGAGCATCGCAAGGCCGTACTCGGGGTCGCTCTTCGATTGTTTCCGGTGGGCCTCGACGTCGCCCCGGAAACGCTTCTGCCAGTCCGCGAGGTCGGCGGTATATCGCCTCGCGTCGAAACCTGGCTGGGTGTAGGTGTCCGCCGGCAAGGGCTTCGCCCGGTTGGCTTGTTCTTCGGCACGCCGCGCCTCCCACTGCATCTCCGCGGGTGACGGCGGGTGGACGAGTGCGATCCGCGTCTGGCCGTCAATCTGCCTGGAGGTGAGCACGAAGCCCGTACTATGGCGGACGAACCAGAGCTCTTTCGGCCGATGCATGACGCCATGCGTCATACAGCGCGGCACGCGTTTCCTCGGAGAGCCGGGCTTCGCCGTTCGAGTCGGTTTCGCCCTCGGCCAGCGCAACGCGATTGGCCACGACGTCGAGTTCGGTCGCGCCGGCGGTGATGCGCCATCTGATGTTCGGCTCCGGAACGCCGCCGGCCCCGTCGATATCGCGCACGACGATGCGCGTCTTCATGAAGGCGTCTTGCACGTCCGAAGACGGAGTGGTCTCTGCCGGTGTCGGCGCGCTCAGCGGAAGAAGGCAAATCAGTGCGACGATGCGGAGAAGTGCTGAATTCATCGCGGAATGACTTGCTTGTCCGGCATGCGGGGGAGAAGGCGCCGCTGCGCGAGAACCATAGGGAGACTGTTCGCGGGTCCCGCACTGCCGGGGATCGTGTGTCGGGGAAATCGCTGCTGCGGTCCGTTGATGTAAATAGGATATGCATCATGAATTGAGCGAGGGCGCGCGGCAATTCTGCATGTTCCTTAGCGACAGTGTCGCGGGCATTCCCGGCGCACTGGGTGGCGGTGCGGGGTCAGGCCGGATGCCCCGGATTCGCGCACTGTTCCTTCATTGGGGATGAACCCGCCCCGAAGGGCGCCTGCCCGCGCAGGATGCTTCGCTGCAGCTGCGCGGCGACGTCATGGGCGATGCGCCAGTTCTCCTTGCCGGTCCGGATTTCGATCCCGATGTCGGACGCTTTCAGCACGAGGTCGCCCCAGTCCGCAATCTCGAGCGTCGCCTCGTCGTGCAACGTGTACCGCATCCGGCCTTCCGCGCCGGTGACGTTCAATATTGCACTGCAGACCAGGGGAATCTGCGACGCGGTGGCCTTCGGGATGAAATGGACCGTGTCCGGCGATTCATGCTGCGGAGCCGTGGTCCGCGTCGAGGTCCGGGTGAGTACGGCGTCGAGCGGCCGGAGCCGGGCTTTTCTGCGATTGGTGGCGACGAGTTGGCCGGCCTGTTCGGGGGACCAGGTGAAGTACTGCTGGAATCGTGCAACCAGCTCGTCCCGTGCCGTCATCTGATCATCGTTCATGCCTTCGACGGCGTAGGTTGCCGAATCGGAAGGGGAGTCCAGGTCCGTCACGACGAGCAGCAGCGCCTGCAGACCGGTCGAGAGGCTGTCCGTGTAGCCGGCGCGCGCCACCCAGCGGCCGTCTGGCGAGCGCGAGGCGAAGCTCAAGTACGCGATGCCTTGCGGTTCGGCCAGTTCGATCTGGCGCAGGCTGGCGGTATCGAACCAGTTGCTGTTGTTGATGGCGATGACGGGATAGTTTCTGAGGTCCCACGCTCCGCCCCGGTCGAGACGGTTGTTCGCGAGGTCCCACAGGCCATCGTTCCTGACGGAGAGTCTCGTCTTTTCCAGTTGCCCGTTTCTTTCGACGAACAGCCATGTTTCCGCATCGCCATTTCCGCTCGTGCCGCCATACGGGACGAGCAGTGCGGGCGGGTTATCGGATACGACGTGTGGCGTCGACAGGCTGAATTCACCGACCCATTCGCGGTCCGAGCAGAGCGCGCTGCCGCCCCATCCCTTCGGGGTGCAGAAATCGACCTTGCTGCCCTTGAACCGCAGAATGGTGTGCCAGTAATAATCGCCGCGGAATTGGAAGCTGTCGCCGCGAGCGTAGTGGACCTTCCAGCGCCCCATTTCGAACGATCCGACCTTGAGCCACTCCTCCGGTTCGGGGCGCACCACCGGGCCGGCATCCAGGCCGCACCCCGCTGTCAGCAACAGGAGGAGCATGCAGGTCGCGGCGCGGATTGTCTTGAGCATCTGTGTGGTCGGACTCGATCAGCCGGAATGAATGAGCAGGATTGGCCGCAAAGGGCTTCTTCATTATGCCATTTGCCTTGCGGTCAAGGCGATCCATGCCGTCACCGCGACGAGCTACGGGGTGAGGGGCGCGCAGCGTCATCCGCTTGCACGATGCTCCTTGGCGGGGAGTCACGCCGCTCGCGGTAGGCGCTCGGCGATGCCCCCGTCCACTGACGGAATGCCCGGGA
Source organism: Aromatoleum petrolei (assembly GCF_017894385.1). Lineage (NCBI taxonomy): Bacteria > Pseudomonadati > Pseudomonadota > Betaproteobacteria > Rhodocyclales > Rhodocyclaceae > Aromatoleum > Aromatoleum petrolei. The sequence goes on from NZ_CP059560.1 coordinate 3,876,305, forward strand.
AAAGCTCTTCTCGTTGCGGAAGCCCGCCGACAGCGCGATCTGCTTGATCGTGCGGTTCGTGCGGATCAGCAGCTCGATCGCGCGTTCCCTTCGCGCCTCGACCTTCAGTTCCTGCAGTGACGCCCCCTCCTCGTCGAGCTGGCGGTGCAGCGTGCGCGGCGACAGGTGCAGGCGCTCGGCCAGCGTCTCGGCGGTCGCGCCCTCGTCAAGCCGCTCGCGCAGCAGGTGACGCACGCGCTGCACCAGCAGGCGGTCGCGGCGGTATTGCAGCACCGTGAGCGGCAGGGCGCGGCGCAGCATCTGTTGCAAGGCGGCTTCGTCGCGCCGCAGCGGCAGGTGCAGGTACTGTGCGTCGAAGCTGATCTCGGCCTGCTCCGCATCGAACTGCACCGGGCCCTGAAAGAGCAGCGGATAGACGCCCTTGTGCGGCGGCGCGGGGAAGGGGAAGCGCGCCGCGAGCAGCGGGATGCGCGAGTCGATCGCCCAGCACGCGTAGCCGAGCAGATAGCGCAGCAGCGTGATGATGCAGAACTCATGCATGTCACCGAGGTAGCGGCGCACTTCGAGGCGAATGTGCGCGATGTCGCTATCTCCGTTTAGCTCGCTGAGGTGCAGCAGGATGTCGTCGGTGAGCAGGCGGTGGTGGCGGCACCAGCGCTTCAGCGCGACGCCGAGGTCGGGCGAGGTGATCGATGCGCGGCACAGCATGCCGTAGCTGCCCCACGGCAGTCGGCGCGAAAACCAGCCCAGCGCCTCGTCGTCGAGCTCCTGCATCGCGACCGCAGACATGATCTCCATCTGGCCCGCGGTGACGCGTGCATCGAGGTCGTCCAGCATCGCTGGCGGGATCTGCGCCTCGTGCAGCGCGTTGGCAGGATTGATTCCATATCGACGATACGCCGCGACGATCGTGCGGATGAACGCGATAGGCGTCGCAGCCGGGCCGCGCGTCGGATCGCCGACCGAGGGGATCACGGTGGTCATCGTCAAATCATAAAACCATTGGCAGGATTTGCAACCACCTTGGCGCCCGAAGCGTCGCGCGCAGGCCTACTCTTATGCGGCCACGACGTTTTGCCGATGCGCGTCTAAGCTTCATCGGTACATGTCCCGAATACCAACGCGATCCAGGAAGCGAGGAGACCCACATGAACATTCCCAGCCTGAACTTCAATCACGGCGAAACCATCGATGCACTGCGCGACGCGGTGCGCCAGTTTGCCGAGGCCGAGATCGCTCCGCGTGCCGCCGAGATCGATCGCGAAAACGAATTCCCCGCCGACCTGTGGAAGAAGTTCGGCGACATGGGCCTGCTGGGGATGACCGTCGAGGAGGAATACGGCGGCACCGGCATGGGCTACCTCGCGCACATCATCGCGATGGAAGAGATCTCGCGCGCGTCCGCGTCGGTGGGCCTCTCCTACGGCGCGCACTCGAACCTGTGCGTGAACCAGATCCGCCGCAACGGCAGCGCCGCGCAGAAGGACAAGTACCTGCCCAAGCTGATCTCGGGCGATCACGTCGGCGCGCTGGCGATGAGCGAGCCGAACGCCGGCTCCGACGTCGTGTCGATGAAGCTGCGTGCCGACAAGAAGGGCGACCGCTACGTGCTCAACGGCGCCAAGATGTGGATCACCAATGGCGGCGACGCCGACACGCTGGTCGTCTATGCCAAGACCGACACCAATGCCGGCCCGAAGGGCATCACCGCCTTCATCATCGAGAAGGGCATGAAGGGCTTCTCGCACGGCACCCACCTCGACAAGCTCGGCATGCGCGGCTCGAACACCTTCCCGCTGTTCTTCGACGACGTCGAAGTGCCGGAGGAGAACGTGCTGGGCCAGGTCGGCGGCGGCGTGAAGGTGCTGATGAGCGGCCTCGACTACGAACGCACCGTGCTGTGCGGCGGCCCGCTGGGGATCATGGCAGCGTGCATGGACATCGTCGTGCCCTACCTGCACGAGCGCAAGCAGTTCGGCCAGTCCATCGGCGAGTTCCAGCTGATGCAGGGCAAGGTCGCCGACATGTATTCCATCTGGAGCGCGACGCGCGCCTATGTGTATGCCGTCGGCCAGGCCTGCGACCGTGCCGACCACGCGCGCACACTGCGCAAGGACGCGGCCGGCGCGATCCTGTACTCGGCCGAGAAGGCGACCTGGATGGCGGGCGAGGCGATCCAGACCCTCGGCGGCGTCGGCTACACCAACGAATACGCGACCGGCCGCCTGTGGCGCGACGCGAAGCTTTACGAGATCGGCGCCGGCACGAGCGAGATCCGCCGCATGCTGATCGGTCGCGAACTCTTCGCGGAGACCCTGTGATGAGTGTCATCAAGTCTTCCATCAACACGCGCAGCCCGGACTTCGCGGGCAACGCCGAGGCGATGCGCAAGCTCGTCGGCGACCTGCGCGACAAGGCCGCGGAAGTGGCCCTTGGCGGCGGCGAATCCGCCCGGCAGAAGCACACCGCGCGCGGCAAGCTGCTGCCGCGTGATCGCGTGAATCACCTGCTCGACCCCGGCACGCCCTTCCTCGAAATCGGCCAGATGGCCGCGTACGGCATGTACGACAACGACGCGCCGTCGGCGGGCGTCATCGCCGGCATCGGCCGCGTGAAGGGCGTCGAGTGCATGATCGTCGCCAACGACGCGACGGTGAAGGGCGGCAGCTACTTCCCGATGACGGTGAAGAAGCACCTGCGCGCGCAGGAGATCGCGCAGATGAACAACCTGCCCTGCGTCTATCTGGTCGACTCGGGCGGCGCCAACCTGCCGACGCAGGACGAGGTCTTCCCCGACCGCGATCACTTCGGCCGCATCTTCTTCAATCAGGCCAACATGAGCGCGCAGGGCATCCCGCAGATCGCGGTCGTGATGGGCTCCTGCACCGCCGGCGGCGCCTACGTGCCGGCGATGAGCGACGAGGCGGTGATCGTCAAGAACCAGGGCACGATCTTCCTCGGCGGCCCGCCGCTGGTGAAGGCCGCGACCGGTGAAGTGGTCAGCGCCGAGGATCTCGGCGGCGGCGACGTGCATACCCGCATCTCGGGTGTCGCGGACCACCTCGCTGAGAACGACGCGCACGCCCTCTACATCGCGCGTCGCATCGTGTCGAACCTGAATCGCCAGAAGCCGGTGTCGCTCAAGGTCGGCGCGGGCGAGGAGCCGCTGTACGACCCCGAGGAGATCTACGGCATCATCCCCGCCGATCCGCGCAAACCCTACGACGTGCGCGAAGTCATCGCCCGCGTGGTGGACGGCTCGCGTTTCGACGAATTCAAGTCGCGCTACGGCACCACGCTGGTCACCGGCTTCGCCCAGCTCTACGGCTACCCGGTCGGCATCGTCGCGAACAACGGCATCCTGTTCGGCGAATCGGCGCAGAAGGGCGCGCACTTCGTCGAACTGTGCGCCCAGCGCGGCATCCCGCTGCTCTTCCTGCAGAACATCACCGGCTTCATGGTCGGCCGCAAGTACGAGAACGGTGGTATCGCCAAGGACGGCGCGAAGATGGTGACCGCGGTCGCCACCGCCCAGGTGCCAAAGCTCACGATGATCATGGGCGGCTCCTTCGGCGCCGGCAACTACGGCATGTGCGGCCGCGCCTACTCACCCCGCTTCCTGTGGATGTGGCCGAACGCGCGTGTCTCGGTGATGGGCGGTGAGCAGGCCGCGAGCGTGCTCTCCACCGTGCGCCGTGACGGCATCGAAGCCAAGGGCGGCACCTGGAGCAAGGAAGACGAGGAGGCGTTCAAGGCGCCGATCCGCGAGCAGTACGAAGTGCAGGGCCACCCTTACTACGCGACCGCGCGCATGTGGGACGACGGCGTCATCGACCCGGCGCAGAGCCGCCGCGTGCTCGGTCTGTCGCTGTCGGCGACGCTCAACGCGCCGATCCCGCAGACGAAGTTCGGCCTGTTCCGGATGTAAGGGGGAGATAACAATGTTCGAAAAAATCCTGATCGCGAACCGCGGTGAAATTGCCTGCCGAGTGATCAAGACCGCACGCCGCATGGGCATCAAGACCGTCGCGGTCTATTCGGAGGCCGACGCCAATGCCCGCCACGTGCGCCTTGCCGACGAGGCCGTGCTGATCGGTCCGGCCGCCGTCAAGGAAAGCTACCTGGTCATCGACCGCATCATCGCCGCCGCGAAGCAGACCGGCGCGCAGGCGATCCACCCCGGCTACGGCTTCCTCTCGGAGAACGAGGACTTCTGCGACGCTTGCGAGCGCGAAGGCATCGTCTTCATCGGGCCGCCGGTGTCGGCGATCCGCGCGATGGGCTCGAAGTCCGAGGCGAAGAAGCTGATGGAAGCGGCCCGCGTGCCGCTTACCCCCGGTTACCACGGCGACAACCAGGAGCCCGCCTACCTGCACGAGCAGGCCGACCAGATCGGCTACCCGGTACTGATCAAGGCCGCGGCCGGTGGTGGCGGCAAGGGCATGCGTCTCGTGGAGAAGTCCGACGATTTCATCGCCGCGCTCGCCTCCTGCAAGCGCGAGGCCGCATCAAGCTTCGGCGACGAGCACGTGCTGGTCGAGAAGTACATCACCCGCCCGCGCCACATCGAGATCCAGGTCTTCGGCGACACGCACGGCAACTGCGTCTACCTCTTCGAGCGCGACTGCTCCGTGCAGCGCCGTCACCAGAAGGTGCTGGAAGAGGCACCCGCGCCCGGCATGACGCCCGAGCGCCGTGCCGCGATGGGCAAGGCCGCGGTCGAGGCGGCGAAGGCCGTCGGCTATGTCGGCGCCGGCACGGTGGAATTCATCGCGAACCAGGACGGCTCCTTCTACTTCATGGAAATGAACACGCGCCTGCAGGTCGAGCACCCGGTCACCGAGATGATCACCGGGCTGGACCTCGTCGAATGGCAGTTGCGCGTCGCCTCCGGCGAACCGCTGCCGCTCGCGCAGGAGCAACTGCAGATCCGCGGGCACGCGCTGGAAGCGCGCATCTACGCCGAAGATCCGGCGAAGGGCTTCCTGCCGTCGACTGGCAAGCTGCTGCACCTGGCGCCCCCGGCCGAGAACATGCACGTGCGCGTCGACACCGGAGTGGAGGAGGGCGACGAGATCAGCCCCTTCTACGATCCGATGATCGCCAAGTTGATCGTGTGGGACGAGAACCGCGATCAGGCGCTTGCCCGCATGCTGCAGGCGCTGGCGGACTACCGGGTCGTCGGCCTCGCGAACAACATCGAGTTCCTGTCGCGCCTGACGAACTGCCCCGCCTTCGCGAACGCCGATCTCGACACCGGCCTCATCGAGCGCGAGAAGACCTATCTCTTCCCCGAAGGCGAGGAGCCGCCCGCCGAAGCCTGGTTTGTCGCGGCCCTTGGCGAGTTGCGGCGTGAAGCCGCGTGCGCCGAAGACGAGGCGGAGAGCGGCACCGACCCCGGTTCGCCATGGCATGCGCGCGATGGCTGGCGCCTGAATGCCACCGCGAAGCGCGAGTTGATCTTCCGTTTCGGCGAGATGCAGAAAAGCGTGCAGGTCGCCTACCGCGGCGGTAACCGCTACACGCTCGGCGTCGACGGGTGCTGCACCGAAGCGCGCGGCCGCCTCGACGAGCGCGGCCACATGCGCGTCGAGTTCGACGGTACGCGCATGGACGCGACCATGATCACGGCGGGCCGCATGCGGCACGTCTTCCTGCACGGCCGCAGCTGGCAGTTCGCCAACGTCGACCCCCTGCACTACACCGGCGAGGGCGGCGGTGCCGAAGGCGGGTTGCTCGCGCCGATGCCCGGCAAGGTCATTGCGCTGCTCGCGGAGGCCGGCAGCAAGGTCGAGAAGGGTGCGCCGCTGCTGATCCTGGAGGCGATGAAGATGGAACACACCATTACTGCCCCGGCGGCGGGCCTGCTCAAGGCTTTCCGCTTCGTGGTCGGCGACCAGGTCGGCGATGGGGCGGAACTCGTCGAGTTCGAATCCGAGAAGCAGTGAGGATTGGCGGGATGCGCGCAGCGTATCCCGCCACGCGGCGTTTCCGACGCCGCGACCGGCAGATGGGCCGGAGACACCCTCCCTCAGCACCACCACACAAAACATCCGAAACGGGGACATTGGAGAGAGACACATGACCCAGTTGAGCTACGTCCACGGCGCCTCCGAGAAGCGCCTGATCGGCCAGACCATCGGCCGCTTCTTCGATGAGGCCTGCGCCCGTCACGCCGCCCGCGAGGCGCTCGTCGTGCGTCACCAGAACGTGCGCCTCACCTACGCCGCACTGAAGCAGCGCGTCGACGCCTTGGCGTGCAGCTTCATGCGTCTGGGCCTCAAGCGCGGCGAGCGTATCGGCATCTGGTCGCAGAACAACGTCGAATGGGCGCTGACCCAGTTCGCCACCGCGAAGGCCGGCCTCGTGCTCGTAAACATCAACCCGGCTTACCGCCGCGCCGAACTCGAATACGCGCTCAACAAGGTCGGCTGCCGCGCGCTGGTGATGTCGCCGGCCTTCAAGAGCAGCAACTACCTCGAAATGCTCGGCGACCTCGCGCCCGAGCTCGCGCAGTCCGAGGCTGGCAAACTCCGGGCCGCGAAGCTGCCGACGCTCGAGATCATCATCCGCATGGGCACCGACCGGACGCACGGCATGCTCAACTTCGACGACCTGCTGCACGCGCCCACCGGCGACGAGCTCGACGCGCTCGAAGCCCTCGGCGACGAACTGCAGTTCGACGACCCGATCAACATCCAGTTCACCTCCGGCACCACCGGTCAGCCCAAGGGCGCGACGCTGTCGCACCACAACATCCTCAACAACGGCTTCTTCGTCGGCGAAGCGATCCGCCTCGTCGAAGGCGACCGCCTGTGCATACCGGTACCGCTCTACCACTGCTTCGGCATGGTGATGGGCAACCTCGGCTGCCTGACGCACGGCGCGACGATGATCTACCCGGCCGAAGCCTTCGAACCGCTCGCCGTGCTCGAGACCCTCGCCGAGGAGCGCTGCACCGCGAACTACGGCGTGCCGACGATGTTCATCGCGATGCTCGACCATCCGCGTTTCGCCGAATTCGACCTGTCGCGCCTGCGCACCGGCATCATGGCCGGCAGCCCGTGCCCGATCGAAGTGATGAAGCGCGTCATCGACAAGATGAACATGCGCGAAGTCACCATCGCCTACGGCATGACCGAGACCTCGCCGGTGAGCTTCCAGAGCGGCACCGACGACCCGCTCGACCGCCGCGTCTCCACCGTTGGGCGCGTCCAGCCGCATCTCGAAGTGAAGATCGTCGACAACGAAGGCCGCATCGTCCCGCGCGGCACGCCGGGCGAACTGTGCACGCGCGGCTATTCGGTGATGCTCGGCTACTGGGAAGACGAAGCCAAGACGCGCGAAGCGATCGACGCCGGCGGCTGGATGCATACCGGCGACCTCGCGACGATCGACGACGAGGGTTTCTGCAACATCGTCGGCCGCATCAAGGACATGGTGATCCGCGGCGGCGAAAACCTGTATCCGCGCGAGATCGAGGAATTCCTCTACCGCCATCCGAAGATCCTCGACGTGCAGGTCGTCGGCGTGCCGGACCAGAAATACGGCGAGGAACTGTGCGCCTGGGTCATCGTGCGCGAAGGCCAGACGCTCACCGAAACCGAGGTGCGCGACTTCTGCCAGGGCCAGATCGCGCACTACAAGGTGCCGCGCTACATCCGCTTCGTCGACAGCTTCCCGATGACCGTGACCGGCAAGATCCAGAAGTTCCAGATTCGCGAGCAGATGAAGCGCGAACTGGGGCTGGCCGAAGCGCAGACGGCGTGAACGAAGGGCACATGATCACCCTGTACCACTGCGTCAGCGCGCGCTCCTTCCGGCCGCTGTGGATGCTCGAGGAACTCGGCCTGCCCTACGCGCTGAAGGTGCTGCCGTTCCCGCCGCGCCTCGACGCACCGGAGTACCTGGAGGTCAATCCCCTCGGCACGATCCCCGCGTTTCACGACGGCGCGACACGCATGACCGAGTCGGCGGCGATCTGCCACTATCTCGCAGCCCGGCATTCGCCGGCTGCGCTCAATGTCGAAACCAGCGAGCCCGATTTCGGCGCCTACCTCAACTTTCTGCATTTCGGCGAAGCGACGCTGACCTTCCCGCAGACGCTGGTCCTGCGCTACGCCCGCTTCGAACCGGAGGAACGCCGCCAGCCCCAGGTCGCCGAGGACTACGCACGCTGGTTCCTGTCGCGCCTGCGCACGCTCGAACCCCTGCTCGCGCAGCAGGAGTTCATCTGCGCCGGGCGCTTCACGGCCGCCGATATCTCCGTCGGCTACGCGCTGATGCTCGCCGACGACATCGGGCTCAGGGAGCGCTTCAAGCCCGCGGTGCTCGCCTACTGGCAACGCCTGCAGGCACGCGAAGGCTATCGGCGGGCGATTGCCGCGCAACAGCGCGCTGCGGTGGAGCAGGGCGTGCCGCCGCACTCGGTCGCCTTTGCGACCGGGCCGTTCTGATCGAGGAGACACACAAGAAATGATGAACAAGGAATTCGACGATCGCCCCCTGTGGACCCCGCGTCCCGACCAGATCGCCGCGACCGGCATGGCCGCCTTCACCGAGCGCATCCGCCGCGCCGCGGGCCTGCAGCTTGCCGACTACGACGCGCTGCACGACTGGTCGGTGCGCCATTCGACCGATTTCTGGCGCGAGGTCTGGGACTTCGGCGGCGTGATCGGCGAGCGCGGCGCGCGTGAGCTCATCGAGGGCTCGCGCATGCCGGGGGCGCAGTGGTTTCCGGATGCACGTTTGAACTTCGCCGAGAACCTGCTGCGCGATAGCAGCAACGAAAAGGCGCTGGTGTTCTGGGGCGAAGACAAGGTCAAGCGCAGCATGACCCGTGCGGAGCTACGCGCCGAAGTCGCGCGCTTCGCCGCCGCGCTGCGCGAAGCCGGCGTGCGCCCGCATGACCGCGTCGCGGCCTACATGCCCAACCTGCCCGAAACGCTGGTCGCGATGCTGGCGACGGCGAGCCTCGGCGCCACCTTCACGTCCGCTTCGCCCGACTTCGGCGTGCAGGGCGTGCTCGACCGCTTCGGCCAGACCGAGCCCAAGGTGCTGATCGCCTGTGACGGCTACTGGTACAACGGCAAGCCCATCGACGTCCTCGGCAAGCTCGGCGACATCGTGCGCCAGCTGCCGTCCGCGCATCGGGTGGTCGTCGTGCCCTACCTCGCAGGTGAGGAGACACCTGCGCTCTCGGCCGTCCCGGGAGCCGTGACCTACGCCGACTTCCTCGCGCCGCACGCGGCGGCAACCGAACCGCAATACGAGCGCCTGCCGTTCAACCACCCGCTCTACGTGATGTACTCGTCCGGCACCACCGGTGTGCCCAAGTGCATCGTGCACGGCGCGGGCTGCACGCTGCTGCAGCACCTCAAGGAACACAAGCTGCATGCCGACGTGCGCGAAGGCGATCGGCTTTTCTACTTCACCACCTGCGGCTGGATGATGTGGAACTGGCTGGTGTCGGGCCTCGCCGCCGGCGCCACGCTGATGCTCTACGACGGCAACCCCTTCGTGGACGACGGACGCGTGCTGTGGGACTACGCCGAGCAGGAGCGCATCACCCACTTCGGCACGTCCGCGAAATACATCGAGACCCTCGGCAAGAGCGCGCTGCGGCCGGCGGAATCCCATGACCTCTCCGCGTTGCGTGCCGTGCTGTCCACCGGCAGCCCGCTCGCGCCGCAGGGCTTCGATTTCGTCTACGAATCGATCAAGGCCGACGTGCAGCTTGCGTCGATCTCGGGCGGTACCGACATCGTCTCCTGCTTCGTCCTCGGCAACCCGACGATGCCCGTGTGGCGCGGCGAGATCCAGTGCCGCGGCCTCGGCATGGCCGTCGAGGTGTGGGACGACGAGGGCCGTCCGGTCGCGGGCGAGAAGGGTGAGCTGGTGTGCACGAAACCCTTCCCGTGCATGCCGATCGGCTTCTGGAACGACCCCGACGGCGCCAAGTACCGCGCCGCCTACTTCGAGCGCTTCGACAACGTGTGGTGCCATGGTGATTTCTGCGAGATCACGGTGCATGGCGGCCTCGTGATCCATGGCCGCTCGGATGCCACGCTCAACCCCGGCGGCGTGCGCATCGGCACCGCCGAGATCTACCGCCAGGTCGAGAGGCTGCCCGAGATCCTCGAATCCATCGTGATCGGCCAGGACTGGCCGCCGCAGGATCCGACCGATGTGCGCGTCGTCCTCTTCGTGCGCCTGCGCGAAGGTATCGCGCTCGACGAAGCGCTCATCGCCCGCATCAAGCAGGCGATCCGCGACAACGCCACGCCGCGCCACGTGCCCGCGAGGATCGTCCAGGTCAACGACATCCCGCGCACCAAGAGCGGCAAGCTCGTCGAGCTCGCGGTGCGCAACGTCGTGCACCATCGGGCAGTGAAGAACATCGAGGCGTTGGCGAACCCGGAGGCGCTCGATCTGTTCAAGGGGCGCGCGGAACTGGCATCCTAAGATGCCCCGGCCGCCGGCTGCTCCCCCGGATCGTAGGGCGGGAGTAGCCGGCGGCGTATCCCGCCATGCCCGCCCGGAGCGCACGCTTCACGTCATGTCCGGCGCCAGGCCGGCTCGCCCATCACCCAGGTTTCCGCCACGGCGCGGTCGTCGCCCAGCATCATCAGCACGAACAGCCGTTCCGCGAGCGTCTCGCATGCCGCAGAACGCCGGGCGAGCAGCGGCGTTGCGGCCGGGTCCAGCACGACGAAATCCGCCTCGCGCCCCGGCGCGAAACTGCCGATCCGGTCGTCGAGGTACAGGCTGCGCGCGCCACCGAGCGTCGCGAGATAGAAGGCCCGTTCCGGCGACAGCGACTGCCCGTTCAACTGCAGCACCTTGTACGCCTCGCCCAGCGTCTGCAGCATCGAAAAGCTCGTCCCCGCACCCACGTCGGTGCCGATCCCGACCCGTACCCCCGCAGCATCGGCCTTCGCGAGGTCGAACAGACCCGATCCCAGGAACAGGTTCGAGGTCGGACAGAAACTCATCGCCGCCCCGGTCGCCGCCATGCGCGCGCGGTCCGCATCGTCCAGCCACACGCAATGGGCGAACACGCTGCGCGGCCCGAGCTGCCCGAATCGATCATAGACGTCCAGATAACTGCGCGCTTCGGGATAGAGCTCGCGGATCCACGCCACCTCCGCGAGGTTCTCCGCGAGATGCGACTGCAGATGGATCCCCGGGTGATCGCCCATCAGCCGACCCGCGAGCCGCATCTGCTGCGGCGTCGAGGTTGCTGCGAAGCGCGGCGTCACCGCGTACAGCAGCCGCCCGCGCCCGTGCCAGCGCTCGATCAGTGCGATCGATTCGAGTTCACCGTCTTCACAGCGCTCGCACAGGAAGTCCGGGCAGTTGCGATCCATCAGCACCTTGCCGGAGATGATGCGCATGCGCCGTCGCAGCGCCGCCTCGAAAAGCGCATCGACGGAGGCGCGGTGCACCGTCGGGAACACCGCGGCACTCGTCGTGCCGTTCCGCAGCAACTCATCGCAGAAGAATTCCGCCACCGATCCCGCATGGGACGGGTCGGCGAAGGCCCGTTCCGCAGGCCAGGTGTAGCGCTCGAGCCAGGTCAGCAGCTGCCCGCCCGGGCTCGCGATGATGTCCGTCTGCGCGAAATGGATGTGCGTGTCGACGAAGCCCGGCAGGATCAGCCGTCCGCGCAGCTCCTCGATACGGGCATCCGCGGGCAGCTTCGCGAGCAGCGCATCCGCCGGTCCGGCCTCCGCGACGAGGCCGTCGCGCACGATCAGCAAGCCGTCCGCGAAATGCTGCAGCGACTCCGCCCCCCCGCCGGCCGGATCGCCGGTGAAATGCAGGATCTCGCCGCGGACTGCGCGCATCGTCGCCGCCTCAGGGAATCGTCGCCGCCGGCGGCAGCGCAATGCTCGCGTTGTGGGTGCCGAAACTGCCGCGGCGCCGGTCCTCGAAATAATGGCGCAGCGTCAGTGCGATCGTGCGGAAGGCAATGTCGTCCCAGGGGATGTCCTGCTCCTCGAACAGCGCCACCTCGAGCGACTCCTCGCCCGGCCCGAAGTCGAGGTCCAGCAGGCGCGCGCGATACACGATATGCACCTGGTTGATGTGCGGCACGCTGATCAGCGTGAACAGCTCGCCCACCTCGATGCGTGCACACGCCTCCTCGAGCGTCTCGCGCGCCGCCGCCTCGGCGGTGCTCTCGGCATTCTCCATGAATCCCGCGGGCAAGGTCCAGAAGCCGTGGCGCGGTTCGATCGCCCGGCGGCACAGCAGGATACGCTCGCCCCACTCGGGAATCGCGCCGACGACGATCTTCGGATTCTGGTAGTGGATCGTCCCGCAGCTCACGCATACATGGCGCGGCAGGGTGTCGCCGGGCGGGACGCGCAGCGTCACGTTCGCGCCGCAGTCTGAGCAATATTTCATCGTGTTCGCCGACCTGTTGATTCGGACAAATTCTAGCCCTTATTCAGCCCCCGAGACCGCCCGGCAACGCGGAGTCGATCGTCCCCTCGTGACAGCAGACGGCCCGGCACGGTACAGTCTCGCCGGACCCGAACGCCGTCCGCAGCGAGTCTGCGCCGCGGCAACCCTCCTGCCTCCCTCCTGACGCCGCCGATGTCTCCCCCGTTGGATTCGACCCGCTTCGAACAGATCCGCGCTTCCGGCGATCTCCCCTCACCGAAGGGAATCGCCCTTGCGGTGATCCGCCTGACGCGCCAGCAGGACGTGTCGACGGCCGAGCTCGCGCGGGTGATCGGTGCCGACCCGGCCTTCGTCGGGCGGCTCATCAAGGCCGCCAACGGTCTCGTCGCTTTCAGTCGCCGTCCGGTCGCCTCCGTGCATGAGGCACTGATGGTCCTTGGCCTCCCAGCGGTGCGGACCATGGTGTTGGGCTTCTCGCTGCTGTCGCATTACCGGCGCGGCGCCTGCCAGGCGTTCGATTACAATCGTTTCTGGAGCGTCTCGCTGGCTCGCGCGCTCGCGGCGCAGGTTTTTGGCGAACGCACCCGTGCCGCGCCTGCCGACGAGCTCTTCGCCGTCGGCCTGCTGGGCAGCGTCGGTGAGCTCGCGCTCGCGACACTTTATCCGGCCGACTATGCGGGCGTGCTCGAACGCGCAGGCCAGCCGGGAGCGGCTCCGTTGCTCGATCTGGAGCAGGCGCAGCTCGCCATGGACCACCGCGAGCTGACCGGGGCGATGCTCGAAGACTGGGGCTTGCCACGGATCTTCATCGACGCCGTCGCCCAGTCCCACGAGCCCGACGAGCCCCAGCTCGCCGAGGGATCGCGGGCGCGCCGAATGCTTCAGGTGCTCGTCGCGGCGCGCAGCGTTGCCGAAATCTGCGTCTCCGACGCCACCGCGCGGACCAGGCTGGCTGCCGGACTTTTCGCGCAGGCTGCCTGCCTGGGCATCGAGCGCGAATGCATGGTCGCCGATTGCGAGCGCATCGCCGCGCTGTGGGTGGAATGGGGAAGCATGCTTCAGCTCGAGCAGCCTGGCGCCCCGCGTTTCGCCGACCTGGCCGAGGCCGGTCCTGTGGTCGCGGCGGCGGCAAGGACGCCCGGCCTGTCGCAGGCACGCAGCCGGAATCCGGTCCAGCTGCCCGTGACGCCCGGGCCCGCCGACACGGTGTCGGGCGAACCGGTTCCGCACGTCCAGCGTTCGCTGATCGTCGATGATGAACCGCGCACGCGCGCCAGCTTGCGTGCCGTTCTCGAACAGGCGCATTACGAAGTGCATGAGGCGGGTGACGGGCGCGCGGGCATGGAGCTCGCCCTCGAACTGCAGCCGCAGATCATGATCCTCGACTGGAAGCTGCCCGAACTCAACGGCCCGGACCTCGTCCGCTCGCTGCGCCAGACGCGCATCGGCCAGGCGATCTACATGATCCTGCTCACCCATAGCGACGATGACGAACACCTTGTCGCCGCCTTCGAGGCCGGTGCGGATGACTTCATCGCCAAGCCCCTGCGTCCGCGCGTGCTTGCCGCGCGTCTCAGGGCCGGTCAGCGCGTCGTGCGGCTGCAGCAGGAAGTCGAGCGCGAGCACGAGGAGATCCGCCATTTCGCATCGCAGCTGGCGGTCACCAATCGTCGCCTGCACGAGGCCGCGCTCACCGATGCGCTGACCGGCTTCCCCAACCGCCGCTACGCCATCGACCGCATCCAGCAGGAATGGTCCGCCGCGCAGCGCTGGGGGCGCCCCTTGTCCTGCATGATCATCGATCTGGACAACTTCAAACAGATCAACGACACCTTCGGTCACGACGTCGGCGACGAAGTCCTGCGCAGTGCCGCCGACGCCCTGAGGGGCGCGCTACGCGGCCAGGACGTCGTCTGTCGCACGGGCGGCGACGAGTTCCTCGCCATCTGCCCGGAAACGGATCTGCCGCACGCCCTGATCTGCGCCGAACGCCTGCGCAGCGCGCTCGACAAGCTGTCGCTGCAGGCCGGCGATGCACATGTGGCGATCAGCGCCAGCATCGGCGTCGCGATGCGCGAACACTGGATGCCGGACGTCGATGCGCTGATGAAACAGGCGGATCTGGGCGCCTACCTCGCCAAGCAGAAGGGGCGCAACCGCGTCGCGACGGTCCAGAAGACCGGAGAATCGGGCGGTGGCCTCGCTGCGCCCGAATGACATTCGGCGCTGCCGGTCTGCCGCTTTCTTGATGAAAAGTTATTTGAATACAGCGTCTTGAGCGAGTTGCGGTTATTACCTGTGGCTTATCTGCAACATGCCATCAGGGGTATTTTCTTGCAATTGCTCACAATTCACTTTAACTTTATCGCGCTTGTCCCTGAAAGGGAGCGGAAATGAAACGTCCTGATTTTCAGGCGGAAATCAAGGAGCTGAACCTCGCGTACCTGATGCTGGCCCAGCAGATGCTGCGCAGCGACCGGGAAACCGCGATGTTCCGCCTGGGGATCGACAAGGACGTCGCCGATCTCGTCGAGGGACTCTCGAGCGCCAAGCTGGTCAAGATGGCCAGCAGTCAGATGCTGCTGTTCCGTTTCGACGATGCCATGCTTGCCGGACTGCTTTCGGGCAAGGGGCGAGATGAAACGAGTTCCAGCCTGCATGCGGCGATCCTCGCCGCTGGCAAGCCGGTGAAGCGGTTGGCGGGATAGGCGCCGACACGGCGCCGCGGGAGGTGCAGGGCGCACGGGCGGAGGGGATACCGCCCGCCACTGCAGGATTCGCGGCGGAGCGCCCCCGGGTGGGGCGGCAAGGAGAATACGATGAAGAACAAGAGCATCATCGAAGAGGCTGAGGACATCCAGCGCGCGGCCGAAATGGTCCGACTCGGTGCCCGCATGCAGATGCTGGAAGCCGAGACCAAGCTCAGTCGCGAGCGTCTCCTCAAGATCTACAAGGAAATCCGCGGCATGTCGCCCCCGAAGGGCATGCTGCCGTTTTCCACCGACTGGTTCATGACCTGGCAGCCCAACGTGCATGCCTCGCTGTTCATGAACTTCTTCAATTTCTTCCAGGCGAATACCGGCCTCAAGGGGCTGGACGCGATCCTGAAGGCCTATCACCTGTACCTCGACCACATCGAGGCCGAAGTGATCGAGCCGGCGCTGAGCCTCACTCGCGCCTGGACGCTGGTGCGCTTCTTCGATGCGGACCTCCTGCAGATGGCCTCGTGCACCAGCTGCGGCGGCCATTTCGTCGCCCACGCCTACGACCCGACGCACGAATTCGTGTGCGGGCTGTGCAACATGCCCTCGCGCGCCGGCAAGACCAAGCGCGCCGCCGAGGCTGCACGGGCGACCGGTACCAAGCGTGCCGCGGCCCCGCGGCGTGTCGCCAAGACCAAGGCGCTCGCCACCGCCGACTGAACGGCGGCGTCCGTCCGCGCAAGGGGCCGCCGCACATGCCGGCGGCCTTTTCATTTCCGGGTTCAAGTTTGCGCGCCGAGTGACGTTAAAATCGCAATAAATCTTCCGGCGTGCGGCGGTGTTGCCGCGCGCGTCGAATCGACGGGGGCTTCCCGGTGTTCCTCATCATTGGTTATCTGCTCATCCTCGCAGCATCCGTCGGCACGTACTCCGTCCATGGCAGCCTCATGGCGTTGTGGGTGCCGATGGAATATCTCGCCATCGTCGGCCTGATGATCGGCGGCTTCGTGGGCAGCAATGGTCCGAAGGCCTTCAGGGCGACATTGAAGGCCCTTCCGGACGTGTTCAAGGGCTCGCCCTACACCAAGGCCATGTACCTCGACCTGCTCGGTCTGCTGTACGAAGTGCTGGCGAAAGTGCGCAAGGAAGGCCTGATGTCGATCGAGAACGACGTCGATAATCCCGAGTCGAGCCCGATCTTCACGAAGTACCCCACCATCATGGCCCACCACCATGCGGTCGAGTTCCTCACCGACTACCTGCGCATGATGGTCGGCGGCAACCTCAACGCCTTCGAGATCGAAGGCCTGATGGACAAGGAAATCGACACGCACCACCAGGAAACGCATATCGCGCCGCACGTCATGGCCAAGCTCGGGGACGCGCTGCCGGCCTTCGGCATCGTCGTCGCGGTGATGGGCGTGGTGAACGTGATGGGTTCGGTCGGCCAGCCGCCGGCCGTGCTCGGCAAGATGATCGGCGGCGCGCTGGTCGGCACCTTCCTCGGCATCCTGCTCTCGTACGGATTCGTGCAGCCGATCGCGAGCCAGCTCGAACAGCGCGTGGAAGAGAGCGGCAAGATGTTCGAATGCATCAAGCTGGTGCTGCTCGCGAGCATGAACGGCTACGCTCCCCAGGTCGCCGTCGAGTTTGGCCGCAAGGCACTGTATTCGAGCGAGCGTCCGACTTTCGCCGAGCTCGAGCAGGACATCAAGAGCCGCAAGGGGTGAGGCCGCCGATGACCCCATTGACCGTGCGCATGCTCGACGCTGACCCCCGCTGCGGCATGAGGTGCGGATGAGCGACGATACCCAGCAGCCCATCGTCGTCAAGCGCATCAACAAGGTCGCCGCCGCCTCGCATGGCGGCGCGTGGAAGATCGCATACGCCGACTTCGTCACGGCGATGATGGCCTTCTTCCTGCTGATGTGGCTGCTCGGCTCAACCGCCCAGGGCGACCTCGAGGGCATTGCCGACCACTTCATGAATCCGCTCAAGGTTTCGCTGCAGGGCGGCAGCGGTGCGGGCGACAGCTCCAGCGTCATCCGGGGCGGCGGCGAGGACCTGACGCGCTCGCTCGGGCAGCGCAAGCGCGGCGAAGTCGAAGGGCGGCGCTCGATCAACCTCGATGCGGCCAAGGGGCGGGAGGTGTATCGCGTCGAGGGCGACGACGAAGGGGTGGAAGCGACGCGTGAACGCGCACGTCTCGAAGACCTGAAGGGGCGCATCGAGGCGCTCGTCGAGGCCGACCCCAAGCTGCGCCCCTTCCGCAACCAGATCCTGCTCGACATCACGTCGGAAGGTCTGCGCATCCAGATCGTCGATGCGCAGAACCGCCCCATGTTCAACACCGCGAGCGACGAGCTGCTGCCTTACACGCGTGAGCTGCTGCGGGCGATCGGGCGTGCGCTCAACGATGTTTCCAACCGCCTGAGCCTCTCGGGGCACACCGATGCGGCGCGCTACGCCGGCGGCGAGCGCGGCTTCTCAAACTGGGAGCTGTCGAGCAACCGCGCCAATGCCTCGCGCCGCGAACTGGTCGCAGGAGGTCTCGAGGCGGGCAAGGTGATCCGCGTCGTGGGGCTCGCAGACATGGTGCCGCTGCGCAAGGACGACTTGTTCCATCCGATGAACCGTCGCATCAGCATCATCGTGATGAACAAGAAGACCGAGGAGGCCGTGCGCAACCAGGCCGGTGCGCTCGACATCGGTTCGGCCGCGCCGCTCGACGGCGCCGAGTTGCGCGAGAATATTGAGAGCAGGAGCCAGGCGCCCGCGACGCCGCCGAGGGGGCGCAGTGCGTTGCCGCTTCCCTTGCCGCCCGTCAAGTCGCCCTGATGCGATCGTTCATGCAATGCGCTGCCGCCCCGAAGCGGGCCTCGAGGTGATCTGAAGATGCCTGCTGGTGACTCTCCCTTCGGCCGCAAGCCGGCAACACCGGTCATTGCGGGTCGCCCGGCGGCGGCCGGTCCGATCCGCCCGAGTGTTGCGTCGACCTCCGCTTCGATGTCCGCGCCGGGGCTGGCCGCGCTGGCGGCCGCGGCCGCCGCGTCGGCGTTGTCGGTTGGCGGCGAGCGCGAGTTCGAGCTGACGCAGGCCGACTTCGAACGCATCCGCAAACTGATCTACGACCATGCGGGCATCGTCCTGTCCCCGGCGAAGCTGGACATGGTGTACAGCAGGCTCGCGCGCCGCTTGCGCGCGTGCGGCGATCGCAGCTTTGCGCAGTACATTGGCCGCCTCGAGCGCGATCGCACCGAATGGGAGACCTTCGTCAACTCGCTGACGACCAATCTCACCTCATTCTTCCGCGAGTCGCACCATTTCGACATCCTCGCCGAGCGCATGCGGCGCATTGCCGAGCGCAGAACGATTCGCATCTGGTGCAATGCGGCGTCCACCGGCGAGGAGCCGTACTCGCTCGCGATCACGGCATGCGAGGCCTTCAATTCGCTCAATCCTCCGGTGCACATTCTCGCCAGCGACATCGATACCAGCGTCCTCGCGCATGCCGAGCGCGGCGTGTATCGCGACGAACGCGTGGCGCGCATGGCGCCAGACATGCTGCGGCGCTATTTCGAGCAGGGCGCGGGGCTGGCGGCCGGCGAGCACCGCGTGCGCCCGGAGCTGAAGCGTCTGCTGAGTTTCAGGCGCATCAACCTCCTCGATCCGGTGTGGCCGGTGCAGGGGCCGCTGGATGCGATCTTCTGCCGCAACGTCATGATCTACTTCGACAAGACGACGCAGTACGGCATCCTCAAGCGTTTCGTGCCCTTGCTGCGCAAGGACGGCGCGCTGTTCGCCGGCCATTCCGAGAGCTTCATGCATGCGTCCGACCTGTTCCGTTCGACCGGGCGGACCGTCTATCAGCGCACCGATGCCGACGGCAACTAGGCCCCTGTCCGGGGGCCACGTGCCCTCCGGCCGTATCATTTTCATCGGGGCATCGACCGGCGGTACCGAGGCGATCAAGCAGGTCCTGCTCGGCTTACCGCAGAATTCGCCGCCGATCCTGATCGTGCAACACATGCCCGAAATGTTCACCGGCGCCTTCGCGCGACGCCTGGACGGGTTGTGCGCGGTGAGAGTCAAGGAGGCCGAGCATGGCGAGGCGGTGCTGCCGGGCACGGCCTACATCGCACCGGGACATTCGCACCTCCTTGTTCGGCGCGGACCGACGGGGGGACTGCAGTGCGAACTGTCGCGTGCCGATCCGGTGAATCGGCACCGACCTTCGGTCGATGCGCTGTTCGCCTCGGCGGCTGTGCAGGTGGGGGCGGCGGCTGTGGGGATCCTTCTCACGGGCATGGGCAAGGACGGTGCGCAGGGGCTGCTCGAGATGCGGCGCGCGGGGGCGTGGACCATCGCTCAGGATGCCGGCTCCTGCGTCGTATATGGGATGCCACGCGAGGCAGCGATGATCGGAGCTGCGAGCGAGGTCGTTTCGCTCGACGAAATCGCGCACCATGCATTGCGGCAGACGATGCTCGGCGGTGTGCGGGATGCTTAGGCGGGACTCTGCGTTGAGGCCGGGCCGACACGAGCCACCGGGACGGCGACCAGAGTGCGAGAATGGGCGGCTGGCGGGAAAGCAGCAGAAAATCTCTGTTGCCCCGCCTCAAGTATTTCAGGTCACTGACGTTATCTTGATTGTAATCACGGCGCAGGGATGCCGCTCCGATCATATTGCCGCGTAACGCGGAGAGTGAAATGTCCGAACTGTTCAAGAATATCGAGGCACGCACGCGCCTGGCCGGCACGAACAAGCTGGAGATACTGCTGTTTACGCTCGGCGTCGATCAGCGCACGGGACGTCGCGAAACCTTCGGCATCAACGTGTTCAAGGTGCGCGAAGTGATGCGTACGCCGACCATCACCGCTGCACCGGAGATGCCGTCCTCGGTCGAGGGCATGGTCAGCCTGCGCGGCGTGCTCGTGCCCGTCGTCGATCTCGGTCGCTACGTCGGCGTCGGCGCCGATGCCCGGCGCGACATCATGATCGTCACCGAATACAACGGCCATACGCAGGGTTTCCTGGTCGAGGCGGTCGACACCATCCTGCGCCTCGACTGGGCGCAGATGCGCGTGCCGCCGGACATGCTCACGGCCAACATGGGCGGGCTCGTCACGGCGGTCACCGAGCTCAAGGACAACAAGCTGGTAATGATGCTGGACGTCGAGAAAGTCCTGGCGGAAACGACCAATCAGGATGACCAGTACCTTTTCAAGGGCATCGAGCCGATTGAAGGAAGCACGCATACGGTGTACTTCGCCGACGACTCCTCGGTCGCGCGCCGTCAGATCGAACGCACGCTCGATGTCCTGGGTGTGCCCTATGTGGGGGCGATCAACGGCCGCATGGCGTGGGAAGAGCTGCAGAAGGCGGCACGCTTTGCCGAATCTACCGGGCGCAAGGTCAGCGACGTGGTGAGCCTGGTGCTTACCGACGTGGAGATGCCGGAGATGGACGGCTACATCCTGACCAAGTCGATCAAGTCCGACCCGCGTTTCGCGGGAATTCCGGTGATCATGCATTCTTCGCTGTCCGGCATGTCGAACCAGCAGCTCGGTAGGTCGGTCGGCGTCGATGAATACGTCCCGAAGTTCGAACCTCAGCGTCTTGCCGAGACGCTGCGCCGCCTGCTCAATTGTGCCGAGCAGCAAGGCCGCGCTTCCTGAGGAATCTTTCGCCATGTCCAGCTACCAGACCGAAGAAAACGGCGTACTGAACGTCGTCGATGGCCGTACGAGCCTTGCCGGCTCGAACCGCATGGAGATTCTGCTGTTCTCGCTCGGAACCACGGAAACCTTCGGAATCAACGTGTTCAAGGTGCGCGAGGTGTCGGCAACGCCCTTCATCACGCGCGCACCCAATATGCCGGCGGGTGTGGAGGGGCTGATTTCGCTGCGCGGCAACGTGATCCCCGTGTTGTCGCTGGCCAAGATCCTGGGCCTCGCGCGGCCGGGCGAGCCGCTCGGCGGTTCGATGATGGTCACCGAGTACAGTAAGCGCACCCTCGGATTCCTCGTCGCGGGTGTCGACCGCATCATCCGCGTCGACTGGGACAAGGTGCGCGCTCCGGACAATGTCTCGAGCAACGTGCACAACTACATTACCGCGATCACCGAATTGCCTGACGGCAAGCTGGTGTCCATCGTCGACGTCGAAACCGTTCTGGCGACGACCTTCGGCGATGCGGTGGTCGGCAACATCTCGCCGATCCCGGACGGTGAGGACTACGAGGTCTTCTACGTCGACGACTCGGGTGTCGCGCGCCGCAAGATCGCCGAAGTGCTCGACAAGCTGGGGGTCCGGCACAAACACGCGGTGAACGGACTCGAAGCGTGGACTCGCCTGCAGGGCATGGCCAGCCACGCGCAGCAGATCGGCCACCGGGTAAGCGACGAGCTCGATCTGATCCTCGTCGATGCCGAAATGCCTGAGATGGACGGGTACGTGTTGACGCGCAACATCAAGGCCGACAGCCGCTTCGACGGCATCCCCGTGGTGATGCACTCGTCGCTGTCGTCGGAAGCGAACCGGGCGATGGGAAAGCGGGTTGGTGTGGACGCCTACGTGGCAAAATTCGACGCCGATGCGCTCGCAGATACTCTGCGTCCGCTGCTGACCCGGGGGCATCAAGGCTGACCCGGGTCGTGCGCAAGATTACGGAGATACAAGAATGTCCGACCCCAAGATGAAATTCCTCGTCGTCGATGATTTCTCGACCATGCGCCGCATCGTGCGCAACCTGCTCAAGGAGCTGGGTTTCACCAACGTCGACGAGGCGGAGGACGGTGCGGTCGCGTTGCAGAAGCTCAACAGCGCGCCGTTCGACTTCGTCGTCACCGACTGGAACATGCCCAACATGGACGGGCTGACGCTGCTGCAGACCATCCGCCAGACACCCCATCTGCGGCACCTGCCGGTGCTGATGGTCACGGCCGAAGCGAAGAAGGAAAACATCATCGCTGCGGCGCAGGCCGGGGCCAGCGGCTACATCGTCAAGCCCTTCACCGCGGCGACGATGTCCGAAAAGCTGGAAAAAATCTTCGAAAAAATGGGCAAAAAGGCCACCGCCTGACCGGCGGGAAAAGAAACGATCAGGGAGGCCGATAATGGCGAAGAAGCTGAAACAGGACGAGGTCGGGGATTCGGACGAACTCCAGGCCTTGTTCGACAGCATCGCGAACACCCAGGCGCAGCCAGCGCCGGCGGCGCGGCCTGCGCCCGCGCCCGCCCCTGCTGCGTCGGGCGATTCCGGCGGTGATGACGCCGAACTGCAGGCTTTGTTCGATTCCGTCGCCGCGGATTTCGAGGCCGGCTTCGTGGCCACAGAGCCCGCCGCATCAGTCGCCCCGGCCGCTCAACCTGAGCACAGTTGCGACGCGGTGTTCACGCGAATCGGACAGATGACGAGACAAGTTCACGACACCCTGCGCGAACTGGGCACCGACGACGGTCTGCAGGATGCGGTGCAGGCGATCCCCGATGCGCGCCAGCGGCTGACCTACATCGCGCAGATGACCGAGCAGGCGGCGAGCCGTGTGCTCAATGCGACCGACATCGCCCAACCAATCCAGAATCGCATCCAGTCGGGCGCAAGCGACCTGCACTCGCGTTGGGACAGGCTGTTCGCGAACCAGCTGTCGGTCGATGAGTTCAAGGCGCTGTCGGCCGAAACGCGCAGCTTCCTCGGCGAAGTGGTTGACGGCAGCCGCGCGACCAACGCGCAGCTGATGGAAATCATGATGGCGCAGGATTTCCAGGACCTGACCGGCCAAGTGATCAAGAAAGTCGTCGAGCTGGCGCAGAAGCTGGAGACCGAACTGCTGCAGGTGCTGCTCGAGGTGACTCCGGCGGGCAAGCGCGGCGACAAGCACAGCGGGCTGATGAACGGCCCGGTCGTCAGCGCGGAAGGGCGCGACGACGTGGTCACGACGCAGGAACAGGTGGACGACCTGTTGGACAGCCTGGGCTTCTGATTGGCCGTCCCGGCGATGCCGGGCCGGCCAATCCGGATGACTGGGCCGGTGAATGCAAGGGGCCGCCGGCCCGCAACAAAGATAGCGAGAATGCGATGAGTGACTTCGCCGGAATGGAAGACCTTCTTCAGGATTTCCTGATCGAGGCGGGAGACCTGCTCTCCGGTGTCGACAACAAGCTCGTGGATCTGGAGCGCTCGCCCGACGACCGCGGCCTGCTCAACGAGATCTTCCGTGGCTTCCACACGATCAAGGGTGGCGCGGGCTTCCTCAACGCGACGGAACTGGTCACGCTGTGCCATCTGACTGAAAATCTGTTCGACAACCTCCGCAACGGTGAACTCGCCGTGACGCCGGAGATCATGGATGTGATCCTCGCCGCGACGGCCACGGTGCGCGACATGTTTGCGAGCCTCGAGCAGGGTATGCAGCCTTCTGCAGCCGAACCGGATCTGATCGCGCGCCTCAGGCAGGCGATCGCGGGCGAACTCGGCGCTGCCCCTGCCGCGTCGGCCAAGCCGGCGCCGGCTGCAGCGGTCAGCCAGACGGCTGCGGCCGGCGCACCCGACTGGGAGCTGCTGCATGGCGTCGTCACCGGTGTGGCGCGCGTGATACAGCCAGTACGCGAAGCGGCGCCGGCGCCTGTCGTCCCTTCCGCGCCGGCGCGCCCCCCCGAGGAGATCATCAAGGCGGCGGTGGGGCGCCGCGCGAGTGACAAGCCCGGTTCGCCGGTCAGCACCGGTCGCCGCGAGGGCGAGAAGCAGCGCGACAACTCGATCCGGGTCGATACGACGCGCCTCGACCAGGTGCTCAACCTGTCGGGCGAGATCGGCCTGACGAAGAACCGGCTTAACGCCTTGCGCAGTGACATCCTCTCGGGTCGCAACGATACCGAGACGCTGCACTCGCTCGACATTGCAGTCAGCCAGCTCGATCTTCTCGTATCCGACCTGCAAAACGCGGTCATGAAGACGCGCATGCAGCCGATCGGGCGCCTGTTCCAGAAGTACCCGCGCATCGCGCGCGATCTCGCGCGCAACATGGGAAAGGACGTCGAACTCGTGCTCGCGGGCGAGGAGACGGAGATCGACAAGACGATGATCGAGGATCTCGCCGACCCGATCATCCACCTGATCCGCAATGCGGTCGACCACGGTGTCGAGGATGCGGCGGAGCGGATCGCGAACGGCAAGCCGGAGAAATCCATCGTCCGCCTCGAGGCGCGCCAGGAAGGCGATCACATCGTGATCCTCGTGGCCGACGACGGGCGCGGCATGAACGCGGAGCGGCTGCGCGCGAAGGCGGTGGAGAAGGGGCTCATCACCGACGAAGAGTCCAATGCGATGGACGAGCGGCAGAGCTTCAACCTGGTTTTCCTTCCCGGCTTCTCGATGGCCGCACAGGTGTCGGACGTGTCGGGGCGCGGCGTCGGCATGGACGTCGTGCGCACCAACATCCAGAAGCTCAACGGCAGCATCGAGATCCAGTCGCAGCTCGGCAAGGGCACGACCTTCGTGATCAGTCTCCCGTTGACCCTGGCGATTCTGCCCGTGCTGCTGGTGCGTCTGGGCGAGCAGCCCTTTGCGGTGCCGCTGTCGATGGTGCGCGAGATCCTGCCGATCGAGGCGAAGGAGGTTCAGGAAGTCGGCGGACGCGCCACCATGGTCGTGCGCGGCGAAGTGCTGCCGATCATGCCGTTGGCGGGGCTGCTCGGCTGGCCGCTGGAGCGTGCGCCGTGCTACGGCGTGCTGATGCAGACGGCGGAGATGTCCTTCATCCTCGGCATCGACAGCTTTGCGGGGCGCGAGGACGCAGTGATCAAGTCGCTCGACGACTTCCGCCCGAAGGGCGTCGCCGGGGTGACGACCCTGTCGAACGGCCAGATCGTGCTGATCCTGGACATGAAGGAGCTGCTCGGCAGCGCCGGGGACCAGCGCTGGCTCACCCGCATGTCGATGATGGCGAAGCAGGTCGCTACCGCCTGAGCGCCGGACGACGCTGAAGACGAAAAGCCCGACGGGGGATGAACTCCGTCGGGCTTTGTGTTGTGTGCCGGCTGTGCGGCGTCAGGCGGTGAGCTGTAGCAGTTGCGCGAACGCGTCTTCGAATTGCGCCAGCCCTTCGCGCTGCAGGCCTTCGCCCGCTGCGGTCATGTCTATGCCCAAGTCGTTCAGTGCGTCGAAGGCCGAGCGCGCGGTGCCGACATCCTGCGCAAGGGTCGCAGCCACCTTGCCGTGGTCGCGCAGCGCCCCGAGCGTGGCGTCGGGCAGCGTATTCACGGTTTCCGGCCCGATCAGCGGCTCGACGTAGAGCAGGTCGCTGTAGGCGGGGTTCTTCGTGCCAGTGCTCGCCCACAACATGTACTGCGGACGTGCGCCCGCCGCGCGCAGTTCGGCGAAGGCCGCGCCGTGGAAGCGTTCCTGATAGCGCTGGTAGGCGAGCTTTGCCATCGCCACCGCCGTCTTGCCGCGCAGGGCGAGCGCGTCGCCGCCGAGTTCGTCGAGCTGCTTGTCGATGAGGGTGTCGACGCGGGACAGGAACAGGCTCGCGACCGACATCACCTTGCTCACGTCCCCGCCGGCCTGGCGCAGGCGCTGCAGGCCCTGGACATACGCGTCCGCGACCGTATCGACGTGGGCGAGCGAGAACATCAGCGTGACGTTGACGCTCACGCCGCGACCGATCAGCAGTTCGATCGCGTCCAGCCCTGCAGCGGTTGCAGGCACCTTGATCAGCAGGTTGTCGCGCGCGACGGCTTGGTTCAGACGCAGGCCGGCGGCAAGCGTCCCGGCCGCGTCGTGGGCTAGGGCTGGCGACACTTCCAGGCTCACGTAGCCGGCGTTGCCGCCGCTGCGCTCCCAGCTTGGCCGCAGCATATCGCAGGCACGCTGCACGTCCGGGATCACCAAGCCTTCATAGCGCGCTTCGGCACCGAGGGGCTGCTGCTTGAGCGCAGCGAGGTCGTCCTCGTAATACCGCCCCCCGGCGATGGCCTTGTGGAAGATCGCGGGGTTGGTCGTGACGCCGTCGACGCCATCATCGGCGATCATCTGCGCGAGCTGGCCTTCGTTGAGCAGGGTGCGGGAGAGGTTGTCGAGCCAGACTTGCTGGCCCTGTGCGCGGACCTGGAGCAGGGGATTCATGGTTGGAGCCGATGTCGTGTTCATTGTCGTGAAGATTCATTGTGCACCGAATCCGTGACGGCAAGAAGACTCCGCTTATCTGCGAGTGTTGCTGGTCGCGTCCGTCGCCCGCATGGAGCTTTTCACGGCGTCGTCCCAGCCGAGCGCATCGACTACGTGGGCGAAATCGTGCGCGAGCGGGGCCGATAGATCGAGCGCTGTCCCGCTGCGCGGGTGCGTGAGTTGCATGCGCGTGCAGGCGAGCAGTAGCCGCGAGACGCCGAAGAGTTGGGCGAACAGCCGGTTGTGCCGCCCCTTCCCGAAGGTCGCGTCGCCGATGATGGGGTGGGAGATGTGTTTCAGGTGGCGGCGGATCTGGTGGCGGCGGCCGGTTTCGGGGCTGAGTTCGACCAGCGCGTAACGACTGGTCGGGTAACGGTCGACCTGATAGGGCAGTTCGGTGGTCGCAAGGCGATGAAAGCGCGTCACGGCGCCTTGCGCCGGGGCGTCCTCACTGTCGGGGCGGCGCTCAGCATCATCGAAGCGCCGCGTCAGGGGGTGGTCGATGAGGCCCTCGCCGACCGGATGACCACGCACGACGGCGAGATAGGTCTTGCGCACTTCCTGACGCTCGAAGGCACCGGACGCCAGAGCGGCGGTTTCGCGATCGAGCGCGAACAGGAGTACGCCCGAGGTTCCTTTGTCGAGGCGATGCACGGGGTGCACGCGGCGGCCGATCTGGTCGCGCAGGATCTGAACCGCGAAACGTTCTTCATGGAAATCGAGCACGGAGCGATGGACCAGCAGCCCGGAGGGCTTGTGTACCGCGACGAGGAAGTCGTCGCGATACAGGATGGGCAGGGTCTCGGTTGGCAGAGCCGCGGGGGCTGTCGCCCCTGCGGTCGTGTCCGCGAGGGCGCCGCTCAAAGTGCCGCGCCGGTCGCGTCGAACATGCCTTCGAACAGGATGGAGCTGAGGTAGCGCTCGCCCGAATCCGGCAGGATGGCGACGATGGTCTTGCCCGCGTTCTCCGGCCGCTGCGCGAGCCGTGCCGCGACGGCTGCCGCTGCGCCACACGAGATCCCCGAAAGGATGCCTTCCTCGCGCGCGAGGCGGCGGGCGTAGAGGATCGCGTCCTCGTTCGTTACCGTCTCGACCGCGTCGATCAGCGAGAGATCCAGCACGTCGGGCACGAAGCCCGCGCCGAGGCCCTGGATCTTGTGCGGCGAAGGCTTCAGCGGCTCGCCTGCGCGCGTCTGCGTGAGCACCGGGCTCGCGGCGGGTTCGACGGCAACCGACACGATCGCCTTGCCCTTGGTCTGCTTGATATAACGCGAGACGCCGGTGATGGTGCCGCCGGTGCCGACCCCCGACACGAGGATGTCGATCTTGCCGTCGGTGTCGTCCCAGATCTCGGGGCCGGTCGTTGCTTCGTGGATCGCAGGGTTAGCCGGGTTCTTGAACTGCTGCAGCAGCACGTATCGATTCGGGTCGGACGCCGCGATCTCCTCAGCCTTCGCGATCGCACCGTTCATCCCCTTGGCGCCTTCGGTCAGGACGAGCTTGGCGCCATAGGCAACCAGCAGCTTGCGCCGCTCGACGCTCATCGTATCGGGCATCGTCAACGTGATGGGGATGCCGCGCGCAGCGGCGACGAAGGCCAGCGCGATGCCGGTGTTGCCGCTGGTGGGCTCGACGATTTCCTTCCCCGGGCCGAGCAGGCCGCGCTTCTCGGCGTCCCAGATCATTGCCGCGCCGATGCGGCATTTCACGGAATAGGCGGGGTTGCGCCCCTCGATCTTGCCCAGCACGGTCGCGGGTGCGCCGTCGGTGATGCGATTCAGTTTGATCAGCGGCGTCTTGCCGATGGATTCGGCGTTATCGGTATACCAGTTCGACATATGGAGGCTCCTTGGTCCGGAAATCGGAGAATAGCAGGCGCCGGTGCGCGGTGCGCTGCCTCATTCATCGGCGCGACCGTTGCCTGCGGGGGTGATGCTGTTGCGAACCGTCATCTCGGTGAGCGTCGGTGAGCACATCTCGATGAAGCGGTAGGCGAAACCGCGCAGGTAGTGTCCGCGCCGTACTGCGATGCGCGTCGTGTTGGCGGGAAACAGGTGGCTGCTGTCTAGCTGGCGGAGTTCGCCTTCGCGCCCGGGTTGGAAGGCCATCGACGCGACGATGCCGACGCCCAGCCCCAGTTCGACGTAGGTCTTGATGACATCAGCGTCCATCGCCGACATCGCGAACTCGGGGGAAAGTCCTGCGGCGGCAAATGCGCGGTCGATGATGGAGCGTCCGGTGAAGCCTTCGTGGTAGGTGATCAGCGGGTATTCGGCGATCGCCTCCAGCGTCAGCGGCATTGCGCTGTCGAGTGGATGCCCGGCGGGCACGATCACCGAATGATGCCAGGAGTAGTAAGGGAAGGACGCCAGTTCGGCCACGTCCGCAATCGCCTCGGTCGCGATGCCGATGTCCGCCTGACCGTCCAGCACCATCGACACGATCTCCTCGGGGCTGCCCTGATGCAGCTTGAGGAGCACCCTGGGATAAACCCTCTTGAATCCGGTCACGACCTTGGGCAGCGCGTAGCGCGCCTGCGTGTGCGTCGTCACGACCGTCAGGCGGCCCTCGTCGCGATTGCTGTACTGCTCGGCGAGCCGCTTGATGTTGCCGGCGTCGAGCAGCATGCGCTCGACCATCACGACCAGTTCGCGGCCCGGGTCAGTGAGACCCAGCAGGCGCTTGCCCTTGCGCACGAAGAGTTCGACGCCCAGCTCGTCCTCGAGGTCCTTGATGTGCTTGGAAACGCCGGACTGCGACGTGAACAGCGCGTTGGCGACCTCCGTGAGATTGAAGTTGCGGCGCACCGTCTCGCGGATGATGCGTAGCTGCTGGAAATTCATGCAGTTGCTCCAGTAATGCCGTTGCGCTCGAAGACCTTGAGGTGCGAGGGTAGCAGGCGCACGGCCTGGCCTTCGGCGAGATTCTGTTCGGCGACGCGCTGCTGCGTCAGTTCGACTTCAAAATGCTGACCGCTGGCACCGTTCAGCCCGTCGAGCTCGATGCGGGCGGTGACGCCGAAGGCGAGGATGCGGGTGATGCGTGCCGCGACCCCGGCGTCGCCATGCGCCTCGGGCACGAGGTCGAGTTCGTGCGGGCGGGCGAAGGCGATGACTTCGGCGCCGGCGTCGAAGCCCTGCTGTGCGCTCGGCAGGACGTCGTCGCCGACGCGCAGCGCGTTGTCCTCGACGCGGCCGTGGAAGAAGTTCACCGAGCCGAGAAACCCATACACGAAGGGCGTCGCGGGCTGGCGGTAGACCTCTTCGGGTGTGCCGATCTGCTCCACATGGCCGCGGTCCATCAGCACGATGCGATCGGCAACCTCGAGGGCCTCCTCCTGATCGTGGGTGACGAAGATCGAGGTGATATGCAGCTCGTCGTGCAGCTTGCGCAGCCAGCGGCGCAGTTCCTTGCGTACCTTGGCATCGAGCGCGCCGAAGGGTTCGTCGAGCAGCAACACGCGCGGTTCCACCGCGAGGGCACGGGCGAGCGCGATGCGCTGGCGCTGGCCGCCCGACAGTTGCGCCGGGAAGCGGTCGGCGAGCCAGTCGAGCTGCACGAGGTCGAGGAGTTCATGCACCTTGTCGCGGATCTGCACTTCCGACGGACGTTGCCCGCGTGGCTTCATGCGCATGCCGAAGGCGACGTTGTCGAACACGCTCATGTGGCGGAACAGCGCGTAATGCTGGAACACGAAGCCGACCTGGCGGTCGCGCACATGGGTGCCCGAGGCGTCCCCTCCGTCCAGGAGTACCTGTCCGGATTCTGCCTGCTCAAGGCCGGCGATGATGCGCAGGAGCGTCGTCTTGCCACAGCCGGACGGCCCCAGCAGGGCGACCAGTTCGCCGGTCGGGAAGTCGAGCGAGACGTCGTCGAGCGCGACGAAGTCGCCGAACGTCTTGCGGATGTTTCTGACCTGAATGCTCATGATGCGGCGTCCTGATGGGCTTCTCGTGATTGCTTCCCGCCGCCGGCGCGGTGCTCGACCCAGGTCTTGATCACCAGGGTCACGAGCGCGAGCAGGGCCAGCAGCGACGCCACCGCAAACGCGGCGGCGAACTGGTATTCGTTGTAGAGAATCTCGACGTGCAGCGGCAGCGTGTTGGTCTGGCCGCGGATGTGGCCGGAGACGACCGACACCGCGCCGAACTCGCCCATCGCGCGGGCATTGCACAGGATCACGCCATACAGCAGTCCCCACTTGATGTTCGGCAGCGTCACGTGCCAGAAGGTCTGCCAGCCGTTGGCGCCGAGCACGATCGCGGCGTCCTCCTCCTCGCGGCCCTGTGCCTGCATCAGCGGAATGAGTTCGCGTGCGACGAAGGGAAAGGTCACGAACACCGTCGCGAGCACGATGCCGGGTACCGCGAAGATGACCTTGATGTCATGATCGGCAAGCCAGGGGCCGAGCCAGCCCTGTGCACCGAAAATCAGCACGTAGATCAGGCCGGCGATCACGGGCGACACCGAGAAGGGTAGGTCGATGAGTGTGATGAGGAGATGCTTGCCACGGAACTCGAATTTCGCGATCGCCCACGCGGCCGCGACGCCGAACACCAGGTTGAGCGGCACCGAGATCACCGCCGCGGTGAGCGTGAGCTTGATCGCCCACAGCGCATCCTCGTGTATCAGCGCACCCCAATAGGTTTCCCATCCCTTGCGCGATGCCTCGACAAAGACCGCTACGAGCGGAAGCAGCAGGAACACCGCGAAGAAGGCGAGCGAGATGCCGAGGATCGTCCATTTGATCCAAGGCTCCTCGCGCGTGGCCTCCCGGGATTCGAAACGGTCGGCAGCGTCGGTGTGCGCGGCGCCGGCCCAGTCGAGTGTCGCTGCGCCGGCCATCAGCGGTCCCTCCCGGTTCTCCGGGTCGTCCACGCCTGCAGGCTGTTGATCAGGAGCAGCAGCGCGAACGACACCGCCAGCATCACGACCGCGATCGCGGTCGCGCCCGTGTAGTCGTATTGTTCGAGTTTGGTGATGATCATCAGCGGCGTGATCTCTGACACCATCGGGATATTGCCGGCAATGAAGATGACCGATCCGTATTCGCCCACCGCACGGGCGAAGGCCAGCGCAAAGCCCGTCAGCAGCGCTGGCAGCAGCACCGGCAGGATCACGTGACGGAAGATCTGCCAGCGCCCGGCGCCGAGGCTGGCGGCCGCTTCCTCCAGTTCGGTGTCGAGGTCCTCGAGGACGGGCTGCACGGTGCGCACGACGAAGGGCAGGCCGATGAAGACCAGCGCAACCAGCACGCCCAGCGGCTTGAACGCCACCTGGATGCCCAGCGGATCGAGGTACTGCCCGATCCAGCCGTTCTTGGCATACAGGGCGGTCAGCGCGATGCCGGCGACCGCGGTGGGCAGCGCGAAGGGCAGGTCCACCAAGGCGTCGACGAAGCGCTTGCCGGGAAAGCTGTAGCGCACCAGCGACCACGCCAGCAGCAGGCCGAATACGGCGTTGATGGCGGCGGCGGCGAGCGATACGCCGAAGGACAGCTTGTAGCTTGCGACGACGCGCGGCGCGCTGATGACTGCCCAGAATTCCGCGGCGCTCAGGCTGGCCGTCTTGAGGAACACCGCCGCGAGCGGCAGCAGCACGATCAGCGAGAGGTAGGCGAGGGTGTAGCCGAGCGTCAAGCGGAAGCCCGGCAGCACCCGGAAGGCCCGGCTGGCGCTCATTTCGTGATGCTCCCTATGCATTTCATGATTCAAGTCTATGCGCACCGCTTGGGCCCGTTAAATAATAAAAAGCGGGCTGGTTATTCGAATTCCTGCGAAGGGGGAAGGGGGCGTGTCGGGGCGTCAGTCATGCCTGGCCGGACGGCAGTCCGTGTGCAGCAGGGGGCCGTAGCTAAGCCTTGCGCCGGCGCCTCCTCCAGCAGTCCGAGCGGACCGAAACGGGCCGGATCGGCCGGCGCGACGAGCAGCGCCGCGGCCACCCGTTCGGGCCGGTCGGCCGCGGCGACCACGCTCGCCAGGCAGCCGAAGCTGTGCGCGACGAGCCACACCGAGTGCGCCGACTCGTCGATCTCGCGCCGCACCGCCGCCGCCCAGCGCGCCAGCACCGGCGCCTCCCAATCAACGCCGCGCACGCGCCGCGCGTCCGGCAGGCGCCGTTCCAGCCACGTCTGCCAGTGGTCCGGTCCGCTGCCGTGGAAGCCCGGCACGATCAGCGTCGTGTGTCGCATGCGCGGCTCTCCGGGTATCGTGACGCGCGGCTCAACGGGTGAATATCTGGTCGAACACGCCGCCGTCGTCGAAGTGCGCCTTCTGCGTCTTAGCCCAGCCGCCGAACAGCCCGTCGATCGTGAAGGTCTTCACCTTCGGGAAGCGCGCCACGTCCTTCGGGTCGGCCAGCTCCGGCTTCGCCGGGCGATAATAGTGCTGCGCCGCGATCCTCTGTCCCGCCGGTGAGTACAGGTACTCGAGGTAGGCCTTCGCGATCTCGGTGGTGCCGCGCTTGTTGGCGACGCCATCGACAACGGTAACCGGCGGTTCGGCGACGATCGTCACCGACGGCACGATGATTTCGAACTTGTCCGGCCCCAGTTCGTTCACCGACAGGAAGGCTTCGTTCTCCCACGCCAACAGTACATCGCCGATCCCGCGCTGCACGAAGGTATTCGTCGCGCCGCGTGCGCCCGAATCGAGTACGGGCACGTGCCTGAACAAGTCGGTGACGAACGCCTTCGCTTTCGACTCGTCGCCGCCCGGCTGCTGAAGCGCGTAACCCCATGCCGCAAGGTAGTTCCAGCGCGCACCACCGGACGTCTTCGGGTTCGGGGTGATCACCTCGACGCCCGGTTTTACGAGATCGCCCCAATCCTTGATGCCCTTCGGGTTGCCCTTGCGCACCAGAAAAACGATGGTCGAGGTGTAGGGCGAACTGTTGTGCGCGAGCCGCTTCTGCCAGTCCGCCGGGATCTTGCCCGTCTTCGCCGCGATCGCATCGATGTCGTAGGCCAGCGCCAGGGTCACCACGTCCGCCTCCAGCCCGTCTATCACCGCGCGCGCCTGCTTGCCGGCGCCGCCATGCGACTGCTTGATCGTCACGTCCTGGCCGGTTTTCGCCTTCCAGTACTTCGCGAATTCGGGGTTGAACGCCTGGTACAGCTCGCGGGTCGGGTCGTACGAGACGTTGAGCAGGGTTGTTTGCCCGTATGCGGCGCCTGCGATCCCCGCGCTCAGGGCGAAGGCAATCAGGCTGCGGCGCAAGAGAGTGGATTTCATGGTGGCTTTCTCCGGTGAATTGAATTCGATGGAGAAAATCTACCGACTTGCGCTGATTACCTGAACGAAGAAAAACTGAAATGTATAGTCACAAACGACATGGCCTCCGCCCGTTGAACGGGAGGAGGCCATGCAGCCGGCCCTGTGCAGGCCGGTCAAGCCGATCCGGGTCAGGCGGCGAAGTTCTTCGCGGCGAAGTCCCAGTTGGCGAGGCTGTTCAGGAAAGTCGCGACGAAGTCCGGGCGACGGTTGCGGTAGTCGATGTAATAGGCGTGTTCCCACACATCGATACAGAGCAGGGCCTTGTCGCCGGTCGTCAGCGGAGTGCCGGCGGCGCCCATGTTGACGATGTCGACGCTGCCGTCGGCCTTCTTCACCAGCCAGGTCCAGCCCGAACCGAAGTTGCCCACGGCCGAGGTCGTGAAGGCCTTCTTGAAGTCCTCGAAGCTGCCCCACTTAACCTTGATCGCTTCGGCCAGCGCGCCCGTCGGCTCGCCGCCGCCGTTCGGCTTCATGCCGTTCCAGAAGAAGGTGTGGTTCCAAACCTGCGCGGAGTTGTTATACACGCCGCCGGCGGGGGCCTTCTTGATGATCGCCTCGAGGTCGAGGTTCTCGTACTCGGTGCCCTTGATCAGGTTGTTGAGGTTGGTCACATAGGCCTGGTGGTGCTTGCCGTAGTGGAACTCCATGGTCTCGGCCGAGATGTGCGGAGCCAGGGCGTCCTTCGCATAGGGCAGGGGGGGCAGGGTATGTTCCATTTGTTCTCCTTCCTGTTTCGTTTCAGGGTTGTCGGGGTTAAAGCCTGACTATTCTAGTCGGGATTGAGCCCCGCTGGCAATCCGGCGGGCCGTGCAGCCTGTCCGCGGGAGTATCCTGCAACGCGCTGCAGCGCGTGCTTCATGCTTTCGTGCTATTCACGATAGCACGCAGATGCCCGATTGCGAGTTCCACCGAGATCTCCTCGCCTGCCGTCGTCTCGTCGGCGTGCCTCAGGATTCGCCCCTCGGCATCGCGCGTGATGCTGTAGCCGCGCGCCAGCACCGCCTGCGGCGCCAGGTGCTGCAGGTGGGTCGCCAGCGTGGCGAGTCGCTCCGCACGGCGCTGCACGAGGCGTTCACCTGCTACGCTGAGCCTTTGCGCCGCACGGGCACAGCGCTCCATCTCCCGGCGCAGGTCGGGCTCGCGGGCGACGAGGCGCAGTTCCAGGACGCGGCGTGTTCCTTCCATGCGTTCCAGGCGGCGCGCCATCGACGCGCCCAGGCGTGTGGCGAGCAGTTCGCTGCGCTCGCGTGCGAGCCCCAGCCGCTCGCGTGGATGCACCAGCCGCAGCGCAGCCCGGTCGAGCCGCTGTGCCAGTCCGTGCAGGCGCCGTTCCATGCCGGTGGACAGGGAGCGCGCCAAGTCGCCCACGCGTGCCCGCGCGGCGTGGTAGCCCGCGCTCGCCAGCTCGGCTGCCCCCGTGGGCGTTGCTGCGCGCACGTCGGCCGCGAAATCGGCGATGGTGAAGTCCGTCTCGTGGCCGACGCCGCTCACGACCGGCACCGTGCAGGCGCGGATTGCGCGCGCCAGCGCCTCGTCGTTGAAGGCCCACAAGTCCTCAATGCTGCCGCCGCCGCGTACCACCAGCAGCAGGTCGATGCCGTCGTCCGCGGCGCGCGCATCCGCCGTCCGCACGGCTTCCGCGAGCTTCGCGCCGGCGTCCGCGCCCTGCACCGGCGACGGGTAGAGGACCACCGCCAAGTGCGGCGCACGCCGCTGCAACGCCGCCAACACGTCCTTCCATGCCGCGGCCGCAGGCGAAGTCACGACGCCTATGCGGCGCGGGTAAGGCGGCAGTTCCCGCTTCGCAGCCGGATCAAACAGGCCTTCCGCCGCAAGTTTTTCCTTGAGGCGCAGGAAGGCCTCGAACAGGTTGCCCTGCCCGGTCTGGCGCAAGGCTTCGACACTGAGCTGGAAATCGCCGCGCGCCTCGTACAGCGTCACAAGAGAACGGGCATCCACACGCATCCCGTTCTCGAGGCGAAACGGCAGCAGCTGGGCACGATTGCGCCACATCGTGCAGCGAACCTGCGCCTGGGCGTCCTTCAGGGTGAAATACAGATGGCCCGACGGCGCCCGTGTGAGGTTGGATATTTCGCCGCTCACCCACAGCAAGGGGAAGCGGGCTTCGAGCGTTTCGCGGGCAATCCGGTTGAGCGTCGAGACGCTGATCGCCCGGCCGGGGCCGTTCGCGTCTTCCGGGCCGCCGAAGTGAAGGGAATCGGTGTTCTGCATGAGGCGGATTGTAGCGGAATCCACAAGGTGGCCGTTCTGTCAATGGTGTATGTACGAATCCGCGCGGTATTTAGGGGTATTTGCAAGTCACTGTTTATAAACAACAAAATTGTTGCTTAATTTTTCATCGCAGTAAGAAAACACTTGTCGCGACAGCCATTTGGCGACTAATTCGCGAAGAATCCACAAACTTATCCACAGGTTTTGTGGATTCTTGTCCCGTTCATGACAAAAGGGTGCGCCCTTGCCGTGTTCGCGGCCCGGGGTTAGAGTTCTTCTTTTTTCGAGTTCCCGGAGTTCCTGCGTGTTCGCGCTCATCCAGTCCGCGGGCTGGCCCGTCTGGCCCCTCCTGCTGGTATCCATCGTTGCCGTCGCCCTCATCATCGAACGCGGCGTCACCCTGCGTCGTTCGCGCATCGTGCCCGAAGGGCTGCTCGAAAAGGTGCTCGCCGACCTACGCCAGAAGGGCGCCACGTCCGAGATGGCCAACCGCGTGGCGGCCCATTCGCCGCTCGGTCGCGTCCTCGCCGCGGGCCTGCGCAATGTCGGCAGCACGCGCGAAGTCATGAAGGAGGCGATCGAGGAAACCGGCCGCGCCGTCGCGCACGAACTCGAGCGCTTTCTCAACACGCTCGGCACCATCGCGTCGATCGCGCCGTTGATGGGCCTGTTCGGCACCATCGTCGGCATGATCGACATCTTCGCCGCCCAGGGAGCGGCCACGACCAACCCGCAGCAGCTCGCGCAGGGCATCTCCACCGCTCTCTACGCCACGGGCCTGGGCCTGATGATCGCGATTCCCTCGATCATCTTCTGGCGCCATTACCGCGCGGTCGTCGACGGCTTCGTCGTCGACATGGAGCAGCAGGCGATCAAGCTGGTCGAGGTCGTACACGGCGACCGTCGTCCCTGAGCGGGAATGCAGCGCATGAACTTCCAGCGCGGACGCAAACACGAAGCACCGGACATCAACCTGATCCCGCTAATCGATGTCCTGCTGGTCCTGATCATCTTTCTCGTCCTCACGACGACCTACTCCAAGGTGTCGGGACTCGAGATCAACCTCCCCACGGCCGACACCAAGGCCGCCGAAGTTACGCCCAGCGAGATCGTGGTCGCGGTGAATGCCGCCGGAGACGTTCTCGTCAATCGCCAGCCGGTCGGCGACAAGAGCATCAATGCGATCGCCGCGGCGCTCGGTCGCGCCGTTCCCGCCGGAGGCAAGGATCCAGTCGTGGTCATCACGGCTGACGCCAAGGCCGCGCACCAGAGCGTCATTGACGTAATGCAGGCGGCGCAGCGTGCGGGCCTGCCGCACATCACCTTCGCCACCCAGTCCGCCCCGTGAGCCCTCTTGCCGCCGGGGCGGTGTCGGCGACCCGGCCGCCGAGGCCGTACACCTGATCCATGGCGCGCAGCAGCCCGGAGTGGTGGCAACGCCGCTCGCTCGTCGCGCACCTGCTGCGCCCCTTGTCGGCGCTGTTCGGCGCCCTTGCCGCGACGCGTCGTCGCCGCTATCGCAGTGACCTGCGGCGTGTCGAGCGCCTCCCGGTTCCGGTCATCATCGTCGGCAACATTGCTGTCGGCGGCAGTGGCAAGACGCCGGTCGTGGATTGGCTCGTGCGCGAGCTGCGCGCGGCGGGGTGGGTGCCCGGAGTCGTCAGTCGCGGCTATGGCGGCCAATTCGACGGCGTCGCCCTGGTTCCCGCCGACGGCGATACTTCCCTGTACGGCGACGAACCCGTACTCCTCGCGCGCCTGACCGCTTGCCCGGTTGCCGTCGGTGCGGACCGCCCGGCCGCGGCAAGAGCGCTTCTGGCCCGGCATCCCGAGTGCGACGTCATTGTGTCCGACGACGGCTTGCAGCATTACCGCCTTGCTCGCGACGTCGAGCTCGCGGTCGTGGACGAGCGCACGCTCGGCAACCGCTGGCTGCTGCCCGCCGGCCCGCTGCGCGAACCGGTGAGCCGGCTGCGCGAAGTCGATGTGGTGATTGCCCATGGCGCCCTTTCGGCAGAAGTCAGGCAGGCAATCGGCGGTACGCCGGTGTTCCCGATGAGGCTCGAAGGCGATGCCTTCATCTCCCTGCGGGATGCGACGTCTTGGTGCCAGCCCGACGCATTCACGGGGCGCCGCGTGCATGCGGTCGCCGGCATAGGTCGCCCGGAGCGATTTTTCGATCAGTTGCGCGCGATGGGACTCGATGTCGTGCCCCATCCCTTCCCGGATCACCACCCATTCACCCCAGCCGACCTGGCGTTCGCACCGGGCGAGGCGAAAGTCCTGACCAGCAAGGATGCGGTAAAATGCTCGGCTTTCGCGCCTGCCGACACTTGGGAATTCCCGGTCAGGGCACAGATCCCGGCGGGCGCCGCCGAACATATCCTGGAGAAACTGTCGCATGGACGCCAGACTGCTTGAAATCCTCGTGTGCCCCGTCTGCAAGGGTCCCCTCGACTTCGTCAAGGACAAGCAGGAACTCGTCTGCAAGGCTGACCGCCTCGCGTTCCCGATCCGCGACGGCATTCCGGTGATGCTCGAGGAAGAGGCGCGCCAGCTGCCGGCCGAAGAAGTCGACGCCCTGCGCCGCTGAGCATGGCCGGCTTCCACGTCGTCATTCCGGCACGCTACGCCTCGACGCGCCTGCCGGGCAAGCCGCTCGCGGACATCGGGGGCAAGCCGATGGTGGTGCGCGTGCTCGACCAGGCACGCAAGGCCGGGCCGCTGTCCGCGTGGGTCGCGACCGACGATGAACGTGTCGTCGACGCCGTGCGGTCGGCCGGCGGTGACGTGCTGATGACGTGCGCCGATCATCCCAGCGGCACCGACCGTCTCGCCGAGGTCGTTGCCGCCCGCGGCTGGAGCGATGACCAGATCGTCGTCAATGTGCAGGGTGACGAACCCCTGATCGACCCCGTCCTGATCGTCGATGTCGCACGGGCCCTCGCCGATTCGCCCGACGCAGCGATCGCGACGGCCGCGCATCCGCTGCACGACGCTGCCGAATTCTTCAATCCGAACGTCGTCAAGGTCGTGTGCGACGCGCACGATCGTGCGCTGTATTTCTCGCGCGCCCCGATCCCTTGGGCGCGTGACGATTTCGCCAGATCTCGTGAGGCGATCCCTGCGGGCCTTCCGGTACAGCGCCACATCGGCATCTACGCTTATCGCGTCGACTTCCTGCGCCGCTATGCAGGGCTGGCGCCATCGCCGCTGGAAAACTGGGAGGCGCTCGAGCAGTTGCGGGCGCTGTGGCACGGTTACCGCATTCGGGTACTTTCCGTCGAACGCGCGCCGGCGGCGGGCGTCGATACGCC
Organism: Aromatoleum petrolei; assembly: GCF_017894385.1. Classification (NCBI taxonomy): domain Bacteria; kingdom Pseudomonadati; phylum Pseudomonadota; class Betaproteobacteria; order Rhodocyclales; family Rhodocyclaceae; genus Aromatoleum; species Aromatoleum petrolei. Next base: position 3,915,412 of record NZ_CP059560.1, read on the forward strand.
CGAAGACCTTGAGCGCGTCCGGGCGGTGTTTGACCGCGCGGGGCGAGTCGAGTAAGTTTCGAGCTTCATTTTTTGGGAACCATGCGGCCGGACTGGCGCGGCATGACAGGGAGGAGAGGATTCATGCGTTTGATTCTGTTGGGGCCCCCGGGCGCAGGCAAGGGTACTCAGGCGAACTTCATCAAGGAAAAGTTCGGCATTCCGCAGATTTCCACCGGTGACATGCTGCGCGCCGCGGTCAAGGCCGGCACCCCGCTGGGTATCGAAGCCAAGAAGGTGATGGATGCGGGCGGACTGGTTTCCGACGACATCATCATCGGCCTGGTGAAGGATCGCCTGCAGCAGGACGACTGCAAGTCCGGTTACATGTTCGACGGCTTCCCGCGCACGATTCCGCAGGCTGATGCGATGAAGGAGGCCGGCGTGCCGATCGACTTCGTCCTCGAGATCGACGTTCCCGACAGCGAGATTGTCGAGCGCATGAGTGGGCGCCGTGTGCACGTCGCCTCGGGCCGCACCTACCACGTCAAGTTCAACCCGCCCAAGGTTGCGGGCAAGGACGACGTGACCGGCGAGGATCTCATCCAGCGCGACGACGACCGCGAGGAAACCGTGAAGAAGCGCCTCGAGGTCTATCACGCCCAGACCAAGCCGCTGGTCGAGTACTATTCGAAGTGGGCAGCCTCGGGTGCGGCTACCGCCCCGAAGGTCCGCAAGATCTCCGGTCTCGGTGCGGTCGAAGCGATCACCGCGAGCGCGTTCGAAGCGCTGAAATAAGCGGACGTCTCGGATACAGGCGCGGCGAGCGGCGGGAGCCATCCCGTTTCTCGCCGCGTTTTCTTTGGCATCACACGAGAGCGCGATGGCCAGGACAAATCTACTCTATGCGCAGTCGGGGGGCGTAACCGCGGTCATCAACGCCACCGCGGCGGCGGTGATTGCCGCTGCGCGCGAACGCGGCGACGCCATCGGCACCGTGCTTGCCGCCCGCCACGGCATTCTCGGCGCCCTCGGCGAGGATCTGATCGACACGACGACGCTGGGTGCCGGCGATCTCGACGCGCTTTCGCACATGCCGGGCGGCGCCTTTGGCTCCTGCCGCTTCGATCTTGATCCGCCCGACCGGAACCCCGCCCAGTACGACCGCCTGTTCGCGGTCTTCGCGGCGCATGGCATCGGTTATTTCCTCTACAACGGCGGCAACGGCTCGATGGATACCGTCGCCAAGATCTCGGCTGCCGCCCGTGTGCGTGGCTACCCGCTGGTGTGCGTGGGCGTGCCGAAGACGGTCGACAACGATCTCGAAGGCACCGACTGTTCGCCCGGCTTCGGTTCCGCCGCGAAGTATGCAGCGGTGGCCATGCTGGAAGCCGGCCTCGACATCGCGTCGATGGCCAGCAGCGCCGGGCGCGTTTTCGTGCTCGAGGTGATGGGGCGCAACGCCGGCTGGATCGCCGCGGCGAGCGCGCTCGCCGCGCGCACGGAGGACGATCCGCCGCACATCATCCTGATGCCTGAAGTGCCTTTCGACGAAGACGCCTTCCTGGCCGCTGTCGACGCCACGGTGAAGCGACTCGGTTATTGCGCCGTGACGGTGTCGGAGGGGATCCGTCGTGCCGACGGCACGCTCGTCATGGAGCAGGATCACGATCGCAAGGGGCACGTGCAGCTCGGTGGAGCGGGTCAGTGCCTCGCGCGGCTGATCCACGCGCGTCTCGGCTACAAGCACCACTGGGCCATTCCCGATTACCTGCAGCGTGCCGCGGGGCACCTCGTGTCTGCCGTCGATCACGCCCAGTCCAGCGCTGTCGGTCGCGCGGCTGTCGAAGCCGCCATCGCCGGGCGCGACTGCGCCATGCCGGCGATCCGACGACTCTCCGACACCCCTTACCAGTGGGATATCGCGTTCCAGGACGTGGCTGCGGTCGCCAACCTCGAGCGCCGGGTGCCGGCCCGGTTCATCCGTGGTGACGGCCTCCACGTCACCGATGCAGCAAGGTGCTACCTTCGCCCGCTCATCGAGGGCGAGGTCTATCCCGCATACGTCGCGGGCGTGCCGGACTACCGTCGCCCACGTTTCGCTCCGGTTGCACGCCGACTCGCTGTCTACGTCCCCTGAAACGTCCCGATACACCGCGCGCGATCCGGCATCCCTGGGACGCGCGTATCGTTTCCGCACACCAATCTGCAGTCACGTGAAATTCGGGAGGGGATATGAATGCATCGCGGACCCTGCTCGCCGCAATCGTGATTCTCGGGCTGGCGGCGCTGCCCGCAGCCCGGCCGGCCTTCGGGCAAGTGCCTGGACAACCTGAAGCGGCGACGGGGTTCAGCAGGAAACCGGCCGTCGTTGCGTCGCGGGCGATGGTCGTCACCGCGAACCCGCACGCGACCGATGCCGCCGTGGGGGTATTGCGCGCAGGCGGTAGCGCGGTCGATGCCGCGATTGCCGCCGCGCTGGTGCTCAACGTCGTCGAGCCGCAGTCCTCCGGCATCGGAGGCGGCGGATTCCTCGTCCATCACGACGCGCAGAAGGGCAGGACGAGCGCCTGGGACGGGCGCGAGACTGCCCCGGGTGGCGTGGATGAACATCTCTTTCTCACCCCGCAAGGCGACAAGATGGCCTTCTACGACGCCGTCGTGGGCGGGCGCTCGGTTGGCGTTCCGGGGCTGCTGCGCATGTTTGCCGCAGTCCATGCGCGGCACGGCCGGCTGCCTTGGTCGAGCCTGTTCCAGCCTGCGATCCGCCTCGCCACCGATGGATTTCCGGTGTCGCCACGCCTGCACAAATTGATCGCGCAGGACCGCTTCCTGAATCGCGATCCATCTGCGCGCCAACTCTTCTTCGATGCCGACGGGCGACCGCTGGCGGAGGGGGCGATACTACGCAATCCCCAACTGGCCGAGGTCCTGGCTGCGGTGGCGGAACAGGGCGCCGACGCGTTCTACGCCGGGTCGATCGCGCGTGACATCGTTGTTGCGGTCGCGGCCGATCCCAACCCGGGGGCGCTCTCGCTCGAGGATCTCTCCGGCTACCGTGCGGTCGAGCGCGCCCCCTTGTGCGGGCCGTATCGCGCCTACCGTGTCTGCGGCATGCCTCCGCCCAGCTCGGGCGCGGCCACCGTGCTGGCGATGCTCGGCATGCTCGAACGCTTCCGGCTCGCCGACATCCCGCCCGACTCGGCGTTCGCGGCTCACCTGTTCAGCGAGGCGGGGCGGCTCGCGTTCGCCGATCGCGACGCGTGGTATGGCGATCCCGTGGCGATGCCGCTTGCCCCCTCAAGGCTGCTCGCGAGGGATTATCTCGCCGCGCGCGCCGAGCTGATCCGGCTCGACGACAGCCTCGATCGGGCTCGTCCCGGCACGCCCGCTGCCGCGCCAGCGCCGCGCGCAGTGAACGCCGAGCAGCCCGCGACCTCCCACGTATCGATTGTCGATCCGGCCGGCAATGCCGTGTCCATGACCGCCTCGATCGAGGATGCCTTCGGCAGCCGGCGCGTGGTGCGCGGTTTTCTGCTCAACAACCAGCTGACCGACTTCTCCTTCACCCCGGCCGACGAACGCGGACCGCACCCGAATCGTGTCGGCCCCGGCAAGCGCCCGCGCAGTTCGATGTCGCCGACCCTGGTGTTCGATGCGGGTGGAAAACTCCATGCGGTGACGGGCTCCCCGGGCGGCAGCCAGATCATCAACTATGTCGCGGAAAACCTCGTCGGCCTGCTCGACTGGAACATGCCGCCCGACGCCGTGCTCGCCCGTCCTCATGTCGGCAGCCGCAATGGCCCCACCGAGATCGAGGATCGTGCCGACGTGCGTCCGCTGGCCGACGGCCTGGCCGCCTTCGGTCACGAAACCGTCCTGCGCGACCTGACCAGCGGGTTGGGTGTGGTCGTCAGGCGGGGCAGGGAATGGGTCGGCGCTGCCGACCCGCGCCGCGAAGGCACTGCCGCCGGATTCTGAGTCGTCCGAACGGGGTTCGCGCGAACCCTGTTCTGCGGAAAGCTCAGCCCGAGAGCGACGGATTCAGGGTGTAGGTGCCGGTGAGCTTCGCCTCGGCCAGCACGTGGCCCGCGATCGCGTTGCGCACCTGGGCCCCGCCGAACGTTCCGTCGAGGTTGCAGCATTCCTTGTCCAGCGCATACAGCGTGAACATGTAGCGGTGCACTAGCTCGTCGTTCCACGGCGGGCAGGGGCCGTCGTAGCCGTGGTAGTCCCCGCGCATCGTCTCATCCCCGGCAAACCAGGCCGTGTAATCGTTGATGCCCTGGCGCGAGCCGAGCGGTCCTGCCGGCCCGTTCTTTCCGCCCGGCGTCACGCCGTCCGAAAAGCTGCCGGCCGCTATTTCCCGTAGGTCCGCCGGCAGGTCGATGACGACCCAGTGGAAGAAATCCACGCGCGGCAGGCTCGTCGGCACCACACGACCTTCCTGGTTGACGTCGTCGCCGCTGCTCGGTACATCCGGGTCATGACAGATCAGCACGAAGGAACGCGTTCCTGCCGGCACCCCGCTCCAAGTCAGGTGCGGGTTGCGATTGCTGCCGAGGCAGACGTGGCCTTCGGCGGCCGGAATGCAGAACGAGAATTCGCCGGGGATGCGCGCGCCGTCGGCGAAGCTTTGGCTGCTGAGTTTCATGCCAGGGAACTCCATACATGTCGATCGGGAGAATCATTCGTCGCATTCTAGTGCCGCCGAATCCTTCCGTAACGCTGCACTGCGGCGCGGCGCGTCCGCGCCGGCCGGTCAGGCCGCGCGGCGCCGGAAGTCTCGCAGGCGGACTCCCAGAGCGAACAGGGTGAGGAAATACGCCCCGATTCCGCCCAGCACGACCGCTGACAGGCGCAGCACGCGTGTGATCGCATCCTGCACATACCACCACTGCTCGTCGCCCATGCCGAACCAAAGCGCGACCCCCAGCACTCCGAGTGCGGCCAACAGGCGCAGCGCGAAAACGCCCCAGCGTGGTTGCGGCCGATAGACCTCGCGCCGGCGCAGGCCGCGAAACAGCAGCGCCGCATTCAGCAGCGAGGCGAGCCCGATCGACAGCGCGAGGCCGGCATGCTTGAGCGGCACGATGAACGCGAGGTTCATCAATTGCGTCGCGACCAGCGTGATCAGCGCGATCTTCACGGGTGTGCGGATGTCCTGTCGCGCGTAGAACCCGGGCGCGAGGATCTTCACCAGGATCAGGCCGCTCAGCCCGACGCTGTAGGCGACCAGTGCGAGGCGTGTCTGCTGCACATCCGTCGCCGTGAAGGCTCCGTGCTGGAACAGCGTCGACAGCAGCGGCACGGCCAGCAGCGCCAGCGCGAGCGCAGCCGGTAGCGTGAGCATCAGCGTCAGGCGCAGCCCCCAATCGAGCAGCGACGAGAATGCTTCCGGCTGCTCGTCCGCGTGCAGCTTCGACAGGCTGGGCAGCAGGATCGTCCCCAGTGCGGCGCCGAGCAGGCCTGCCGGGAACTCCATCAGCCGATCGGCGTAGTAGAGCCACGACACGCTGCCGCTCTCGAGGAAGGATGCGAAGATGGTGTTGATGATGAGCGACACCTGGCTCACCGACACCCCCAGCATCGCGGGCAGCATCAGTTTTGCGATGCGTCGCACACCCGGATCGGACAGATTCAGGTCGAAGCGTGGCAGCAGGCCGATGCGCGCGAGCGGGCGTAGTTGCAGCGCCAGTTGCAGGATGCCGCCGATGAAGACCGCCCACGCCAATGCGAGGACCGGCGGGTCGAACCAGGGGGCGGCGAACAGCGCCATGCCGATGAAGGCGAGGTTCAGCAGTACCGGCGTGAACGCCGGAATGGCGAAGCGGCTCCAGCTGTTCAGCACGCCGCCGGCAAGCGCCACCAGAGCCATGAAGAGAATGTAGGGGAAGGTGATGCGAGTCAGTTCGACCGTGAGCGCGAACTTGCTCGGTTCGTCCGCGAAGCCCGGCGCGGACGCCCAGATGATCAGCGGTGCGGCGACGATGCCGATGGCGGTCACCGCGGTCACGGCCAGTGCGAGGGCCGTGGCGACGCGGCTCACCAGCTTGTGCGTCTCCTCTGGCCCCTGACGGTTCTTGTATTCAGCGAGAATGGGAACGAAGGCCTGCGAGAACGCACCTTCCGCGAACATGCGTCGCAGCAGGTTGGGCAGGCGGAACGCAACGAAGAAGGCGTCGGTCGCCATGCCCGCGCCGAAGGTGCGCGCGATCACGAAGTCCCGGACGAAGCCGAGGATCCGCGACAACAGGGTCATGCTGCTGACGGTGGCAAGGGCGCGCAACAGGTTCATCGGTGGATGGCGTGGCAAAAGACGCGATGATAGCGGCTGTTGCCCGGCGGTGCACTTGCGCCTTGCCAGCCGAATGGTTAAACTCGCGCGTTTTCAAGAACCACTCAACGGAAGAACATAGATATGGCCAACTCGGCACAAGCCCGCAAGCGCGCCCGTCAGGCGGTCGTGGCCCGCGCTCACAATGGCAGCCTCCGTTCTCGTCTGCGTACCGCGATCAAGGCTGTGCAAAAGGCCGTCGTCGGTGGCGACAAGGCTGCTGCCCAAGCGGTGTTCCGCACCTCGATGAGCACCATCGACAGCATCGCCGACAAGAGGATCATTCACAAGAACAAGGCTGCCCGCCACAAGAGCCGCCTGTCCGCAGCGATCAAGGCGATGGCCGCCTGATCCTCGCGATCGCGGGATAACGAAAACGGCGACCTCGGTCGCCGTTTTCCTTTCTGCTGCTGCCGTTGCGGAGCTGCGCTTCGGTGCGTCGCTCAAATTTTCATGTGTTCGTCGTCGATGCTGTCGACCACCAGATCATTGTCTTTCGCAAAATTGATCAGGAATTTGTATGCCAGCGGCTCGATGTCATAAAGTCGGGCATCCACCAGTACGGCCTTGTGGCCCTTGAGCGTGCATCCCGGTCGAACGTAGGGGGAATACATCATCCGGTTGTCGGCGCCGAAGGCCGACATGATTCCGCACAACCGATCTGCCCAGTCACTCGGGCGGAAGGTTTTCCCTTCGCGCGTGACACCGATAATGACGAAGCTTTCGATCGATTGGATCATAGGGTGAGGCTCGGCGGCTGCGGGAATTTCCGGAGGACGGTGCGCCGGCTGGGAGCCGGGACTGCTGGCACCGCGAAAGACGGGGCGGATTCTAGCAGAAAACCCCTGCGTTATCCCGCAATGCGACAGATCATTCCGGGATGCGGACGCCGTCGGGCGGGGCGGTGCGCATGGCACGAAGGGGGTTCCCGCGTGTCGTGCCGCAGGGGCTGCGCGTGGCGGTCGCGGCCTCCCGTCGCCTGCCTTGCCCGATCCCGAACCTATACAACGCCCGCGGTTTTCGCTTAACATCATCCTTCAATCCTTTCACGGCGGCATGTGCCGCCGTGCGCGTTTTTGCTACATCCTGAACGGGGTCCCCCATGTCGCATCTCATGAACACCTACGCCAGATTGCCCGTTGCTTTCACGCATGGGGAGGGCGTCTGGCTCTTCGATGAGACCGGCAAGCGCTATCTGGACGCGCTCTCGGGCATTGCCGTGTCCACCTTGGGCCACAACCACCCGCGACTGGTGCGTGCCATCGCGGAGCAGGCCGCGAGCGTGCTCCACACCTCCAACCTGTATCGCATCCCGCGCCAGGAGGAGCTCGCCGACCGTCTCGCCGCCCTGTCGGGCATGGACGAAGTGTTCTTCTGCAATTCCGGTTGCGAAGCCAATGAGGCCGCCATCAAGCTCGCGCGCTTCTACGGTCACAAGAAGAACATCGACCATCCCGAGATCATCGTCATGGAAAACGCTTTCCATGGCCGCACGCTCGCCACGCTCTCGGCAACGGGCAATCGCAAGACGCAGGCCGGTTTCGAGCCGCTGGTGACGGGTTTCGTGCGCGTCCCGTACAAGGACATCGCTGCGATCCGCGCAGTGGGCGAACACAACCACAACGTTGTGGCCGTCATGCTCGAGATGGTTCAGGGGGAAGGCGGCATCAACATCGCCGACGATACGTTCCAGCGCGATCTGCGCGCGATCTGCGACGAGCGCGGCTGGCTGCTGATCTGCGACGAAGTACAATGCGGTATCGGCCGCACTGGCCACTGGTTCGGTTTCCAGCAGTCGGGCGTCATGCCGGACATCATGACCTTGGCAAAGGGTCTCGGTTCGGGCGTGCCAATCGGTGCGTGTGTCACCGCCGGCCACGCGACCGGCCTGTTCGGGCCCGGCAACCACGGTTCGACCTTCGGCGGCAACCCCCTTGCTTGCGCCGCGGGCCTTGCGACGATCGCCGAGATCGAGGACAAGTCGCTGCGTGACAACGCCGTGCGCGTCGGTGACGCGATCCGCAACGGCATGCGGGAAGCGTTGGTCGGAGTGAGCGGCGTGATCGACATCCGCGGTCGCGGGTTGATGATCGGCATCGAACTCGACCGCCCCTGCGGCGACCTCGTGCGCCAGGCGCTCGAGGCGGGCCTGCTGATCAACGTCACCGCCGATCGGGTCATCCGGCTACTGCCTGCGCTCGTGTTCACGGAGCAGGATGCCAGCACCCTCGTTTCGGCCCTCGCGCCGCTGGTGCGCAAGTTCCTCGGGCAATAAGGAGGCTCGCGATGAACCAGCCGCGGCACTATCTGCAGTTCAAGGACTTCACGCGCGAGGAATACGATTACCTGTTCGGTCGTGTGCGCTGGATCAAGGACAAATTCAAGCGTTACGAACCGTACCATCCGCTGTTCGACCGCACGCTGGTCATGATCTTCGAAAAGGCCAGCACCCGTACGCGCCTGTCCTTCGAGGCCGGCATGCAGCAGCTCGGTGGTTCGGCGATCTACCTCAACACGCGCGACTCCCAGCTCGGCCGCGGCGAACCCGTCGAAGACGCGGCGCAGGTCATCTCGCGGATGAGCGATGTCGTGATGATTCGCACCTTCGAGCAGGACATCATCGATCGTTTCGCGGCGAATTCGCGCGTGCCGGTGATCAACGGGCTGACCAACGAATATCACCCCTGCCAGATCCTCGCCGACATCTTCACCTTCATCGAGCATTGCGGCTCGATCCAGGGCAAGACCGTCGCTTGGGTGGGTGATGCCAACAACATGTCCTACACCTGGCTTCAGGCGGCCGAAGTCCTCGACTTCAAGGTCCGCGTGTCTACGCCGCCGGGATACGCTATCGACCCCGCACGTGCGGGCCTTGCCGGCGGCGGGCACTTCGAACTGTTCGACGACCCGATGGAGGCGTGCCGCGGTGCCGACCTCGTGACCACGGACGTGTGGACGTCGATGGGCTTCGAGGCAGAGAACGAGGCGCGCATGAAGGCCTTCGCCGACTGGTGCGTCGATGCCGACATGATGGCGGCGGCCAATCCGGGCGCGTTGTTCATGCACTGCCTGCCGGCGCACCGCGGCGAGGAGGTCACGGCCGAAGTGATCGACGGCCCCCAGTCCGTCGTGTGGGACGAGGCGGAGAACCGGCTGCACGTGCAGAAGGCGCTGATGGAGTATCTGGTGCTCGGCAAGGTCGAGAGCTAGCGAGTTAACCCGGCGCACGCGGGACCAACCGGGCGTGCAGGGCAGAACCGAAGGAACAGGATTTGGTCGGGGCGCGTGATGGTTTAGGCGACCTCGGAACGAAAAGCGGTCGTGGCGACACGGCCATCAGTCAAGCGGCAAGAAAAGAGCGGAAATCCACATGAGCGACGTCAAGAAAGTTGTCCTCGCCTATTCGGGCGGACTCGATACCTCAGTCATCCTCAAGTGGCTGCAGGACACCTACAAGTGCGAAGTGGTCACCTTCACGGCCGATCTCGGCCAGGGCGAGGAACTCGAACCCGCGCGCCAGAAGGCACTGAAATTCGGCATCAAGCCGGAAAACATCTTCATCGATGATCTGCGCGAAGAGTTTGTGCGCGACTTCGTCTTCCCGATGTTCCGCTGCAACACCATCTACGAAGGCGAGTACCTGCTTGGTACCTCGATCGCCCGCCCGCTGATCGCCAAGCGTCAGATCGAGATCGCGCGCGCCACCGGCGCGGACGCCGTTTCGCATGGCGCCACCGGCAAGGGCAACGACCAGGTCCGCTTCGAGCTCGGTTACTACGCGCTGATGCCCGGCGTGAAGGTCATCGCCCCGTGGCGCGAATGGGACCTGCTGTCGCGCGAGAAGCTGCTCGCCTATGCCGAGAAGCACGGCATTCCCATCGAGATGAAGCACAAGCAGGGCGGCTCGCCCTACTCGATGGACGCCAACCTCCTGCACATCTCCTTCGAAGGTCGCCATCTCGAGAACCCGGCAGCCGAAGCGGAAGAGTCGATGTGGCGCTGGACGGTGTCGCCCGAGGCTGCCCCCGACGCTGCCGAATACGTCGACCTCGAGTTCGAGAAGGGTGACCTCGTCGCGATCAACGGCAAGCGCATGAAGGCGCATGAACTGCTCGGCGAACTGAACACGCTCGGCGGCAAGCATGGCATCGGCCGCCTCGATCTGGTCGAGAACCGCTACGTCGGCATGAAGTCGCGCGGCTGCTATGAAACCCCGGGGGGTACGATCCTGCTGCGTGCACATCGTGCGATCGAATCCGTCACGCTCGACCGCGAAGTCGCCCACCTCAAGGACGATCTCCTCGCCCGATACGCCAGCCTGATCTACAACGGCTACTGGTGGAGCCCCGAGCGCCAGGCCATGCAGGCGCTCATCGACCATACCCAGCAGACCGTCAACGGCTGGGTCCGCCTCAAGCTCTACAAGGGCAACGTCATCGTCACCGGTCGCGACTCGAAGACCGATTCGCTGTTCGATCCGACGATCGCCACGTTTGAGGACGACCAGGGTGCGTACAACCAGAAGGATGCGCACGGCTTCATCCGCCTCAACGCGCTGCGCATGCGCATCGCCGCCAACGCGCGCAACAAGCGCGGTTAAGGAGCAGTCTGGATGGAGGGTGACCCGATCATATTCGGGCTGACGGTGGCGGAATTCGAGGACTGGTCGCTCAAGATCCTCGTTTCCGCGCTGATCGTGTACATGCTGTTCATCATCGGCAACCTCGCGAAACAGTCCAAGGCAGGGCGCTACGGAACGATCTGGTTGTTCGTTGCGCTCGGCCTCGGTTTTGTCGGGTTCATCGCCAAGAGCTTCATCCAGAAATTCATGGGTATCGAATAAGGAAGCCTCGTTTCATGAGCATTACCGAGAAGATCGACGGCGTGGCCGTCACGACCAAGGCCAACGTCTATTTTGACGGCAAGTGCGTGTCGCACACCATCACCTTCGCCGACGGCACTCGCAAGTCGGTAGGTGTGATCATGCCTGCGGCACTGACCTTCAACACCGGTGCTCCGGAAATCATGGAAGGTGTGGGGGGCAGCTGCCGCGTGCGCCTGAAGGGCGAGACAGAATGGACGACCTGGGGAGTGGGGCAGTCCTTCAACGTTCCGGGCAATTCGAGTTTCGACATCGAAGTGACCGGCGAGCCCTATCACTACATCTGCCACTTCGGCTGATTGTCCCGCAGGGAGCCGAACATGCCGTCTTTCGACATCATGTCCGAAGTCGACCAACCCTCGCTGAAGAACGCGGTCGACGTCGCCAACAGCAAGATCGCCGGGCGCCATGACTTCAAGGGCACCAGCGCGAAGCTTGAGCTCGGTGAGAAGCTGATCACGATGTTCGGCGACACCGACTTCCAGCTTGACCAGATGAAGACCATCCTCCTGCCCGAAATGACCAAGAAGAAGGTCGACGTGCGCTGTCTGGATTACGGTGACGTGCAGAAGATCTCGGGCAACAAGGTTAAGCAGGAAGTGAAGGTCCGGGTTGGCGTCGAACAGGACCTGGCCAAGAAGATCGTCAAGCTCCTCAAGGACAGCAAGATGAAGGTCCAGGCGGCGATCCAGGGGGACGTGGTTCGCGTTTCCGGCGCCAAGCGCGACGTGCTGCAGGACGCCATTGCGCTGGTGAAGAAGGACATTACTGACTTTCCTCTTCAGTTCGGCAACTTCCGCGACTGATACCGGTCGGAGGCATCATGGACATCTCGACCGTCGCTTCGATCGCCTCCGCCAACGCATCGACCACCCTCAAGGCCGAGGCCTCTGTGCTTGTCCTCAAGAAGGCCATGGAGCTGCAAACGCTGAATGCGGCGCAGCTCCTGCAGGCCCTTCCTCCCGCTCCCTCCGGCCCGACGCCGGGTGCGACCATCGGCGGCGCCATAGACGTTTTCGTCTGAGCGTGTTCTGACCCGGATGATGGGCTCCGTGCTCATCACGCGGCGGCCCGCCGTCGAACTTGCGAGGCCGTCTCGCCGCGCAGCCCCTTTCGAATAATTGAACTGAGCATCAAACGCGTCCGCTCGCCCCGAGTTTGTCGAAGGGCATGATTGGCGGGTGCAAGCGGGGCGCTGCGAAGTGCAGCCCGCCGCGCAGCCGTCGTACGGTTCCCCGCGCTTGAGTTGGCGCGGCGCAATATTCCCCCTCGCTGTTCGAGCTGTCACGATTGTCCTGCAACATATCAAGCTCCGATGAAAATGTTATTGTCATTTATACAAATTACAATAGAATCTTCGCCGGTTCCATGTCGGGAGGGCGCAGTGGGTTTGGATGCAGGGATCAACGTTGGCCGGGGCAAGCGGCAGCGGGTGGAGCAAAACACCAGCCTTCGACGCCGTCGGGCGTCATCAAGGGGATATTCGCTCGTAGAACTGGCGGCGGTCGTGGCCATTGCCGGTGTGGTGTCCGCGATCGCGGTGCCGTCGTTTGCGCGACTACTGACGGACGCGCGTGTGGGCGAGGCGTCGAGCGATTTGTTCTCTGCGGTGATTCAGACTCGCTCGGAGGCGCTCAAAAGGCGCCACAGGATCATTCTGTGCCCCAGCGATGATACGCAGGACTGTTCCGGCACGGCGGACTGGAACCCCGGCTGGATCATGTTCGAGGACGCCAACGACAACGGTCGGCGCGAGACCGAGGAGCCTCTGCTTCGAACTGGTGAGGCGCGCGATAGCCGGATCCGCATCTGGGGCGACGCCAGTGTCGGCCGTTATGTGTCCTATGTTGCCACCGGACGCACGCAGCAACTCGCAACCAGCGCCTGGCAAGCGGGCACCCTGACGGTGTGCAGCGAGGGGATTGCGCGCAAGATCATCATCAATCGCGTCGGCCGGCCGCGCTTGGCACACGCAATCTGCTGAAGAAGGCGTCGCACGTTCGTGAACCAGCGTACGTGCAGACCGGCTAAAGCGCGGGCCGCGTCGTCGCGGCCCGCAATCAGGTTTACTTGAATCAGATCAGTCTATCTTCTTGTAACGATAGACCTTGGTGCGGTTCTTCTTGATCGGGATGGGCGGAAGTTTCGCTTCCAGCGGCGATCCGCTCCCTGCCTCCGGTTTTCCCCCGATGATGAACGGAACGATCTTGCCGTCAACTTCAACCACCCCGGTCACCGGGGATGGTGGAAGTCCCCCGCCGGCAAACTCGTTCGATCTGCTCGCACCGGCCGGGGGTACATCATCGCAGGAGGCGCCGCCATGCAGGAAGCACGCTGCATAACCTCGGGCTGTCCCGAGCGCGGAACATCCGACGGGTTCGCCGTCCTTGACCTCTTGCCCTGCCCGGAAGGTACTGAAGTTCACCAGACCCCCGACAGTTGCACCGGTGGTGACAACCTGTTCGTTCGCCGTGTTCTCAAGGTCGATGACCCAGCCGCGGGGCCGCAGCAGAGGATCGGAAAAGGCTGTTAGATACCCAGTTACGCTTGCCGTGCTGGTGTTCATGAGATCGCAGCCGGTATCCGTTACGGCGTCACCGGCCTTGTCGCAATCGGTGCGGTCGTCGATTGTCACAAACGCAGGGCTCGACTTTGTTGTTTGCTTGTAGCTGTCCCAGAAGCCGTAGAATCGGTTCTTGACGAGCGCCGCAGCCGACTTCTCGAGCGGTTTCTCACGGTTGCCAGTTCCGATCAGGACGATATTGAATTCTCCGATGGTAACCACGTCCGGTGCATATAGGAACTTGCGGCTCTTCGATGTCACGGACCAGTCCGCAACCATTGCCACGTGGGTGATGACCCAATTTGCCGGGTCGTTGGACGAAAGGTTGACGCGCCACAGATTGCCACTCGTATCGGCGGCGTAAATTATGTCCGTGTATCCGTCGTTGTCCGTGTCGACGGGCACAACGTCGGCAACGACACGGCCAGCGCTGGAACTGATTTTGCTGAAGTCAATGAATTGCTTGAGCTCGCCAGTCACGGCGTCAAGGACGAAGATGCCTCGTCCGGTCGGAGCGGTGGAACACGTGCGCGGCTCGCTGTCCTCGCACTTGTCGTAGCCGGCCCCAAAAATTGCAAACAGCGTCGACGCACCCTTGACGCGCATCAGCTTGGGCGTGGACCAAGTCTGCCCGATTTTTTCGACGCCGGAGCCACCAACGCAGCCAGTGTTGTCGGTGTTGGTTGTCGTCGGACAGCCGAATCGCCACATTGGGACGGGGGTGCCGTCCGTCTCCGCAGGATGCTTCGTGATGTTGAAGGCATAGATCATCCGACCGCCACGTCGCATTGACGCGTATAGGTACTTGACGGCAGCCCCGGTGCCATCGGTGTTGGCCGGGCCGGCGTACGCGCCCAGCGATCCGTCGAAGAAGTAATCCTTCGGGGAAGTGGGATCGTCGAAGAACGTGATGAGCGGATAGTTGTCTCGATTGCGCTGGAGACGGCTCACGAACTCGGGTGCGATAAACGACCACAGTTCATTCCCCGCATCCGAGGTCTTGTTGCCGTTGATTGCTCTGAGTAGTCCGTCGTCCGCACCGTAGTAGACAACGACGTTGTCCTTGGTGCCTGAGCCGTAGTTGATGGCCAGTGGCCGCGAGTGAATGACGCCGCCATGTACCGTGGGACGCATCGTCGCTGCGTCCTTACCGTATTGAATGTCGTCGGGGTTGGCTGCGCTCGTCGAATTATAGCCGTCGCCTACGTTTGTCCCCCTAACCCATGCGGCGACTGAGGCGTCGGCATCGCCGAACTCCTTCGCGCTGGTGCAACTGCTCGTGTTGCAGGTTTGGATGACTCGTTTGGACGGTGTCATGTTTCGCAGATTCTGGGCGACACCACCGCGCTCCACGACACTTCCGTCAGGTGCGTCGTTGTATTTCGTGTCCGATGTGCAACTTCCTTCCGGAATCTGCCAGACATCCTTGTTTGCCTTCGGGTCCGTAACCGACTGCCAGTAGTTTGCTGGATCGGACGACTTTGTCCAGAAGCTCGTGGCGCATCCTTGGAGGAACCCGGTATTGGTATTGTCGATGGCAGCTTCCTTCTTCGCATCGGCAAGGTACAGGGTGCGCTTGGTCGTGCTTCCGTCCGAAGTTTCCTTGATCGCGAATTGATACTGCTTGAGGTTGCCGGCCCAGCGCGGACGGCCGTCCGCCCCGGGACGGAACATGCCGATGAACACCTGGTTCAGGTAGGTGCCCTGGGTATTCACGCTGATCGGTAGTGATGCGGAGGCAAAGGCGGAGTTTCGCGCCGAAATCTGCAAGAGGACGTCCTTGATCGCCTTTATGAGCGCGCCGATGTTCCCGTCGACTTTGAACGCGCCGCCTACGCTCGGGCCGCCGTTGATGGCCATCGAGTCGAGCAGGCGCGCCTGCAGATCGTCTGTCGGGCTGGCGAAGGTCTTATTGAACACGTTGATCGTGAACGTCTTGACCGGTTGCTGCCCCGTGAGGCTGCTGACATCGGTGCCGGCGAGGAACTGGGCCCATTCGTCGGCGTAACGCGTATTGCTGGCCACCCTTTCATCGTAGATCTGCTTCGGCGTCAGTCCGATCCGTTCCATGACGCCGTTGATGCCGCTCTTCGGTGGACTGTTCGGATCGAACTCCGCGTTCGGAAATGCGTTGCCGATTAGGAGAAGGTAATTTTTGCCGCAGAAGCCCTCCTGGATTGGGCTCTTGTAGACCTTGCGGTCTGTGTCTGGAACGAAGGCGTCGGCGTCTTCCAGACTGTTTTTGAGGGAGTAGCGGGTCGGCCCGAATCCCTTGGCTCCGGCCGGCGAGCCCATTGCCGTTGCTTCGCGCCCGGATGTATTGGCATATCCGCCGAAATACTTGAAGACTTCGTACATTGACGAGCCGTAATCGCCGGAAGAGGGGCCTTTGAAATCGTTGCCGGTGATGTTCGCATCGATATTGTCCAAATCTTGGATCAATGCAAAATTCTTCGGCAAGGCTGCGACGCACGAGTCGTATTTCTCTTTAATCGCCGCTGCAAGTTGGTCGGGCGTCAGGTCACTGGGCAGCGTGAAACCCATGCTTTTCGCGGTGGGCAGTTCGAGGATGCGCCGACGGATGTAGCCCGAGACGCCGCTGGCGCTATCTACCGTACCCTCGGTGTTGTACAGCATCAAACCGACATTGACGCCGAGTTCCTCGGTGCAGGAGATCTCCTGCAGTACCTGCTTGAGGGCGCGCAATTCGACCTGTCCTTGCACGAGCTTTGAATCAGCACCGAATATAAGATTCGTATACTTCCGACAAGCTACCACCGCTGGATCCGTCGAGTCCGCGGATCCGCACTTGGCTAACGCGTCGCTCTTATCCCACTGCTGTCGTGAATTCGACCAGTTGGACGAGTTGTCTATGAAGATCAGAACGTTGGACGCGGAGGAGGCGGTGCCTTGGGTGTAGATGTCGATATCCTCTGCGTAGGCTGAGCACCACGTAAGCCCCGCGAAGGCCAGCGCAATTGCGCGCGATAGCTTGATTTTCATTTCGTCACTCCGTTGTCCGGCGTATCTGCGCAATCACTTTTCACAATCGTTTTTTGCTTCAGCGTAATCGATCCGCATTTCAACACCCTGCGCGACCTGTACTTTTGTTCCAGTGCTGGGTACCTCGACGTCTGCACTCATTTCCCAAAGGGAGGTGGCGCACAGGGAGTTGTCGTTCAGCGACGCAGCGTCGACGACTATCGTGATACCCGAACCGGCTGTGCTCCCAAAGCAGGCGATGTTTTCAAGTGGGACGCTGTTACCGGCTCCGACGAGCTCGGACTTCTTCAGGTAGCGGTATCTCTTGCATTTTGAGTTTGGGATGGTCACGTTGTACTTTTGGCTGCTGCTTGCGCTGCTGCCGTCGAATGCCGGAAGCGTGTTCGGGTCGGCATTCAAGTTGGTCGCGGTGAAATTGTCCGTATTCAAAGCCTGGTCAAGGTGATAATTCGCGGCGTTCTCCGCTTCCACCTGGAACTGTTCGTTGCCCGCGATCAACATGTTAGTCTTGGCGAGCCGAATGGCCGATACTGCCAGTAGTGTGATGAGGATCAGCATGATGAGGCCGACGAACAGCACGGCACCCGCTTGTCCGGCCTTGCGTGGGTAGGTCATTTCTCTCTCCGCGCGACGGGGTGGACGAGTTCGATATAGGTTGTGAACACGTGGCGCTTGTAGCCGGCGGGCAATAGCCCGGCGATCGCACCTGCGTCTTTCGTTCCCAGCTTGAATGTCTTGGATTCTGAGTAACCGGGAGTCGGAAGCAGCGACCGGGCGATCAACCATACGCGGACTCCGACGATGTCGGCCATCTTGTCGGCGGTCGGAGTTTCGCTGAATTCGTCGGGAGAGCCGTTCGAATTTGTGTCAATTGCATACTCGAACTGCAGGTCTTCGATCCCTTCGACAAGGTCTTGGGCTGCTTGCAGACCGTCACTGCGTACGTCAACCCGCCTGAGCACTGGGATACCCTTCGCTTCGCCAATGAAGAAAATTCGGCGGATGTATTCGCGGATCGGCGCCTTCGTTCCGTCGCATTTCTTCGTTTGCATCGTGAACACGGTGTCGGGGTCCTGCTCCGTGTGGCTCTTTAGAACCATCCTGTTTCCGGCATCGTATTGCGCACCGCACATTTGAACCTGCAGGAACGCCCGGCCCTGATCGGTATTGTCTAGTGCCTCGGGCGACTGTTCGGAGGTCGAGGCACGTTGGACAAAGATCATCCCGGTGTTAGCCTTGACTGACGCGGAGTTGATGCAGTCAAACCGGTCGCTATTCACGCCTTCGACCGCCACGACCATGGTGTCGCTCCAGTCGGCGACCGTCGAGGAACAGGGGCTCGCGGTCTTTGCGCCAGTGTTCAGATTCGCCAGGGCGTCGTAATAGCCGGCCATCGAAAGTTCGTCCTTGAGTATCTGGAGGGCGTAACGGCCGTTCTCGAGTTGCGTTGCGGCATTGTTGAGTTCCCGCCGGGACTGGCTGTTGTTAACGAATACGGTGGTCATCGCAGCCAAAACAAGCAGGCCCAAGGTCATCGAAATCATGACCTCTACGAGGGAAACGCCAGCTTGCGTGCGGCCGAAGGGATGGGAAGGTACGAAACGGAACATGGGATGTAATCTCCGTCGCGTTTCAGCTGGCAGCGAGTTTCGGGATAAGAACGCGGATCACCACCGCGCGCCTTTGGCCTGCGCCAAAATCCACATCAGGAGCACACCGTGCTCCAGGCGTGTTCGCGGCCGGGGACGCGGTCGGGGTGAGCCCTTGCCAGACGCCGACAACAAAGTATTCGGCGAGCGCATTCGGGGTTGGGTCGGCAACGGTAAGGACGCAGCCACGCATACCTATCGGCGCACCGATACTCCGGGTGTTGCCATCGCTTTCCTTCCGGCTTTCAGCGGCGCCCTTCATTGAGTTGCTCCATTCGCAGAGGTGCCGAGCTGCGCCTGTCAAGGCGGCGCAGTCGGCCGGCTCGGCGTCGTTGGTGCCATAGACCTTGTTTGTGGCGAAACCGTTTGCGTATTGGCGCCCTGCTGCGATTCTGCTTGCCATGTCCTGTACCAGCGCCAGTGCAACCGAGCGTTGGTAGGCCTCCATTTCGATTTCATTGGACTTGGCCTGCAGGCCGGCAAGGCCCAATAATCCGATTGCCAGGATGAGAATCGATACGAGAACCTCAATCAGGCTGAAGCCTCCGTTATGTTTGGTCGAACGCGTCTTGTGGTTATTCATGGACAGGCTCCATCTTTCGGTTCCTGCTCGGAAATCCGGCTGGTAGTAAGCGCCTGGACGCACATGATGCGACTGGTGTCGGTGGCGCTAATCTTGACGGCGATGTCTGCCGTAACGCGGCCGCGGGAGTTGAATTCGATGGTTGGGTTCGCGGGTTCGAAAGTGACGCCAGCGAAGGTGGTGTGTGAGAGGATCTCGGTCTTGTCGGCCTTGACCTGAACCGACCAGCCATCCCCAAGCCCGGTCGTCGCAAAGTTGATTGCAGTATTGCGTTTGAGTGCTTCGGCGCGTGCCATGATCAGCGCCTCATGGAGGGCTGACGATGCAGCGCGAACTCGTTGCGCTGCGAGCACTTCCTGCATCGACGGATATGCGATTGCGGCAACGATGCCTACGATGGCAATCGTCACCATCAACTCAAGCAAATTGAACCCGCTTTGTCTGGGATACAACCGCGGCCGGGCCTCGCTTGGCGGGTGTGTCATGCTTAGCGTCCTCCCCAACAGTCGGCGGCGGTCTTTCCCGATCCGGACACCGTCTTTGCGCCGGCCTGGTTGATGGTCAGCGTGCCACATGCTGAGTCATTGGTGGCCTGTCCGCCCTTGGGCGCGGCTTGAACGGAGAAGGTCGTTGCCGTGGGCGCTGCAGGCAGCGTTATGTCGTAATGGGCGCTGACCTCGGACGGTGCGCTAGCCATTCCGATTTCTGCAAGCGTACCAAAGGTCCGCGCGTCCAGTCGGAAGGCTTGTTGCCGCGTGGCGATGTCCATGAGGTGCGCGACAGCTGCGCTCCGGTGCGTGCGGGCCACGTAGGATTGATACGAGGGGTAGGCAACGGCCGCGAGAATGCCGATGATCGCGACGACGATCATCACTTCGATCAGGGTGAAGCCGTTGCGCATCGGCTGCTGTGTGGTTTGTTTCGCGTTCACGATCAGGTCCATGGCATGAGGTGGTACGTGGATGGTATGGTCGGAACTGCATCCTGGGTAGAGCCTAGTCAAAGTCGTGCCGAAGCAGAAGGCGCGTCCGATGAGCGTATGTTTTCTGCGCATGAGTGGCGAACGCAGCATCCGTGCGTGCGCGGACTTCAGTCCGCAGGACCTTGCGGACTGAAGAATGGTCGCGGCGGGATGCGACGGTCGGAGCAAGTATTCGCTACAGGAGCTGAACTTCGTTGGACAACGCACCATCGCACGACGTCGTGACTCTTCCCGACTTCCGCAACCTGGGCGTGTTGCTGCGCATACTTGTCATTGCCGAGGCTGCCAACCTGGTAACGCTCGCGGCCCACGCCCCTGATGCGATCGAGGCCCTGAAGTCGGTCGGGGGGGCGGCGCTTCCGTTCGAGTTCTCGCTGCTGGCGGTCGCCCTGTCGTTGTTCCTGCTCTCGCCCTTGCTCGCACGAATGCCATACCGGCGTGGCGTATGTGCCTCGGTGGCTCTCGCCGCCACGGTCGCTGGCGCGTTGGATCTCGCGTTCCATTCGTGGGTAGGGGCGGTTCCCTGGGGAGCGGTGCTGAAATCGATTGCGATGGCGGGTCTGCTGGCGGCGATGATCCTCGGGTACTTCAACTGGCGCCAGCGGGTCCTGTCGCCAGCCCTCGCGAAGGCACGCCTGATGGCGTTGCAGTCGCGCATTCGACCGCATTTCCTGTTCAATAGTCTGAATACGGCGGTTTCGCTGGTGAGGCAGGATCCGTGTCTGGCGGAGCAGGTCCTGCTCGACATGTCGGACCTCTTCCGTGCGCTACTGAAGGATAGCCGCTCCCTGGTGCCGCTCGCCGACGAAATCCGCCTCGCAGAGGCCTATCTGCAAATCGAACAGTTGCGTCTGGGTGAGCGTCTGCGGGTGCATTGGAACCGCGAAGGCGCGCAGGCCGCGGTAAATGTACCGATTCTGGTCCTTCAGCCACTGCTAGAGAACGCTGTGCGTTACGGTGTCGAGCCGTTTGCCGCCGGTGGCGATGTGCATGTAGCGATTCGGGTGGGGGGGGGCGAACTTGTCATCGAGGTCACCAACTCGATCTGCGGCGGCGATATGCCAGTGCCTTCGGGTAACAGGATTGCCCTAGCTAACATCGAGGAGCGGCTGGGCCTTCATTTCGATGCGGAGGGAACCCTGCATATCTCGACACGCGACAATCTGTTCGTCGTCAAGGTGTGCGTGCCTTTTCGGGGTGCGTGCACAGCCGCTCAGGTGGCCTGACGTTTCGCAATTTGGCAGTCGGCATTCAAAAAGGTACGCTGATCGGTCCAGGTGTGCGCGTACAGGGGCGCACGGGTAGGGTCAAATCCGGTAGGTGCTAGATGGTCGGACTGGTCAGGTTGTTTCGGATGTCGTTCATGGTCGTTGCCGTCCTGGCGTCGCACGCGGTGCTCGCGGCGGATGTCGAACTGGTCGGGCTTTTCGGCAAGAAGGCGGTGCTGGTGGTGGACGGCGGTGCGCCGCGTACGCTGGCGGTGGGCGAGCAGACCCGCGACGGACTGCGGTTGATCGAGGTGGCCGAGGGGGTGGCGGTCGTCGAGATCGGAGGAAAGACGCAGAGAGTGGCGTTGGGCGCCGGCCCGGTCCGCAGTGGTGCGGGCCACCAGAGCGGCGCGGCGGCGGTTAGTTTGGTCGCGGATGCGCGCGGACACCATTTTTCCAGTGGCAGCATCAACGGAGCATCGGTTCGGTTCCTCGTGGATACGGGCGCAAGCATGGTTTCCATGGGCGTTTCGGACGCGCGTCGTGCCGGAATCGACTATCGCAAGGGTACGGGAGGGGTGAGCCAGACGGCCAGCGGGCCGGCGCGCGTGTGGAAGGTGAAGCTGGATGCCGTGCGCGTCGGCGACGTCATCTTGCACGGCGTCGACGGGCTGATTCACGAAAACGACCTCCCGTTCGTGCTGCTAGGGATGAGCTTCCTCAGTCGCATGGACATGCAGCGCGAAGGCGATCGCCTGACGCTGCGCAAACGGTTCTGAGAGGTGGGCGTGACAGAGAGGGAAGGCGTGCGTTCGGGTGGATTCCGGGATGCGGAGTGGCTGCGCCTGCAATTCACGGAGGCGAGACCGATCGAACCGGTGCATGAGGATGGCAGCCCGCCGGTGACGCACCTGAGGCCGGCGGCGGTGCTGGTGCCGGTCGTCGCGCGCGAGGAGGCCCTGACGGTGCTGCTGACGCGCCGCACGGATCATCTGCACCATCATCCCGGGCAGATCAGTTTCCCAGGCGGAAGGGTGGAGGAGACCGATGTTTCGGCGGTGATGACGGCGCTGCGCGAGACTGAGGAGGAGATCGGTCTGGATCCCGATTGTGTCGAGTTGCTCGGGGAACTGCCGGAATACCGGACCGGCACGGGGTTCCGCATCACCCCGGTGGTCGGCTTGGTGCATCCGCCCTTCGACCTCAGGCTCGACAGTTTCGAGGTTGCCGAGGCGTTCGAGGTGCCCCTCGCGCATTTTCTCGATCCGGCCAGGCATCAGAAGCACAGGGCGGAGTATCAGGGAAAGATGCGCGAGTACTACGCGATGCCATACGGCGGGTACTTCATTTGGGGCGCGACGGCAGGAATCCTCATATCCCTGTACAGGTTTCTGGGCGAGAGGGAGTAGGGCGACCGGCGGCGATAGTTGACGTTGACGTCAACTGCAATTATTTTGCGCCTCCGTGTCGCCGCATGTGGACGGCGATGGAGAGGAGTTCGGCATGAAGATCCAAAACAGCGTATTCGTGGTGACCGGCGGCGGTTCCGGTCTTGGCGCGGCAACGGCGCGCATGCTCGTGGCGGCAGGCGGCAAGGTGGTTCTTGCCGACGTCAACCGCGAGGGAGGGGAAGCGCTCGCGAAGGAACTCGGCACAAACGTGGTGTTTGCGCAGACCGACGTGACCAGCGAGGAGAGCGCCAAGGCGGCGATCGAGCGCGCGGTGGGTGAGTTCGGCGGGCTGCACGGACTCGTGAACTGCGCCGGCATCGCCCCTGCAGAGAAGGTGATCGGCCGCGAATCGCCGCACCGCTTGGAAACCTTCGCTCGCACGATCAACGTCAACCTGATCGGCAGCTTCAACATGATGCGGCTGGCCGCGGACGTGATGAGCAAGGCGGCTCCGAATGAAGAGGGCGAACGCGGCGTGATCGTCAGCACCGCCTCGGTCGCGGCCTACGACGGCCAAATCGGGCAGGCAGCCTATGCAGCGTCGAAGGCGGGTGTCGTCGGGCTGACTTTGCCGGTCGCGCGCGAGCTTGCCCGCTTCGGTATACGTGTCATGACGATCGCGCCGGGCATCATGGAGACGCCGATGCTGATGGGCATGCCGCAGGAAGTGCAGGATTCGCTCGGCAAGACCGTGCCGTTCCCGTCGCGCATGGGGCGTCCGTCCGAATACGCCGCGCTCGTGCGCCACATTGTGGAAAACGCCTACCTGAACGGCGAGACGATCCGCCTGGACGGCGCGATCCGGATGACCGCGAAGTAAGTCTGCTGTCCGGAATGCGTGGGCGGAGCGGGGCGCGCGCCGGTTGCGTCCCCCCCCGTCGGTTATGGGGACGCCAGGAAGGGGCATTGGTCGGGATCCGGGAAGTGTGCTAAAAGTGCGGTCCTCCCCGTTTCATGCTGCGCTGCAGCGGCTGCTCACTTCCTCCCGTGCCGATGACTTCGTCCGAAACCGCAGTTCCCGCTTCATCCAGTGGCGACGAGTGTTACCACTGTGGTCTGCCCGTCCCGGCGCAGACCAGCCACTACGTAGAGATCGATGGCGTCGAGCGACGGATGTGCTGCGTGGGCTGCGAGGCGGTCGCGCGCTCCATCGTCGCTAACGGGCTCACGGATTACTACCGCCACCGCGACGCGATGCCGGAGCCTCAGAAGGAGGCCCTGCCGGCGGAGTTGCAGGAGCTTGGGCTGTTCGACCATCCGGACTTCCAGAAGAGCTTCGTCGAGCCCGTCGGCGAGCACGAGCGCGAGGCATCGCTGATCCTCGAGGGGATCACCTGCGCTGCCTGCGTCTGGCTGAACGAGCAGCATGTGTCGCGTCAGCCGGGTGTCTCGCTGGTCGACATCAATTACGCCACCCGGCGCGCGCGGGTGCGCTGGGATGAGCGACACACGCGGCTGTCGGACATTCTCGCCGCCATCCAGGCTATCGGTTACCGCGCCTATCCGTACGACGCAGAGCGTTCCGAGCAGATCGCGCATCGCGAACGCCGCTCAATGCTGTGGCGCCTGTTCGTTGCCGGCTTCGGCATGATGCAGGTGATGATGTACGCCTTTCCGGCGTATCTCGCGGGGGAGGGGGATCTGACGCCCGATATCGAGTTGCTGATGCGCTGGGCGAGCCTGGTATTGACCGTGCCGGTGGTCCTGTATTCGGCGGCGCCGTTCTTCCGACGCGCCCTGCGTGACATCAGGTTGCGCCGGCTGGGTATGGATGTGCCAGTTGCGCTCGGGGTGGGCAGCGCGTTCGTCGCGAGTGTCTGGGCAACGCTGACCAACGGGGGCGAAGTTTATTTCGACTCGGTGACGATGTTCGTGTTCTTCCTCCTGTGCGGGCGCTATCTCGAAATGTTTGCGCGGCAGCGGGCCGTGCGCGGCGTGGAAGAACTGGGGAAGGTGCTGCCTGCCTTCGCCGAGCGCCTTCCCGGCTGGCCGTCTCTGACCGGCGAGCGCGTTCCCGTGTCGCAACTTGCGATGGGCGACGTCTTGCGCGTTCGTCCCGGCGAGGTTGTGCCAGCCGACGGCGTCGTGATCGACGGCCGGAGCGATGCGAATGAGGCTCTCCTCACGGGGGAGAGCCTGCCGGTGCCCAAGTCGGTCGGCAGCGAGGTGACGGGGGGGAGCATCAACATCTCCAGCCCGCTGTCCATCCGGGTGGAGCAGACCGGCGATTCGACCCGTCTCGCGGCCATCCAGCGACTGATGGAGCGTGCTGCGAGCGAGAAGCCGGCGATCGCGCAGCAGTCCGACAGGGTTGCCGTCGTGTTCATCGTTGCCTTGCTGGTGCTCGCGTGCATTACCGGCGTGGTCTGGTATTACATCGATCCGTCACGTGCCCTGTGGGTGTTTGTGTCGGTGCTGGTGGTGGCATGTCCGTGCGCACTGTCGCTCGCAACGCCCGTTGCGCTCACCGTTGCGACCGACGCGCTGGCGCGGATGGGGGTGCTCGTGACCCGCGGCCATGCGATCGAGACGCTTGCCAACGCCAATCATTTCGTCTTCGACAAGACGGGCACCCTGACGCTGGGTCTGCTGACGCTCGAAGAAACACTGCCGCTCGCCGATCTCGATTCCCGGCAGTTGCTCTCCATCGCAGGGGCGCTGGAGCAATCTTCCGAGCATCCGGTTGCGCGGGCGTTGCGCGGTCCCGTGGAAGACGCGGATCTGCCCGTTGCCCGGGATCTCGTTTCCGAAACGGGGCAGGGGGTCACCGGCACGGTGGAAGGCGAACGCTATTGGCTGGGGCGTCCTGACTTCGTGGCGGCGCATCTCGGCGGCGATCTGTCTCCGAGCCTCGACGGGATGTCGGGTCGCGGCGGTTCCGTCGTCGCGCTCGGCGGGCGGGGGCGCTGGCTGGGGCTTTTCCGCCTCGCAGACGCTCCGCGCCCGGAGGCCGGCGAGCTGAGCGCGAAGCTGGCCGCTGAAGGTGTCCGCACTACCGTGCTGAGCGGTGACACACAAACCGTTGCGGCCGCGGTCGCCGCACGTCTGGGGCTGGATGAAGCGCATGGGGGAATGACGCCTCAGGCCAAACGGGACTTCATCGCAGGGCTGCAGGTCGATCCGTCAGCCATTGTCGCCATGGTCGGCGACGGCGTAAATGATGCACCGGTCCTCGCCCAGGCCCATGTTTCGGTGGCGATGGGCGGAGGAACCGAACTTGCCCGCAACCAGGGCGACATCGTCCTGCTTAGCGAGAATCTGGCAGGGCTGGGGCGTGGCGTGGATCTCGCCCGACGTACCCTCAAGGTCATACGGCAGAACCTGTGGTGGTCCTTTGCCTACAATTTCACCTCGGTCCCGCTTGCGATGGCGGGCCTGGTTACGCCCTGGATGGCCGGAATTGGCATGGCGGGAAGTTCGCTCCTCGTCGTGCTAAATGCCCTACGCCTGCAGGGCCATCGACGGGTAGATTGAACGTACATGGAAAGTCTTTACATCCTCGTGCCGCTTTCAGTGGTGCTGGTGTTCGTGATCGGCGCAATCTTCTGGTGGTCGTTGCGCTCGGGCCAGTACGATGACTTGGAAGGCCCCGCCTATCGCATGCTGATGGACGATCGCGATCAACCCGAAGGTCGCAAACCGAAACAGTCCGATGACCCTCCCACGCAGGCTGGAAAACAGTGATCCCCTTGTTAGGGAATCATGTCCTGCCCTCGTCAGGAGGGGTTTGTTGACCTACGTCAACGCCCCGAAGAGGGAGGATTGGCATACTTTTCCTACGGTTTTCGAGGTTGGTGCGTCGCGATTCGATCGCGCCAATCAGGTTAGGAATTTTTGTCTCTCTGTTGGGGTTGGGGGTGCGCTTGATGCGCACCCTTTTTTTTTGTCCTAACGATTGGAGTATGATGCAGTAATTAAAACCATGCTGGCAACAGGTTTTTTTTATAATTGGGTATTTTCACCCACTACTGCAGTGCAATAGAATGTCGGCCGTTGTCACGAGCCCGTGGCGAGCCGTTGCACATGCTCTCCCGGACTGGTGCTGAAGTTTTCTTCATCTCAAGGGGAGTTCCATGCAATCGCAGGCGACTTATAACTACAACGTCGTCCGCCAGTTCTCCATCATGACAGTGGTGTGGGGAGTGGTGGGCATGCTGGTGGGGGTGATCATCGCAGCCCAGCTTGTCTGGCCCGAGCTCAATTTGGGCGAGTGGCTGCATTTCGGCAGGCTGCGCCCGCTTCACACGAACGCCGTGATCTTCGCCTTCGGCGGTTGTGCGCTGTTCGCAACCTCTTATTTCGTGGTCCAGCGCACCTGTCATACGCCGCTGTTCGCGCCCTGGCTCGCGAGCTTGACGTTCTGGGGGTGGCAACTGGTGATCGTGCTGGCGGCGATCTCCCTCCCGCTGGGCTTCACGTCCGGCAAGGAGTATGCCGAGCTCGAGTGGCCGATCGACATATTGATTGCAGTGGTGTGGGTGTCGTATGCAATCGTGTTCTTCGGCACGATCGCAAAGCGCAAAACCAGCCACATCTACGTTGCCAACTGGTTCTTCGGCGGCTTCATCCTTACGGTTGCGCTGCTCCACATCGTCAATAGCGCCGCGCTGCCGGTCAGCCTGACGAAGTCCTACTCCGCCTATGCCGGAGTGCAGGACGCGATGGTCCAGTGGTGGTATGGCCACAACGCGGTGGGATTCTTCCTGACGGCGGGCTTCCTCGGGATGATGTACTACTTCGTGCCGAAGCAGGCCGAGCGTCCGGTGTACTCCTATCGCCTGTCGGTGGTGCACTTCTGGGCTCTGATCTTCACCTACATGTGGGCCGGTCCGCACCACCTTCACTACACGGCGCTGCCTGACTGGACCCAGTCGGTCGGGATGATCTTCTCGCTGATCCTGCTGGCTCCGTCGTGGGGCGGCATGATCAACGGCGTGATGACGCTGTCGGGTGCCTGGCACAAGCTGCGTACGGACCCGATCCTGAAGTTCCTGATCACCGCGCTGTCCTTTTACGGCATGTCGACCTTCGAGGGTCCGATGATGTCGATCAAGACGGTCAACGCCCTGTCGCACTACACCGACTGGACCGTCGGTCACGTGCATTCGGGCGCGCTCGGCTGGGTCGCGATGATCTCGATCGGTTCGATGTACTACCTGATCCCGCGCATGTACGGCAAGACCCAGATGTATTCCGTCGGGCTGATCAACACGCACTTCTGGATCGCGACGATCGGCATCGTTCTCTACATCGCCTCGATGTGGATCGCCGGTGTGATGCAGGGTCTGATGTGGCGCGCCACGAACCCGGACGGCACGCTGACTTATTCCTTTGTCGAGAGCGTGAAGGCGAGCTATCCCTTCTGGGCGATTCGCCTGGCGGGCGGCGTGATGTTCCTGACCGGCATGCTCATCATGTTCTACAACATGGTCAAGACGATGGCAGGCGAGAAGGCGTACGAGGCGCCCGTGGTCGCCCCCGCTGCCGCCCACGCTTAATCGGAGAGACAGGACATGGCTCAATCGAAACACGAATTCATCGAGCGCAGCGTTGGCTGGCTGATCGTGCTGACCCTCATGACGGTCAGCGTCGGCGGCTTGGTCGAAATCGTTCCGCTGTTCTTTCAGAAAACCACAACGACGGCTATCGATCGCACCGGTAAGCCGCTCAATGTGAAGCCGTACGAACCGCTGCGGCTGGTGGGCCGCGACATCTACGTGCGCGAAGGCTGCTACAACTGCCATTCGCAGATGATCCGCCCCTTCCGTGCGGAAACCGAGCGTTATGGCCATTACTCGGTCGCCGGGGAGTACATCTACGACCGTCCGTTCCAGTGGGGCTCCAAGCGCACCGGGCCGGACCTCGCGCGCGTCGGCGGCCGTTATTCGGATGAATGGCACCGGGTGCACCTGAACAATCCGCGCGATGTCGTGCCGGAGTCGAACATGCCCGCATTCCCCTGGCTGCAGCGTCCGGTCAAAGCCGACGACATCGAGGACAAGATGCACACGCTGCAGAAGCTGGGACACCCCTACACCTCCGAGGAAATCGCCGGTGCAAGGGCGGCGCTCGAGGGCAAGTCGGAAATGGACGCCGTCGTCGCCTACCTTCAGGGGCTGGGCACCGCGCTGTCGAACTTCAAGTAAGGAAAAGGAGAAGCGCCGTGGATATCAACGATCTCCGGTCACTCGTCACCGTGCTCGGCCTGGCCTGTTTCGTCGCCATCTGCGTATGGGCATACAGCAGGAGTGCCCGGGCAGGCTTCGAGGAGGCGGCGCGACTTCCCTTCACCGATGACGATGCGCCGGCCCTCCCGGGGGGCCGGCACAGCAAGGAAGGATAAAAATGGCTGACTTTATTAGCGGCTTCTGGAACGCGTACGTGATGGGCCTGGTGGGCCTGAGCCTGCTGTTCTGCCTGTTCGTGCTCATGTCGAACAACAAGCGGGAAACCGGTCCTGTCGAACTGCACGGTCACGTGTGGGACGAAAATCTCGCCGAGTACAACAACCCGCTGCCGCGTTGGTGGTTGTACCTCTTCTGGATCACCCTGATCTTTGCCGTTGCGTATCTGGTGATGTATCCGGGCTTCGGAAATACCAAGGGCGTGCTGGGCTGGAGCGCCGTCGGGCAGTACGAGACGGAGATGCGCCAGGCCGAAGATCGCTACGCGCCGATCTTCGCCAAGTACCAGGGCATGGACGTGGCAGCGGTTGCCGCCGACGAGGAAGCGCGCGGCGCGGGCAAGCGCCTTTTCGTGACCTATTGTGCCCAGTGCCATGGTGCTGACGCCCGTGGCGCAAAGGGATTCCCGAACCTGACGGACAAGGCGTGGAACTGGGGTGGCGAGGCCGAGACGATCAAGACGACGATCACCGGCGGGCGCATGGGCATGATGCCGCCTTTCGGGCCCGTGCTGGGCGCCGAGGGGGTCAAGGACGTGGTGAACTACGTGCGTTCATTGTCGGGGCTGGCGCACGATTCGCTGCGTGCCCAGCGAGGATCGGAGCTATTCCAGCAGAACTGCGTTGCTTGCCACGGTCCCGAGGCCAAGGGTACGCAGGCGATGGGTGCCCCGAACCTGACCGACGGTGACTGGCTGTATGGATCGACCGAGGCCGTCATTACTGAGACCGTGCAGAACGGTCGTACGAACCGCATGCCTGGATTCGGCGAGTTCCTCGGCGAGGCCAAGGTCCATCTGCTGGCCTCGTACGTTTACGGTCTTTCGAACCAAGCGGCCGTGAAGTAAGTCGAAGTCCTGAATTTGCTGTACTGCTGTTCGAGTCCCCGGGGTTCGCTCCGGGGAAAATTCTTATCAGTAAATCAGAAAATACGGATATAGCGATAATGAGCGATCCGGTACGGGTACGCGTGGTCCCGAAATCAGAGCTTCGGGAGGAACAATCCAACGATCTGTATGCGGCAAGGCAAAAGCTTCACGTCCGGTCGGTGAAGGGCGTGTTTGCCAACTGGCGTTGGGCGCTGGTGTGGCTGACCCAGATCATCTATTACGGTTTGCCGTGGCTGACCTGGAACGACAGGCAGGCGGTGCTGTTCCATCTCACAGAACGCAAGTTCTATATCTTCGGCTGGGTGTTCTGGCCGCAGGACGTGTTCTATCTTGCGATCCTGCTGATCATCTCGGCCTACGCGCTGTTCTTCTTCACCGCGATCGCGGGGCGCCTGTGGTGCGGCTACGCCTGTCCGCAGACGGTCTACACGGAAATCTTCATGTGGATCGAGGACAAGATCGAGGGCGACCACAACAAGCGCCGCAAGTTCGAGGCTGCCCCGATGGACGCGCGCAAGCTGGGTCTGCGCGGCGCGAAGTTCACCGTCTGGGGACTGTTCTCGCTGTGGACCGGCTTCACGCTCGTCGCGTATTTCACTCCGGTCGATGAATTGATTCAGTCGGCCGCGACTTTCAGCTTCGGGCCGTGGGAAATTTTCTGGATCCTGTTCTACGGCGGCTTCACTTATCTGTTCGCAGGTGTGATGCGTGAGCAGGTATGCAAGTACATGTGTCCGTATGCGCGTTTCCAGAGCGTCATGTTCGACCCCGATACGCTCGTGGTCACCTATGACGAGCAGCGGGGGGAGCCGCGCGGAAGCCGTCGCAAGGGCGTGGAGCCCCGGAGTGCAGGAGTCGGCGACTGCATCGACTGCGGAATCTGTGTGCAGGTCTGCCCTACGGGTATCGACATCCGCCAGGGGCTTCAGTACGAATGCATCGGATGCGGCGCCTGTATCGACGGCTGCGATCAGGTGATGGATAAGATGGGCTATCCGCGCGGCCTAATCCGCTATTCGACGGAGAACGCCGTGCGCCGTCATTGGGGGCGGCGCGAGATCCTGCGGCACGTCCTGCGGCCCCGCACCCTGATCTACGGCGGCGTTCTTGTGCTGATTCTGCTGGCAACGGTTTGGAGTCTTGCGACGCGATCCGATCTGCGCGTGGACGTGATCCGCGATCGCGCAACGCTGGCACGCGAAGTCGCGGGCGGGCTGATCGAGAACGTGTATCAGCTGCGCATCATGAACATGCAGGAAATCACGCGTCCGGTCGACGTGCGTGTCTCGGGGCTCCAGGGCATCCGGCTGGAAGGGCCGCAGCAGTTCGAGATCAAGCCTGCGATGACCGAGTCTGTGACCGTGCAGGTTCAGGTTCCTCCCGAGGCTGCGGCTCCGGGCAGCCATGAGATCGTATTCGAGTTCGGTGTTCCGGGCGAATCGGCCGTTGCCGTCCGCGAACGCACCACTTTCCTTCTTCCGCGCTAATCAGGAGTAAATGCATGCGCAGTGCAAACATGCCCAAGACCCTCGAGCCCTGGTATCGGCAGGGCTGGCCCTGGTTCCTGATCGCCATTCCGGCCGTAGCCGTGATCGCGGGAATGATTACCCTGTGGCTTGCCGTGAGCACCTGGGATGGTCTCGTAGTCGATGACTATTACCAGGAGGGCAAGGCGATCGAAAAGACGATTGCGCGATCGGTCAAGGCCGCCGAGCTGGGACTGTTGGCGGACGTCCGTTTGCGTGCCGAGGAAGTGACGCTCGACCTTTCGTCGTCTGCGAATGTCCCGTTGCCGCCTACGGTGGTGCTTACCATTTCCCACCCGACGCGTGGCGGGATGGATCAGGTGGTTGTGCTCAAGCGCCGTGACGGCGTGTTCGCGGCTCCGCTGTCCCCGCTCTCGGCCGGGCGGTGGTTGCTGCAGGTGGAGGACGAGTCGCGCAGCTGGCGCATGAACGGGTCGGCGAACATTCCCGGCGAATCCGTGATCCGTATCGCTCCAGCCAGGTCCTGATCGCCTACACGCAGGGGGAACGCGATGCTGAAATGGATGCAGGTGTTGTGGCCGTCGTTTATGGTGGCGGGCCTTGCCGAGGCCGTCTTTTTTACGGTCATCGATCCGCAGGAGCTCTACCTCTTCGGAGAGCCCGTGCACTACTCGCTCATCGCCACGTACTCGATCGGATTCTTCGGTTTCTGGCTGGTCGGTGCGGGTTCAAGCTTACTGACGCTGTTCTTTCAGCGCAGCGCCGCGGAGCTCAACCGAAGAGCGTAGTATCGACATCGGGCGGCGCTGCAGTGCCGCCCGATGCGTGAAGAATGAAATCGACCGCCGATCAGCGGTATACGAGTACGGGAATCTTGCTGTGGGTGAGAACCTTTTGAGTCTCGCTGCCCAGAAGGAGGCCGGCAATCCCGCGGCGCCCGTGCGATGCCATGAAGATCAGGTCGCAGCCGTGACGCTCGGCTGCATCAATGACCGCCTCATAGGGCACTTCGTTGACGATGGTGTCGGTGTCTGCTGTCACGCCGGCTTCGTCCGCTGCACTTTTTGCCGCGTCGAGGATGCGTTTGGCCTCGTCGGCTGCAGCCTTGCCGAACTGTTCCGGGGTTGTGGGATCGATCAGCGCACCCTCGCCATAAATTGGCATTGGGAAGTCGGGTTGCGCATAGAAGAACGTAATGCGAGCTCCGGCGTCCTTGGCGAAGGACACGGAGCGGGCGATGGTGCTCTCGGACAGCGGGGAGCCATCGGTCGGAACCAGGATGTGCTTGAACATCGTGTATCTCCCAAAGTATTGCGAGGACAAATCGATTATAGCGAGCCCGCTTGTGCGAAAGTGACGATCACGCTGGCGGGCCGTTGATTCCCGTCAATCTTCGTCGCAGTCGCGCCCTCCAGTCAAATGTCACACGGGAGGCAGCATGGAACTGACATTTTTCGGCGCAGCCGGGGAAGTTACCGGCTCATGTGCACGTCTGTGCTACGACGGTGGCACTTTCCTGGTCGATTGCGGCCTGTTCCAGGGCGGGCGGGATGCGGACCGCAAGAACCTGCGGGCTCTCGATTTCGATCTGCGCGGACTCGACTTCGTGCTGCTGACGCACGCCCACCTTGACCACTCGGGTCTCATTCCGCGGCTGGTGTCGCTCGGCTACCGGGGGAAAATTTATGCGACGGCGGCAACCGTCGATCTCCTCGGCGTGATGTTGCTCGATTCTGCGCACATCATGGAAAAGGAGGCGGAGTGGATCAACCGCGGCAAGCGCGAGCGGAACCTGCGCCGCGGCTACGAGGTAGCACCACTGTATACCGTCAATCAGGCACGAGCGAGCCTGGCGAGCCTGCGCAAGGTCGCATACGGCGAAGAGTTCACGCCGCACCCGGGGGTCCGTTGCCGCTTTCATGACGCGGGCCACATCCTGGGGTCGGCGGTGATCGAGCTCGACGTCGAATCCGGCGGCGCCGTGCGCAAGGTGGTTTTCAGCGGTGATCTCGGGCAGCCGACGAGGCCGGTGCTGCGCGATCCTACGCCGATTCCCGAGGCGGATTTCCTCATAGTGGAGTCTACTTACGGCAATCGCGCTCACCGAGCGATGGCGGAAACCGAACGGGAGCTGGTGTCCATACTCAAGGACACGCTGGAGCGCCGGAAGGGCAACGTCATCATCCCCGCGTTCGCGGTTGGGCGTACGCAGGAAATGCTGTTCGTGCTGGCTGGGCTGGTGCGTCAGGGCAAATTGGACGGGCTGGATGTGGTCGTCGATTCGCCGATGGCGGCGGCAGTGACCGAGCTCACGCTGCGTTACGACGAACTGTGGGACGACGAAACGCGCGAGCTGCTAGGTTGGATCCGTGCCCACAGCGAGCGTATTCGCCTGAGGTTCGTTCAAGATGTCGAAGAGTCGAAGGCATTGAATAACGAACGGTCCGGGCGCGTGATCATTTCCGCAAGCGGCATGTGCGAGGCGGGGCGGATCAAGCATCACCTGCGCTACAACATCGACCGCAGCGAATGCAGCATCGTGATCTGCGGTTTCCAGGCGGCCGGCACGCTCGGCAGGCGCCTGGTTGACGGTGCGCGCGCGATCACGCTGTTCGGCGAGCGGATCCCGGTGCGGGCCGCCGTCCACACCATAGGCGGGCTGTCCGCCCATGCCGACCAGCCCGCGCTGCTGGAATGGCTGGCGCACTTCGAGCAGCCGCCACGCCGTACGTTTGTCGTGCATGGCGAGCTGCAGGCGGCAACGGCGCTGGCGGATGCCGTGGATGAGCGCTTCGGCTGGCCGCACGTCACGGTTCCCGCGGCGGGGCACTGTTATAGTTTGATTTGAGCGTCATTGCGATGGGCGGGAGCGTCGGGACATGAAGAACGGAACTGCGGGACGGAAGCGTGGTGCGGGAGATCCTCAGCGATCCGTGCGGCGCGCGCTTCGCGAAATCCACGACCGCGTCGAAGGGACTGTCGATCCGCTGGGGATGGCTGCCCCGATCATGCATGCACAGCTTGCCTGGTTAGCCCACCCGCAGGAACTTGCCGAACGGATGGTGGAACTCTCGAGCGACCTGTGGCGCCTGCAATGGCATTCCGCCTGCCGTGCAATGGGAATTGCGAGCAAGGATCCGGTCGTTCCCAATGCTGACGATGAGCGGTTTGGCGATCCTGTGTGGACGGATTCGGCGACCTGGGATCTGACGAAGGAGTGGTACCTCGCGTTCACGCACCATATGCAGGACTCGCTTTTCGACACGCCAGGGCTCTCGAGCAAGGAGCGTCGTCGTGCCGCATTCTGGTGGCGGAAGTGGTTGAACGCGGTTGCGCCGACCAACTTCTTCTGGACCAATCCGGTCGCGATTCGCAAGGCCATCGAGACGAAGGGCGAGAGCCTCGCCGAAGGCGTACGTAACATGCTCGCGGACCTCGATGCGGGCGAGATTCGCCTGAGCAGTCCGGGCGATTTCAAGGTGGGGGTCACCCTGGGCACGACCGGGGGATCGGTCGTGTTCCGCAATCGGTTGCTGGAGGTGATCCATTACGCGCCGACGCAGCCGAAGGTGCATGCCGAACCGGTCGTGATCGTCACGCCGTGGATCAACAAGTTCTACATTCTCGATCTCACACCGAAGAAGAGCATGGTCCGCCATCTGCTGGATCAGGGCCTAGACGTGTTCATCACGAGCTGGAAGAACCCCGATCAGTCGATGCGCGATGTCACCTTCGACAGCTATCTGGAGGAGGGCGTCCATGCCATCGTCGAAGCGGCGCGCAGTTTCACCGGCGCGGCCAAGGTGCACGCGGTCGGCTACTGCATAGGCGGCACGGCCCTGGCAATGT
Source organism: Aromatoleum petrolei (assembly GCF_017894385.1). Taxonomy (NCBI): domain Bacteria; kingdom Pseudomonadati; phylum Pseudomonadota; class Betaproteobacteria; order Rhodocyclales; family Rhodocyclaceae; genus Aromatoleum; species Aromatoleum petrolei. The sequence continues at coordinate 3,950,678 of NZ_CP059560.1, forward strand.
ACATGGCGTGGGCGAATCGACGCTTCCCGCAGGACGAGGTTCCGGTGGCGGACTGGACGCTGTTCACGACACTCGTCGACTTCCATCGTCCCGGGGACATCGAGGTATTCATTGATGAGTCGAGTGTCCGCTACCTCTCCGAGAACATGGCTCGCAAGGGCTTCCTCGAAGGCAAGGAAATGGCCGCCGCCTTCCGCCTGCTCCGTTCCAACAGCCTGATCTGGCACTACGTCGTACACGGCTGGTTGTACGGCGAGGCGCCCGCGCCCTTCGACGTGCTGTACTGGAACATGGACGCCACGCGCATGCCATATGCGATGCATTCGTGGTACCTGCGCGAGCTCTATCTCGAGAATCGCCTCATCGAGGTGGATGGCCTGACGATTTCGGGGCAGCCGATCGATCTGTCCCGCATCGTTCAGCCGCTGTATGCCGTCGCGGCCGAGGACGATCATATCGCTCCGTGGGCGCAGGCGTATCGCGTCAACAATCTCGTCACCGGGCCGCGGCGTTTCGTGTTGTCGAGTTCGGGCCACATCCTCGGCATCGTCAATCCGCCGGTCAATCCGCCCAGGCGCAAGTACTGGGTCGGGGCAGCCCGACGTACGGACAAGGCGGACGACTGGCGCAAGCACGCCGAAGAGCATGACGGCAGCTGGTGGAACGACTGGGTCGCCTGGCTCAAGCCGCGTTGCGGCGAGCTTGTCGATGCCCGCCCTGCCGCGTCCGCGGTGTTTCCCGAGATTGCCCGGGCCCCAGGGCAATACGTACTCGAGCGCTGATCCGATTCCCGCTTGCCGGTCGAGGCGCTACCCCCGATTGACGCCTGTCAAGGTGACCCGAAGCCTGCGCACCGAGAATCCCCTGAAAGCCCCGCCGCGGGTGCCGGTCAGCCCTGATGGCGGGCCAGGCGGGCGGGGTCCAGCAGGGAGATGTGCTTACCGTGTACCGTGATGAGTCCGGCTTCGGACAGGTCGTGAAAAATCCGCGACAGCGTTTCGGGGGTCAGATTGAGCCGCGAGGCGATGACCTGCTTGCTCGTCGGCAGGGCGATGTCGCAGGCGCCGTCGCTCTCGCCATCGACCTGCTGCAGCAGATAGCCGATCACCCGCTGCATGCTCGAGCGCAGGGAGTAGGTCTCGACGTCCTGGATCATGCCATGCAGTCGGATCGCCATGCCGGCGAGGAGTTTGCGTGCGAATCCCGGATCCTGGTCGATGAGTTCCGACACGACCGCCTGGCCAATGTGCAGCAATTGCGTCGCGCTGAGGGCTTCGGCGAACACCGGGTACGGGCGGTTGAGGAACATCACGGCCTCGCCGAAGGTGTGCATCGGGCTGATGATCTCGACGACCTTTTCGTTGCCTTGAGCGGACGACACGGCGAGCTTCATCTGACCCGAAACGACGTAGTAGAAGCCGTGCACGGGGGCGCCGCGCTGGAACAGGATTTCGCCCTTCTCGAGATGGCGTTCGCGGGTGAAGCGGGCAACACGGTCGATCTCCTCTGCGGTCAGTTCGCCGAAGAAAGAAACTTGGCGCAGCGCGGTGGGGATATCGACTGGACGGTTGGGCATTTCAGACTCCGTGGGGAAACTTGTGCATTCTAACCCGCAACCCAACACGGGCCGCGACCCTGCGGCCCGGAGACTGTCTCCGCTGGGCGCGACAACGGACAAGGCGCAGGGAGGGGCAAAGCCGACCTCGAGCACCTTCATGCTGTTTGTCGCGCCGCACCGGGCAATGTTCCTGTCCGGCGGAGTGATGCTTCTCGTGAGCTTTGCGCTGTGGGCTGCCGAACTCGGCGCCCGCGCCGGGCTGCTGCCCGCGATCGGATGGGTTTTTCCACCGGGGTGGATGCACGCACTGCTCGTGACGGGCGGCATTTTTCCCTTCTTCATGTTCGGATTTCTCCTCACCGCGATGCCACGCTGGCAGGGATATGACGAGATTGCGGAGGGCCGCTGGCTGTGGTCGTGGCGCCTGCTCGCAGCCGGTTGGGCGCTCGTTACCGTGGGGATGGTTGTGCCGGGCGTTGCCGTGGGCGGCTTGGTGTTCGTGCTCGCTGGATGGGGCGGGATGCAGCGCATCCTGTGGCAGGTCGCGCATCATGGCGACCTCGAGGCGCTGCATGCCCGCCTCGTGTGCTACGCAATGATCGCGGGCATGTTGGCCGTTCTTGCCTGGCTGAGTTTTGCGCTGAGCGGCGATCCGGTCTGGGCGCGCATCGCGATCGAGCTTGCGGTGTTCTGCTCGCTGCTGCCGGTGTTCTTCGGCGTGTGCCATCGCATGGTGCCCTTCTTCTCCAGCAGCGTGATCCCTTCCTACGTCATGGTGCGTCCGCTGTGGGTCATGGTGCTGGTCGTCGGCGGCAGCGTCACGCATGCCCTGATCGACGTCGCGGGATGGTTGTCGCTGCGCTGGATCGTCGACGTCCCCGCTGCCGTTGCCGCCCTGTGGCTGTCACGGCAGTGGCGGCCGGTGCCGGCGATGAAGGTACCCCTTCTGGGCATGCTCCACATCGGGTTTCTGTGGCTGGGAATCGCGCTGACGCTCTTCGCAATCCAGAGCGTGGCGTCGCTGCTGGGGTACAGCATCCTGGGCATGGCTCCACTGCATGCGCTGGGTGTCGGATTCTTCGGGTCCGTCCTGATGGCGATGGTGTCGCGGGTCACGCTCGGGCACTCGGGGCGCAAGCTCGCAGCAGATCGCCTGACCTGGGGGCTTTTCCTCGGTCTCGAAGCCGTGGTCGTCGTGCGGATCGCGGCCGAACTCGTCCCCACAGGCTGGTCGGCGCTCGTCATGCTGCTGGCTGTGCTAGGTTGGCTGGGCGTGTTCGGCGCCTGGGCGACGCGCTATCTGCCGATCTACTGGCGGCCGCGCAGCGACGGGCGCCCGGGTTGAGCGCATGTACCTGACGGTCAAGCACTTGCACATCCTGTGCGCGATTCTGAGCATCAGCGGCTTTCTGCTGCAGGGCGTGTGGATGATGCTGCGTAGCCCCCTGGTGGATCACCGCGTCACGCGCACTCTGCCGCATGTGATCGACACTGTGTTTCTCGGCAGCGCGATCACGTTGGCGACGATGAGCGGCCAGTACCCCTTGGTCGCGCCTTGGGTCACCGCAAAGGTTGTCGCGCTTGTCGGCTATATTCTTCTTGGGGCGACCGCGCTGCGCTGGGGACGCAACATGCGCGTCCGGGTAATGGCGCTGCTCGCGGCCCTGCTTGTCTTTTCATGGATCGTGTCGGTGGCGCTGAGCAAGAACCCGGCAGGATTCCTCGCGTTTGCCGGAGTTCTCCAATGACCGAATCGCTGATCCCTTCTTCACCCGGTTTCGAGACGCCTCTCGAGATGCTCGAGGCCTGCCATGAGCGCCTGCAGGCGCAGCTTGCGACCCTGGCACGGCTCGCCGCATGGCTGCCGGAGCATGGTCCCGACAAGCAGGCGCAGCAGGCGGCCGTCAACGTTATGCGTTACTTCGACGTCGCCGCCGTGAAGCATCATCAGGACGAGGAGGACGACCTTTTCCCCGTCCTGCGCGCGCGTGCCGATGAGGCCCGGCGTGCAGAACTCGGCGCGCTCATCGACTGGATCCTTGCCGATCACCAGAAGCTCTTTGCCGGCTGGGCGCGGATGCGCGCACGTCTCGAGCGCATTGCCGCCGGAGAAGGGGCCGATCTCACGGCTGCGGACGTCGACGCGTTTGCGGGCGCCTATCGCAGCCACATTGAGCGCGAGGAAGGCGAACTGCTGCCGATTGCGCGCAAGCTGCTGTCCGAAGAAGACATCGCCGCCCTGTCCGGCACGATGACTGCGCGACGGCGTCAATAACGCCCGCGGCCGGCGGACGTATGATGGTGGAAAACTCCTTCAGGGGCGCGGCGTGGGGTGCTGGATCAGCCGTTTCAGGCCGACGATGTCCAGAATGCGGATGTGCTTCTGCTGAACCGCGATCAGCCCTTCGTCCTGGAACTTCGAAAAGGCACGTGACACCGTCTCGAGCTTGAGGCCCAGATAGGAGCCGATCTCCTCGCGGGTCATGCGGAGGTGGAACTCCGCCGGAGAAAAGCCGCGTGCCGTGAAACGCTGGGACATGTTGAGCAGGAAGGCCGCCAGGCGCTCCTCCGCACGCATCGAGCCAAGGAGGGTCATCACGCCATGGTCGCGCACGATTTCGCGGCTCATCACTTTGTGGAACTGCAGCTGCAGTCCCTCGACCACGCGCGACAGTTCCTCGAGCTTGCTGTAGGCGATCACGCACACCTCGCTGTCTTCCAGCGCGATCGCGTTGCAGGAATGGGCTTCGGTGCTGATGCCGTCGAGTCCGAGCATTTCCCCGGTCATCTGGAACCCGGTGACCTGTTCGCGTCCGTCCTCGAGCAGCACGTCGGTCTTGAACGAGCCGGCGCGGATCGCGTAGATTGCCTCGAAAGGATCTCCCGCGCGATACAGGTGCTGCTGGCGCTTGATCTTGCGACGTGCGCCGACGAGTTCGTCGAGACGGTCGATTTCCGATTCCGACATCCCGAACGGCAGGCACAACTCGACCAGATTGCACTGGGAGCATGCGACCTTCAGACTCGCAACTGTAATCGGCACCGTCGCCTTCATTTGCACGATAATATTGTTCCTTCTACGACGACCGAGAAGTGGCAGGCGCCCGTCGGAATGTACCGTTGATCCACGTCAACCACGAAACTGCGGCTTTTTGAGATCGTACGGAATGCACTCAAGCGATACAACCATGACCAGTCAGAAAGACCTAGTTTTCGACCAGCAGTTGATTCGTCGGTTCGACATCAACGGGCCGCGCTACACGTCCTACCCGACGGCCGATCGCTTCGTCGAAGCGTTCGATGCCCGTGCGTTGCGGGACTGGCTGGCGCAGCGCGGTGTGGGCGGCGTGAGTAAACCGCTTTCATTATACTTCCACATCCCCTTCTGTAACACGATCTGCTATTACTGCGCGTGCAACAAGATCATCACCAAGGATCACGCGCGCTCGGCCAAGTACCTGAAATATCTCGATAAGGAAATCGAGATGCAGGCGGCCGCGCTGGGCGGCAGCCATCAGGTCACGCAGCTGCACTTGGGCGGCGGCACGCCGACCTTCCTGTCGCACGACGAGCTGCGCCAGCTCATGGACTCGGTGCGCAAGCGCTTCACGCTGGTGCCGAACGGCGAATACTCGATCGAGGTCGATCCTCGCAAGGTCGATTTCGATACGGTCAAGCTGCTGGCCGACCTTGGCTTCAACCGCATGAGTGTCGGTGTGCAGGACTTCAACGAGGACGTGCAGGAGGCGGTCAATCGCATCCAGAGCTACGACGAAACGAAGCTCGTGATCGACGCCGCCCGTGCCACCGGCTTCAAGTCGATCAGCATGGACCTGATCTACGGCCTGCCGCGCCAGAACATCATCAGCTTCAACCGCACGCTCGAACAGGTGCTGGAGCTGTCGCCCGATCGCATCTCGCTGTACAGCTACGCCCACCTGCCGGGCCTGTTCAAGCCGCAGCGGCGCATCGCGATCAACGACATGCCGACGTCCGACACCAAACTGCAGATCCTGCAGCTGGCGATTCGCCGCCTGACCGAGGCGGGCTATGTCTACATCGGCATGGACCACTTTGCGAAGCCGGACGACGAGCTGACGATCGCGCAGCGCCAGGGGCGCCTGCACCGGAATTTCCAGGGCTATTCGACGCAGGCCGAGTGCGACCTGCTGGCCTTCGGCGTCTCGGCGATCGGCAAGATCGGTCCGGTGTACTCGCAGAACGTGAAGACGCTCGACGAGTACTACGATGCCCTCGATCGCGACGAACTGCCCGTCCTGCGCGGCATCGAGCTCACCGCCGACGACCTGCTGCGCCGCTCGATCATCCAGGCCCTGATGTGCCATTTCGAGCTGTCGATCGACTCGATCGAGATCGCACACCTGATCAAGTTCGACGAGTATTTCGCCGACGAGCTCGAGGATCTCAAGGCGATGGAGGAAGCCGGGCTGCTGAAGGTCAGCGACAAGTGGATCAGCGTGCTGCCCCCGGGGCGTCTTCTGGTGCGGGGAATCGCAATGGTGTTCGACCGCTACCTGCGCGCCGATCGCGAGCGCGCGCGCTATTCGAAGGTCATCTGAGCCGAGCCGGCAGCCCGCGGGCTCGGGCTGTGCAGGGCAGGAGAAGGTGATACAGTGCGGGCGTCCTCAGGCGCCCGTTTCTTTTGGTGCCGCGGCCCCGGGCTTCTTCTGTCTTTCCCATCGTTGCCATGCCTGAAACCGGTTACATCGCAGCCTTCCTGATCGGCCTTCTGGGAGGCACGCACTGCGTCAGCATGTGTGGTGGCATCGTCGGCGCGCTCACCGTGAACTTGCCTGGCCGGGCCGGTCGCCAGTGGCAAGTGCACCTCGCCTACAACCTCGGCCGGATCGCGACCTACACGGTGCTGGGCGGTGCGCTCGGTGCCCTCGGCACGGTCGGCATGCTTTTCTCGAACATCCTGCCGGTGCAGATGGGCCTGTACGTGCTCGCGAACCTGATGCTGGTCGCCCTGGGCTTGTACTTGACCGGCTTCACACGCCTGCTTGCGCCCGTCGAACGCGCCGGCCTCGTGCTGTGGAAACGCGTGCAACCTTTCACTACACGCTTCATCCCCGCCCGTTCGGCCGGCCAGGCTTTGCCGCTGGGGCTGCTGTGGGGATTCCTGCCCTGCGGCCTCGTCTATAGCGTGCTGACGACCGCGCTGGTGACCGGTTCGGCAGGGCGCGGGGCGGGGCTGATGCTGGCCTTCGGGCTTGGTACCCTGCCCAACCTGATGCTTGCGGGGATGGTGTTCAAGCGCTTCCGCGACATCACGCGCAACCGCCGCGTCCGCTTCGTCGCCGGAATGCTCGTGCTTGGCTTCGGTGTGTTCGGGCTGTTCCATGCACCCAGCCTCGGCGGCGCGCTGTGGCGCGGCGTCGTGTGCGAGGTGTGAGGACGCGGTTGAACCGTCGGTGTGCTCGGCCGGGCGCGAGCCTTCACTCGCGTGCAGGGGGTTCGGCGGCGTTCGCGAGGGTGTGGAGGATCGGGCAGGGGGCGGGCGCCTCCGTATGCTCGCAACAGGAAACGAGCCCCTGCAGCGCACTGCGCATCTCCTCCAGCTGGCGGATGCGCGACTCGACATCCGCGATCTTCGCCTGGGCGAACGCGCGTGCCCGTTCGCGGTCTGTTTCTTCGTCCAGCGCGAGCAGCTCGGCGACCTCGTCGAGGCTGAAGCCGAGCGCTTGGGCGCGACGGATGAAGCGCAGGCGAGCGACTTCGTCCATTCCGTATACGCGGAACGCGCCCCGGTGGGCGCCGTTCGCCGCGAGCAGGCCGCGACGCTGGTAATAGCGCACGGTTTCGACGCCGACTTCGGCGGATTTCGCCAGTGCACCGATGGTGAGGGTACTGATGGGGGGGCTCATGGGGGTTGACTCCGTACTTCGGTACGGGGTTTAGACTGCCACCAGACGTTCCGTTCCGCAAGCGGCGAACGGGCTGTGCGGATCCGGGGAGGATCCGCGACCTGGCGAATGGAGTGGTGCAGATGAGTGCTCCCGAAACGACAATGAAGAGCCCGACACTGGAGTTGCCGGTGTCCGGAATGACCTGCGCCGCGTGTGCGGCGCGTATCGAAAAGGTGCTGAAACGTTTGCCGGGTGTGGACGCTTCGGTCAATCTCGCAGCGGAAAAGGCGCGTGTGAGTTTCAGCGATCCGGCCAGCGGACCGGAGCAGGTGATCGCGGCGATCCGCAAGGCAGGCTTCGATGTGCCGCAGGCGACGATGGAGCTGGCCATCACGGGCATGACCTGTGCGGCGTGCGCGACTCGGTTGGAGAAGGTGCTCAACCGGCTGCCGGGTGTCGATGCGACGGTGAATTTTGCGACCGAACGCGCGACGCTGCGCTTCCAGCCGGGGCTCGTCGTTCCCGAGGCCATTCGCGCGGCCGTGCGTCGCGCGGGCTTCGAAGGGGTGGAAACGGGCATTGCCGCTCGCGAGCAGCAGCGCCTGCAGCAGGCGCAGACGTGGAAGTCGGACATGCGGCGCTTCTGGATCGCCGCGCTGCTCACATTGCCGCTGCTGGCACAGATGCCCCTGATGTTCGGCGGGCAATGGGAAGGTGCGCACGAACTCGTTCCCCGCTGGTTGCAGCTGCTGCTCGCCACGCCGGTGCAGTTCTGGATCGGCGCGCGCTTCTACCGCGGTGCCTGGTCCGCCCTGCGCGGGGGCGGGGCCAACATGGATGTGCTGGTGGTGCTCGGCACCTCGATGGCGTGGATCTACAGCACGGTGGTGACGCTGCTCGGTCGTCACGACCTGCACGTGTATTTCGAGGCGTCGGCGACGATCATCACGCTGATCCTGCTCGGCAAGTTGCTCGAAGCGCGCGCCAAGGCGCGCACGACGGCGGCACTTGATGCCTTGCTGCGGCTGCAGCCTAAGCTCGCGTTCGTCGAGCGCGACGGCGAGATCGTTTCCGTTCCGGTGGAGACACTGCAGCCTGACGACCGTTTTGTGGTGCGCCCCGGCGATGCGATCCCGGTGGATGGTGAGGTCGAGTCGGGCGAGTCCGCGATCAACGAGGCGATGCTGACCGGGGAAAGCATGCCGGTCGACAAGCGCCCGGGCGACAAGGTCTTTGCCGCCACCCTGAATGGACAGGGAGTCTTGCGCTGCCGTGCGACCGGGGTCGGGGCGCACACGCTGCTGGCGGGAATAATTCGCATGGTCGAGCAGGCGCAGGGATCGAAGGCGCCCGTGCAGCGACTCGCGGACCGCATCGCGGCCGTTTTCGTCCCCGTCGTCGTGGCGATAGCGACGCTTACTTTCGTGGGTTGGTGGTGGCTGGCGGGTGACTTCGCCCAGGCATTGATCAGCGCCGTTGCGGTGTTGGTGATTGCATGCCCCTGCGCGCTCGGGCTTGCGACGCCCACCGCGATCATGGTTGGAACGGGGCAGGGTGCCCGCGCGGGCATGCTGGTGAAGAATGCCGAGGCGCTCGAGCTGGCGGAAAGGATCAAGGTGCTCGCGGTGGACAAGACTGGCACGCTGACGGAAGGGGCTCCGGAGGTGAGCGACGTGATTCCCGCCGCAGGGTGGAGTCGCGAGGACTTGCTAGCGATTGCGGGCGCACTGGAGGCGACGAGCGCCCACCCGATCGCCGCGGCGATTGTCCGTGCCGTGCGCGAATCCGGGGGGCAGCGACCTTCCGCGGAAGAGCTAGTGGCTGTCGGGGGCAAGGGGCTTGCGGGGCGCGTCGATGGGCGTGAGGTGCTCATCGGCACGCCGGGTTTCCTCGATGAGCGGCAGGCCTCGGTGGACGCTGCGGTTTGCGAGCGGATGGCGGCGGGGGGCAATACCCTCGTGGCCGTGGCCGTGGATGGCGTGTTTGCCGGTGTCATCGGCGTGGCCGACCGCGTCCGCGCCGATTCGGCTGCGGCGGTGGCCCGGCTCAAGGCGCGCGGTCTGCGGGTGGTGATGCTGACCGGCGATCACCCGGCCACGGCCGCCGCGATTGCGGCGCAGACGGGCATCGAGGACTGGCGCGCCGGCGTGCTGCCGGGAGACAAGGCCGCGGCGGTGCAGGCGCTCGCAGGCCACGGACGGGTGGGAATGGCGGGCGACGGCATCAACGACGCTCCCGCGCTCGCGGCCGCCGACGTATCGTTTGCAATCGGTGTCGGCGCCGACGTCGCGGTTGAAGCGGCGGACATCACGCTGGTGAGGAACAGCCTGCATGGGGTGGCGGATGCGATTGAGTTGTCGCGCGCGACGCTGTCCAAGATTCGGCAGAATCTGTTCTTTGCCTTCATCTACAACGTGCTGGGCATCCCCCTGGCGGCGCTGGGTCTCCTCAATCCGGTAATTGCCGCGGCGGCGATGGCGATGAGTTCGGTTTCGGTGGTCACCAATTCGCTGTTGCTGCGGCGTTGGGCGCCGGACCGATGAGCCGATTTCCCGGGAGAAACTGAAATGGCGGAAGTGACAATCAAGGTCGAGGATATGAGTTGCGGCGGCTGTGTGCGCAACGTGACGGCGGTGCTCAAAGCACTGCCGGGGGTGAGCGATGTCCAGGTGTCGCTCGAAGCTGCACAGGCTGTGGTCCGGTACGATCCGGAAAAAGTGTCGGTCGAGGCGATGCGCGCGGCGGTGGAGGATGCCGGCTTCGGCAGTCCTGCCTGACAAGGCTCGCGACGCTCAGTCGTCCAGCCTGAAGACGATGGGCACCAGCAGTGAGCTTTCGATGGGTGTCTCGCCTTGGCGAGCCGGCACGAATCGCCATGACTGCACGGTTTCCCGGGCGGCGTCGTCTAGCCGCGGATGCCCGCTGCTGTGAGCGATTTCCACGCCTTCGGCGCGCCCGTCGGCGCGCACGCGCACGCGCAGCGTGACCTTCCCCTGTTCGCCGCGCCGCCGCGACAGCTTCGGATACTGCGGTGCAGGGTTCTCGAGATAAGCGGCGTCGTACCGCGGCGCTTGAAACGACGCCCCGGCAGCGGTCGCGCTCGTTACCGGCGCTGCTTCCTTGACCCCGGCATGCGCCGAGGTATCTCGGGTTGTGGGGGCGTGCGGGTCCCCACCGGGCTCCGGCTCTGCCTGCGGCTGCGGCGAGTGCGTGTCAGGCGCCGCACGTCCGGCGGAAGCAGCGGCCAATTCCGCGGAAGGAGGGGGGGCCGCAGGAACATCCGCCCGACGTCCCCGGGGCTGGGCAGGGGGCGGGGCGGCCATCTTCCGGGCCGGAACGGCCAGATGCGCGACGGGAGCAGCGTGTGGATCGGGTGAGGCGAGGTGTGCCCCGGACCGAGGCTGGGCGTCCGCGGCAAGCAGGCGGACGCTGATGGCCGCGGCTTCGGCCGGCTGCGGCTCCTGCTGCGGATCGCCTCCCAGCCCGGAGAGCGCGGCCAGCCCGGCCGCGTGTGCGCCGGCGACCGCGGCCAGCCATCCCCAATGGACTGCTCGCAGCCCTTGTTTCGGGTGGCGTGATGGTGGCGATGCCGTGGGAGGCGGAGCTTGCATCCGGAGCTGGGGTGTTCGTGCAGTCAGGGCGCGCGATTATAGCGTGCCGGGCAGAATGCCCGGGGCGCCTGGTTCCCCCGGCTGGTCGCCGAATGTTTCAAGCTGCCGACGACGGGGTGCATTTCCACATATAATTCGCCCACAAAATTTTCACGGGAGGGAAGTATGGGTTTCGATCAGGTGAAGGCCGGCAAGGACGTGCCGAACGACATCAACGTCATCATCGAGATTCCGGCTCAGGCCGATCCGATCAAGTTCGAGGTGGACAAGGACAGCGGTGCGGTGTTCGTCGACCGCTTCATGGGTACCTCGATGCGCTACCCGATCAACTACGGCTATGTTCCGCACACCATCGCTGGTGACGGCGACCCGGTCGACGTGCTGGTCGTGACGCCCTTCCCGCTGCTCCCGGGGGTGGTGATCCGCTGCCGTCCCGTCGGCGTGCTGAAGATGGAAGACGAGTCGGGCCAGGACGCGAAGGTCGTCGCGGTTCCCGTCTCCAAGCTGACCCCGCTGTACGACAAGGTGCAGACCACCGATGACCTGCCCGAGCTGCTGATGAAGCAAACTGTGCATTTCTTCGAGCACTACAAGGATCTCGAGCCGGGCAAGTGGGTCAAGGTGCTGGGCTGGGGTTCGGTCGAAGATGCCAAGAAGGAAATCCTCGACGGCCTGAACAACGCTGCCGGGAAGTAATCACGGCACCGTTCGCAGGATGACGATGGCCCGCCAGAGCGCGGGCCATCTGCTTTTCTGGGGCGGATGAAAGCTCTACCCGAGCTTGCAGTCACTGGCCAGCGGCTTGTTCGTGTCCCGGTCGAGGAGGATGCTCTTCCACGGCAGATCGATCCATACCAGGCCGCTGCGTTCGTCTTCGAAGCGCGGCAGTCCCGAGTGCGACGGATTGCGCGCGAGTTGGTAGCGTTTGCCGCTCCAGCCGATGTGAACCGCGCTGGCATTGCCGGCGGGGCGCTGGACGTCGACGCGCCGCCCCATGTCGCAGCGATAGGTGCCGCTCGCAAGCTGGAATTCGAGTTGCCGATTCTCCGTGCTCGCCGGGATGTCGAGGACGCCGGGTTCCGTTCCCGTGCCTGCGGAGGGCGCAGGCGGCGTGCTCGAACATGCGGCGAGGGCGAGAAGCGGAGCGAGGAGCGCGAAGCGGACGGGCATCGAATGATCCGTTGGGAAACTTGATGATTGCATTCTAGTTCCCCGCTGTCGGGCGTCGTGCGGGCTGCCCGCGGTCAAGCGTAACAGAAGGTTTCCCGTATCAGGCGGGCCGTTCGCGCAGGCGCCCGGCTGCCGGGATGCGGGCCGACGCGGTATAGTTGCGCCCATGAAACTGCATGCTCAATCGCTCTCCATCGCCGTTGCCCAGCTGAATTGTACGGTGGGCGACCTGAAGGCGAACGCCGACCGGATCATTCGCGCCGTCGAACAGGCCCGCACGCTCGGCGCCGACCTCGTCCTGACCCCGGAGCTCGCGCTGTCTGGCTACCCGCCCGAGGACTTGTTGCTTCGCCCCGATTTCTATCGCGCCTGCGAGCGTGAAGTGGCGCGCATCGCCGGGCATACTCAGGGCATGACGCTCGTGCTCGGCCATCCGGAGGCGCGCCAGGCCAAGCGCTACAACGCGGCGTCGGTGATTCGAGACGGCCGAATCCTGACGACGTACCACAAGCATCATCTGCCGAACTACGAGGTGTTCGACGAGGAGCGCTATTTCGACCACGGGCGCGCCGCGTGCGTGTTCGAAGTGAAGGGCGTGAAGCTCGGCGTGAATATCTGCGCGGACCTGTGGGAGCCGGGTCCCGCAGAACTTGCCCGTGCCGAGGGGGCCCAGGTGCTGCTCGGTCTCAATGCCTCTCCCTACCACATGAACAAGCTGCAGCGACGTTATGAGGTGCTGCGCGAGCGGGTGGGCGGCACCGGCTTGCCGGTGGTCTACTGCAACATGGTGGGCGGGCAGGACGAACTGGTGTTCGACGGTGCCTCGTTTGCGCTCAACTCGGACGGATCGCTCGCCTGGCAGACGTCCGCGTTCGACGAGCGTCTCGACGTCGTCCGCCTGCAGGGCGGTCGCTGGGCGGATGGCGAGCAGATCGATGCGCGTCCCGTCGAAGCCGAGGTGTATGAGGCGCTCAAGGTGGGCGTGCGTGACTATCTGGGCAAGAACGGTTTTCCGGGCGCCCTGATCGGGCTTTCCGGTGGCATCGATTCGGCCCTGACGCTGTGCATCGCGGTCGATGCTCTCGGCGCCGACAAGGTGCGGGCGGTGATGATGCAATCGCCCTACACCGCACAGATGAGCCTCGACGACTCGCGCGAACTGGTGGCGAACCTCGGTGTCCGTTATGACGAAATCCCCATCGGGCCGGCAATGGAGACCTTCGCGGGCATGCTCGCGGACCAGTTCCATGGCTTGGCGGCGGATACGACCGAGGAGAACCTGCAGAGCCGCATCCGCGGCATGATCCTCATGGCGCTGTCGAACAAGACCGGCGCGATTGTGCTCACAACCGGCAACAAGAGCGAGATGGCGACCGGCTACGCGACGCTGTACGGTGACATGGCAGGCGGTTTCGCGGTGCTCAAGGATCTCTACAAGACCTTCGTATTCAGGCTCGCGCGCTGGCGCAATACCGTCAGTCCGGTGATTCCCGAAAACATCATCACGCGGCCGCCGTCGGCGGAACTCAAGCCCGACCAGAAGGACCAGGATTCGCTGCCGCCTTACGAGGTTCTCGACGCGATCATCGAGGCGTACATGGAACGCGACGAGTCGCCGCGGGACATCATTGCCGCCGGCTACCCGGACGCCGAGGTGCGCCGTACGGTCGCGATGCTCAAGCGCAATGAATACAAGCGCCGGCAGTCGCCGGTCGGCATTCGCGTGACGAAGAGAGGATTCGGCAGAGACTGGCGTTATCCGATAACATCGCGCTATCAGGACGAATATTGACCGAGCCGCGGGCGGTGGGCCGCGTGGCATCATCCCGCCGAGGAGATTCCAATGAAGAAGATTGAAGCCATCATCAAGCCGTTCAAGCTCGACGAAGTCCGCGAGGCACTCTCGGAGGTCGGTATCGCCGGCCTGACAGTGTCGGAGGTGAAGGGTTTCGGCCGCCAGAAGGGGCATACCGAGCTGTACCGCGGCGCGGAGTATGTCGTGGACTTCCTGCCGAAGATCAAGGTCGAGATCGTCATCGGCGACGACCTGGTGGATCAGGCGGTGGAGGCGATCATCAAGGCCGCCCACACGGGGAAGATCGGCGATGGCAAGATTTTCGTGATGCCCGTCGAGCAGGTCGTGCGCATCCGCACCGGCGAGACCAACGAAGCCGCGATCTGAGCGGCACCCCTGTCAAGGGCGGGCTGAATTGCCTGCCCTGAGCAGCACCAGCAGTGCCCCCGAGCCGCCGTCGTGGGGGCCGGCCTGGCAGAACGCCAGGATCTCCTCGCGTTGCGCGAGCCAGCCGCGGGACAGGTGTTTCAAGATCGACTGCTTGCCCGGCGAGCCGTGCCCCTTTCCGTGGATCACGCGCACGCAACGCCGGCCCTGCTGCAGGCTTGCGGCAAGAAAATGTGCGAGTTCCTCACGTGCCTCGTCGCGATTGCAGCCATGCAGGTCGAGCTGGCCCTGCAGCACCCAGCGGCCTCGACGTAAGTCCGTGAGCACGCGGCGCGGCAGGCCCGGCCGCAGGAATGCCGCTTCCTCGCCGGTTTCCAGTCGGTCTTCCAGCGTCATTGGAGCTTCCATCGATTCGCGCAGCGCTTCGCGCTCGTCCTCGACGTGTTTCAGCGGGTGGGGGAGGGGCCGAGGGATATCGACGTCGGCGCGATTGCGCGTGTCCACGGGTTTGGCGCCGCGCACCGCGTAGCGGAAGAGATCGGCCGGATTTGCGCTGTCTGCGTCCGCAGGCAGCAGAAGAAAATCGCGCTCGCGAACGTCCGGGGTAGAGGCCGAGAGGGCGCTGTGATGTCGCGCGTGACGGTGATCAATGCCGACCTCCGCACGATTGCCGTGATCGAGCGGGATGACGTCTTCCATCGCGAAGCGGAAGAGCTCGCCGTCGTCACGGGGTGTCCTTCGCCGCGGTGTTGTCGCAGTCGACTCGTCATCGGCCTCCGGAGTTTGCGGCCGGCGAACGGGGGCAGGTTTCGGCGTCTCGAGCTCGACCCTGCGCGCCGATTGCGGCAGCGGCGTCACGCCCTGAAGCGCTGCGCGGAGCAGGCCTGCGTCGGCCTCGTCCGCTGCGGCGGAGCCGGATTTTCCCGCGTCGCCGCCGGGGGCGGGGCGCTCGATACGGCGACCGAAAACCCGCTCCTCGCGCAGCCCGCCCCGCAAGGAGGCTAGCCCTTCGAACGGGCTGGCTGATCGCCCGCTCGGTTCAGCCGGGCGGGACGTGGCCGGGCGACGCGGGCGCGGCACGGGATCAGCTGCCGAGAGCGTCAAGGTAGCGTTCGGCGTCGAGGGCCGCCATGCAGCCGGTGCCGGCCGAAGTGACAGCCTGGCGGTAGATGTGGTCCTGCACGTCGCCGGCAGCGAACACGCCGCGCACGCTTGTCGCCGTGGCATCACCGCCGCGGCCGCCCTTGGTGACGATGTAGCCGCCTTCCATCTCGAGCTGGCCTTCGAAAATGTCGGTATTCGGCTTGTGGCCGATCGCGATGAACACCCCCTTCAGTGCGACGTCCTTCGTCGCGCCGGTGTTGATGTCCTTGACCCGCATGCCTGTCACCCCGGTGTTGTCGCCGAGCACTTCGTCAAGCGTCGAGTTCAGCACCAGCTCGATCTTGCCCGCGGCGACCTTCTCCATCATCTTGTCGATGAGGATCTTCTCGGCGCGGAATTTCTCGCGGCGGTGGACAACCGTGACCTTGTTGGCAATGTTCGCCAGGTACAAGGCCTCCTCCACGGCAGTGTTGCCGCCGCCGATGACCGCGACGTCCTGGTTCTTGTAGAAGAAGCCGTCGCAGGTTGCGCAGGCGGACACGCCGCGACCCGAGAATTTTTCTTCCGAGGGCAGGCCGAGATACTTGGCCGTGGCGCCCGTCGAAATGATCAGCGCGTCGCAGGTGTATTCGCCGGCGTCGCCGACGAGCCGGAACGGCTTCTCGCCGAGCTTCACGGTGTGGATGTGATCGAAGATCATTTCCGTGTTGAAGCGCTCGGCGTGCTTCTGGAAGCGCGCCATCAGGTCCGGCCCCATGACGCCGTCGGCATCGGCCGGCCAGTTGTCGACCTCGGTGGTGGTCATCAGCTGACCGCCCTGCGCCAGACCGGTGATGAGGACCGGATTCAGGTTCGCGCGTGCAGCATAGACGGCAGCGGTGTAGCCGGCCGGGCCGGAACCGAGGATGAGCAGGCGGGCGTGCTTGGTCGTCATGGCGTTGTCTTCTTTCTGGTTGGCAATCCGCAAATTATAGCCGAGGGGCATGGGCGATCGATCCAATGGTCGTGATAGGTTCCGGCAATCACAGGCGCGATCTCGATGGTCGAGCAGGGCGGGGTATGGATTCGGGCGGAATTTGTCGGCACTATAATGCGATGTACATTTGACGCATCGTTCGGATTGGCGTCGATCCTCATTGCACTGCTGCTTCCGGAGGTTCCATGACACAGGCTACTGCAGTTTCCACGGCCGCTCTCAGGACGTTTCCACTGTTCCAGGGGCTGTCCGACGAGACCTTGCTGGCGGTGGCGCATTCGGCCGTGATGCGGCGCATCCCGCGCGGCCAGGGCGTGCTGCACGCGGGTGACCGCAGCGACTTCGTGTATTTCGTGCTCACCGGCAGCCTCAAGGTGATCGTCAGCGACGAGGATGGGCGCGAGGTGATCCTCAGCATCCTCGGTCAGGGCGAGCTCTTCGGCGAGATGGGCATGTTCGGCGAGCAGCCGCGGTCGGCGTCGGTTGTCGCGGTGACGCCGGCGGACCTGGTGCTGATCGCCAAGCACGACTTCCGGCGCATCATGCAGGAGAACTTCGAGGTGGCCTGGCGCATCATGTGCAACCTGGCCGACCGGCTGCGCAATGCCGATCGCAAGATCGAATCGCTTGCGTTGATGGACGTGTACGGGCGGGTCGCGCGGCTGCTGCTGGAGATGTCGGAAGACGTCGATGGCAAGGTCGTCGTCGTGCGCAAGATCACCAAGCAGGACATTGCGAAGATGATCGGCGCCTCGCGCGAGATGGTGAGCCGCGTGATGAAGGATCTCGGTGCGCAGGGGCTCATCGAGGAAACGGATCACGGCATCGTGCTGCGCGACCGCCTCAACGACGTCTGAGGGTCGGGGCGCGGGAGCGCCTGTATCGCTTCGCAACAGCTTCGTCGGTCGGGGTGGCTGATCGCATATAATCGCGAATTGTCGATTTTCCTGGGCCCTCGTTCCCGCGCCGATGTCGTCCCGTCAGTCTTCCCGTTCCCAGCCTCTGCCGGAACGGATTTCCCTCCTGCTGCAGGAAGCGCGCTGGCTGATCCTGGGCGTGATGTCCTTGTATGTCGGGCTGGTCCTGCTTGGCTACAGCAAGTCCGATCCTGGCTGGTCACACGCGGCGGAAGTCGCTCGCGTGAGCAATCCCGGGGGGCGCTTCGGCGCCTGGCTTGCCGATCTGCTCTACTACCTGTTCGGCCTTTCCGCGTGGTGGTGGGTGGTGTTCCTGGGTTACGCGCTGGTGTGGGGTTTCCGGCGCCTGCGCCATGACCTGCGGCTCGACCGCCGTTCCTTCTTCTTCGTGCTGACGGGCTTCTTCGTCGTGCTGCTGTCGAGCAGCGCGCTCGAGTCGCTGCGCTTCTACTCGCACGGCGCGAGTGTGCCGCTGGCGCCGGGCGGCCTCGTCGGCGTCGAGATGGGCCAGCTTGTCCAGCGCTATCTCGGTTTCACGGGCGGCACGCTGATGCTTCTGGCGCTGTTCGCCTCCGGCCTGAGCCTGTTTTCGGGCATTTCCTGGTTGTCGGTAATCGAGCGCGTCGGACTTGCGCTGGAGCAGGCGTGGCAAGGCACGCAGGCCGCGTGGCACGGATGGCAAGACCGCAAGGCCGGTCAGCAGGTCGCCCAGAAACGCGAGGCGGTCGTCGAAACGAAACGTCGCAAGACGGTGGCTACTCCCGCGCCGCAGCTGCGCATCGAGCCCGCAGTCGTCGAGGTGCCCAAGTCCGAGCGCGTCGAGAAGGAACTCCGCCAGGAGCGACAGCAGTCGCTGTTTGCCGACTTGCCGACCTCGGTCGGGGCGATCCCACCGTTAAGCCTGCTCGATCAGCCCTCGGGCGATGTGGAGCCGCCCTCGGCCGAGTCGCTGGAATTCACCTCGCGCCTGATCGAAACCAAGCTTGGTGACTTCGGCGTGGAGGTCAAGGTTCTGGCGGCCTACCCGGGGCCGGTGGTGACGCGCTACGAGATCGAGCCAGCGACGGGCGTGAAGGGCAGCCAGGTCGTGAATCTCGGCAAGGACCTTGCGCGTGCGCTGTCGCTGGTGTCGATCCGCGTTGTCGAGACGGTGCCGGGCAAATCCTGCATGGCGCTCGAACTTCCCAACGCGAAGCGTCAGACCGTGCGCCTGTCCGAGATCCTCGGCTCCAAGGCGTATCACGACATGCATTCGCCGCTGACCGTGGCGCTGGGCAAGGACATCGGCGGTCAGCCGGTGGTCGCGGACCTCGGCAAGATGCCGCACCTGCTGGTCGCCGGCACGACCGGTTCGGGCAAGTCGGTCGGGATCAACGCCATGATTCTGTCGCTGCTGTACAAGGCGGGCCCGGAGAAGGTGCGCCTGATCATGGTCGACCCGAAGATGCTGGAGCTGTCGATCTACGAGGGCATCCCGCACCTGCTCGCGCCGGTCGTCACGGACATGAAGCATGCGGCCAACGCGCTCAACTGGTGCGTGGTCGAGATGGACAAGCGCTACAAGCTGATGGCTGCGGTCGGCGTGCGCAACCTCGCCGGCTTCAACAAGGCCGTCGTCGAAGCGGAAAAGGCCGAGAAGCCGCTCACCAACCCGTTCGCGATCAACCCCGACAACCCGGAGCCGCTCGAGCAGCTGCCGCATATCGTCGTGATCGTCGACGAGCTCGCCGACATGATGATGGTGGTCGGCAAGAAGGTCGAGGAACTGATCGCACGACTCGCGCAGAAGGCGCGCGCGGCGGGCATCCACCTGATCCTCGCGACGCAGCGTCCGTCGGTCGACGTCATCACCGGCCTGATCAAGGCCAACGTGCCGACGCGTATCGCCTTCCAGGTGTCGAGCAAGATCGATTCGCGCACCATCCTCGACCAGATGGGGGCGGAAACCTTGCTGGGTATGGGCGACATGCTGTACCTGGCCCCGGGCACGGGCCTGCCCGTGCGCGTGCACGGCGCCTTCGTCGCCGACGAGGAGGTGCACAAGGTCGTCGATCACCTCAGGCGCAGCAGCGGTCCGCCGGATTATGTGGAGGGCATCCTGTCCTCCCCGGACGACGATCTCGAAGCGGCGCTCGGCGGGGGCGGGGGCAGCGAGGGGGATGGCGAGGCCGACCCCTTGTACGATCAGGCGGTCGAAGTGGTCATCAAGACGCGTCGTCCGTCGATTTCGCTGGTGCAGCGCCACCTGCGCATCGGCTACAACCGTGCAGCGCGCCTGATCGAGCAGATGGAGCGTGCCGGGTTGGTGTCGGCGATGGGAACGAACGGCAACCGCGAAGTGATCGTGCCGGCCAAGGAGGGCGAGTGAGTCGTAGCGGAGGTGTCATCAGGACGGGGCTGCGTCTCGGCGCGGCGTTGATGCTGACTTGCGCGGCGGGCGTCGCTTCCGCAGGCGGAATCGCGCAGTTGCGCCAGTTCATCGACGGCGCGCGCACCGCGCAGGGGGAATTCGAGCAGACCGTGTTCGCGGCATCGGGGCGCAAACCGCAACGCGCCAGCGGCAGCTTCATGTTCGCGCGCCCCGGCAAATTCCGCTGGACCTACGACAAGCCGTACACGCAGGTGCTGGTCAGCGACGGCGACAAGCTGTGGTCCTGGGATCGCGATCTGAACCAGGTCACGGTGAAGCGTCTGGGCGATGCGCTGGGTAGCACGCCCGCTGCGATCCTAGCCGGTGACGACGCGATCGAGCGCAATTTCGAGCTCGCCGAGGCCGGTACCGAGGACGGGCTGGAGTGGGTGAATGCAAAACCCCGCCGGGCTGAAAGCAGCTTCGAGTCGATGCGCATGGGTTTCGCGGGCGGCGTGCTCAGGCGCATGGAGCTGAAGGACAACTTCGGGCAGACGACGCTGATCGAGTTCCGCTCGCTGGTTGCCGGTGCGCGCCCCGATCCCGCGCAGTTCCGCTTCGTGCCGCCGCCCGGCGCCGACGTTATCGGCGACTGAGGCAAGCACTGGCGATGGCTGATCTCTTCGATTCGGTGGAGCCGTCGCGCGTGCCGCTCGCCGAGCGGATGCGGCCGAAACGGCTCGACGAGATCGCCGGCCAGCGTCATCTCGTCGGCCCGGGAAAGCCGTTGCGGCTCGCCTTCGAGTCCGGCAAGCCGCATTCGATGATCCTGTGGGGGCCGCCAGGCGTCGGCAAGACCACCCTCGCGCGCCTGATGGCCCACGCCTTCGATGCCGAGTTCGTCGCCCTGTCGGCAGTGTTCTCCGGCGTCAAGGACATTCGCGAAGCGGTCAGCCAGGCGCAGGCTGCCAAGGCACGTGGCCGTCACACGATCCTCTTCGTGGACGAGGTGCATCGCTTCAATAAGGCCCAGCAGGATGCCTTCCTGCCCTACGTCGAGCAGGGGCTGCTCACGTTCATCGGTGCGACGACGGAGAATCCGTCCTTCGAGGTCAATTCGGCGCTTCTGTCGCGTGCTGCGGTGTACGTGCTCGAGCCGCTCGATGCCGAGGCGATGGGGGGCTTGTTCGAGCGGGGGCGGGCGATCGCGTGCCCGCAACTCGTCTTCGACGAGACGTCGCGCGAGCGCATGATCGGCTTCGCCGACGGGGACGCGCGACGGCTGATGAACCTGATCGAGCAGGTGCAGGTCGCCGCCGAGACCGCCGGCGTCAACCCGGTGACGCCCGAATTCGTCGATGAGGCACTGTCGAGCAAGCTCCGGCGTTTCGATAAGGGCGGAGAAGCCTTCTACGATCAGATCTCAGCCCTGCACAAGTCGGTACGCGGATCGAATCCGGATGCGGCCCTCTACTGGCTGTGCCGGATGCTCGATGGCGGCGCGGACGCCCTGTATCTCGGTCGGCGGCTCGTGCGCATGGCCGTGGAGGACATCGGGCTCGCTGACCCGCGGGCACTCGAAATCGCGCTCAATGCGTGCACCACCTACGAGCGGCTGGGGTCGCCGGAAGGCGAACTGGCGCTCGCGCAGGCGACAGTCTTCCTCGCCTGCGCCGCGAAATCGAATGCCGTCTACAAAGCCTACAACGCAGCGCGGCAATACGTGAGAAATGACGTTTCGCGACCGGTGCCGCTGCACCTGCGCAATGCGCCGACGCGGCTCATGAAAGAGTTGGGTTACGGCAAGACCTACCGTTACGCCCACGACGAGCCGGAAGCCTATGCCGCGGGTGAAACATATCTGCCTGACGGGATGGCCCCGCCTGACTGGTATCGTCCCACGCCCTACGGGATGGAGGCGCGCATCTCAGCCAAGCTCGAGCATCTGCGCGAATTGGACGCTGCCGTGGCGCCGGCCCTGAGGTCGGGCGCGCGCGGCAAGAAAGAGTAAGGCGTTTCCGTCGTTCTCAGTGGGGCAGAGGGTGGTCCGCCATGAAGCGAGCCTGGACGCCCTTTGCGCGTTCGGCCTGAGCGAGGTCGCCGCGCTCCGTGGCGCGGTCGATGAGATCCTGCATGTAGCCAGAGAGCACGAGAACGCCTTCGGGGGTCTGGACCATGCCGCAGACGATTTGTGCTGCCGCGCCATCGGGAATCCCTTCGTGCTCGGCAATCAATGCAACTTCGTCGTCGGTCAAATCGCAGTAATCAAGGCAGTCCCGGATTGACAGCATACCTATCTCCTCAAGTGTGGCGGGCGCCGTCTGCGCGGCGCTCTCTTCGGATATTCACTATAAGCCACGAGGCGCCGAATTCAAGGACGATTTCGCTCGAAATGTGTCGATAAATGGTTGATTTGAATAATATAATTGTGCGCTGCGGTATTCAGGCGATTTTGCCCTAAAATGTAATGCAACAGAACGAGTTGGCGACGGATCATTAAGTATCGTCGCACGAATCATCGCCTATTCATTGAATTGAAAGACTTTCAGGACAGCCATGCTTGACATCCAATTGCTCCGCAACCAGATCGAGGTCGTTACGAACGCGCTGGCGGCGCGCGGCATGACTTTCGACCCGACGGAGTTCCAGTCGCTCGAGACCGAACGCAAGAATCTGCAGACTCGCACTCAGGAACTCCAGGCGCAGCGCAATTCGCTGTCCAAACAGATCGGCATTCTCAAGGGCAAGGGCGAGGACGCCGCGCCTGTGATGGCGCAGGTGGCAGGCATCGGTGACGAGCTGAAGGCCAACGAGCAGGCTCTCTCTGCATTGCTCGTACGCATCGAGACGCTGGTTGCCGGCTTGCCGAACCTGCCGCACGCGAGCGTGCCGGTCGGCGAGGACGAGACTGCGAACGTCGAGGTGAGCCGCTGGGGCACTCCACGCGAATTTGCCTTCGAAGTCAGCGATCACGTTGACGTCGGTGGAGGTCTGGGGGGGTTGGACTTCGAAACTGCAGTGAAGATCACCGGCTCGCGATTCGCGGTAATGCGCGGCGGCGTGGCTCGCATGCACCGCGCGCTGGCGCAGATGATGCTCGACGTGCATACGGGCGAGCATGGCTACACGGAAGTGTATGTACCGTATCTCGTCAATGCGACGAGCATGTTCGGTACCGGCCAGCTGCCCAAGTTCGAGGCCGACCTGTTTGCCGTGCCGTGGGATGAGGGGCGCTTCTACCTTATTCCGACGGCCGAGGTGCCGGTCACCAACATCGTGCGCGGGGAGTTGCTTGCGGGCGACGCCTTGCCCCTGAAGTTCGTTAGCCACACCCCGTGCTTCCGCTCGGAGGCGGGCAGCTACGGGCGTGACACGCGCGGCATGATCCGACAACACCAGTTCGACAAGGTCGAACTCGTCCGGATCGAGCATCCCGACAATTCCTGGGCTGCGCTGGAGGAATTGACCGGGCACGCGGAGGCCATTCTGCGCAAGCTGGAGCTGCCTTATCGCAAGATCGTCCTATGCACGGGTGACATGGGTTTTGCATCCGCAAAGACCTACGACCTGGAGGTATGGCTGCCGGCGCAGAACACGTACCGGGAGATCTCGTCCTGCTCCTGCTTCGAGGGCTTCCAGGCACGTCGCATGCAGGCGCGGTTCAAGAATGCGCAGGGCAAGAACGAACTCGTCCATACCCTCAACGGTTCCGGTCTGGCTGTCGGTCGTACTCTGGTGGCGGTGCTGGAAAATTACCAGCGGGCCGATGGTTCGGTTGTCGTCCCGAAGGCGCTCGTGCCCTACATGGGCGGTATCGAGGTGCTCGAGCCGCGCGGTTAACCGTCGCCCGGAGGGGACGTTCCGGAGGCAGCCCCGAGCTTCAGCCCTCGGGGCTGAAGGGGCGGGACGTAGGCGCCTTCGAGGCGCAGAAGTATGTCGTGATAGTTGCGGATGTTCTCCGCCATGATTACCGCTTCGCCTCCGCGTGCCGCGCCGGCCTTGAGGCGGCTGGCATATTCGGGGCGCGACATGAGGGGGAGTACCGTCTTCATGTCCAACCAGCTGGTGTTGTCCTTGCCCATCCGCTGGGCGATGGTCCGGGCGCCGTTCATGTGCCCCATTCCCAGGTTGTAGGCAGCCACCGCCATCCATGAGCGGTCAGGTTCGGGAACCGCATCCGGCAGTTGTTCCCTGAGCATGGCGAAATAGCGTGCCCCGCCCAGTATGCTTTCGCGCGCATCGAGGCGGTCGCGCACACCCAACCGGTCGGCTGTTTCTGATGTCAACATCATCATCCCCCGCACGCCGGACCACGAGGTGGCGAGGGGCTCCCAGTGCGATTCTTGATATGCGAGCGCAGCGAGAAAGCGCCAATCGATGCCCGTCTGCGCCTGGGCTTCCTGGAAATGGGGGCGATAGCGCGGCAGCCGGGCCTGGATACGTGCGAGGAAGGTCGTGACCGCGGTATCGTCGAGCCGGCGGATATGGCCGAAGTAGCGGTCGGAAAGTCGTGCGAGGGTGTCGTCGGTCCGGATGGTGCTGAGGAAATCTTCCACTTCGGCCGCGAGGCTGCCTTTCGCATCAGGGGGTAGGGCCCAGCCTATCGTCGAGCTTACGGGCAAGTCGTAGACGATTGCCAGATTCGGCAAGGTTTGCGCCGCCAGCGCGA
This sequence comes from Aromatoleum petrolei, assembly GCF_017894385.1. NCBI lineage: Bacteria > Pseudomonadati > Pseudomonadota > Betaproteobacteria > Rhodocyclales > Rhodocyclaceae > Aromatoleum > Aromatoleum petrolei. Next base: position 3,975,085 of record NZ_CP059560.1, read on the forward strand.
ATTGAACGCGGTCCGTGGCGACGAGATCCAGGTGACCTTGGGCGAGTTCGTTGAGCAGGTGCTCATCGGCCGGATTCGACGGGAAATGGAGGTTCATGTCCGGGACCCGTTTGCGAATCTGGTTCAGATAATCGGCGCTCAGAGATCCATGCCGGACAGACACGGTTCGTCGCGTCAAGTCTTTCTCTTCGACGAGGTCGGGACTGTCGGAACGTCCGACGAGGACATAGTCGATCTCGCGTAGCGGACTCGTCCAGGTGAGCGGCAACCGATCGTTTCGGCCGACCCCGGCCGCGGCCAGATGTACCTGTCCCCGGATGACTGCCTCGAGCGCTCGCGTCGCGTCTGGAAAAAGGACGAAGCGAACCGGGACGCCCAGACGCTCGCCCAGTTTCTGCAGGAGATCATGGTCGAAGCCGGAAGCTCTTCCCTCGGTATCGCTGCGATACGACGCCGCTCCAACCCTGGTGGCGACGCGCAGCTCGCCGGCGCTTCTGTAGTCGGCAAGCTGATGCTGGTCAGCAACTTTTGGCGTTGCGCCGGGCTCGCAGCCAGCTAGCAGAAGTGCGGTGGCGATGATCAAAAATGTGCGCAAGCAGTCGTACCATTGAATATAACTGCATGATTCTGATGGAATCCGCTCGATTCGGCAATCCCATGAATATCGCAATGGCATAAGCGCGCCGCCCGCTCCGGAGCTTTTTCTGCCCGGCTCGCTTCTTCTCTAGTAGAAAACAATCAAGTTTTTAGGTGGCAAAATGACCGGGAAGCCCTTTGTCCAGATCACTCGTGACGTGTCCAAGGCGCTCGAAGGCTTGCGGGCGGAAACCCCCCGAAGCAATGAACGGATACAGGCAGTTGGCTCGCGGCGCACTACGCGACGGAGCGCTCTCCGCGCTGAACAAGGAAATGATCGCATTGGCCATCGGTGTCGCCTCACGTTGCGATGCCTGCATCGGTTTCAGGTCAAGGCGTTGATCCGCCTCGGGGTGAGCCGCGAGCAGTTGATGGAGACTCTCGCCATCCGCACCAACATGGGGGAGGGCCGACGCTGATGCACGTGGCGGAAACGATGTGTGCCGACGAAGAGTTTCAAGAAGTTGGGGCGACGGTGCGGGCGTGACGAATGCGGCGTGGCCGTGCATAAAAAAATTTTTGCATTGTTGTTGCTCCGCAGAATTTTCTGCGTATAATTCGGCCTCCCGCAAGGCTAGCCCGTGCGGGAGTCGGAGAGGTGGCAGAGTGGTCGAATGTACCTGACTCGAAATCAGGCGTAGGTGCGAGCCTACCGTGGGTTCGAATCCCACCCTCTCCGCCAGTGGCTGCAGGATTCCGAGAGGGTCGTGCAAGCAAGAGCGCCCGTAGCTCAGTTGGATAGAGTACCTGGCTACGAACCAGGGGGTCGTGGGTTCGAATCCTGCCGGGCGCGCCAAGATTAAAAGCAAAAGGACCAGTCTTTCGACTGGTCCTTTTGCTTTTATGGTGTTTTCGGCGTCCGTCGAGCGTGGTGCCCCATGTCCCATCCTGTCCACTACGTTGCGCCGAACAGGTATGCGAACGCGACGAGACCCATTGCGACCCAGCCAACGAGAAACATCGGCCAGCGAATCCTGTTGAACCAGCTGTCGTTGATTCGTCTCTTTGGCGATATGTCGGGATCGGCGCTAGGCAAGCGACGGTCCTCGGTGGAAAGCCCTGGCGGCGATCCCGGGCCTTGGTGATAGTTCAACGCTGACATGATTGCCTCCTCCTCCCGAACCCCGTTCTGCGCACGCGGGTTGGATTGGGTGATAACCCGTTTCCAGTATAGACACTCGTCGCCCTATCGCGGGCGGAGCATGGTGTGTCGCCACGGCCAGAGCACGCTCGTGGCGCCCTTCGCTGCGGTGGAGCCGGCGACCCGGGCGGTTAATGCACGCGAGGTCTGGATGCGGTGGCATACTTCAGGGCGGCTCACGATACGGTTGCCGACCAGCGTTGTCCGTTTTAGTGCGACGCCAGTACGGTGTCGCTTGTCGGCGTTGATGGGATTGGCGACCTACGCCTGCATGTGAGGGCGACGATCGAACAGGTCGGCGAGCATCAGGGCGCCGGTTACGTCCGGGTACGACATCTCGCACGGGTTCAGGGCGCGCACCGAGCCGTCTATCAGGCGCTGCCTAGTGCTCGTGAGGAAGCTGATTCCGTGATTGACCGTAAGCACGCTTTGTCCGGGTGTCTCGCGCACGTAAACTGTCGGTTGCTGGCGACCGGGTCTATCTACGGATTGCAAGTCGCAGAATTAAAAAAGAAAAATAGTCTAAATGCGACTGCGGTGACGCGGTGTGCCGTGGGATGCTGATTGACGAGGCGGGCCGCTCTTACATGCGCTGCTGTGTCGGGCAGCACGTTCAACGGCGCAGTAGCGTCCAGTGACGATGGATCTCGCGCAATGCAGTGAGGCCTCCCAAGGGTACCGACAGGCCTTTGTGGCCGGGAATCTCGGGTGCGCGGGGATTGATCCGCAGAAGGGTTCCCATGGCGCGCTCGCTGAAGCGGCGGACCGTCGGGATGTCGACGCCGGCACCGATCTCGATGACGACGATCCGATTGACGCGTGCGTGCCATGCCGCCAGTGCTTCGCTCTGTGCCGCGCTGCGAGTGTGTATCCAGTCCCAATCGTCGAACATCAGGATGTTCGGGCGCGCGATCCCACCGCAATGAGGGCAGCGGGGCGGTTCCGTATCGAGACGACATTCCGATTGGTTCACCCGCGGAGTGAATCCGGTGGTTTCCCAGATCGCATCCCGGCACCGCTGCAGGCACTGCAGGTGATGAATCGAGCCATGGATCTCGGCTACGCGGGTGGGCTCGAAGCCGGCCTTCTGGAACTGGCCGTCCACATTGCTCGTGAGGACGAACGCGCCCCAAGGCATGTCGTTCGCAATGTCGCGCAGGAGGCGAAAGCCTTCATGGGGTACGGTGTCACGGTACAGTTGCAGCCGGTGTCCGTAGAATCCCCAGGCGCGTGCCGCGTCCGCGCGGAATGCTGCGGGCGTGGCGATTTCGGTGAACGATGTGCCGCTGCTCGCGAGTGCAGGATAGGCCTTCCAGAAACCCTCGTTGCCGCGGAAGTCGGGCAGCCCCGAATCGACGCCCATGCCGGCGCCGGCGGTGACGAGAAGCGCGTCGGCGTCCGCGATGGTTGACGCGCACTGCTTCAGGGTCGTTGCGAGGTCGGTCTCCATGGTGGGGAAAGCCGGAGTGGGGTCAGCTGTCTCCGCCCGCTGCCGTGCCTGCGAGCCGACGCAGCACTTCCAGCATGTAGCGGCCAGCCCGGCCGTCCGGTTCCAATCCGTTGGCTTTCTGGACGTCCTGGATGGCTTCGCGGCTGGTTTTGCCGATCAGGCCGTCGATCTCCCCGACCGCATACCCGAGGCGCACCAGCAGCGCCTGCACCTCGCGGCGTTCAGCGCGTGACAGACCGGGATCGTCGGTCGGCCAGGGTCTGACGAAGGCGCCGCCGCCGCGCAGCCGGTCGGAGAGGTGGGCGATCGCAAGCGCATAGGTTTCAGCCGTGTTGTAGGAGTAGAGCGCGTCGAAATTCCGTTGCACGAGGAAGGTCGGCCCGCCTTCACCGGCAGGCAGCAGGACGGCCGCGGGCGCGGTCGATGCTTCCAACGGGACGCCGTCGATGCGCCGGACCCCGAGCCTTACCCATTCCGCGATCGAACGCTTGTTGTGCCTGCCCGCAAGCGAAAAATCGAAGTCGCCCGGCAGCTTTATCTCATGGCCCCACGGCTGTCCGCTGACCCAGCCAGCCTTGGCAAGGAAGTTCGCCGTCGAGGCGAGGGCGTCGGGGATGCTGTCGACGAGATCCCGTCGTCCGTCGCCATCGAAATCGACGGCGACGCGGGCGAAGGTGGACGGCATGAACTGGGTGTGTCCGAAGGCGCCCGCCCAGGAGCCGGTCAGGCGCGCAGCGTCGACATCGCCATTCTCGATGATCTTCAGGGTGGTGAAAAATTCGCCGCGAAAGAAACTCTGCCGCCGACCGAAGCAGGACAGGGTCGAGAGCGAGGTCAGCAACGGCCGTTTGCCAAAGTTGCGCCCGAAGTCGCTTTCCACTCCCCAAACCGCCACGATGGTGGCGCGGTCAACACCGTATTGCGTTTCGATCTGCTGCAATGTTGCAGCCCATTTTTCAGTCATCGCATGGCCATCGGCGATGCGCTCATCGTCCACGAGTCCGGCCAGGTAATCCCAGATGGGTGTGCGGAATTCAGGCTGGTAATCAAGGAGTCCGAGGACGGAACCATCGGGTTCGAGCGTGCGCGTCAGCGCATCGAAAGTTTCCAGTTTGATGCCTCGCGTCTGCGCTTCCGAGCGCAGTTCACCGAGACAGCGCTCGAACGAGGCGTCCGCTGCTGCGGGCAGCGAAAGTAGGGTGGCAATCAGGGTGGCAATCAGGGTGCAGGATGCGAGAGCGGGCTTGAGGATCATTGCCGACAGGACTCGGAGCGCGAATATGCGAATGGTACTCCGCTTGCGCGGTATGCGCCGGGCGGCGGTCGATTTGCATACATATGGCATCCGCGACGTTCGCCCTCCATCCTTGCGAAGCGTTACGGCCGAATTTTGACGTTTTGACGTATCCTTCAGTCATCCTTGTCGGGCATCGGGGCGGGCTCCGGATGCGCCCGGCTAGTGCCTCTGAACTTCAACGGTGGAGCCGAATGAACCTTAATCTCGTAATCCTTTCCGGCGGTTCCGGTACGCGATTGTGGCCGCTTTCGCGCGAGCAGTACCCGAAGCAGTTGCTGGCGCTGATCGGTGACGACACCATGCTCCAGCAGACCGCCACACGGCTCGATGGTTTTTCGGGGAGCCTCCCCGTCGCCGCCGAGCCCATTGTCGTGTGCAACGAGGAATACCGTTTCATCACCGCCGAACAGATGCGGGCGATCGGCCGGACGAGCAGTCGCATCCTGCTCGAACCGATCGGTCGCAACACCGCGCCCGCGCTGACCTTGGCCGCTCTTTCGGTCGCGCGCGAGGACGAGGACGGAGTGCTGCTCGTCATGCCGGCCGACCACGTCGTTCGTGACCGCGAGGCCTTCCACCGTGCAGTGGCGGTCGGGCTGGAGGCGGCGAAGGAGGGGGCCATGGTCACCTTCGGGATCGTCCCCGAACGAGCTGAAACGGGGTACGGGTACATCCGCTTCGGCAGCGAGTGTAGTCCGGGCGTGTGCGAGGTCGCCGCCTTCGTCGAGAAGCCGGACGCGGATACGGCGGCCGAATATGTTGCGTGCGGTGCCTATCTTTGGAACAGCGGCCTCTTCATGGTGCGTGCGAGTGCATGGCTGAAGGCGATAGGCCACTTCAATCCGGCCATGCTGGCCGCCTGCGAGGCCAGCCTGGACGCCGCTGTCCGGGACATCGATTTCGTGCGGATCGGGCGCAGCACGTTCGAGGCGTGCCCATCCGATTCGATCGACTATGCGGTCATGGAGAAGCTTGCCGGCGCGCCGGAGTTGGGTATTGCGCCGCGTGTCGTGCCGATGTCCGTCGGCTGGTCCGACGTTGGCGCTTGGGATGCGCTATGGGCGCTTGCAGAGAAGGACAACACCGGCAATGCCGCACGCGGCGATGTCGTGTTCGAGGACACCACTGACAGTCTCGTCCATGCCACCAGTCGCATGGTCGCGTGTGTCGGCGTGGATGGGCTCGTCGTCGTCGAAACTCCCGATGCTGTCATGGTCGCGCACAAGGACCGTACGCAGGACGTCAAGAAGATCGTCGCCCGGCTCAAGGCAGACAAGCGCAGCCAAGTCTACGCCCATCGGAAAATTCACAGGCCGTGGGGCTGCTACGATTCGATCGACAACGGTCAGCGCTTCCAGGTCAAGCACATCCAGGTCAAGCCGGGGGCGGCGCTCAGCCTGCAGATGCACCACCACCGCGCCGAGCACTGGATCGTGGTGAGCGGCACTGCGAAGGTTACCCGCGGCGACGAAACCTTTCTGCTCACCGAAAACCAGTCCACCTACATTCCGCTAGGTGTTACTCATCGCCTTGAGAACCCGGGAAAGCTGATGCTCGAGATGATCGAGGTCCAATCGGGGAGCTATCTCGGCGAAGATGATATTGTGCGCTTCGAGGATACCTACGGCCGCAAGTAGTTGCGGGTCGCTGCCGGACGGGCCTTGCGCCCGTCCGAAAACTGGGGCCGCGCTCGCTTACCAGAGCTGCCACCATGGACGACCATCCTTCGGGCCGCCCGCGTAATACACGCTGTTGGGGAAGTTCTTGCGCATTACCCGCTCGGCGTCGTCGCGCAGGTCGTTCATGCCCAGCGCGTCATAGCTCTTCACCAGCATGAATAGCGCTTCTTCCGTCGCCGGGGCGTTCGGGTAGGTCTTGATCGTGGCCTGTGCCCGGTTGATGGTGGCCACGTAGGCGCCGCGCTTGTAGTAATAGCGTGCGACATGGACCTCGTGTTGCGCGAGAGAATTCACCAGGTACTGCATGCGCTGTCGTGCGTCTTCGGCGTAGCGGCTGCTCGGGAAACGGTTCACGAGCTGGCCAAAGGTGTCGAACGACTCCTGGGCAGCCTTCGGGTCGCGCTCCGAAAGATCCTGGTTCGACAGGCCTGCGAGGAGGCCGAGATCCTCGTTGAAAGTCGCCAGACCTTTCAGGTAGTACATGTAATCCGCATTGGGATGGTTGGGGTGCAGCTTGATGAAGCGATCCGCCGCAGCGATGGCAAGGGCCGGCTCGTACGACTTGTAATGCGCGTAGGCGACCTCGATCTGTGCCTGCTGCGCGTAGCGGCCGTAAGGGAAGCGCGCCTCGAGCTTTTCGAAGAGCTTGATGGCCTGTTCGTACGAACCCTCAGCCATGTAGTTCTTCGCTTCGGAGTACAGCTTCTGGGCATTCCAGCCCGCCGTCTCGTCGATCTGTTCCGGCAACAGGCCGCATCCGCCGAGCAGCAATGCACCGATAACCGCTAAACTTCCAAGGGTGAACCTGGCCATCGAAAAAACTCGCGTGAATGAACCGGACAATTATAGCCCACTGGAAGAGGCTGCTTCGCACCACCGGCTGACGATACCCGCCGACTGTGCCGGTCTGCGGCTCGACCAGGCCCTGGCGCGTCTCTACCCGGCCCACTCGCGCAGTCGCCTGCAAGGCTGGCTCAAGTCCGGACGTGTCAGCCTCAACGGCAGCCTTCATGATGCAAAGTTCAAGGTATGGGGCGGCGAAGTCCTGGAAGTCGATGCGGCGCCGGTACCCGAAGAGGTTGCCGAGGCCCCCGAGGACATCCCGCTCGATATCGCCTACGAGGACGCTCACATTCTCGTCATCGACAAGCCGGTCGGCCTCGTCGTGCATCCGGGCAGCGGCAACTGGAGCGGGACACTACTTAATGCCCTGCTGCACCATGCCCCGGAACTTGCCAACATACCGCGCGCCGGCATCGTGCATCGCCTCGACAAGGACACCAGCGGCCTGATGGTGGTCGCCCGCACCCTCGAGGCGCAGACCTATCTCGTCCGACAACTCCAGGCGCGCACCGTCAAACGACACTACTTAGCGCTTGTACACGGGATGGTTACCGGTCCCGGTATGGTCGATGCCTCCATCGGTCGGCACCCCTCGCAGCGCACGAAGATGGCCGTGCATTCCGGCGGCCGTACGGCCGTCACGCGCTATTCCGTGCGAGAACATTTTGTTCGCGCGACCCTCGTCGAGTGTCGGCTCGAGACCGGTCGCACGCATCAGATCCGCGTCCACATGGCGCACATCGGCCACCCGCTGGTCGGCGATGCGACCTACGGACGGCGGCGTAGTGGCTGCACGACCCTGGATGCCTTCCCGCGACAGGCGCTGCATGCCTTCCGCCTGGGGCTTGTTCATCCGGCGACAGGCGAGGAAATGGCGTGGGAGTCGCCACTGCCCGACGATTTCGAGAGCCTGCTTGCAATCCTTCGTGCGGAGCCACCTGCATGAGTCCTGACTGGTTCGAGCCCGACTGGCCAGCCCCCGAGCGCGTGCGCGCCCTCGTCACGACGCGGCACGGGGGTGTCAGCGAGGGGCCGTGGGCGACCATGAATCTCGGCAGCCACGTCGGTGATTCGCCGCTCGCTGTAGCCCGCAACCGGGCCATCCTGCGCGCGGTCGTGCCATCCGAGCCGTGCTGGCTGGATCAGGTGCACGGCGTTGATGTCTGCGACGCGTCAGCCGCGGGGGGGGGCGCCGCTCCGCCGCGCGCCGATGCGTCGGTCGCACGCGCGGCCGGTGCCGTATGCGTCGTGATGACTGCGGACTGTCTGCCGGTGCTGTTCTGCGACGACGAAGGTTCGGTCGTGGCCGCAGCCCATGCGGGGTGGCGGGGGCTTGCGTCGGGTATTCTCGATGCGACGGTCGCACGCATGAAGGTCGCTCCAGCGCGGGTCATTGCGTGGATGGGGCCTGCCATTGGGCCGGATGCTTTCGAGGTCGGTGGCGAGGTGCGTGAGCGCTTCGTCGCTACTGACGCTGGCGCCGCGGATGCGTTCCAGCCGGCGGAGCAGTCGGGCAAATGGTATGCAGACCTGTTCGAACTCGCACGCCGGCGCCTGCACGCGATCGGGGTCGATCGGGTTTACGGGGGCGACGTCTGCACTTTTGCCGATCCCCTGCGCTGGTTTTCCTACCGCCGCGACGGCGTTACGGGGCGCCTGGCCTCGCTCGTGTGGCTCTCCGAGTGACGGGCTATCGTCCGGGCTATTGATCGATATCCGATTCGGTTCTATCGTTCAGCGGTGCCTCGGCTGCGGTTTCGCGGCGGGTTGCCGCGCGGCGGCGAGCCGGTGTCCCTGCCAGCCAGAGGAAGAGGGCCAGGGGGCCGAGTCCCCAGAATACGAAGGTGAGCATGCCGCCGACGACCGTCGTGTCCGAGATCGCCGCGATCAGCACGACGTACAGCCAGGCGATTGCGATAATGTACATGGCGCCGATTCTACCTGTGGCAGTGCGGGTGCGGCGCCCGGGACCGTGGGCGGTCCAGGGAGAATCAAGGTGACCAGCGATTTCCGTATGCGTCCGAACCAGCGCCTCAGGAGGGGCTGATGTCCGAATCCGACAACAATCAGGGCAATCCCGCAATCGAGGGCATGCTGCAGTTCGGCCAGGCGATGGCCCAAAACTTCTTTCAGGCAATCGCGCGCCAGCATGCGGTCATGCAGGACAGCAGCGGAGAGGTTGCGCCGGGCGTCCAACTGCCTGAAACGGAAGCGTTCGCGCGCCTGCAGCAGGACTTTGCCGCGCGCCACGTTGCGCTGTGGTCGTCGATGCTGCAGCTGAAGCCAGGCGAGAAGGCTGCCTCCGTCATTGCTCCCGAGCCGGGAGACCGGCGGTTTACGGCGCCCGAATGGAGAGAGAGCCCCGTCTTCGACTACATTCGCCAAGCCTACTTGCTGAACGCGAGCTTCCTCAATCGGGTTTCCGAAGAGTTGCCGATGGCGGACGGTCGCGCCAAGTCGCGCCTTCAGTTTCTGACCCGGCAATACGTCGATGCGCTCGCACCGTCGAATTTCGCCGCCACGAATCCCGAATTCATCAAGACCGCCCTGGACACCGAAGGCGAAAGCATCACGCGCGGGATCAAGAACCTGATCGCCGATCTCGAGAGGGGCCGCGTGTCGATGACCGATGACGAGGCGTTCGAGGTCGGGCGCAACATCGCCGTGTCGCCGGGGGCGGTTATCTACCAGAACGAGCTGATGCAGCTCGTCCAGTACGCGCCGGTCACCGACAAGGTCGCCCAGGTGCCGCTGCTGATCGTACCGCCTTGCATCAACAAGTTCTACGTCCTCGATCTGCAACCGGACAACTCGCTGGTGCGGTTCGCTGTGGAGCAGGGCTTCACCGTCTTCCTCGTCTCGTGGAAGAATCCCAAGGCTCCGGAGTCCACCGCGACCTGGGATGATTACCTCGAGAAGGGCCCGCTCAAAGCGCTCGAAGTCGTGCGTACCGTCACGCGCGTGAAGAAACCAAACGTGCTCGGGTTCTGCGTTGGTGGCACGATATTGACGTCGGCTCTCGGCGTGGCGCGTGCGCGCGGCGAAGATCCTGTGGCGAGCCTCACGCTGATGACGACCTTGCTCGATTTCGCGGATGCGGGCGAGCTCGGCTGCCTGGTCGATGAGGCCAGTGTGACTGCCCGCGAGGCCGCAATCGGAAAAGCGGGGCTGTTGCCCGGGCAGGAACTCGCGAATGTGTTTTCCGCACTACGTGCCAACGACCTCATCTGGCAGTACGTCGTCGGCAACTACCTGAAGGGCAACAAACCGCAGGCATTCGACCTGCTGTACTGGAATTCCGACAGCACGAATCTGCCGGGACCGTTCCTGACGTGGTATTTGCGTAACATGTATCTGGAAAATAACCTGCGCATGCCGGGCAAGCTCAAAATGCTCGGTGCAAAGGTCGATCTCGGCAAGGTCGACGCGCCGGCATATCTGCTCGCTACGCGCGAGGATCATATCGTTCCGTGGAAGGGTGCCTATCTTTCGCGCGGACTGTTGGGCGGCGAGACGACCTTCGTGCTGGGCGCGAGCGGTCACATCGCCGGGGCGATCAATCCGGCGTCGAAGAACCGCCGCAGCTACTGGGTGAACGCCTCCGGCGCAGCCGACCCGGACGAATGGCTGGACGGTGCGGTCGAGCAGAAGGGCAGCTGGTGGTTGAACTGGATCGAATGGCTCAGGCCATACGGCGGCAAGCAGGTTGCGGCACGAGGCCGCCTCGGCAATGCGAAGTACGCACCGATCGAACCCGCGCCGGGGCGTTACGTGAAGGAAAAGGCCTGACGCGTACCCGCCGGCCCGGAACCGGAATTACCCAGCGGCAGCGGACACGGGGGCGCTGCCGGAAGTGTCTGGAAACCCCTTGTGAATCGATCAACGGGAGAGGAGGAAGTTTATGGCAAGAGTCGCACTAGTGACCGGTGGCATGGGTGGCCTGGGCGAAGCGGTGTGCATCAAGCTCGCCGCACTGGGCTACAGGGTCGTGACGACACATTCCCCGGGCAACACCAAGGCCGCTGAATGGCTGCAGACCATGAACAACATGGGCTACGGCTTCAAGGCCTATCCCTGCGACGTCTCGGATTTCGATTCGTGCAAGGCCTGTGTCGAGACTGTCACCCGGGAAGTGGGGCCCGTGGATGTACTGGTGAATAACGCCGGGATCACCCGCGACATGACCTTCAAGAAGATGACCAAGGCCGACTGGGATGCCGTCATCTCCACCAACCTCGACAGCGTGTTCAACATGACCAAGCAGGTCATGGACGGCATGGTCGAGCGCAAGTGGGGACGCGTCATCAACGTATCGTCGGTCAATGGTCAGAAAGGTGCATTCGGCCAGACCAACTACTCCGCAGCGAAGGCGGGGATGCATGGCTTCACCAAGGCGCTGGCACTGGAAGTTGCGCGTGGCGGAGTGACCGTCAACACCATCTCGCCGGGATACATCGGCACCAAGATGGTGACGGCAATCCCGCAGGAAATCCTTGAATCCAAGATCCTGCCGCAGATTCCCGTGTCGCGTCTGGGCAAGCCCGAGGAAATTGCCGGCCTGGTGGCCTATCTCGCGTCTGAGGAGGCCGCGTTCGTGACCGGCGCCAACATCTCCATCAACGGCGGGCAGCACATGTTCTGACCGGGACCACATCCAGTCCGGTAGCGGCGCGTTTCCGAAAGGGGCGCGCCGTTTTATTTTCCTTTTGCAGTGCAGCAAGCTCTCCGAAAAGTCCCTATAATTTACCGGCTTTGCGGTAATGCACTGCCGCATGGTTGTCAGAGGAGGCGCTTGCGGACGCTTGTGGCGCAGCCGCACTCGCTTCCCATCACCAATCTGCAAGAGGATTGCACCATGACTCAGAAAGTCGCACTCGTTACCGGCGCCATGGGCGGTTTGGGCACTGCGATCTGCCAGGCCCTCGCCAAGGATGGCCTGAAGGTTGTCGCCAACTGTCTGCCGGGTTTTCCGCAGAAGGACGAGTGGCTCGCCAAGCAGAAGGAACTCGGCTTCGAGTTCATCCCCGCCGAAGGTGACGTGTCCGATTACGAATCCTGCAAGGCAATGGTCGCCAAGATCGAAGCCGAAGTCGGCGTGATCGAGGTCCTGGTGAACAACGCGGGCATCACCCGCGACAAGTTCTTCCCCAAGATGGAGAAGGGCCAGTGGGATGCGGTGATCAATACCAACCTCAACAGCCTGTTCAACGTCACACATCACGTCTCGCCGAAGATGGCCGAGCGCGGCTGGGGGCGGATCATCAACATTTCCTCGGTCAATGGCGTCAAGGGTCAGGCAGGCCAGACCAACTACTCCACGGCCAAGGCCGGGGTGCTGGGCTTCACCAAGGCGCTCGCCGCCGAGCTGGCCACCAAGGGCGTGACCGTCAATGCGATCGCTCCGGGCTACATCGGCACTGAAATGGTCATGGCGATCCGCGAGGACATCCGCCAGGGCATCATCGATACCGTCCCGATGAAGCGTCTCGGCAAGCCGGAGGAAATCGGTGCGCTGTGCTCCTATCTCGCGTCCGAGCTGGCCGGCTATGTGACCGGCGCCACGATCAACATCAACGGCGGCCTGCACATGTGCTGATGCAGTATTCCGCCTAGGTGGATCGCTGCGAGACCCCGCCGAACGGCGGGGTTTTTATTTCTGCACCGCGGTATAATTTCGTTGAACGTGGAGAGCGGAATTCACCGCCGACGAGGAGAGGTATTGATGGCTGAGCAGTCGCGACTTATCAAGAAGTATCCCAATCGCCGTCTGTACGATACGAGGACCAGTTCCTACATCACGCTGGCCGATGTGAAGGAGCTCGTATTGGGGCGGGAGGAATTTCAGGTTGTCGATGCCAAGACCGGCGAAGACCTCACGCGCAGCATCCTTCTCCAGATCATCCTCGAGGAAGAGGCGGGCGGAGCCCCCATGTTCACCAGCGACCTGCTCGCGCACATGATCCGCTTCTACGGCAACGCCACGCAGGGGATGATGGGCAAGTACCTGGAGAACAACATCAAGGCCTTCACCGAGATGCAGGCGAAGCTGCAGGAGCAGGCGCAGGCGATCTACGGTGAAAACAGCCCGATCAGCCAGGATCTGTGGGCCCAGTTCCTCAACTTCCAGGGCCCCGCGCTGCAGAGCGTGATGGGCACGTACGTCGATCAGAGCAAGAAGATGTTCTCGCAAATGCAGGAGCAGATCGAAAACCAGACGCGCAGCATCTTCACCGGCTTCCCGTTCCCGAACTACGCTCCCGCCGCCAAGGAAGAGCAGGCCGCTCCGCAGGCCGCCAAGGAAGCGAAGCCCGAAGCGCCTGCCCCCAAGGGCAGTCGTTCGAGCCAGAAATAACATCCAGGCCGGCGCCATTCCGGATCCCGGCCAGCACCTCCCCTTCAAAGAATGACCCAGAACAAGACCCCAGGCATACCGCGAGTCGGTTTCGTCTCCCTCGGCTGTCCCAAGGCGACCGTCGACTCCGAACATATCCTCACGCGCCTGCGGGGCGAAGGTTACGAAATCTCAGGCAGTTATGACGATGCGGACCTCGTGGTCGTCAATACCTGCGGCTTCATCGACGCCGCCGTCGAGGAGTCACTCGATGCGATCGGCGAGGCGCTCGCCGAGAACGGCAAGGTCATCGTCACCGGTTGTCTCGGTGCCAAGGACGATGTCGTGATGGCGGCGCATCCGCAGGTTCTTGCCGTGACCGGTCCGCATGCGACCGATGCGGTCATGAAGGCGGTTCATCAACACCTGCCCAAGCCGCACGATCCCTTCACCGACCTCGTGCCGCCGCAGGGTATCCGCCTCACCCCGAACCACTACGCCTATCTCAAAATTTCCGAAGGCTGCAACCACCGTTGCACCTTCTGCATCATTCCGTCGCTGCGCGGCGATCTCGTGTCACGCCCGATCCATGAAGTGATGCGCGAGGCCGAATCGCTGGTGGATGCGGGGGTGAAGGAGCTCTTGGTCATATCCCAAGATACCAGCGCATACGGAGTCGACACCAAGTACCGGACCGGCTTCTGGAATGGGCGGCCCATCAAGACTCGCCTGCTCGATCTCGCGAAGGCGCTGGGCGAACTTGGCGTGTGGATCCGCATGCACTATGTCTACCCCTACCCGAGCGTGGACGAGCTCATCCCGCTGATGGCTGAAGGCAAGATCCTTCCCTATCTGGACATCCCGTTCCAGCACGCCAGCCCGCGCATCCTCAAGGCCATGCGGCGCCCCGCGAATGCCGAGAACGTGCTCGAGCGGATTCGTTCCTGGCGCAGCATTTGCCCGGATCTCACGATCCGCTCGACCTTCATCACCGGATTTCCCGGAGAGACCGACGAGGACTTCGAGCTGTTGCTGCAGTTTCTCGAGGAGGCGCAGCTCGACCGCGTCGGTGCGTTCGCGTATTCCCCGGTCGAAGGTGCCGAGGCAAACCAGCTGCCTGGCGCAGTGCCCGACGAGGTTCGCGAGGAGCGGCGCATGCGCCTGATGGAGTTCCAGGAAGACATCTCCACCCAGCGGCTCGAGCGCTGGATCGGCCGCGAGATGACCGTCGTGGTCGACGACATCGAGGAAGATGGTGCGATTGCGCGTTCTCCCGGCGACGCACCCGAGATCGACGGACTGGTCATCATTCCCGATGGCGAGGGCCTGGAGCCTGGCGAGTTCGCCCGGGTACGCATCACCGACTGCGACGTGCACGACCTGTACGCCGAGCCGATCGCCTGACGGACCGGCCTGCCGATGTTCGAGCCGACTCCGCAGAACACTGGCAAGTCCGGCCCCGTCATCGGATTGGCGCTTGGCAGTGGTGCTGCACGCGGCTGGGCGCACCTCGGTGTGCTGCGCGTGCTTGCCCGCGAAGGGATCGAGCCGCAGATCATCTGCGGCTGCTCCATCGGTGCCTTCGTTGGCGCAGCGATGGCGTCTGGCGACCTCGGGAAGCTCACCCAGTGGGCAGAGGCGCTCAAGTGGCAGGACGTTGTCTCGCTGCTCGACGTGAGCCTGCGTGGCGGGCTCATCAAGGGCGAGAAGCTCATCCAGTTCTTCGAGCGCAATTTCGTCGACCGCGACTTCTCGCAGCTCGATCGCCGGTTTGCGTGTGTCGCAACCGAACTCGAAACCGGGCGCGAAATCTGGCTGCGCGACGGGAGTGTCGCGGAGGCCGTGCGTGCCTCGATCGCGCTCCCCGGTCTATTCACACCCATCGTGCGCGCCGGGCGCCTGCTCGTTGATGGCGGGCTCGTGAATCCGGTGCCGGTGTCCTTGTGCCGCGCGATGGGTGCCGATGTCGTGATCGCGGTAGACCTCGGCTCGGACATGATCGGCAAGGCTTGGCGGGCCGCTCCGGTGGAGGAGGTCGAGGAGACTTCCGAAGGCTGGACCGAGCGACTTTTCGCACGGCTCGGCCTGCCGACCAACGGGAATGGTAATGGACGCGGCTCCCAGGGGGGCGGCGCCGAAACGTCCCTGCCATCCCTGATGACCGTGCTCACCTCCAGCATCAACATCATGCAGGTGCGCATCGCGCGCAGCCGCCTTGCGGGCGAACCCGCCGATGTCCAGATTTCGCCGCGTCTCGCACACATCGGAACGATGGACTTCCATCGCGCACGCGAGGCGATCGCGGAGGGGGAAGCTGCAGTCACGGGCATGTTGCCGGCGCTGCGCTACGTGCTTGGACAAGCGGCCGCCGGAGGCGGGGCATGAACGACGTGGTTGCGGCGCTGGCGAACGCAATTGGTGCCCAGTACGTCATTGACGACCCCGCCGCGATGGCACCCTACCTCACCGACTGGCGCGGACGTTACACCGGCCGCGCAATTGCCGTCGTGCGGCCTGGAAGCACACAGGAAACCGCGGACATTGTGCGGATTTGTGCATCGGCGAACGTTCCCATGGTGCCCCAAGGCGGCAATACCGGGTTGTGCGGGGGTGCGACGCCGCTTCCCGACGGCGGTTCCGTCCTGGTCAGCATGGCGCGCATGCATCGCATCCGGACGGTCGACGCCGCCAACAACGCGCTTGTGGCAGAGGCGGGGTGCACGCTTGCGGCCGTGCAGCAGGCGGCCGAGGGTGGTGACAGGCTGTTCCCGCTCTCGCTCGCATCCGAGGGCAGCTGCCTTGTTGGCGGCAATATCTCCACGAATGCCGGTGGCGTCCAGGTGTTGCGCTACGGGAACATGCGCGACCTGGTGCTCGGTGTTGAAGTCGTGCTTCCGGACGGGCGTGTCTGGAACGGGCTGCGCTCGCTGCGCAAGGACAACACTGGCTACGACCTCAAGCAGCTCTTCATCGGCGCAGAGGGAACGCTTGGCATTGTCACCGCAGCGGCCCTCAAGCTTTTCCCCCGCCCGCGGGCAAGAGCGACGGCCTGGGTCGCCGTGCCCGATCCGCGAGCCGCAGTCGATCTCCTATCGCTGCTGCGCGATCGTTGTGGGGAGCGTGCTACGGCCTTCGAACTCGTCGGCCGCTCGGCGCTCGATCTCGTGCTGCAACATATTCCGGCCATGCGTGCTCCGCTCGCCGGCGTCCACGATTGGCATGTCCTCGTCGAGTTGGCGGACGCGCTCGATGGCGAGGCTCTGGATGACATGCTCGAGCGGACGATCGCCGCGGCGATCGACAGCGGCCTGGCAGTCGATGCTGCGGTCGCTTCAAGCATCGCGCAGGCCCATGCCTTGTGGGCTTTGCGCGAAAACATCTCCGAAGCGCAGAAGATCGAGGGAATCAGCATCAAGCACGACATTTCCGTACCTGTCAGCGCCATCCCCGATTTCCTGCTGCAAGCGCAGCAGGCGCTCGCGGCCATATGGCCCGACGTGCGTATCGTCACCTTCGGCCATCTCGGCGACGGAAACCTGCATTACAACCTTTCCAAGCCTGGCGCTGTCGACAACGCCGAGTTTGTGGCCCGGACGCGGGACGTCAATCGCATCGTCCATGATCTGGTCGGCGCGCTGAATGGATCGATCTCAGCCGAGCACGGCATCGGCCAATTGAAGCGGGAGGAGAATGCCCGCTACAAATCCGAGGTCGAGCTCGATCTGATGCGTGCGGTGAAGCGAGCCCTGGACCCGCATGGGCTGATGAATCCGGGGAAAGTCATCTGAGTTTCGAAAAGTTGAAATTCGGGGTTTACAGCCTTTGAGGAGCACCCTATAATGCGCGCTCTTTCGCCGTCGGGGGTATAGCTCAGCTGGGAGAGCGCTTGCATGGCATGCAAGAGGTCAGCGGTTCGATCCCGCTTACCTCCACCAGTCGAAAGAATTGCAGTCCCCATCGTCTAGAGGCCTAGGACACCGCCCTTTCACGGCGATAACCGGGGTTCGAATCCCCGTGGGGACGCCAGTATGCAGTGAGGCGTCGACGTATAATGACGAATCGCACGCCGGCCGGTAAAGCCGGGCAAAAGGTCAGCGCGGAGTGGTAGTTCAGTTGGTTAGAATACCGGCCTGTCACGCCGGGGGTCGCGGGTTCGAGCCCCGTCCACTCCGCCACCAACATTTCGGGCATTATGCCCGGGTGATGTAGCAGTAAGTTTTAAAGTGCTTGCGGTTGGCAGCGCCAGAAGCTAGAATGCGCAGCTCTGTTGGGGGTATAGCTCAGCTGGGAGAGCGCTTGCATGGCATGCAAGAGGTCAGCGGTTCGACCCCGCTTACCTCCACCAACAAAGCACAAAGACGTTGTCCCCATCGTCTAGAGGCCTAGGACACCGCCCTTTCACGGCGATAACCGGGGTTCGAATCCCCGTGGGGACGCCATATAACGCAGGGCGTCGAGAAGACGAATTGCAGTCGGCCAAGTCGCCGGCAACTGGTTAGCGCGGAGTGGTAGTTCAGTTGGTTAGAATACCGGCCTGTCACGCCGGGGGTCGCGGGTTCGAGCCCCGTCCACTCCGCCAACACATGAAATGGGAGCCTTCGGGCTCCCATTTTTTTTGCCTTTTCTCTTGCCTGAGTCCGCTGGTCGTTATGACCCCGGTGTGGCTGGCATCGAGCCGCCACCACCGCGCGCTGGTTCGCGTGCCGACATTGCGCTATAGTTCCATACGCATCAGTATGGTGTCGGCCGTGGATGGGCCGGGGCGTTACTTACCAAGGGAGCGGGAAACGATGAGTCTAAAGAAGATCGGCGTCGTAGGCGCCGGCACGATGGGTAACGGCATTACGCAGGCCTTTGCGGTAGCCGGGTTCGAGGTCGTGATGATGGATGTTGCCGAGGTGGCGGTGCAGCGCGGCCTGGTCACCCTGACGGCGAGTCTCGATCGCCTGGTCAAGAAGGAAAAGATGACCGAGGCGCTAAAGGCGGAGGCCCTTGCGCGCATCGCCACGGCCAGCGACGTGGGCGCCCTCGCGGATTGTGATCTGGTGATCGAAGCCGCAACCGAGAATCTCGAGCTGAAGCTGAAAATCTTCGCGCAACTCGATGCGACAATGAAGGCGGATGCGATTCTGGCGTCGAACACCTCCTCGATTTCGATCACCAAGCTCGCTGCGTCGACGAAGCGCGCCGACAAGGTTGTCGGCATGCACTTCTTCAACCCCGTGCCCATGATGGCGCTGGTCGAGCTGATTCGCGGTCTGCAGACGTCCGACTCAACCTATGCCGCGGTGGAGGCGGTCGCGCAGGCAATCGGCAAGACTCCCGTCCAGGTGCGCAACAGCCCGGGTTTTGTCGTCAACCGACTGCTCTGCCCGATGATCAACGAGGCGATCTTTGCGCTTGGGGAAGGTCTTGCCACGGCCGCCGAGATCGACGAGGCAATGAAGCTCGGGTGCAATCACCCGATCGGGCCGCTGGCTCTCGCCGACATGATCGGCCTCGATGTCGAATTGGCAGTGATGCAGGTGCTGTTCGAGGGCTTCAAGGATCCGAAATACCGTCCGGCGCCCCTGCTCGTCGAGATGGTCGAGGCGGGCTATCTCGGCCGCAAGTCCGGCAAGGGATTCTACGATTACAGGTAAGTCCGTCGGGGCTCGCGGGCCTCGTTTTGCTGCGGCACAAAACAAAAACGCCACCGACAAGGTGGCGTTTTTGTGTCCGCGGCGTCCGGATCAACCGCGCCGCATCGCGTCGAAGAACTCCGCGTTGCTCTTGGTCGCCTTGACCTTGTCCATCAGGAATTCCATCGCGTCGATGTCATCCATGCCGTACAGGAGCTTGCGCAACACCCACACTTTCTGCAACACGTCGGCCTTCATCAGCAACTCCTCGCGGCGAGTCCCCGAGCGGTTGACGTTGATGGCCGGATACACGCGCTTTTCGGCCATGCGGCGATCGAGGTGCAACTCCATGTTGCCGGTGCCCTTGAACTCCTCATAGATCACTTCGTCCATGCGGCTTCCGGTGTCGATCAGGGCCGTCGCGATGATGGTCAGCGAGCCGCCTTCCTCGATATTCCGTGCGGCGCCGAAGAAACGCTTGGGCTTCTGCAGGGCGTTGGCGTCGACACCGCCGGTCAGGACCTTGCCGGAGGCCGGTACCACGGTGTTGTATGCCCGCGCGAGCCGCGTGAGCGAATCGAGCAGGATGACCACGTCCTTCTTGTGTTCGGTGAGTCGCTTGGCCTTTTCGATGACCATCTCGGCGACTTGCACGTGGCGCGAAGCGGGTTCGTCGAAGGTGGATGCAACCACCTCGCCTTTGACCGAGCGCTGCATTTCGGTAACTTCTTCGGGACGTTCGTCGATCAGTAGGACGATGAGGGCGACATCCGGGTGGTTGGCCGAGATGGCGTGGGCGATGTGCTGCAGCATCACGGTCTTGCCGCTTTTTGGCGGAGCCACCAGCAGACCCCGCTGTCCCTTGCCGATCGGCGCGATCATGTCGATGATGCGGCTGGTGATGTTCTCCTCGCCGCGAATGTCACGCTCAAGCTTCAGGCACTCGTTCGGGTGCAGAGGAGTGAGATTCTCGAACAGGATCTTGTGCTTGCAGTTCTCGGGCGACTCGCCGTTGATCTTGTCGAGTTTGACGAGGGCGAAGTAGCGTTCGCCGTCCTTCGGGGTGCGGATCTCGCCCTCGATGGTGTCGCCGGTGTGCAGGTTGAAGCGGCGGATCTGCGACGGCGAGACGTAGATGTCGTCGGTGCCGGCTAGGTAGGAGATGTCCGGCGAGCGCAGGAAGCCGAAGCCGTCGGGAAGTACTTCGAGCGCCCCGTCACCGTATATGGGTTCGCCTTTCTTGGCCCGATTCTTGAGTAGGGCAAAGACCAGTTCCTGCTTGCGCAAGCGGTTGGCGCCATCGATTTCGTTTTCGATGGCCATCTCCAGCAGCTGGCTGACGTGGAGGGACTTGAGCTCCGATAATTGCATGGCGAAGGGGCGCGACGGGGCGCTGATGGATGAAACCGATGAGGGAGATGCTGCGGGAAGAAGATGCTGCTGCTGCGGCGCCGGAAGGCCGGCTTCTTGAGCGGGGGCGCCGCGCAGGCAGGGCTGGACTTTAGCCCTGGTCAGATATTGCTGTCAATGAAGGCCGTGAGTTGCGACTTGGACAATGCCCCCACTTTAGTGGCTTCGACATTGCCGCCCTTGAACAGCATCAGCGTCGGGATGCCGCGAATGCCGAACTTGGCCGGGGTTTCCTGATTCTCGTCGATGTTCAGTTTTGCGACCTTGAGCTTGCCCGCATACTCCTTGGCGATGTCGTCGAGGATGGGGGCGATCATCTTGCACGGACCGCACCATTCGGCCCAGTAATCGACCAGAACCGGGGTTTGTGCCTGGAGCACCTCGGCTTCAAAGTTGCCGTCGGTGACGTAATGGATGTGCTCGCTCATGATTCCTCGCATCAAGGTCTTGCTGTCTTTCGGATTGGGAGTCGGGCCGGTACGGCCCTCGGGGAGAGTGGCGGGAGGGGCCTGCCACTTCAGAGTGTCGGGAAAAGTTATGCCAAGCCGTCCCGCCCGTCAAGCGTTTCGCCCTTTTTTCGCCGCTTGTGCAGTCGGGGTTTGCCCGCGCCTGTGTCAAAACCGCGAAGGTCTCGGCTATATTGTCGGAAAAAGGCGGTGCGCTCCGGGGGCGGGGCGGGCCTGCATGATCAACTGGAGTCGAAGACGATGGCCTACGTAGTGACAGAAGCCTGCATCCGCTGCAAGTACACCGACTGTGTGGATGTGTGCCCCGTGGACTGTTTCCGCGAGGGGGCGAATTTTCTCGTGATCGATCCGACCGAGTGCATAGATTGCACCCTCTGTGTGGCCGAATGTCCGGTGGAGGCGATCTACGCCGAGGACGACGTGCCCGAAGGGCAGCGTCATTTCATCGCGCTGAATGCCGATCTCGCCAAGGACTGGAAGCCGATCGTGGAGCGCAAGGATCCTTTGCCGGATGCGGACGAATGGGCTGCGCGTACGGGCAAGTTGGGCGAACTGAAACGCTGAGAGCGGCGCGCGCTAGGCCTTGGGTTGCGGCGCGATTGTGCGTGTGCGCGGTCTTTTCCTGGTCGGCGCTATGCAATATCATGCACTTGGGTCAGTTGATATGAATTTGGAAAGGGGATTGGCATGCTGGTGAGCGAGATTCTTGCGATCAAGGGCAAGGTGCTCTACACCATAGCGCCCAACAAGAGCCTTGCTGAGGCGGTCGAGATCATGACCGAGCAGGACGTCGGCTCGCTCGTGGTTTTTTCGCACGGCCACATGGTCGGCATGCTTACCTTCCGCGAAGTGTTGCGGGCGGTGCATAAGGGCGGCGCGGAATGGGGCAGGATGACGATCGAGCAGGCAATGCTGTCAGGGCCGATCGCCGCGTCGCCGAATATGGAAATGGACGAGTTGCGGCGTCTCATGGTGGAGCACCGTCAGCGTTATTTGCCCGTGATGGACGATACGACGCTGCTCGGGGTGGTTTCTTTCCACGATGTGGCCAAGGCGGTGCTCGAAGAGCAGAGTTTCGAGAACCGCATGCTCAAGAATTACATCAGGAACTGGCCGCAGGAGCCGGGCGACGAGGCCTGAGGCAGGGCGGGCCTAGCCTGCCGCAGCTCCATCCTCGCTCGGCGAGTTGCGAGGGGTAAAGCACAAGACGACCTCCGTCCGTCGAGACGGGGGCATGCAGCTGGAAGCCGGTGGCGCCGACATGGCGATGCCGGTAATGCCTCGGGAGGGCACCGCCGGGAGTCGTTGGTCCGGCGCTAATTCCAACTGTTGGAGGAGTGCTGTGGAAAAGATCTGGCTGAAGAGCTATCCACCCGGAATTCCGGCGGAAATCGACGTGAACGAGTTTTCGTCGCTTGCCGACGTCTTTGCCCGAGGAGTGCGCCAGTTCGCCGGCCGCGTCGCCTACGTGAATATGGGCAAGACCATCACGTACGCAGAACTGGACCGGCTGTCGGCGCAGTTTGCCGGCTACTTGCAGGGCGAGTTAAAGCTGCCGCGCGGCGCGCGCGTGGCGTTGATGATGCCCAATCTCCTGCAGTACCCGATTGCGATGTTCGGTGCCCTGCGTGCCGGCTATGCGGTCGTGAACGTTAACCCGCTCTACACTGCGCGGGAACTCGAGCATCAGATCCGCGACTCGGGGGCAGAAACGATCGTCATCGTGGAAAATTTTGCGCACACGCTCGCGGATGTCTTGCAGCGGCTGAAGGTGCGTAACGTGGTGGTGACCAGCCTGGGCGAGCTCCTCGGCTTCCCCAAGAGCATGTTGGTCGATTTCGTCGTGCGCCATGTAAAAAAGTTGGTGCCGTCCTGGAATATTCCCGGTTCCGTGCGTTTTTCGGACGCCTTGGTGGCGGGTGGGCGACATCCGTTGGAGGCGGTGGAAATCGGTCATGATGACGTTGCTTTTCTGCAATATACCGGTGGCACGACAGGCGTGGCCAAGGGGGCCGTTCTAACGCACGGCAACATTGTCGCGAACCTCCAGCAGGCGTATGCGTGGATCAAACCATACCTGCGCAAGGAGGGCGAGATCATCATCACGGCGTTACCGCTGTATCACATCTTCTCGCTGACGGCGAATTGCCTGACGTTTTTCAGGGTCGGCGCGATGAACGTGCTGATCACCAATCCGCGGGATATCGCGGGGTTCGTCAAGGAGCTGGCGAAGTATCGATTTACCGCGATTACCGGTGTGAACACCCTGTTCAACGCACTCTTGAACAACGAGAATTTCAGCAAGCTGGATTTTTCTTCCCTGCACATTACGCTGGGCGGTGGGATGGCCGTGCAGCAGGCGGTGGCGGAGAAGTGGCGGCGCGTGACCGGGCGCCCGCTCGTGGAGGCGTACGGTCTGACGGAAACGTCGCCGGCGGTGACGATCAATCCGCTCGATCTGCCACAGTTCAATCACTCCATCGGCCTGCCGGTTTCGTCCACGGAGGTCAGCATCCGCGGCGATGGTGGCGAGGAGGTGCCCTTGGGGCAGCCGGGTGAGCTATGCGTGCGCGGTCCGCAAGTGACCCGCGGCTACTGGCAGCGGCCGGAGGAGACGGCCAATGCCTTCACTGCGGACGGCTTTCTGCGTACCGGCGATGTGGCGACGATCGACGAGCGTGGTTTCGTCCGCATCGTCGATCGCAAGAAGGACATGATTCTCGTGTCCGGCTTCAATGTCTTCCCGAACGAGGTCGAGGATGTCATCGCGAGCCATCCGGGGGTGCTCGAGGTGGCGGCGGTGGGGGTTACGGACGAGCGGACCGGCGAGGCGGTGAAGGTGTTCGTGGTGCGCAAGGATCCGGGGCTGACGAAGGAGGACATCGTTGCGCATTGCCGGACGAACCTGACTGCATACAAGGTGCCGCACCTGGTGGAGTTTCGCGAGGAGTTGCCGAAGACGAATGTCGGCAAGATCCTGCGTCGCCTGTTGCGGGACGGGCAGGCGTGACGGTTTGTGCTTGTGTTTCATGCGTCCGTGTGTTTAGATTAGCCCGCTAACAGTTTATTTTGTCCCGATGACCACTCTGGTTCGCGCCCTCGTCGTAGTAGCCCTGTCCGTACGCGTAGTAGTAGGCGTAGGCGGCCACGCGTCTCGAGGGTAGGACAGAAGCAAGCAACAGATTCCAACCCCGCCGGCGCGCAAGCCCGGCGGGGGTTTTGTTTTTTTGCGCCGCCGGTTTTGATGCCCGACACCAAACCGAAGGAGCGCAAGATGATGCAAATGACCGGCGCCGAGTTGATCGTGCGCCTGCTGGAACGGCAGGGTATTCGTACCGTTGCAGGAATCCCGGGAGGGGCGATTCTGCCCTTGTACGATGCCTTGTCGGGTAGCGACGTCATACGCCACGTGCTCGCTCGTCACGAACAAGGGGCGGGTTTCATTGCGCAAGGCATGGCGCGAGTGTCGGGACATCCCGAGGTGTGTTTCGCGTCGAGTGGACCGGGTGCCACGAATCTGGTGACGGCGATTGCGGATGCTCGCCTCGATTCGATTCCGATGGTCGCGATCACCGGTCAGGTGCCGCTGTCCATGATCGGTACCGATGCGTTCCAGGAAGTCGATATCTACGGCATGACCGTGCCGATCACAAAGCACAACTTCCTCGTCCGTTCTGCGGCTGAGTTGCTGGAGGTTGTCCCGCAGGCATTCCGTATCGCGATGTCGGGGCGTCCAGGACCGGTACTCGTCGACGTCCCGAAGGATGTGCAGAATCAGCTGGTGAGTTTCGAGGCCTATCCCGAGCCGGCGGTGCCGGATCCGGCGCCGGGGCTGGACATGGCGGCGATCGAGTCGGCGGCGAAGATGATCGACGCGGCCGAGCGCCCGGTGCTGTACCTTGGAGGGGGCGTGGTGCATTCCGGGGCCTCGCGGCTGGCTGTGACGTTGGCCGAGCAGGCGGGTCTGCCGACGACGATGACGCTGATGGCGTTGGGCACGATGCCGGTCGATCACCCGTTGTCCATCGGCATGCTCGGAATGCATGCCGCGCGCTATACGAATTTCATTCTCGAGGAATCGGATCTGCTCATCTGCGTGGGGGCGCGTTTCGACGATCGGGCGATCGGCAAGGCGGCGCAGTTCTGTCCCAACGCGCGGATCATCCATATCGACATAGACCCCGCCGAACTGCACAAGATCAAGACGGCTCACGTGGCGATCAACGGCGATGTGTCGGCTGTCCTCGAGGCCTTGCTGCCGCGTGTGAAGCAAAGCCTGCGCAAGCGCTGGCTGGCGCATGTGGATAGTCTGAAGTCTCGTTTCCCGATGACGATGCCGGGGTGCGACGATCCGCGCACTCACTACGGGCTGGTGCATGCCGTTGCCGCCGCTCTTGATGACGAGGCGGTCATCGCGACCGATGTGGGACAGCATCAGATGTGGGTCGCCCAGGCGTATCCGTTCAGGCGGCCGCGCCAGTGGCTGACTTCGGGCGGCCTCGGGACGATGGGCTTCGGCGTGCCGGCCGCGATCGGTGCCGCGCTGGCGGAGCCCGATCGTACCGTTGTGTGCTTCACTGGCGATGGCAGCTTCAAGATGAACATCCAGGAACTCGCGACGCTCGCGGAGGAAGGGCTGAACGTCAAGATCGTGCTGATGAACAACAACTCGCTCGGTCTGGTGTACCAGCAGCAGAGCCTGTTCTACGGGAAACGCGTCTTTGCCTCGAAGTATCGCGGCGAGCCGGATTTCCTGAAGATTGCCGAGGGTTTCGGCATTGCTGCGGTCGATCTGGATAGCTCGCCGAATCCGCGTGCAGCGCTCGCACAGGCGCTGCAAAGCCGTGGGCCATGCCTGATCCATGCGTCGATCAGTCGCGAGGAATTCGTTTACCCGATGGTGCCGCCGGGCGCGGCAAATACTGAAATGATCGGAGGTTGAAAATGATCGAACAAGTCGCCGAGCCCTTGCAGCAACAAGGTTTCGCCAAGGTGGTCCTGGAGTTGGAGGTCAATAACCACCCCGGTGTGATGAGCCACATCTGCAACCTGTTTGCACGCAGGGCGTTCAACGTCGAGGGCATCCTGTGCATGCCGATGTCGGATACGAGTCGCAGCCGCATCTGGTTGCTGGTGTTCGAGGATCAGCGGCTCGAGCAGATGGTGCTTCAGTTGGAGAAGCTGGTGGATGTGCGATCGGTGCGGCGTCACGGTGCCGAGCACGAGGTATTCGAGCGTCTCGAGAAGTTCTTCCATTGACCCAGGGCCGGGCGCGGGCCCGGTCGCCCGGAAGGGCCTGGCTGACGCTGTGTTAAACTGCACGGCTCCTTCCGAATCACGTTCTGGTCGAGATTGCGATGTCCGGCAACACCTTAGGCAAACTCTTTTGTGTCACCTCCTTCGGTGAGTCCCACGGCCCGGCAATCGGCTGCGTTGTGGATGGATGTCCGCCGGGGCTGCCGATTTCTGCGCAAGAGATCCAGGTGGAGCTCGATCGTCGCAAGCCGGGCACTTCGCGTCACGTTACCCAGCGCCGTGAGCCGGACGAGGTGGAGATCCTGTCGGGGGTGTTCGAGGGGGTGACGACCGGCACGCCGATCGCGCTCCTGATCCGCAATCAGGACCAGCGATCGCGTGACTACGGCAATATCTCCGAGACTTTCCGCCCGGGACATGCCGACTACGAATACTGGCAGAAATACGGGATTCGCGACTATCGCGGCGGCGGTCGTTCCTCCGCACGCGAGACGGCGGTGCGGGTGGCGGCAGGCGCGATCGCGCGGAAGTGGCTGAAGGAGCGCTACGGCATCGCGATCCGCGGCTTCATGTCGCAGCTCGGCCCCATCCCCATCCCCTTCGAGAGCTGGGACGAGGTTGCACGCAACCCCTTCTTCGCGCCCAATGCGGGAATCGTTCCGCAGCTCGAGGCCTATATGGACGAGCTGCGCAAGTCCGGGGATTCGATCGGTGCGCGTATCGACGTTGTCGCGACGGGCGTTCCGGTGGGATGGGGGGAGCCCGTCTATGACCGGCTCGATGCCGACATCGCGTACGCGATGATGGGCATCAATGCGGTCAAAGGGGTGGAGATCGGTGCCGGTTTCGAGTGCGTGACGCAGCACGGCACGGAGCATTCGGACGAGATGACGCCCGAAGGTTATCTGACGAACAACGCGGGCGGCGTGCTCGGCGGAATTTCCAGCGGCCAGGACATCATCGTGAGCATGGCGGTGAAACCCACCTCCAGCATCCGGCTCGATCGCCGCTCGATCGACAAGCAGGGCAAGCCCGTGATTGTGAATACGCACGGGCGTCACGACCCCTGTGTCGGCATCCGGGCGACACCGATCGCCGAGGCGATGCTGGCGATCGTGCTGATGGATCATGCGTTGCGCCACCGCGCGCAATGCGGCGACGTGACGACCGATACGCCCCGGATTGCACGGCTGGCGCCGCAGGGCGTGCAGCGCGTCCCGCCGCCGCGCGCGTGAGCGGGGAGGGTTTGTCGCCGAGAGTCGTCGCCGGTCGTCGCGGCGTGAGGGCCTGAATTGCAGCCAGGCGTCGCAGTGGTTCCTTACTGGCGGCTCTCGGCCTACTACTTTTCCTATTTCGCGTTCGTCGGCGCATTCTCGCCCTATTTCACGCTCTACCTGCAGTCCATCGCGCTGTCGGCGACCGACATCGCGCTGCTGATGTCCCTGATGCAGGTCATGCGTGTGCTTGCTCCTGGCATGTGGGGCTGGCTGGCCGAGCATCTCGGCCGGCGGCTGACGATCATCCGCTTGTCTGCCTGGGCGAGTCTCGTCGGCTTCAGCGTCTTTTTCTTCACGACGCGTTTCGAAGGCCTGTTCCTGGCGATGGCCCTGATGGCGTTTTTCTGGAGTGCGGCCCTGCCTCTGGTCGAGAGCCTCACGTTCGCCCATCTGGGAGCCCAGGCGGGGCGTTACGGCAGCATCCGAGTGTGGGGCTCCGTCGGATTCATCGCGGCGGTGCTCGGGCTGGGTTACCTGCTCGATTTTCTGCCGCTGGATTCGGTGTTGTGGATAACGGCCGCGATCCTCGCAGCGATCGCCTTGAGCGCGGCGGTGTTGCCCGAAGCGGCGAGACCGCTTGCCCACCGGGAAAGCGCGAGCCTGCATGAGACGCTGCGTCGTCCGGAGGTACGGGCGCTCCTGGTTGCCTGCTTCCTGATGTCGGCCGCGCACGGCGCGTTGTACGTGTTCTATTCGATCTTCCTCGTCGATCACGGCTACGACAAGTCGGTCGTCGGGTGGATGTGGTCGCTTGGCGTGATCGCGGAGATCGTCGTCTTCATGTTCATGCCACGGGTGCTGCGCCGGCATTCGATGCGTGCGGTCCTGATATTCGCGTTTGCCTGCGCGGTCGTGCGTTTCATGGCGATAGGCTGGGGCGTGGGGTCGTTTGCTGTGCTGGTGCTTGCCCAACTGCTGCATGGAGCGACGTTCGGGGCTTACCATTCGGCGGCGATTGCGGCAGTGAATCAATGGTTCCCAGGCAGGTTGCAGTCTCGTGGGCAGGCCCTCTACGGCAGTATTTCGTTCGGTGCGGGCGGGATGCTTGGTGGGCTCGTGAGCGGATATACGTGGGAATCCGTGGGGCCGGCGTGGACCTATACTCTGGGGTCGCTGTTCGCGCTGGCGGGCCTTGCGTGGTTGGTGCTGGGTTGGCGCGGCGAAGCGGAGTCGAAGGCGGAAGGAGGAGTCGGATGACGAGTCGAATTGCGAAGATGGCCCGGATTGCCATGGCAGCCTGGCTTGTGTCTGCCTGCCAGACGGTGCAGACGACCGGGGGTGGTGCGGTGGGCGTCGATCGCAGCCAGACGATGATGGTGTCGGCGGCCGAGGTCGAGCAGGCATCCGGAAAACAATACCAGCAGGTGATCGGCGAGGCGCGCCAGAAGGGCGTGCTTAACCGCGACCCGGCGCAGCTCGCGCGCGTGCGCGCGATCTCGAACCGCCTTATCCCTCAGACCGTGGCGTTCCGGCGAGATGCTGCGCAATGGCAATGGGAGGTCAATGTGATCCGCTCAGATGAGCTCAACGCCTGGTGCATGGCGGGAGGCAAGATGGCGGTCTATTCGGGTCTCATCGACAAGTTGAATCTCACCGATGACGAGCTTGCCGCGGTGATGGGGCATGAGATCGCGCACGCCCTGCGGGAGCATTCGCGCGAGCAGATTTCCAAGGCAATGGTGACGAGCGTCGGGGCGTCGGTTGCCGGTGCGATCCTGGGGGTCGGCCAGCTCGGTACGGATCTTATGGGGATGGTCGGCAAAGTGACCTTCGAACTGCCGAATTCGCGCCTGCACGAAACCGAGGCCGATCGCATCGGCGTCGAGCTTGCGGCGCGCGCAGGCTACGACCCGCGAGCGGCCATCAGCCTCTGGGACAAGATGGGGGCACGCTCGAACGGCGGTCCGCCGCAGTGGCTCTCGACTCACCCCGGTCACGAAAGCCGGCGCAGGGATCTCGGCGAGTACGCCCAGCGGGTGATGCCGCTCTACGAGCAGGCGCGCCGCTGAGCGGCTCGCTGCCTATCCAGTCGGCGACGCGTGTGAAATAATCAAAACCTTTTCCTTGTCTTTCCTCGGGATATATAGGATGGAAGTCCAGACGCTGTACGAAAAGTTGTGGTCCAGCCACGTCGTCCATGAAGAGGTCGACGGTACTGCACTGATTTACATCGACCGCCACCTGGTACACGAGGTAACCAGCCCGCAGGCTTTCGAAGGGCTCAAGCTCGCCGGACGCAAGCCGTGGCGCGTGAGTTCGATCGTCGCGACCGCCGATCACAATACGCCGACCGATCACTGGGAGCGGGGTATCGTCGATCCGGTCTCGCGCCAACAGGTCGAGACGCTGGACGTCAATATCCGCGAAGTCGGCGCGCTGGCCTATTTCCCGTTCAAGGACGCGCGCCAGGGCATCGTGCACGTGATTGGACCGGAAAACGGCGTCACGTTGCCCGGCATGACGGTGGTTTGTGGCGACTCCCACACCTCCACGCATGGCGCGTTCGCCTGTCTGGCGCACGGCATCGGCACGTCCGAGGTCGAGCACGTGATGGCCACGCAATGCCTGCTGCAGAAGAAGTCCAAGACCATGCTCGTGAAGGTCGAGGGCCAACTCGGGCGCGGGGTGTACGCCAAGGACATCGCCCTTGCCATCATCGGCCGTATCGGCACGGCCGGCGGTACGGGGTACGCGATCGAGTTCGGCGGCAGCGCGATCCGTGCGCTGACGATGGAAGGGCGCATGACCCTGTGCAACATGGCGATCGAGGCGGGCGCGCGTGCGGGACTGGTCGGTGTCGACGACATCACGATCGACTACCTGCGTGACAAGCCCTTCGCGCCCAAGGGCGAACTGTGGGACAAGGCCGCGGCCTATTGGCGCACCCTGAAGTCGGATGAGGGCGCGAGCTTCGATCGCGTCGTTGAACTCGACGCTGCCGAGATCCTGCCGCAGGTCACCTGGGGGACCTCCCCCGAGATGGTCGAGACAGTGGCCGGCCGCGTGCCCGATCCGGCGAAGATCGCCGATCCGGTCAAGCGCGAAGGCGTCGAGCGCGCCCTCAAGTACATGGGGCTCGCCCCGAACACGCCGATCAGCGAAATTCCCGTGGATCAGGTGTTCATCGGTTCGTGCACCAACTCGCGCATCGAAGACCTGCGCGAAGCCGCAGCGGTCGCCAAGGGGCGCAAGAAGGCGGCGAGCGTCAAACGCGTGCTGGTCGTTCCCGGATCGGGTCTGGTGAAGCGCGAGGCCGAGGTGGAAGGCCTCGACAAGATCTTCATCGACGCCGGCTTCGAGTGGCGCGAGCCGGGGTGCTCGATGTGTCTCGCGATGAACGCGGACCGTCTCGAGCCCGGCGAGCACTGCGCTTCGACCTCGAACCGCAATTTCGAAGGGCGGCAGGGAGCGGGCGGACGCACGCATCTCGTCAGTCCCGCGATGGCCGCTGCTGCGGCCGTCACCGGACGCTTCGTGGATGTCCGCGAACTGGCCTGAACGACGCTGGCGCGACGATGCGCCGACGACCGATATTGACAGGGATGGCCGAGCCATCCAGAGGGTAGTGAGAGAATGAAACCGTTTACCACACTCGACGCGCTGGCCGTGCCGCTCGATCGTGCGAACGTCGACACCGACGCGATCATCCCCAAGCAGTTCCTGAAGTCGATCAAGCGCAGCGGCTTCGGCCCGAACCTCTTCGACGAATGGCGTTACCTCGATCATGGCGAACCGGGGCAGGATTGCAGCGGCCGTCCGCAGAATCCGGAATTCGTGCTGAACGAGGCGCGCTACCAGGGCGCACAGATCCTGCTCACCCGTGACAACTTCGGCTGCGGCAGCTCGCGCGAACATGCGCCATGGGCGCTGGAGGATTACGGCTTTCGCGTGCTGATCGGCGCGAGCTTCGCCGACATCTTCTTTAACAACTGCTTCAAGAACGGCGTGCTGCCCATCGTGTTGCCGGCCGCGCAGGTCGATGAGCTATTCCGTCAATGCGAGGCGACCGAGGGATATCGCCTGGTCGTCGACCTGGCGGCGCAGACGATCACCCGTCCGAACGGCGCCCGCATCAGCTTCGACGTGGATCCGTTCCGCAAGGAATGCCTGCTCAACGGCTGGGACGACATCGGCCTGACGCTGCGCCACGCCGACAAGATCCGCGCTTTCGAGGAAAAGCGCCGTGCTGATCACCCCTATTATTTCGCCTGAGCAGCGCTGCGAGGGCACCAGGAGAAAACTGCTGATGAAGATTTGCGTTCTGCCGGGCGACGGGATCGGTCCGGAAATCATGGCCGAAGCCGTCCGCGTGATTCAGGCGCTGGACCTGAAGTTCGAACTCGAAGAGGGCCTGCTGGGCGGCGCCGCGGTCGATGCGACCGGCGACCCGTATCCGGAAGCGACGCGCAAGCTCGCGCGCGCAGCCGATGCCGTGCTGCTTGGCGCGGTCGGTGGCCCGAAGTGGGACGGCCTGCCGCGCGAACAGCGTCCGGAGCGTGGCCTGCTCGGCATCCGCAAGGATCTCGGGCTGTTCGCCAACCTGCGTCCGGCGATCCTCTACCCCGAGCTCGCGAACGCCTCCACGCTGAAACCTGAGGTCGTGTCCGGCCTGGACATCCTGATCGTGCGCGAACTGACCGGTGACATCTATTTCGGCCAGCCGCGCGGCATCGAGAATCGTGACGGCGAGCGCTACGGCTTCAACACGATGCACTACACCGAGTCCGAGATCCGTCGCATCGGCCGCGTCGCTTTCGAGGCCGCCCGCAAGCGCAACAAGCGCCTGTGCTCGGTCGACAAGATGAACGTGCTGGAAACGACGCAGCTGTGGCGCGACGTGATGACCGAGCTTGCCCCCGAATATCCGGATGTCGAGCTCACCCACATGCTGGTCGACAACGCCGCGATGCAGCTCGTCCGTGCCCCCAAGCAGTTCGACGTGATGGTGACCGGCAACATGTTCGGGGACATCCTGTCGGATGAGGCCTCGATGCTGACCGGCTCGATCGGGATGTTGCCGTCGGCCTCGCTCGACGCGAACAACAAGGGCCTCTACGAGCCGTCGCACGGCTCGGCGCCCGACATCGCCGGCAAGGGCGTCGCCAACCCGCTCGCGACCATCCTTTCGGCGGCGATGATGCTGCGCTATACGTTCAATAATGAGGTCGCCGCTGCCCGCGTCGAGACGGCCGTGAAGAAGGTGCTCGCTCAGGGGTACCGCACCGGCGACATTTACGAGCCGGGTACGACGAAGGTGGGCACGAAGCAGATGGGCGATGCCGTTCTGGCCGCGCTCTGAGATTTTTGGCAATTCGAGGTATAGCAAATGAACAAGGTTGGTCTGGTCGGTTGGCGTGGCATGGTCGGTTCCGTGCTGATGCAGCGCATGGTCGAGGAGGGCGACTTCGCCCACATCGAGCCGGTGTATTTCTCGACGTCCGCGGCGGGTGGCAAGGCGCCTGCCTTCGGTGGCAAGGAAGCGGCGCTGCCGCTGCAGGACGCGTCGAACATCGACATGCTCAAGCAGATGGACATCGTGATTACCTGCCAGGGCGGCGACTACACCAAGGCCGTCTATCCGCAGTTGCGCGCAGCGGGCTGGAAGGGGCACTGGATCGACGCCGCGAGCGCGCTGCGCATGGAAGACAATGCGGTGATCATCCTGGATCCGGTCAACATGAACGTGATCAAGGATTCGCTCGTCAAGGGCGGTCGTGACTGGATCGGCGGTAACTGCACCGTCTCCCTGATGCTGATGGGCCTCGGCGGCCTCTTCAAGCACGACCTCGTCGAGTGGGTCTCTGCGATGACCTACCAGGCCGCTTCCGGCGCTGGCGCACAGAACATGCGCGAGCTGCTCGCCCAGATGGGTGCGCTGCACGACGCCGTGAAGGCGGAGTTGGCCGATCCCGCGTCGGCGATCCTCGACATCGACCGCAAAGTCGCTGCGACCATGCGCTCGGCCGATTTTCCGGTGAAAAACTTCCGCGGCGCCGCACTCGCCGGCAGCCTGATCCCGTGGATCGACGTGCCCGTCGATAACGGACAGTCGAAGGAAGAATGGAAGGGTGGCGCCGAGTGCAACAAGATCCTGGGCCGCCCCGCGTTCCGCAGCCCGGGCAGCATCCCCATCGATGGCCTGTGCGTGCGCATTGGCGCGATGCGCTGCCACTCGCAGGGGCTCACGATCAAGCTGCGCAAGGACGTGCCGCTCGATGAGGTCAGCGACATCATCGCAAAGGCAAATGACTGGGTGAAGGTCGTGCCGAACATGCGCGAGATCTCCGAGCGCGAACTGACCCCGGCGGCCGTCACTGGCACCCTTGCCGTTCCTGTCGGGCGTCTGCACAAGATGGCGATGGGGCCGGAATACCTCGGTGCCTTCACCGTCGGCGACCAGCTGCTGTGGGGGGCCGCCGAACCCCTGCGTCGCATGCTGCGCATCGTTCTCGATCGTTGATTGTCATGACATGAGGAAACGGCGGTCGTCACGCCGTTTCCGTTGTCCTATGCCTTAGTCCTCAAGGCAGAATGGCGGTTTTCGCGCCGTGGAAAATAGTCTTCGCAATTAAAGAATTGCTGCCAAGACTTAAACAAAATGTTAGATTGCCGGGGCATGACGGATGCCCGGCTGCGTCCGCGACGTCCATATTCCACGCAGTTTGGTACCCAGACTAGGGTGCGGATGATAAGACAATGATGAAAACATCGATCAAGGCCTCCCTGATCGCGACGGCGATCGCCATGCTCCCCCTTGGCAGCAATGCCGCAGGACTCGGTTCGATCCATGTTTTCAGCGGTATCGGACAGCCGCTCAAGGCAGAGGTCGAGCTGAATGCGAGCAATGAGGAACTGCAATCGCTTTCGGCGCGCGTTGCTCCCCCAGAAGCCTTCCGTCAAGCAAGCCTTCAATATACCGCTGCAATTTCCGGGCTTCGCTTCGCAGTCGAGCGCAGAGGCAGTCGCTCGGTTGTCAAGATCACCAGCGACAGGCCATTCAACGACCCCTTTGTCGACCTCCTGATCGAGCTGACTTGGGCCTCGGGTCGGCTGATGCGCGAATACACCTTCCTGCTTGACCCCGTGCCTGCGGGGCCTGCGGTACCAGCCGCAGGGCGCGGGGCGGCTCCGGTTGCTGAAGCGCTTGGGGTTCCTGCCGCGTCGTCGCAACGCAAGGTGCCTGCGACGAGCCTGGCGCCGGCGGCTGCCCAGGCGGCCGGTGGCGGGCGCCATGAGATCAAGAAGGGCGACACGCTGCACCGGATCGCCGAGGCGAACCGACCCGAGGGCGCCAGCCTCGATCAGATGCTGATAGCCCTGTTTCGCGAAAACCCCGATGCGTTCGAAGGAAACAACATCAATCGTCTGCGCACCGGCTCGATCGTGACGGTTCCGTCCGATGCACGCGTTCGCGAGATCGATCCCGTCCAGGCGCGTCGTGAAGTCCAGGCGCAGTCCGCCGATTTTTCCGCCTATCGCAGGAAGCTCGCCGGAGCAGTCGCCGCACGGCCGGCGGCGCCGGAATCGGCTCCGTCGCGCAGCGACGCAGGTACGATCGTGCCGAAGGTGGATGAGCCGGCGCGGCCGGCTGCGGGCGATCAGGTCAAGGTTTCCGGCGCACCATCTGAGCAAGGTGCCGCGAAAGGCGCCGACGACGCCCGTCTCGCCCGCCTTCAGGCGCTTGAGGAAGAACTCGTTGCGCGCGACAAGGCGCTGCAGGAGGCGAACCAGCGAGTCGCCGCCCTGGAGGCCAGTGTCAAACAGATGCAGGAGTTGCTGAGCCTGCGCAGCGAGAGCATGGCGCAGTTGCAGCAGCAGGCCAGCGCGGCGCCGTCGGCCCCGGCCTCCGCGCCCGCTGAGCCGCCGCAACAGCCGCCGGCCGTCGAGCCGCAGCAGGCTGCGCCGGCCAAGGAGGAAGCGCCCGCTCCGGTGGCGACTCCCAAGCCGGCACCCGTCCCGGCGCAGGCTCTCGCACCTGAGCCGGTCGAGGAGCCGGGCTTCGTCCAGGGGCTGCTTGGCGATCCTGCGGTACTTGCCGGAGGCGGGGGGATTCTCGCGCTCCTCCTGGCCTACGCCGGCATCAAGGCGCGTCAGCGTCGCAAGCAGGATACGGAGCATGGAGGCGAATCCGTAGCGAGCGAATTCCCTCTGCCGACAAATTCGGTATTCGGGGCAACCGGCGGGCAGAGCGTCAATACGGGCGAGAGCAGCGTACTGCATACCGATTTCAGCCAGTCCGGACTGTCGGCGATCGACACTGACGAGGGCGTCGATCCTGTCGCCGAAGCAGACGTATACATGGCCTACGGGCGCGA
This sequence comes from Aromatoleum petrolei, assembly GCF_017894385.1. Classification (NCBI taxonomy): domain Bacteria; kingdom Pseudomonadati; phylum Pseudomonadota; class Betaproteobacteria; order Rhodocyclales; family Rhodocyclaceae; genus Aromatoleum; species Aromatoleum petrolei. Next base: position 4,010,808 of record NZ_CP059560.1, read on the forward strand.
CGCGCAAGCCGAAGAGATCCTTCTCGACGCACTGAAATCCGACGGGTCGAGGATGGCGATCTACGTCAAGCTGCTGGAGATTTACGCCCAACGCAAGAACCTCAAGGCGTTCGAAAATACTGCGACGGATCTCTACTCGCGGACCGGGGGAGATGGGGGAGATTGGGACAAGGCTGCCGAGATGGGGCGCCGCCTCGATCCCGATAATCCGCTGTATCGTGCTTCGGCCGGGGGAGGGACTCCGACCACCGGGCTCGTCACCGGCGCATTGGGCGTGGGCGGTCTTGCGAGCGCGGCTGTAGGGGTTGCCGATTCAGCAGCAGGTCCTGCAGCATCGTTCGCAGCACAAACGCCGGCAGCGCATGGGCCCGTGCTGACCGAGATCCCGGGCGATGCAGGCATCGAAGCCTTGCCGGAGGTGGATGCGGGGGCACTCGACTTCGATCTCGATGCCGGACTGGATCTTGGAAGCGCTGACGCGGCAGTAGAAACGCCGATGCCGCAGCTCGAGGCTGCTCCGTCCATTGAAGCGCCGCACGCAGTCGAGGATGCGCCCTCCTTCGATCTCGATGTCGGCGGAATTGTCGAGCAGGCGTCCGAGAAGGGGGTGGCCGCAGCCGACCCCGACCCGATGCTCGCCACTGTGATCGGTCAGGGGATGGATTTCGCCGCAGCGGACCAGGCACTCGAATTCGATCTGGCTCCGGAACTGGATGTCGCGGCGCCGCCGGCAGGTGGCGAGGTTAGCCTCGATCAGACCATGATCTCCCCGGATGGCGCGCCTGCAATGAGCGGCCCCGCTGTAGCGGAAGATCTGGAAAAAACCTCTTTCGACAGCAGTTTGCTGGATTTCGACTTCAACCTTGATGGCGGAGTGAACCAGCCGTCGGCGATTCCTCCTGCGCTCGATCTTACGGGTATTGACCTGAATCTTGAGGCAGCCTCCCTGGCTTCCTCGGACGGAACGGCCGATGATGGCAGCGACGCTGCAGCGTCGGCTGGCGGTCTCGCTCCCGGTGCGGACGTTATCGAAGAGGTCAACACGAAGCTTGAGCTTGCCCGCGCCTATGAGGAAATGGGTGACACCGAAGGGGCGCGGGAGCTTATCGAGGAGGTGTTGCGCGAGGGTTCGGCTGAACAGCGGGAGGCAGCTGCGCTTCTGGCTCAGCGACTCGGCTGAAGGCCGAATTCGCGTCGCCGCGAATTTTGTGGGGCCGCCGTAAGGCGGCCTGTTCATTTTTATGCATTCCGGATTTCTGATCGCATTGTGGATGGCGTCTGTCGTCGTCCTGCAGCTGTTGCCACCGCAGGTTTTGGGGGCGGCGCTCCTGTTGTGTGCGCTTGCTGGCTGGTGGCTTGCCCCGTTGCGCAGCCTCAAGCTGCTGCGACGCGTGCGCTTCCTGATCCTTGCCATTCTCGTTCTGTTTGCCGGATTCACGCCAGGTGAGGCACTTTTTCCCGGAATTCCTGAGCTCAGTCCGAGCCGCGAAGGGGTGATATTGGCTGCCGAACACGTGGGGCGATTGATTGGGGTCGTGCTGTGCGTGGCCGTGCTGATGGAGGGGCTTCCTGTCTCGCGTCTGGTTAGCGGACTGAACGCGCTGTTGAGCCCATTCGGACGGATAGGGCTCCCCACCCAGCGCCTTGCAGTGCGCCTCATGCTCGTTCTGCACTTTGTCGAGTCGGGGCGGCCCTCCGAGTGGCGCGAGTGGCTGACCAACGATGGTTCCGATGATGACGGTACCGAGAAAATCGTGTTGGCACGTGAACGATTGACGCGGCGGGAATGGACACTCCTGCTCGCGATCCTCGTCGTGGCAGTGCTGTGGTTCGGAGTCGCACGATGAGAATAGCGCTTGGTGTCGAATATGCTGGGGACTCGTTTCAGGGCTGGCAGAGCCAGTCGCACGGGCGGACTGTGCAGGATCATCTCGAGGCGGCCCTTTCAGGGATGGCCGGCCATCCGGTGCGGCTCCACTGTGCCGGGCGGACCGATGCCGGTGTTCATGCGACTGCGCAGGTGGTGCACTTCGACACGCCGGCCGCACGGGAACCGTACAGTTGGGTACGGGGCACGAATGCGCGGCTGAAGGGGCCCGTGTCGGTGCGTTGGGCGGTGGAGGTCGGCGAGGATTTTCACGCGCGCTTCTGCGCCGTTTCGCGCCGGTATCGATACATCCTCTACAACTCGCCCGTGCGCCCGGCGCTCCTGGCGGGGCGTGTGGGGTGGTTTCACCCCCTGCTTGATGAATCCGCGATGGTCGAGGCGGCTCGTTCCCTCATCGGTTGGCACGACTTTTCGGCCTTCCGTGCGGCCGGATGCCAAGCGAAGTCGCCGATCAAGCTCATGCACGAAGCACAGGTCAAGCGCGACGGGGACTACATCGTCTTCGATTTCTGGGCGAATGCTTTCTTGCACCACATGGTGCGCAACCTTGTCGGCTCGCTCCTGTATGTCGGCAAGGGCCATTTCCCCCCGGAATGGATGGCGGACGTATTGCAGTCGTGCGACCGGAGCCGGGCCGCGATGACCTTTACCCCCGACGGACTGTATCTCGCCGGCGTCGAATACCCTTCGCACTGGCCGTTGCCGGATGAAGGGCGTATCATCGCTCTCCCGCGTATCCCCTTCGTCTGAGTGTCCAGAACCCGAATCAAGATCTGCGGCCTGACCCGCGCCGAAGATGTGCATGCCGCCGTCGAGGCTGGCGCGGATGCGATCGGACTGGTGTTCTATCCCCCCAGCCCGCGTTTCGTCGCATTCGAGCGCGCGGCGGAGCTGGCGGCGCTGGTGCCGCCTTTCGTCACGACAGTGGGACTTTTCGTCAACGCCGATGCTGCTTACGTGCTCCAGGCGCTTGCTCAGGTGCCCTTGCAGCTCCTGCAGTTTCACGGTGATGAGAGCGAAGCTCAATGTGCGGCGTTCGGCCGTCCCTGGATCAAGGCTGCGCGAGTGCGCCCCGGGGTCGATCTGGTAGAATTCTCCGCTTCCCACCCGTCTGCTGCCGGATTGCTGCTCGACGCGTTTGTCGACGGCTACGGTGGTGGCGGCAAGGTTTTCGATTGGTCCCTGATTCCCGAGCGCCTCGGGCGGCCGCTGATCCTTTCCGGTGGACTGGACCCCGGCAACGTAGCCGAGGCAGTCCGCCGCATAAGGCCGTGGGCTGTCGATGTGTCCAGCGGTGTGGAGTCGGGAAAGGGTATCAAGGATGCGGCACGGATTGCCGCGTTCGTTGCTGGAGTACGCAATGCAGACGGCTGACAAGCCATACCGGTTTCCTGATGCGCGCGGCCATTTCGGGCCTTACGGTGGTGTCTTCGTTGCCGAGACGCTGATTCCGGCGCTGGACGAACTCAATGCGGCCTACGAGGCATGCCGGAACAACCCGGCCTTCATGGCCGAGTTCGAATACGAGCTCAAGCACTACGTCGGTCGGCCGAGCCCGATCTACCATGCAAAACGCATGTCCGATTCACTCGGCGGTGCGCAGATCTATTTCAAACGAGAGGATCTGAACCACACCGGCGCGCACAAGGTGAACAACTGCATCGGGCAAGCACTTGTTGCGCGCTACATGGGAAAGCCGCGTGTGATCGCCGAAACCGGTGCTGGTCAGCACGGGGTCGCTACTGCGACCGTGGCCGCACGCTACGGCATGGACTGCGTTGTTTACATGGGTGCCGAGGATGTGAAGCGCCAGGCGGCCAACGTGTACCGCATGAAGCTCCTGGGAGCGAAGGTTGTTCCGGTCGAGTCAGGCTCCAGAACTTTGAAAGACGCGCTCAACGAAGCAATGCGCGACTGGGTCACGAACATCCACAATACCTTCTACATCATTGGCACGGTTGCCGGTCCGCATCCCTATCCGATGATGGTGCGCGACTTCCAGGCGGTTATTGGTACGGAATGTCTCGTACAGATGCCCGAAATGACCGGACGTCAGCCCGATTATGTGGTCGCCTGCGTCGGCGGCGGCTCGAATGCGATGGGTATCTTCTACCCCTATATCGGTGTTCCCGGAGTCAGGCTGATCGGCGTCGAGGCCTACGGCGAGGGGCTGGACTCCGGGCGTCACTCGGCCAGTCTTACCGGCGGGACCCCCGGCGTGCTGCACGGGAACCGTACCTACCTGCTGCAGAGCGAGGACGGCCAGATCATCGAGACGCACTCGATCTCGGCGGGGCTCGACTATCCCGGAGTCGGGCCGGAGCATGCCTGGCTCAAGGACAGCGATCGGGCGGAGTACGTCGGTGTCACCGACGAGGAGGCGTTGGCCGCGTTCCACGATCTGTGCCACCTCGAAGGCATTATCCCCGCGCTCGAGTCGTCCCACGCCATTGCCTATGCCATGAAACTTGCGCCGACCCTGCCGCGCGACAAGATCCTGCTGGTCAACCTTTCCGGTCGCGGCGACAAGGATATGCACACCGTCGCCGAAAAGTCCGGCATCCAGTTCTGACTTCGCGGGTCTTCGGCCCGCGCATCCCGATACCGCTTATGTCCAGAATCCAGTCAGTTTTTCAGAGCCTGCAGGCCTCCGGGCGGCGGGCTCTGATCCCCTTCATCACCGCGGGCGACCCCGCTCCTGAACTCACCGTGCCGCTGATGCATGCGCTCGTCGAAGGCGGAGCGGATATCATCGAACTGGGTGTTCCGTTTTCCGATCCGATGGCCGACGGTCCGACGATCCAGCGCGCGTCCGAGCGTGCACTCATCAATGGAATGAGCCTGCGCAAGGTCCTTGCACTGGTAAGCGAGTTTCGCGCGACGAACGGCAGTACTCCGGTCGTTCTCATGGGCTATGCGAATCCGATCGAGGCCATGGGCGTCGAGCGTTTCGTCGCCGCAGCCGCTGCTGCCGGTGTGGACGGTGTTCTTGTCGTCGACTACCCACCGGAGGAGTGCGCGGTGTTTGCACGCACGCTCAAGGCGGCCGACATCGATCCGATCTTCCTTCTCGCGCCGACTTCCACCGAACAGCGCATCCGCGAGGTCGCAACAATCGGCAGCGGCTACATCTACTACGTCTCGCTCAAAGGTGTGACTGGGTCGGGGGCGCTCGATTTCAATGATGTCGCCGCACGCATGCCGCAGATCCGGGAAGGCGTCGGCATGCCGGTTGGCGTCGGTTTCGGAATCCGCGATGCCGAATCGGCTCGTCGCATCGGCGAAGTGGCTGACGCGGTCGTGATCGGCAGTCGCATCATCGAGGAAATCGAAAACAGTCCGCTCGATCAGGCGGTAGCCCGGGTAAAGAACTTCGTTGCGGGCGTGCGTGCCGCGCTCGACCAGATCCAAGGAGCTCCGCGATGAGTTGGCTTCAGAAGCTGCTGCCGCCCAAGATCAAGCGCGCCGAGAGCGCTGCGCGCAAATCAATTCCGGAGGGTCTTTGGAGTAAGTGTTCGGCCTGTGAGGCTGTGCTTTATCGATCAGATCTCGAAAGCAACCAGAGCGTGTGTCCGAAGTGCGGCCACCATCAGCGCCTGCGTGCGCGCGCCCGGCTCGATATGCTGCTCGATGCGGAAGGGCGCTTCGAGATCGGCAATGAGGTCGTGCCGGTCGATTCGCTAAAGTTCAAGGATTCGCGGCGCTACACCGAGCGCTTGTCGGCCGCCAATGACGATACCGGTGAGGCCGATGCTATGGTCGTGATGCAGGGGGCCATCCTGACGGTGCCGGTCGTGGTGGCCTGCTTCGAATTCGAGTTTCTCGGAGGATCGATGGGCTCCGTGGTCGGTGAGCGTTTTGTGCGTGGTGCGAAGGCGGCCCTCGAGCAGCGACTGCCCTTCATCTGCATTACCGCCACCGGCGGTGCGCGCATGCAGGAAGGTCTCTTTTCGCTCATGCAGATGGCAAAGACGACGGCCGCGATCACGCAACTTGCCGAGCGCAAGCTGCCATTTCTCACGATTCTCACCGACCCCACGATGGGCGGTGTGTCGGCGAGCTTCGCCTTCATGGGGGACGTGGTGATCGCCGAACCCGGCGCGCTGATCGGTTTTGCCGGCCCGCGTGTCATCGAGCAGACCGTGCGGGAAACCCTGCCGGAAGGCTTCCAGCGTTCGGAATTCCTACTCGAAAAAGGTGCGATCGACATGATCGTCGATCGGCGCGAGATGCGCTCGAAGGTCGCCGAACTTCTGACCCTGTTGACCCGCCAGCCAGCAATCGGCGTCTGACTGCCGTCTCCCTTCATGCAATTTCCCGACTCCCTGAGCGGCTGCCTCGAGTTGCTCGAAAGCCGCCATGCCACCCAGATTCAGCTTGGCCTGGAGCGCGTCTCCCGTGTGCGCGACGCGCTCGGCGTGCGCAGCGACGCTGTGGTGATCACCGTTGGCGGTACCAACGGCAAGGGTTCGACTTGCGCGATGCTCGAGGCGATCCTGCTCGCTGCCGGATATCGTGTTGGCTGCTACACCTCGCCTCATCTGCTGCGTTACAACGAGCGCGTGCGCATCGATGGGCGCGAGGTTGAGGACCGGATCCTGGTGGATGCCTTTCGTGCCGTCGAGGAGGCGCGCGGACACACCTCGTTGACGTATTTCGAACAGGGTACGCTCGCCGCCTGGTGGGTATTCTGCCGCGAGCCGCTCGATGTAGTCATCCTCGAGGTCGGCCTGGGGGGGCGCCTTGATGCGGTCAATGCGATCGACCCCGATTGTGCCATCGTGACGGGGATCGCGATGGACCACATGGACTGGCTGGGCGACACGCGGGAGAAGATCGGCTTGGAGAAGGCAGGAATTTTCCGCGCCGGACGTCCGGCGATTTGTGCCGATCCGATGGCCCCGGCCACGCTGGTCGATCATGCACGCGCGATCGGTGCCGAACTGAAGCTCGTTGGCCAAGATTTCGGACACAGCGGTGACCGCACGCAGTGGGCGTGGTGGAGTAAGGGTGGTGTGCGTCGGGGAGGTCTTGCCTATCCTGCGCTGCGCGGCGCCAACCAGCTTCTGAATGCGTCGGCCGTACTGATGGCGCTGGAAACCCTGAGGCAGCGGATTCCCGTGTCCATGCAGGCGGTGCGCCAGGGGCTGATGCTCGTGGAACTGCCAGGGCGCTTCCAGGTGCTGCCGGGAAAACCTTCGGTCGTGCTTGACGTTGCGCACAATCCGCAGGCTGCGGGCGTACTGTCGGAAAACCTGTCGAACATGGGCTTTTTCCCCGAGACGTGGGCGGTCTTGGGAATGCTCGCGGACAAAGATGTTGAAGGGGTCGTGAGGCTGATCGAGGATCGCGTCGACCACTGGATGCTCGTGAGTCTCCCCGGGGCTCGCGGGCTCAGCGCCGAGAGGCTTGCAGAGCGGCTGCGCAGCGTTGGTGTGCGTGGTGACATCCAGCTTTTCGCTGAACCCGTCGAGGGCTACGAGGCCGCCCGTCAATCTGCTGGCGAGGGTGATAGAATCGTAGCCTTTGGCTCATTCCTGACGGTCGCGGATGTTTTGGCTGCCGCCCGTGCCGCTCGTCATTGAGGCTCCGCGTGACCGATAGCGACAACGTCGAACTCAAGAAGCGCGCCCGGCGTCGCTTGGTTGGGGCCGCCGCCTTGGCGCTGCTCGCCGCGATCATCCTCCCGATGGTGATGGATCAGGAACCGAACGCTCCAACGCAGGACATCCAGGTCACGATTCCCGACCGCGAGGCCGACAATGCGCTGTCGCGCCCGATCGCGAGTCGTCCGGCACGCGAACCCGAGCCGCCGATCGCGCCTCCGCCGGACGAGCAGCCGCCCATGCCAGCTCCTACCGAGGCACAGCGGCAGGAAGCCGCCGCAATCACTCCGCCCCTGCCTCGCCCCGCCCCGACGCCGGAAGGCGCCCAAAAGGGAGGCAGCTCCGCATTGATCGCGGTCGAGCCACAGAAGCCCGCGCCATCACCGGCGGCGAAGAACGCGATATCCGACAGCGCGCGCGCACAAGCCATTCTCGACGGGAAGCCTGCGGTCGCTTCCGCGCCGGCTGCAGGAAACAGTTTCGTCGTCCAGATCGGTGCCTTCGGTGATGGCGCCAAGGCCGCTTCGATTGCGGCGGACCTCAAAAGAAGGGGCTTTGCGGCCTACACTGAAAAAGTCGGCGCGATGACACGAGTCCGGATTGGGCCGTTCGGTGGGCGCGACGACGCCGATAAGGCCGCCCAGCGCGTGCGAGCGAGCGGGTTGAGCGGTTCGGTCGTGTCGAAATGAGTGTGCGCAGACATCTGCGATGACGGTATTCGATTACGCGTTCCTCGGTGTTCTCGCTTTGTCGGCGGCTGTCGGCATGTGGCGCGGGTTGGTGAGCGAGGTGATCGCACTGCTTGCTTGGGCGGTTGCGCTCTTCGCCGCTTGGCGCTACGCAGGAGAGGCGTCCGCACTGCTTGTGGACATGATTTTCGATCCGGCTTGGCGCCAGATTGCTGCATTTACGCTGATCTTCGTTCTGGTGCTGGTCCTTGCGGCGCTGTTGCGTTTTTTGCTTCGGGAACTGCTCAAGGCGGTGGGGCTGGGTACGGCCGACCGCGTTTTCGGCGCTCTGTTCGGCGCCGCTCGCGGGGTTGCCATTGCTCTCGCGGTGGTGCTTTTCGGCGGCCTGATCGGAATTGCGCACGAACCATGGTGGTCGAACGCAATGTTCGCGCCCCCGCTGGAGACGGCAGTGATCGCTGCCAAACCGTGGCTGCCCGATGTGGTGGCCACAAAGATTCGATACAGATAGGTGCTATTCCATGTGCGGAATCATTGGGGTCGTAGCAAAATCCCCGGTCAATCAATTGCTCTATGACGGCCTGCAGGTGCTGCAGCACCGCGGACAGGATGCGGCGGGTATCGCGACGTCGGAGGGCGGGCGCTTCCTCATGCACAAGGGGCCCGGGCTCGTGCGCGATGTGTTCCGCACGCGCAATATGCGCAATCTGGTCGGAAACTGGGGTATCGGCCACGTCCGCTACCCGACTGCAGGCTCGGCATGCAATCCCGCGGAAGCGCAGCCGTTCTATGTGAATTCGCCTTTCGGCCTGCTATTGGCCCACAACGGCAATTTGACGAACTCCGAGGAACTGAAGCGCGAGATGTTCCTTTCGGATCTGCGCCACATCAACACCAACTCCGATTCGGAGGTGCTGCTGAACGTGCTCGCGCACGAGTTGCAGGCCGCCGCCAAGGGCTTCAAGCTCGATGAAGACGCGGTGTTCCGTGCCGTGGCGGGCGTGCATCGCCGCTGCCGCGGCGCGTACGCCGTCGTCGTGATGATCGCCGGCTTCGGCCTGCTGGCCTTCCGCGATCCGTTCGGCATTCGGCCGCTGGTCGTGGGGCGCAACGACGTGAATGGCGGCCAGGAGTGGCTCGTGGCCTCCGAATCGGTCGCGATGGATGTTCTCGGTTTCAAGACCTTGCGCGACGTCGCACCGGGTGAAGCCATCCTCATCGATACGGAAGGCAACTTCCGCAGCCGGCAGTGCGCCGACCGGACCGTCGAAGCGCCCTGCATGTTCGAGTTCGTGTACCTGGCGCGTCCCGACTCGGTGATGGACGGGGTGTCCGTCTACGAGTCGCGCGTCAAGATGGGCGAATTCCTGGCTGACAAACTCAAGCGCGTCGTACCTCACGCCGACATCGACGTCGTGATCCCGATCCCGGACTCCAGTCGCCCTGCTGCGATGGAGATGGCGCACCGGCTGGGCCTCCCATATCGCGAAGGCTTCGTCAAAAATCGCTATATCGGGCGCACCTTCATCATGCCCGGCCAGGCCACGCGACGTAAGTCGGTTCGCCAGAAGCTCAACACCATCCCGCAGGAATTCAAGGGGAAGAAGGTCCTGTTGGTCGATGATTCGATCGTTCGTGGTACCACCAGTCGCGAGATCGTGACGATGGCGCGCGATGCGGGTGCCGTGAAGGTGTATCTCGCTTCGGCTGCGCCTCCGGTTCGTTATGCCAATGTTTATGGCATCGACATGCCGACTCGTGCCGAGCTGATCGCTGCCGACCGAAGCGAGGACGAGATCCGCCGAGTGATTGGTGCCGACGGACTGATCTATCAGGACATCGACGATCTCAAGGCCGCCGTGCGCGCGGTCAATCCCGCGATTAAGTTCTTCGAGACCTCCTGTTTCGACGGCTGCTACGTCACCGGCGATATTACGGCCGAGTACCTGAACGGCGTCGAGAACCAGCGTGGCGAGAGCAAGTCGGGCGACGACGGCGAAGGAGGCCAGCTCGATCTGAACCTGGTGGCAAATCAGGACAACTGAGCAGGACGAGCGAGCGGAAATGAGCGAGTACGAGTTTGACACCCTGGCCGTGCGTGCGGGGATTGCGCGCAGCCAGTTCAATGAACACAGCGAAGCCCTCTATCTGACCTCGAGCTTCGTCTTTGAGAGCGCGGCCCAGGCTGCGGCGCGCTTTTCGGGGGCCGATGAGGGCAACGTCTATGCCCGGTTCTCCAATCCGACCGTGACGGCAATGCAGCAGCGCCTTGCTGCGCTGGAAGGGGGTGAAGCGTGCGTCGCGACGGCCTCGGGTATGGCGGCCATCCTCTCGCTGGCGATGGCCACATTGCAGGCCGGCGACCACGTGGTCGCGTCGATGGGGCTCTTTGGTGCCACGCAACAGCTTTTCGGCACGATTCTGGCCAGGTTCGGCATCGAGACGATTTTCGTGCCGGCGACCGATCCGGACGCCTTTCGCGCAGCGATAAAGCCGCGCACGCGACTCTTTTTCATCGAGACGCCGTCGAATCCCCTCACCGAGGTCATCGACATCGCCGTGGTGGCCGAAATCGCGCATTCCTGCGGTGCGATCCTCGCGGTCGACAATTGTTTCTGTACGCCTGCGCTGCAACGTCCGCTCGAACTGGGGGCCGACGTGGTCGTGCATTCCGCCACGAAATACCTCGACGGCCAAGGGCGGGTACTCGGCGGTGCGGTGGTCGGCAAGAAAGCCATCGTCGATGATGTACTGAAGTTCCTGCGCACCGCCGGCCCCGCGATCTCGCCGTTCAACGCGTGGGTGATCCTGAAGGGGCTGGAAACCTTGCGTATCCGCATGGAGGCGCAGTCCAAGACCTCCCTTGAGCTCGCGCGCTGGCTCGAGCAGCAGGCGGGCGTCGAGCGGGTCTATTACCCCGGCTTGGCGTCCCATCCCCAACATGAACTCGCGATGCGGCAGCAGAAGTCCGGCGGGGCGATCGTAAGCTTCGAAGTCGCCGGCGGGCGAGAGGGCGCATGGCGGGTCGTGGATTCGACGCGTTTGATGTCGATCACGGCCAACCTTGGGGATACCAAGACCACTATCACTCATCCGGCGTCTACGACTCATGGGCGCATCACGGCTGAAGCGCGTGCCGCAGCCGGCATTACCGAGGGATTGCTGCGGATCGCCGTCGGCCTCGAGTCTGTCGAAGATCTGCGCGCGGATCTCGCGCGCGGCTTGGTCGGCTGAAGATCTCTACGGGGGCGGGCGCGCGGCGCTCGCCTGCGGGGAAGGGCAATGCCCTCACGGGCCGGGGTGGAAGGCTTTTCCCTCCCACGACAGCCAGCTTGCCGTCCCGCGCCAGTCGGACAGGACCCAGCGCTCGCACTGCCGCCCGTCCACATGATGCAGGTGATGTGCCGGCCGGTGCGTGTGGCCGTGGATGAGTATTGGATAATCGTGGGCGCGCAGGAGGGCGTCAACGGCTGCGGTGTTAACGTCCATAATTTCCTCCGCCTTTTCCTGCTTTGCCGTTTCGCTGTGCTTGCGCAGGCCTTCGATGATCATCCTGCGTTCCGCGAGGGGGCGGGCAATAAATGCTTGCTGCCACTGTGGATCGCGGACCTGTCGTCGGAACGCCTGGTAGGCGTGGTCGTCTGTGCACAGGCTGTCGCCGTGGGTGATCAGGACCCGGCGGCCGTCGAGGTCGATTTCGGTGGGGTCGGGGAGGATGGTGAGCCCGGCAGCCCGGGCGAAATCCGCGCCGACGAGGAAATCGCGGTTGCCTGCGACGAAACCGACCCGCGTGCCACCGGCGGCAAGTGAGGCAAGAGCCCCCGCGACCTCCCGGTTCAGCGGCGCGTCACGGTCGTCGTCGCCCGCCCAGTATTCGAACAGGTCGCCGAGGATGTACAGGGCGTCGAGCTCCCGCGCCTTCCCGTCGACCAGCTCGAGGAAAGCGCGGGTGTTGTCCGGGCAGTTCTCGGACAGGTGCAGATCCGCGATAAACAGGGCCGACATGCGCGAATGGGCGGTTGAAACGGGTCGGCCCGGTGAGATCAGACGATCTCGGCGCGTTCGATGATGACGTCTTCGACCGGCACGTCCTGGTGGAAGCCGCTCGAGCCGGTTTGGACCGCACGGATGCTGTTCACGACGTCCATGCCTTCCGTGACGCGGCCGAACACGCAGTAGCCCCAGCCCTGGATGTCCGGCGCGCGGAAATTCAGGAAGTCGTTATCGACGACGTTGATGAAGAACTGGGCGCTGGCCGAGTGGGGGGCCTGGGTGCGGGCCATTGCGATCGTGCCCGTGAGGTTCTTCAGGCCGTTGTCGGCTTCGTTCTTGATCGGCTCGCGGGTAGGCTTCTGCTTCATGCCAGGCTCGAAACCGCCGCCTTGGATCATGAAGTTCTTGATCACGCGATGGAAGATCGTGTTGTCGTAGTGGCCGGCGCTGACGTAGTCGAGAAAGTTCTTGACCGTTTCGGGGGCCTTGTCGGCATCCAGTTCGAGCGTGATTGTGCCGTGGTTCGTATGCAGTTTGACAGCCATTGAGGGCTCCTCGGGATTCGTTACTTGGATTGGCCGGTTTTCGCGGCCTCGATGAGGCGGACCGACTCGATGATGACCGGTTCGGTCGGGACGTCGCGCATGCCACGAACGAGACCGGTGCGCGTCTTGCCTATCTTCTGGACCACGTCCATGCCGCTGCTCACCTTGCCGAACACGGCGTAGCCCCAGCCGTCGCGCGAAGGATAGTCGAGGAAGCTGTTATCGACGAGGTTGATGAAGAACTGCGCCGTGGCAGAGTGGGGATCGGAGGTCCGTGCCATGGCGAGCGTCCCGGTTTCGTTGCGCAGCCCGTTCTTGGCCTCGTTCTGGATCGGTGCGCGAGTCGGTTTCTGATTCAGTGATCCATCGAAGCCTCCGCCCTGGATCATGAAACCATCGATGACTCGGTGAAAGATCGTGCCATTGTAGTGGCCGCTCTTCGCATATTCGAGGAAATTTTCGACCGACTTGGGAGCGTTATCGGCAAACAGCTCGAGGACGACCGTGCCCTGGTTGGTGCGCATCTCGACCATGGGATTGGCGGCCTGCGCGATGGCACAGCAGACGAAGAGAATCAGGCTTGTGAAAACGCGTTTCATGGCGAGCTTCCGTTGAGGGGTGAATTTTGGGACGGCCGTCAGGCCTTGCCTTCATAGACGATCTTCCAGCGACCGTCTTCCTTGAGCCAATACTGGCGCTTGCGTACGCGGTCGGACAGGTCGTCGCTGCGATAGTCCTGCTCGAAAGTCACGACGACGATATCGTCGCGCCCCGGATTACGGAACATGCTCAACTTGTCGAGACGCACCTTGATCCATTGGCGGCTTCGGGCAATCTTGCGTTTCTGTTCTGACCACTCAGCGAGATTCTGGGTGTCGCTGCGGAAGTCCTTGGAATAGTGGGAGAGGTAGCGGCTCACGTCCGCGGTCTTCTCCCAGTCGCGGCGCCAGTCCTCGATCGCGAGTTGCAGGTTACGGCGTTCGGTCTGCCAGTCGTCCAGTGACAGCCATTCGATCTCGTTGCTGATGATCACCGGCGTAAGACCGGGTTGGACGAAGTTCGATAGTTTAAGGAAGTCCTGATTCGCGAGTGTGACACAGCCCTCGGAAGAGAGCGGCGGACGAGCGTAGGTGTCGCTTGGGGTGCCGTGCAACCAGATTCCGTGTCCTGTGCGGCCGAGACGCCGATCCCACTCATTCGGGTAGTTGATCGGGAAGGCGCCGCTGCCGTACAGATCAGGCAGCTTGGCCTGTTCGATGAACGAGGTCACTTCGTAGACGCCGAGGGGAGTCTTGTTGTCGCCCTCGACGCGCTTGTCCGCGCCGGCCTTCCCGTGGCTGATGTAGTAGTCGGCGACGAAACGTGGCTTTCCGCCCTCATTGGCGTACACGTACAGGCGTGCACGCTTGGTGTCCACGACGACCGCGAAGCGCTGGTCCGGGCCCATCTGCAACAGGTAGCGTGGGATGTGACGCGTCGCAGCGGGTCGTTCCCGATACGCGCGCAGGCGCGCAATCGCCTCGTCGCGCAGTCCGTTGACTCGTTCAGCTGGGGCCGACGCATTGCCGAACGTCGAGATCGGCTTGGAGCGTGCAAGCAGCAGGTCGCCCTTGATCAGATGGGCCAGGCGGAAATTCGGGTAGACATGCAGCAATTCGTCGGTGCGTTGGAGTGCCCTTTCGAGTCGGTTGGCTTCGATCTCCGTGAAGACGTATTCGAGCGATGCATCCGGGCCGGAGTCGGAGATGCCGAGCGGAGCAGGGGCCGCGGCAGCGGCGAGCGGCAGCGCCGCAGCGGCCAGTGTTGCGATCATTCGGACGAACCCATTTCGTCCGATTGTCATGCCCTTCATCCTCCGACGCGCTCCTGGCGGATGCGCCACGAACCGTTACGTTTGACGAGTTCGAGCGTCTTGCTTGTGCTGGAACTGAAGCCCGCGGACTCGTATTTCTGGCGGAAGTGCACCGTTGCCACTTGGCCGTCCACCTTGGCATCGGGTTTTTCGATGACGACAGCGATGCGGCCGGGTTTGGCAACGCGTTGCTCGCGCTCCTCTTCCCATGTCTTGCGGGACACGCCACCCGGGGTGCGGAACTCCTTGTCGTAGAAACCGAGGTAAGCCTTCACGTCCTTACGTGACCAAGCCTTGGCCCAGGCTTCGACCGTCTGCAGCACCTCGTGCTCGGTGGCTGAGCTGGCTGCAGCAGCGGGTACCGGCTCCTGCGCTGCAGGGCGAGACGGCGCCGCAGGTGCGGGTGAAGCAGTCGGGGGTACCGCCGCCGGGGCAGCGGCTGGAGCCGTGGCAGTAGCGGCCGGCTTGGCCGTAGGGGCCGCGGCCGGCGCTGAAGCTGCCGGTGTGGCAGTGGCCACCGGGGCTACGGCGGGCGCTGGAGCCGTTGCGGGCGTGGCGGCAGGGGCGGCAGGGGCGGATGCGGGCACGGTGCGCGTCTGCGCGCCCTGTGCAGCGGTACGGGTTTTGGAGCCGGAGGACATCATCTCGCGGATCAGCGCGAGCTTGGACTGCGCCGCCGCGTTGGCCGAGTCGAGCTGCAGTGCCTTGTCATAGGCCTGACTTGCCAGGCGCGCGTAGACGTCGCCGAGGTTCTCGTGCGCGGTGGCATAGCTTGGGTGGGTGCGAATTGCCATTTCCAGGGCCGAGCGCGCCTTGTCGTATTGGCGCTGCTGGGCGTAAAGCACAGCGAGGTTGTTGTAGGGCTCGGGCAGTTCGGGGAAGTCTTCGGTTAGCTTCTGAAATACCGCGACCGCCTCATCCGGGCGGTTCAGCTCGGTGAGTGCGATGCCCTTGAGGAAGCGCGCCTGCGGTTCCTTGGCATTTCCGGCGAGTACCCGGTCGGCCATTGCCAGTGCCTGCGTGTGCTGGCCCTGATTGACCAGCGTTTGAATTTGGGCGACGTTGTCGGCCGCCTGCAGCAGCGGAGCCGCGCCGAGACCGACGATGAGGGCCAACACGGCCAGGGCGGAATTGGGGCGCATCTTCATTGTGTTAGAATCGGACGGTTTGCGTTGATCCACGCGGATTTAGCGCGACATTCTATCAAATAACGGAAGCTGCATCACGGCGGGGTGTTCGCCTCGGCGCGCACGCTGAGGGGCCCGCTGTGCTTTCCGGATCGTGGCGGCGCTGCGTGAGGAGACGATGTCCCATCGAATGCTGTCCTTCTGCGCAGCCTTGCGGAAAATGCCATGCTTCAGATTCACAACTCATTGACGCGAAAAAAAGAAATTTTTGCCCCGATCGAGCCTGGAAAGGTTCGGATGTATGTATGCGGCATGACTGTGTATGATTTTTGCCATCTCGGCCATGCTCGTGTAATGGTTGTGTTCGACATGGTTGCGCGCTGGCTGCGCGCGAGTGGGTTCGATCTCGTTTATGTCAGAAACATTACGGACATCGATGACAAAATCATTCGTCGTGCGAGCGAAAACGGCGAATCGATCCGTGTGCTGACCGATCGCTTCATCGCCGCAATGCACGAAGACGCCGACGCGCTCGGCGTGCTGCGGCCCGACCACGAGCCGCGCGCGACGGAGTATGTGGGGCAGATGCAGTCCCTGATCGAGCGCCTTCATCACAAGGGGCTCGCATACGTTGCCGAGAATCGCGACGTATGCTATTCGGTGCGCAAGTTCGACGGCTACGGCAAGCTTTCGGGCAAGTCGCTCGACGAGCTGCGTGCAGGGGAGCGCGTGGAGATCGCCGGCGAGAAGCAGGATCCTCTCGATTTCGTGCTGTGGAAGCATGCGCGCATTGAGGAGCCTGCCGAGGTGAAGTGGGCGTCGCCTTGGGGCGAGGGGCGTCCAGGCTGGCACATCGAGTGCTCCGCGATGAGTTCGGACCTGCTGGGTGATCATTTCGACATTCATGGCGGCGGGCAGGATCTTCAGTTTCCCCACCACGAGAACGAGATCGCGCAGTCGGAGGGGGCGCACGGTCACACCTTCGTCAACTACTGGATGCACAACGGCTTCGTCCGCGTCGACGACGAGAAGATGTCCAAATCGCTCGGGAATTTCTTCACGATTCGTGATGTGCTGAAGAAGTACGACGCGGAAGTGGTGCGCTTCTTTATTCTCCGCGCGCACTATCGCAGCCCGCTCAATTATTCGGACGCTCATCTCGAGGATGCGCGTCAATCGCTCACGCGCTTGTATACGGCGCTGCGAAACGTCGCGCCGGCGGACGTGGCCGTCGATTGGGAGGAGGCGCACGCGCGGCGCTTCCGTGAGGCGATGGACGACGACTTCAATACTGCCGAGGCCGTTGCCGTACTGTTCGATCTCGCGAACGAGGCGAACCGCGGCGGCTCGGCGGCCATGGCAGCGCAGCTGAAGGGCTTGGGCGGGGTGCTGGGCTTGCTCGGCCGCGATCCGGTGGCCTTCCTCCAGGGGCGGGCTGCGGAGGCGGGGAGTGACGAGGCCGGCGAGATCGAGGCCTTGATCGAACAGCGCGCGCAGGCGAAGAAGGCGAGGAATTTTGCCGAGGCGGACCGTATCCGTGCCGATCTGCTGGCACGCGGCATCGCACTCGAGGATACGTCGCAGGGAACCCTGTGGCGGCGCGCCTGAACGCCTGAGCCCTTTTTGCGCCCGTGTTACCGGGCGCAAAAAGGCGAATTCGGGCGATACCGGATTGGCCGCAGCGCAGTCTGTGCACCGCAGCCAATCCGTTCGCGGCATCATCCGCCGAAGAACTCCTTCACCTTGTCCATCCAGGATTTGGCCTTGGGGTTGTGGCGATCGGCGTCGCCGCGCGACACTTCCTCGAAGTCCCGCAGCAGTTCTTTCTGACGCTCGGTGAGGTTTACCGGCGTCTCGACAACGACGTGGCACATCAGGTCGCCGTGCGCCTGCGAGCGTACGTTGCGGATGCCTTTGCCACGCAGGCGGAAGACCCGCCCACTCTGGGTCTCGGCCGGGATCTTGAGGCGCGCCATGCCCTCCAGTGTCGGAATCTCGATCTCGCCACCCAGCGCGGCCGTGGTGAAACTGATCGGCATTTCGCAATGCAGATCGTCATTTTCGCGTTGGAACACCGAGTGCTGGCGGATGTGGATCTCGACGTAGAGGTCGCCGGGGGGGCCACCATTGACGCCGGGCTCGCCGTGGCCGGCGTGGCGCAGGCGCATGCCTTCGTCTATACCAGCAGGAATCTTCACTTCGAGCGTCTTCTGGCGCTTCACGCGACCGGCGCCGCCGCAGTCGCGGCAAGGGTCGGGGATGATGCGGCCGGTGCCGTGGCACTTCGGGCAGGTCTGCTGGATCGAGAAGAAGCCTTGCTGGATGCGCACCTGGCCAGCGCCGCCGCAGGTGGGGCAGGGCTTGGGTTGCGTGCCGGGCTTTGCGCCGCTGCCGTGGCAGGTGTCGCACTCTTCGACGGTCGGGATGCGGATCGTCTTCTCTGCGCCGCGTGCGGCTTCCTCGAGCGAGATCTCGAGGTTGTAGCGCAGGTCGGCGCCGCGGTAGACATTTGAGCGGCCGCGACCTCCGCCTCCGCCGAAGATGTCGCCGAAGATGTCGGAGAACGCGTCGGCAAAGCCGTCGAAGCCCTGGCCGCCTGGCCCCGGGCCGGCTGAGGGATCGACGCCGGCGTGGCCGTAACGATCGTATGCGCCGCGCTTTTGTGCGTCGGAGAGGATCTCGTAGGCTTCCTTGCCCTCCTTGAATTTCTCCTCGGCTTCCTTGTTGTCCGGATTGCGGTCCGGATGGTGTTTCATGGCCAGCTTGCGGTAGGCCTTCTTGATTTCGTCGTCCGTGGCGTCGCGATTGACCCCAAGTACGTCGTAGTAATCCCGTTTCGTTGCCATTTCCTGTCGCTCAGGCTGGGGCGGCCGCGCGGACCGCCCTGTCATGCAAAGGCCGAGCCTGCCGGAAGTGCTCCTCCGGCGTCGGCTCGGCCATCATCTCGCCGCCCGGCGAGCGATCACTTCTTGTCTTTGACTTCGGTGAACTCGGCGTCCACGACGTCGGCATCGGCCGCCTTCGAGCCCCCCGACGAACCGCCGGCAGCACCTGCGGCGCCAGCTTCGGCGCCTTGGGCCTGGGCATACATCTGTTCGCCGAGCTTCTGGCTGGCCATCGCGAGGGCCTGGGTCTTGCCCTCGATCGTCGCCTTGTCGTTGCTCTTCAGCGACTCTTCGGCGTCCTTGATCGCGGCTTCGATCTTGGCCTTCTCGTCGGCATCGATCTTGTCGCCGTACTCGGTGAGCGACTTTTTCACCGAATGCACCAGCGCGTCGCACTGGTTGCGGGCGTCGACCAGTTCGTGTGCCTTCTTGTCCTCTTCCGCGTGCGCGGCGGCGTCCTGCACCATGCGCTGGATCTCGTCGTCCGAGAGGCCCGAGTTGGCCTGGATCTTGATCTTGTTCTCCTTGCCGGTGGCCTTGTCCTTGGCCGAGACGTGCAGGATGCCGTTCGCGTCGATGTCAAAGGTGACTTCGATCTGGGGCATGCCGCGCGGTGCCGGCGGGATGTCGGACAAGTTGAACTGGCCCAGGCTCTTGTTGCCGGACGCCATCTCGCGTTCGCCCTGCAGCACGTGGATCGTCACTGCGCTCTGGTTGTCGTCGGCCGTCGAGAAGACCTGCGAAGCCTTGGTCGGGATTGTGGTGTTCTTCTGGATGAGCTTGGTCATGACGCCGCCGAGGGTCTCGATGCCCAGCGACAGCGGGGTGACATCGAGCAACAACACATCCTTGACTTCGCCCTGGAGCACACCGCCCTGGATCGAGGCGCCGACCGCAACGGCTTCGTCCGGGTTCACGTCCTTGCGCGGCTCCTTGGCGAAGAACTCCTTGACCTTCTCCTGCACCTTAGGCATGCGCGTCATGCCGCCGACAAGGATCACGTCGTCGATGTCGGCGACCTTCACGCCGGCATCCTTGAGGGCGATGCGGCACGGCTCGATCGTGCGCTCGACGAGGTCATCCACCAGCGATTCGAACTTCGCCCGCGTGATCTTGATCGCGAGGTGCTTCGGACCGGTGGCGTCGGCCGTGATGTAGGGCAGGTTTACCTCGGTCTGTTGCGAGGAGGAGAGCTCGATCTTGGCCTTCTCGGCGGCTTCCTTCAGGCGCTGCAGCGCGAGCACGTCGTTCTTCAGGTCGACGCCTTGTTCCTTCTTGAATTCCGTGACGATGTAGTCGATCAGGCGCTGGTCGAAGTCCTCGCCGCCGAGGAAGGTATCGCCATTGGTCGCCAGCACTTCGAACTGGTGTTCGCCATCGATGTCGGCGATCTCGATGATCGAGATGTCGAAGGTGCCGCCGCCAAGGTCATACACGGCGATCTTGGAGTCGCCCGGCTTCTTGTCCATGCCGAAGGCAAGCGCCGCCGCCGTCGGTTCGTTGATGATGCGCTTGACCTCGAGGCCGGCGATGCGGCCGGCGTCCTTGGTCGCCTGGCGCTGGCTGTCGTTGAAGTAGGCCGGAACGGTGATGACGGCTTCGGTGACTTCTTCGCCGAGGTAGTCCTCGGCGGTCTTCTTCATCTTGCGCAGCACTTCGGCCGAAACCTGCGGCGGAGCGATCTTCTTGCCGCGCACTTCGACCCACGCGTCGCCGTTGTCGGCTTTGGCGATCGTGAAGGGCATCAGGTCGATGTCCTTCTGCACTTCCTTTTCCTCGAAGCGGCGGCCGATGAGGCGCTTCACCGCGAACAGGGTATTCCGCGCATTCGTGACGGCTTGGCGCTTGGCCGGTGCGCCGACGAGGATCTCGCCGTCGTCCGCATATGCAACGATCGAGGGCGTCGTGCGTGCCCCTTCGGAGTTCTCGATGACCTTGGGTTTGCCGCCTTCCATCACGGAAACGCAGCTGTTGGTGGTGCCCAGGTCGATGCCGATGATCTTGCCCATGTCAGTTCCTTTCGTTTTGGGGAAGCCGGGGAGGCGGATGGTTCGCTCCGCCAGCGGCCGGCTTGCCGGATTGTGCTGTCAGTTATTTAGGGGTGCAGTCGTCGATTTCAAGGGGGGCCAACTCAGGCGCTCTTGCCCTTGCAAACGGTCACCATGGCAGGACGCAGCACGCGCTCATGCAGCAGGTAGCCCTTCTGCAGTACGTTCACTACGGTGTTTGCCTCACCTTCCGCCTCGACCATCGCGATGGCCTGGTGGCGGTTGGGGTCGAACTTGCTGCCTACCGGGTTTTCCTCGGTCACGCCGGCGGACTGGAACGCCGATGCGAGCTGCTTCAGGGTCAGTTCGACTCCTTCGCGCAGGCTTTCGATGGTCTGATTCTCGGTCGCCACGGCGGCTTCGAGGCTGTCCTTGACCGGCAGCATCGCATTCGCGAATTTCTCCGCCGCGAATTTCGAAGCCTTTGCAATGTCTTCCTGTGCGCGTCGACGGATGTTTTCGGCCTCGGCCTTCGCGCGCAGCCAGGCATCGTGATGCTCGGCGGCCTTCAGTTCCGCCTGCCGCAACGATTCCTCCAGGCTGGGCATCGAGTCGCCCGCGCGTTCATCGGCCGCTTCGCCTCGCGGGGCGTCGCCGGATTGTCCAGTGGGGGCCTGCAGCAGCTCTTCGGGGACCTCGGCGGAGGGCTTGTTATCCTGCATGGGGTGGAGCTCCGTATGTTCGTTCGACGGGCGGAACATGGGGGCTGGTCTCGTTGTTTCAAGGGCTTGGTTACAAATAGTTCGCCGGGTTGCCGATGCGCACCCGCGTGTGTCAGGATTCAATCGCGCGCGGTACCAGACGGAGGCGCGGGAGGCCGGGGTCGGACCAGACATGAGCGAGATGCCGCTGACAATCGGGAAGTACCGCATCGTGAAGGAGGTGGGGCGCGGTGCGACGGCGGTCGTCTATATGGCGGAGTCCGCCGATTGGCCGGTGCCCGTCGCCCTCAAGCTGATTCGATTCAGCGACAAGTCTAAGGACGAGTCGAAGTGGAACCGGCGCCTACTGAAGCTCCTCAAGGCGGAAAGGGCCGTCTCGACGCGTCTGGATCATCCGCACATCATCCACGTGCATGACGTCGTGATCGAGGCCGAACAGGCCTACGTGGTCATGGAGTATTTTCAAGGCGAATCGCTTGAGCGCTATTGCAGCTTCGAGCGCATGCTGCCGGTTCACCGGGCGATCGGGATCGTGTTCAAGTGCTGCATGGCGCTCGATTACGCCTATCGCCAAGGTATCGTCCATCGTGACATCAAGCCTGCGAACATCCTCGTCGACGACCAGGACAACGTGAAGATCACCGACTTCGGCCTTGCGTTGAACATAAGCAAGAAGGTGGAGTCGGACTCGACCTTCATCATGGGGGTCGGGTCCCCCGCCTACATGAGCCCGGAGCAGATCAAGGGCTATCAGCTCAACCAGAAGACGGATCTTTATTCGCTCGGGGTCGTACTGTTCAATCTGCTCACCGGACGCCTGCCGTTCCGGGCGAGCAATCCGGCCCAGCTGATCTACAAGATCATCAATGCGGATCCACCGCGCGTCTCGCAACTCAATCCAGAACTGCCCGAGCAGATGGATGCGGTGATCCGCAAGGCGCTCGAAAAGGATCTGTATTCGCGCTACAAGAATGGTGCCGAGTTCGCGAAGGATCTGTCGGCGGTGCGCTACCAGCTGGTGGACGACACCTACGTGCCGCCCGATACCAGCCGTTTTTCGCAGTTGCGCAAGCTGGTTTGCTTCACGGAGTTCGACGACATCGAGCTGTGGGAGGTGCTGCGCATTTCGGCGTGGCGTGTCGTCGACTGCGGGACGGCATTGATTCGCGAGGGGGACGCGGACCAGCGTTTCGGCGTTGTCGTCGAGGGCGAGATCGAGGTGTCGGTTGAAGGGCGGCGCGTGAGCCGGGTCGGTGCGGGCGAGGTGTTCGGCGAGATCGCGTGGCTCGACAGCACTCGGCACCGGCACATGACGACCGTGACCTCGGTAAGCCCGACGACCTATCTCGAGGTCAATCCTTCAGCGCTGGCTCTCGCGACGGACGAACTGCGCGAGCTGTTCCGGACCATGCTGGCGACGATTGCCGTCCGTCGTCTCGGCGAGGCGCTGCGCGAGCTCTCGGTCGACGGCGAGCCGGCCACGGCGAGCAAGTTCACAGCCTCCGGGCTCGACCTGCAACTCGTAGAGGACTGACGCGCGGATTCCGGCCGCCCTACACGCTGAGGTCGATCTGGCTCACTGTGCCGGTGGTGCCGTCCTCACGTACGTAGAGGCCGGTCGAGCGCATCTCGCCAAGCGTGTCGTTTGCCGCGCCACGCAGCGCGAACGGAGTGGCGACGCGCCCGAGGTAGAGTGCACCGACCCCCGCTTCGGTTGCCGTCACGACGCTGCCAGCGCCATCGACGGCCGGCATCCAGACGCGCAGATCGCCGAAATTTGCGTCGCCTTCATCAATCCAGCCGCTGCCGTCGGTGTCGAGGCCTGCCAGTTCCGTGAATCCGTCCCCGGTGGTCGGGCCGAAGAGCTCGCGGCCGTCATCGATGCGCCCGTTCCGATTGCGGTCGATGGCAAGGTAGCCACGCCCGCCGCTAAGCATCGGTACGTTCTCGGCCTGTCCGTCGGCGTCCAGGTCGAAGGAGAAGCGCACGTCCGACAGCTGGGCCGACGTGCCGGCAAAATCCAGCACCAGGGGATCCTTCACGCGTGCGTCGCCAAGACGGACTTGAATGCTAGAAGTTTCCGTGTAAGCACGTTCCATCTCGAGTTGAAGGGCGAAGTCAATTTCGTGGCCGTCGGCGGTCCTTACGACTCCCTTAGCCTCGAAACGTGTGAATTCGTATTCCTCGGACACGGAGCGAAAGTCATACTCGATCCCGAATCCCGCTCGCCCTGGAGTATCACCTCGGCGGCCTGCCGCCGGCGGCGGCTCGACGAGTGACGGCATAGCCTCGTCGGCGCGGAAATCTTCCGGCTGCAGTGTGCGGATGGCCCGCCCCGTCAGTGCCTCGACCAGGTGCTTGAGGAAGCGGAACCGCGGGTCGAGGCCGTCGTCGGCGGAATCGTTATCCGCAGCTTCGGCCTCCTGGGCCGCTCGGGCATCCCGGGAAATCTCTACTTCCGGTCGCGCACGGGTGCGTGCTGCGGAGCCGAGGCCATTATTCCGCCCTGCGCCGGCGGGCCGCTCGCCGATCCACATCTCGAGCCGCTCCGAAACCTCGCGGCGACTGAAGGAGAGATGCGCTGCCCGCAACTGCACGTCTGCCGATGCAATCTTCATGACGGTCCCCTGCGACCCACTTAACCGCAGGTTTTTACGGCAGAATTCGGTAAAACTTGAGTTCGGAAGCAAAAGACGGGAGACGTTCGCGCGCGGACTCCTGCGTGGCTGCAAGGCCCTCGACCTTCAAGTCGCCACTGGCCGCTGGCATGAGCATCAGGCCGGGGCATTCAGCTGAGCACGCGCGGCGAGTTTGAGTGGCGGACTTGTCGTCAGCACGTGGCGCCGGCAACGCGTGCGCGTTGAGCGCTGGCGGCGAGTTCCTGCGGCTCGACTGAAGGACGGGTCAGCCAGTTGCCGAGGTTGTCCTGCACGATGTCCCGCAGCGCAGTGATCCAGTCGTCACGTTCGTTCAGGCAGTGTATGTAATGGAATTCCTGCCCGCCGCAGGAAAGGAACGCATGGCGGCATTCCATCGCGATTTCCTCCAGGGTTTCCAGGCAGTCTGCCGGAAAACCCGGGCACATCACGTCCACCCGCGCCGTGCCTTGGCGCGCTAGGGATTCGAGCGTTGGCTGGGTATAGGGCTTCAGCCATTCTGCCTTGCCGAAGCGCGACTGGAAGGTCAGCTGCCAGCGGCTATCCGCCAGCCCGAGCTCTCGCGCGAGAAGGCGCGCCGTCACATGGCATTCGCAATGATAGGGGTCGCCGAGATCGAGCGATCGCCGCGGGATGCCATGGAAGCTCATCACCAGCTTGTCGCTTTCACCGTTCTTCATCCAGTGGTCGCGCACGCTCTGGGCGAGTGCCGCGATATAGCCAGGGTGGTCGTGAAAATTGCGCACGTAGCGGATCTCGGGCTGGTTGCGCCAGTGTGCAAGGCAATCCGCGACTTCGTCGAGCACGCTCGCAGTCGTGCTTGCGGCATATTGGGGATACATCGGCACGATCAGGATGCGATCGCAGCCGTCTGCCTTCATGCGGTTGAGCATCTCGGGCACGGATGGCGAACCGTAGCGCATTGCCCACTCGACCTGCAGCCCGGTGATGCCCGAGTGGCCGAGGTAGCCCGCAAGCAGCTTCGTCTGACGTTCCGTATGCACCGTCAGCGGTGAGCCTTCGTCCATCCAGATCGTCGCGTACTTCGCGGCCGACTTCCGCGGGCGCGTGTTCAGGATGATGCCGTTGAGGATCGGCCACCATACCGGCGCCGGTATCTCGACCACTCGCGGGTCGGACAGGAATTGCTTCAGGTATGGGCGAACGGCTGCGGTCGTAGGGGCCGCGGGTGAGCCCAGATTGACGAGCAAGACGCCGGTGCGTGCAGGTGTGCCATGCGTCCAGGCGGGTTCGGGCCAGTAACGGGCCATGCTGATCCTTGTGTGATTGTTGCGCGCGGCTCAGTTCGCGTTCGACAGCGCGTTCGAGAGCAGGCGGGCCGTGATGTCGACGATGGGTATCACGCGATCATAAGCCATGCGCGTCGGTCCGATCACGCCGACGGACCCGACAATGCGGCCATTGACCTCGTAGCCGGCCGTTACGACGCTGCAGCCGTCGAGCTGCGACAGCCCCGATTCGTCGCCGATGAAGATCTGAACCCCTTGCGCGCGATTGGACAGATCGAGGAGCTGGATGAGCCCCGTCTTCTGCTCGAACAGCTTGAACAGCTCTCGCAGCCGTGCCATGTTCGACGACAGGTCCTCGATGTCGAGCAGATTGGTTTCTCCCGACAGCACGTATCGGGAGCTGTCGTCTTGGACTGCGGCGCTGCCGGTTTCGACCGCCGCGTTCATCAGCTCGCTCATGTCGCTGCGCAGCTGCTTCAGCTCAGCCTGGATGCGGGTGCGAATGTCGTCGAATCCCAGTCCCGCGCAATGTTCGGTGAGATAGTTGGCCGCTTCCACCAGTTCCGACGGCGAGTACGAGCGTCGGGTATGGATGATGCGGTTCTGCACGTCACCTGCCGTCGTGACGATGATGAGAAGGATGCGGTTCTCCGACAGGCTGATGAACTCGATCTGGCGGATCTTGATCAGGTCGCGACGCGGCGAAATGACGACCCCGGCGAATTGGGTCAGTTCTGATAGCAGGTGCGATGCAGAACTGATCAGGCGTTGAGGCTGGTCGGGCTGCAACTGTCCTTTCAGTTCGCGCAGTTGCGCCTGCTCCAGGGGCTGCACCGTCAGCAGCGAGTCGACGAAGAAGCGGTACCCGAGTGCCGTCGGAATACGGCCGGCCGAGGTGTGCGGGCTTGCGATGAAGCCCATCTCTTCGAGGTCGCTCATCACGTTGCGTACCGTGGCGGGCGACAGCTCGAGACCTGAGTATCGCGACAAGGCGCGCGAGCCCACCGGCTGCCCTTCGACGATGTAGCGTTCGATGAGGGTCTTGAGCAGGATCTGGGAGCGCGGGTCGAGCGATTTCATGACGGTAAGAGGTAATTTCCCCGATTCTATGGAAGTGCCGGCGCCTCTGCCAAGGTTCTCGGTGATTGTGGTTTAATCGGCGGCATGAGCCAGAGCTTCAATACCATTGCCCTGATCGGCAAATACCAGAGCCCGGATGTCGCTGGCGCGGTCCTCTCGATAGCCAGTTTCCTGCGTGAAAGGGGGGTGGCTGTATGGATCGAGCAGGGTACCGCAAGTTCCATCGGGCTCGTCGGCGAATTCGCCACCGTGACCTACGACGAGATTGGCGCACAGGCCGATCTTGCGGTGGTCCTCGGCGGCGACGGCACGATGCTGAATACCGCTCGCCGCCTGTCCGAACATGCGGTGCCCCTCGTCGGCATCAACCAGGGCAGGCTGGGCTTTCTGACGGATATTCCGCGCAAGGAAGCCTTGAACAAGCTCGCCGAGATCCTCGACGGACGCTATGTGGAAGAGACGCGGACCATGCTCGACGCCGAAGTCGTTCGTGGCGGTCAGCGGGTTTTCCACACGCTCGCGTTCAATGATGTCGTCGTGAACAAGGGCGATCTCGGCCGAATGATCGAGTTCGATCTGTCGATCGATGGCGAGTACGTGTATACGCAGCGTTCCGACGGCATGATCATCACCACGCCGACCGGATCCACCGCCTACGCCTTGTCGGCCAACGGCCCAATCCTGCATCCGACGGTCGGCGGCATCGCCCTCGTGCCGCTGTGTCCGCACGCCCTGACCGCCCGGCCGATCACCCTGCCGGACAGCTGCCGGATCGCGATCGAGTTGCTCTCGCCGCACGACGCCCGTATCCATTTCGACGGCCAGACGCGTTTCGATGCGCATGCCGGCGACGTCGTCAGGATTACGCGTTCGCCCAAGGTGGTGCGTTTTCTGCACCCCGAAGGCTACAGTTACTTCGCCATGCTGCGCGGAAAGCTCCACTGGAGCGCAACGCCGCGACTGCCCTGACCGCATTTCTTCCTTAAGCCTTTTTCAGCGACGCCTATGCTCCGCCGCCTGACCATCCGTGATTTCGTGATTGTCGATCGCCTCGAACTCGATTTTCTGGCGGGTTTCGGAGCGCTTACGGGCGAGACCGGGGCGGGCAAGTCCATTTTGCTCGATGCGCTTGGGCTTGCCTTGGGCGGTCGTGCCGACGCGGGCGCGGTGCGTGTCGGCCGCGACAAGGCCGATATCGCCGCCGAATTCGATCTTCCCGCGGACGGCAGCCTCTCGGAATGGTTGGCCGAGCTGGACCTGCCCGCCGACGAGGGCACGGCGATCCTGCGGCGCGTTGTGGAGGCGGGGGGGCGGTCGCGAGCCTGGATCAACGGCGTGCCGGTCACGCAGGCACAGTTGCGCGAGGCGGGGGACCGGCTCGCCGACATCCACGGGCAGCATGCGCATCATGCGCTGCTCAGAGGCGATGCACAGCGTGCGTTGGTCGATGCGCATGCCGCTGCCGCGCACCTCGCCAGCGAGGTTGCCGATCGCTTTCGCGACTGGCAGCGGCTGAGCGAATTGCGCCGGGCGGCCGAGCAGGATTCGGTGGCTTCCGAGCGCGAACGTGACCTGCTCGCATGGCAGATCGATGAACTGCGCAACCTCGCGTTCGATGCCGGTGAGTGGTCCGAGATCAATCAGGAGCACGCGCGCCTGGCTCATGCGGCGGGTCTCATGGAGGGGGCGGACGAGGCCCTTGCCACGCTTGGCGAAGGCGAGGTCGCCGTCACCTCCCTGTTGCGACACATCTGCGTGCGTGTCGACGCGATGGCCGACATCGATCCGGGGCTTGGGGACGTGCGCGAACTGCTCTCCGGTGCAGCGATCCAGGCAGACGAGGCCCTGCATGCGCTGCGTCGCTATCGCGACCGCCTGGACCTGGATCCGCAGCGGCTCGCCGAGATTGAGCGCCGCATCGAGGCCGTGACCGATCTTGCGCGCAAGTATCGGGTCGAGCCTGATGGCCTGCCCGACTTGCTCGACCAGTGGACACGGACGCTCGACGAACTGGTCGCGCAGGCGGACCCCGTCCATCTTGCCGAGCAGGAAGCGCAGGCAAGAGCGGCGTACGAACAGGCGGCCACACGCCTTTCGCTTGCGCGTCGCCCGGCGGCCGAGCGCCTTTCGCGCGAGGTAAGTGAAGCGATGCAGGCGCTAGCGATGGCGGGCGGTCAGTTTGCCGTGGCGCTGGAACCATGTGCGCCGTCCGCGCATGGCGTCGAGACTGTCGAGTTCCGCGTGGCTGCGAACCCGAGTCAGCCCTTGCGCTCCCTGGCAAAGGTCGCCTCGGGGGGCGAGCTGTCACGCATTGGTCTTGCGATCCAGGTCATGACGAGCCGCGATTCCGCGACGCCGACGCTCATCTTCGATGAAGTCGATGTCGGCATCGGCGGCGGTGTGGCCGAAATCGTCGGGAAGCTCCTGCACCGGCTGGGCCTGGAGCGACAGGTGCTGTGCGTCACCCATCTTCCCCAGGTCGCCGCATGCGCCGACTGGCAATGGAACATTGCCAAGTCGAACCGCGGAAACGAGGTCGTGAGTGCCGTAACGCCGCTCGAAGCCGAAGGTCGGATCGAGGAGATTGCGCGAATGCTCGGGGGAGTCAATATCACCGACACCACTCGCCGCCATGCCGCGGAAATGCTTGGGCTGAGCGCGGCGCTCTAGTCGTCGAGGGTGCTTCGGGACGTCCGCGCCCTTACAGCTTGCGATTCGGGCAGTCCTTCCTGAGGCAATCGGCGTACAGGTACAGCGAATGTTCGCGGACTGCGAAACCCCGCTCCTGTGCGATCTGATTCTGCCGGCGCTCGATCTCCGCGTCGAAAAATTCCTCCACCTTGCCGCACTGCACGCAGACGAGGTGGTCGTGATGGCCGCTCTCCTTCAACTCGAAGACGGCCTTGCCCGATTCGAAATAGTGCCGTTCCAGCAGACCCGCCTGTTCGAACTGCGTCAGGACGCGGTAGACGGTGGCAAGTCCGATGTCCATCCCCTCCGCCATAAGCAGACGATACACGTCCTCGGCGGTGAGGTGCCTCAGGTCCGACGTCTGGAACAGATCAAGGATCTTCAGGCGTGGGTAGGTGGCCTTGAGACCTATATTTTTTAGGTTTTGCGAGTTTTCTGACATGGTCGCTCTGTTGGCTTGCAGTTCGCGCGGCCGCGTGGCTGCTGGCTACGTATGATATATTTTTTCGCCTTTGTCTGAAAAAAATACGCCGTTCGGCGCCAACGACCAAGATTTCCACTCATGCGCGTATTGACTCTTCCGACGGTCGTCGCCGTCGCGGCCCTAGTGGCCGGTTGTTCCTTTACCTCGCTCACAGATCGCTTGAATCCCCATCGCGTCGACGTGCGGCAGGGCAATTACGTCGATCAGGAGATGGTCGCGCGCCTCAAAAAGGGTATGACGCGAGAGCAGGTGCGTTTCGCTCTCGGCACTCCGCTCGTGACCGACGTCTTTCACGCCGATCGCTGGGATTACGTCTATATCTTCCGCCCCGGTCGCGGTGAGCCTCAGCAGCGCGTCCTCAGTGTCTTCTTCGACGGGGACAAGCTTGACCGGGTTTCCGGCGACGTGCAGTCGGGCGATGCGTCCGGCGCAGCGGCTGCGGCGCAGACCGAGCGGTCGCGTGTGATCGAAATTCCGCCCGAAAGCAAGCAGTGACGTCGTTATTCGCATCGTCCACAGGATCTGACCGAATGAATCCCTTGCGTATTGCAGTTGCAGGCGCATCCGGCCGTATGGGGCGGATGCTGATCGAGGCCGTGCTGAACGACTGCGAGGTTGTCCTTGCTGCGGCGTTCGACCGGGCCGGAGCTCCTTTTGTCGGTCGGGATGCGGGCGAACTGGTGGGCAGCGCCTGCGGTGTCATCATCACCGACGACGTGCGCGCGGCGATCGCAGCGGCCGATTGCGTAATCGATTTCACTCGCCCAGAGGGAACCCTTGCCCATCTCGGCATCGCACGCGAGCTTGGCAAGGCGATGGTGATCGGCACGACAGGTTTTTCCGCGGCAGAGAAGGAGGTCATCGCCGCTGCAGCGAAGGATGTTCCCGTCGTGTTTGCGCCGAACATGGCTGTCGGCGTGAATGCCGTGTTCAAGCTCCTTGAGGTCGCTGCGCGTATCCTCAACGAAGGTTACGACGTGGAAGTCATTGAGGCGCATCACCGCTTCAAGGTCGATGCGCCTTCCGGCACCGCGCTGCGCATGGGCGAGGTGGTTGCGCGCGAGCTCGGGCGGAATCTCGAAGACTGTGCGATCTACGGGCGCGAAGGTGTCACGGGCGAGCGCAGGCCGGAGACGATCGGGTTTTCGACGATCCGTGGGGGAGACGTGGTGGGCGACCATACTGTCCTGTTCGCAGGCATTGGCGAGCGCATCGAGATTACGCACAAGTCCGGCAGTCGCATGCCCTACGCGCTGGGTTCGGTTCGTGCGGCGCGTTTCCTGGCGGGGCGCAAGAGCGGTATGTTCGACATGCAGGACGTTCTCGGCCTGCGCTGAGCCGTTGCGGCGGTTCTTCGCCGTCGTTGCCTCGGGCGGCGCCAAACGATACAATTCAGCGGTTTAGACAAGCGGGATTGGCCGACCAGCGGCTCGTCCCGTTTTTTTCACGTTCGGGCAGGCCGGCTGCGCCTGTCCCTGTCTTTTCGGCTGAACTCAGGAGTTTGTCGTGACTGCTTCCCCGCCCGCCCTACTAGCACTCGCCGATGGGACGGTATTTTTCGGCAAGGGAATCGGTGCGGCCGGCAGCACGGTTGGTGAGGTGATGTTCAACACCTCGATGTCCGGTTATCAGGAAATCCTCACCGACCCGAGCTACTGCCGCCAGATCGTAACGCTGACTTATCCGCACATCGGGAATACCGGCGTGAACCGCGAGGACGTGGAGTCCGGGCGTGTGCATGCGGCCGGCCTCGTCATCCGCGATCTTCCCATTCTTCCGTCCAACTTTCGCATGGGTCAGACCCTCGATGCCTATCTCAAGGCCGAGAACGTGGTCGCCATCGCCGGCGTCGATACCCGCAAGCTGACGCGCGTGCTGCGCGAGAAGGGGGCCCAGGCTGGCTGCATCGTCACCGCGGCCGACGGAGCGCCGCTCAATGCGGAAGCCGCGATCGCCCAGGCGCGCGCCTTCCCGGGGCTTGCCGGCATGGATCTCGCAAAGGTCGTGAGTGCAGATCGTGCCTTCGAATGGAGTGAAGGCGAATGGGTGCTCGGCTCGGGTTATCAGAACGACCCGAAGGCCCGCTTCCACGTCGTCGCCTATGATTTCGGCGTCAAGCGCAACATCCTGCGCATGCTGGCGAGCCGCGGCTGCAGGCTCACCGTCGTGCCCGCGCAGACTTCCGCAGCGGACGTGCTCGCGCTCAATCCGGACGGGATCTTCCTGTCGAACGGTCCCGGCGACCCCGAGCCCTGCGACTACGCGATCGCCGCGATTCGCGAGTTCCTCGCTCGTGGCATCCCGACCTTCGGCATCTGCCTCGGCCTTCAACTGATGGCGCTTGCGTCGGGGGCGAAGACCGTGAAGATGAAGTTCGGCCATCACGGTGCGAACCACCCGGTCAAGGATCTCGACACCGGACAGGTGCTCATCACCAGCCAGAATCACGGCTTCGCGGTCGATGCCGACACTCTGCCGGCGAACCTGCGTCCGACCCATGTTTCCCTGTTCGACGGCAGTCTGCAGGGCATGGAGCGCACCGACGTGCCCGCCTTCTGCTTCCAGGGGCACCCCGAGGCGAGCCCGGGTCCGCACGACGTCGCCTACCTGTTCGACCGCTTCATCAAGCTGCTCGAAGCGCGCAAATGATTCGCAAGCGGCAGCCAGCGCTGCCGCTCTTCAACGCAAGACCGAGGTTAGGCAATGCCTAAGCGCACAGACATCCAAAGCATTCTCATCATCGGCGCCGGCCCGATCATCATCGGCCAGGCGTGCGAATTCGACTATTCCGGCGCCCAGGCCTGCAAGGCGCTGCGCGAGGAAGGCTACAAGGTCATCCTCGTAAACTCGAACCCGGCAACGATCATGACCGATCCGGGTACGGCCGATGTCACCTACATCGAACCGATCACTTGGCAGGTCGTCGAGCGCATCATCGAAAAGGAGCGCCCCGACGCATTGCTTCCCACCATGGGGGGACAGACTGCGCTCAACTGCGCGCTCGATCTCGCCAAGCATGGCGTGCTGGATAAATATGACGTCGAGCTGATCGGTGCCTCGCGTGAGGCGATCGACAAGGCCGAAGATCGCCTGAAGTTCAAGGACGCGATGACCAAGATCGGTCTCGGTTCGGCTCGCTCCGGCATCGCCCATAGCATGGAAGAGGCGCTGCAGGTGCAGGGCGGTATCGGCTTCCCTGCGATCATCCGTCCGAGCTTCACGCTGGGCGGCACGGGCGGCGGCATCGCCTACAACATGGAAGAGTTCCAGGAGATCTGCAAGCGCGGCCTCGAGGCGAGCCCGACCAACGAGTTGCTGATCGAGGAGTCGCTCCTCGGCTGGAAAGAGTACGAGATGGAAGTCGTCCGCGACCGCGCGGACAACTGCATCATCATCTGCTCGATCGAAAACCTCGATCCGATGGGCGTGCATACCGGCGACTCCATCACCGTCGCGCCGGCGCAGACGCTCACCGACAAGGAATACCAGATCCTGCGCAACGCCTCGATCGCAGTGCTGCGCGAGATCGGCGTCGATACCGGCGGTTCCAACGTGCAGTTCGCAATCAATCCGAAGGACGGTCGCATGATCGTCATCGAGATGAACCCGCGCGTGTCGCGTTCGTCGGCGCTCGCGTCGAAGGCCACCGGTTTCCCGATCGCCAAGGTCGCGGCCAAGCTCGCCGTCGGCTACACGCTCGACGAGCTCAAGAACGACATCACCGGCGGCGCCACGCCGGCCTCGTTCGAGCCCTCGATCGACTACGTCGTTACCAAGATCCCGCGTTTCGCCTTCGAGAAGTTCCCGCAGGCGAACGATCGCCTCACCACCCAGATGAAGTCGGTAGGCGAGGTCATGGCGATGGGTCGCACCTTCCAGGAATCGTTCCAGAAGGCTCTGCGCGGGTTGGAAGTGGGGGTCTACGGCCTCGATGAAGTCGAGACCGACCGTGCCGACCTCGAGCACGAACTCGCCAACCCCGGCGCCCAGCGCATCTGGTACGTGGGTCAGGCCTTCCGCGAGGGCTACACCCAGGAGCAGGTGTTCAACCTGACCAAGATCGATCCCTGGTTCCTCGCCCAGATCGAGGACATCGTCCTCACCGAGAAGGCCATCACCGGCCGCTCGCTGAAGGCGATCCAGGCCCCCGAGCTGCGCGAACTCAAGCGCAAGGGCTTCTCCGATCGGCGCATCGCCAAACTGCTCGGCGTCGATGAAACGGCCGTCCGCCTGCACCGCCATGCCAGCGGCGTGAGGCCGGTGTTCAAGCGTGTCGACACTTGCGCGGCCGAGTTTGCCACCTCCACCGCCTACATGTACTCGTCCTACGAGGAAGAGTGCGAGGCACGCCCGACCGACAAGAAGAAGATCATGGTGCTCGGCGGCGGCCCGAATCGCATCGGCCAGGGTATCGAGTTCGACTATTGCTGCGTCCACGCTGCGCTCGCCCTGCGCGAAGACGGCTACGAGACCATCATGGTCAACTGCAACCCGGAGACCGTGTCGACCGACTACGATACGTCCGATCGCCTGTATTTCGAGCCGATCACGCTCGAGGACATCCTTGAGATCGTGCATATCGAGAAGCCCGTTGGCGTCATCGTCCAGTTCGGCGGCCAGACCCCGCTCAAGCGTGCTCGGGCGCTGGAAGAGAACGGCGTGCCCATCATTGGCACGAGCCCGGACATGATCGACGCGGCCGAAGACCGCGAGCGCTTCCAGAAGCTGCTCAACGACCTCGGCCTCAAGCAGCCGCCAAACCGGACCGCCCGCACGCCCGAGGCAGCCGTGCGGCTGGCCGCGGAGATCGGCTATCCGCTCGTCGTCCGCCCAAGCTATGTGCTCGGCGGTCGCGCAATGGAAATCGTCCATGAGCAGAAGGACCTCGAGCGCTACATGCGCGAGGCCGTGAAGGTGTCGAACGAGTCGCCGGTGCTGCTCGATCGCTTCCTCAACGATGCCACCGAGGTCGACGTCGATGCGCTGTCGGACGGACAGCAGGTCATCATTGGCGGCATCATGGAGCACATCGAGCAGGCCGGCGTTCACTCCGGCGACTCGGCGTGCTCGCTCCCCCCGTACACGCTGTCCGCCCGGCTGCAGGATGAGCTCCGCCGCCAGACCGAAGCGATGGCGCGTGCGCTCAACGTCTGTGGTCTCATGAACGTGCAGTTCGCCATTCAGGGCGAAGGCGACGATGCGACCGTCTACGTCCTCGAAGTGAACCCGCGTGCGTCGCGCACAGTGCCCTTCGTCTCCAAGGCCTGCGGGCTGCAGCTCGCGAAGATCGCCGCGCGCTGCATGGCGGGCCAGAGTCTGGCCAGCCAGGGCGTCACGGGTGAAATCGTTCCGCCATACTACTCCGTGAAGGAGGCGGTGTTCCCGTTCGTCAAGTTCCCGGGCGTCGACACCATCCTCGGGCCCGAGATGAAGTCCACTGGCGAGGTCATGGGCGTCGGTCGCAGTTTCGCGGAAGCATTCGTGAAGTCCCAGCTTGCCGCAGGCGTTCGCCTGCCGCAGTCGGGCACGGCCTTCATCAGCGTCAAGCCGACCGATCGCGGCGCCGCGGTCGAAGTCGCCCGTGAACTGCACGAACTCGATTTCCGTGTCGTCGCCACGCGTGGAACGGCTTCGGCGATCGAGGCGGCGGGCATTCCCGTGAATGTCGTCAACAAGGTTACCGAAGGTCGTCCGCACGTCGTGGACATGATCAAGAACAACGAAATCAGCATGGTCATCAACACCGTCGAGGAAAAGCGCCAGGCGATCGTCGACTCGCGCTCCATTCGCACGAGCGCGCTGGCAGCCAAGCTCACGGTGTTCACGACCATCGAGGGTGCGCGTGCCGCCTGCATGGGCATGCGCCATCTCGAAGGACTCGAGGTCTATGGCCTGCAGTCCCTGCACGCGGAACTGAACAAGCAATCATGAACAAGACACCCCTTACCGTGAACGGTGCGGAGAAACTCCGCACCGAACTGCACCGCCTCAAGACCGTCGATCGTCCGAACGTGATCGCTGCCATCGCGGAAGCGCGCTCGCATGGCGATCTCTCCGAAAACGCGGAATACGATGCCGCGAAGGAGCGTCAGGGCTTCATCGAGGGTCGGATCAAAGAAGTCGAGGGAAAGATTGCGAACGCGCAGATCATCGATCCGCGCCTTCTCGATGCCGACGGGCGGTGTGTGTTCGGTGCCACCGTCAACCTCGAGGACATGGAGTCCGGGCAGACGGTCATCTATCAGATCGTTGGGGACGATGAAGCCGACGTCAAGGAGAATAAGATCTCCATCAGTTCGCCGATCGCCCGCGCGCTGATCGGCAAGTACGCCGGCGATATCGCAGAAGTTCAGGCGCCGGGCGGCGTGCGTGAGTACGAGATTATCGAAGTGCTCTACATCTGAATGCAAACGGGCCGGGGGTGCAGTCCCCGGCCCGTTTTGCGACCCGGCTGCGGGGCTGCATTTGCCCCGCAGCAATCCTGCATTACCTGCCGCCGAGCGGCCCCGTCTTGCGAACGACCTTTCTGGTGCGCTTTTCCGCCAGCCGCTTCTTGTCGGCGGCGGCCTTGATCAGTGCCGTGCGCCGCGCAGCCGCGGCGAAAGCACGGGCGGACTTTGCTTTCGCCGCTCCCGGCGCGTTGCCCGCCGAGGCAACCCTCGGCGCGGTGGTGGCTTGTTCTTCGCGACGTTCCCGCCACACGACGAGGATCGTCCCGATGTGCTGGACGGGCGCGGCGTCGAGCTCCGTGCAGATCGCCTGCATCAGTGCGTCGCGGTCGGAGCGCTCGATACCGTGAACCTTGATCTTGATAAGCTCGTGTGCTTGCAGGGAACGGTCGATCTCGCCCAGGACGGTGGCCGTGAGCCCGTTGCCGGCGACGCTGACGACGGGGTTCAGATGATGGGCCGCGGCCCGCAATTCGCGGCGACGGGCAGGGGATAGGTCGATCATCGTTTTCTCAAATCTTTCAGGGGCATGGATTCTACTCCCATGACTAGGACCAAGACCAGCAAGGCATGGATGCACGAGCATGTGAACGACGCTTACGTGCAGCGTGCCAAGAGCGAAGGCTACCGTTCGCGTGCCGCATACAAGCTGATGGAGATCGACGACAAGGACCACCTGCTGCGTCCCGGCATGATCGTTGTCGATCTTGGTGCGGCTCCGGGGTCGTGGACGCAGGTCGCCTTGCAGCGCGTAGGCAGGGGCGGGCGCGTGTTCGCGCTAGACCTTCTTCCTGTCGAGCCCCTGCCGGGCATGGAGTTCATCCAGGGCGACTTTCAGGAAGATATCGTGCTGGCCGACCTCGAAAGCCGACTCGCGGGTGAGCCCGTCGACCTTGTACTTTCCGACATGGCCCCCAATATGTCGGGTATCGACACCGTGGATCAGGCGCGCTCGATCCATCTCGGCGAACTTGCGCTTGATTTCGCGGCGCGGCACCTGAAGCCCGGCGGCAACTTTCTCATCAAGGTGTTTCAGGGCGCCGGCTTCATGGAGTTCCGCAGCGAGATCCAGCGCCATTTCGCAACGCTCCAGGTGCGCAAGCCGAAGGCCTCGCGTGACCGCAGTGCAGAGGTTTATCTCCTCGGATTGAAGCGCAAGGCGGACTGAGTGGGGCCTACGGTGCCGATTGGCTGTCTTGATCGTGGCCATTGGTTTACGCAGCGGAACGTTCGCCACTAGAATGGGTCAATGTTTCGCTGCCCCCCCTACGGGCACATAAGGAAAGAAGTTGAATAATCTCTTCAAGAATCTCGCGATCTGGATGGTCATCGGCGTCGTGCTGATGACGGTGTTCAACCAGTTCAATTCGCGCCAGGTCTCGACCAACACGATGGAATACTCCCAGTTCCTCGAGGAGGCGAAGGCCGGACGCATCGCGAAGGCGACGGTCGATGGTCGGCTCGTGCGCGCGACCACGCAGGAGGGGCGCCAGATAACGGTCTACACCCCCGGCGTGCAGGACATCTGGATGGTGTCCGATCTGATCCGCGCGGGCGTGGCCGTCAATGCGACGAAGCCCGAGGAGGAACAATCCTTCCTGATGAGCATCTTCGTGTCCTGGTTCCCGATGCTCCTGCTCATCGGCGTATGGGTGTTCTTCATGCGTCAGATGCAGGGCGGCGGGCGCGGCGGAGCCTTCTCATTCGGCAAATCCAAGGCGCGCATGCTTGACGAGTCGGCGAACTCGCTGAGTTTCGCCGACGTCGCCGGTTGCGACGAGGCCAAGGAAGAGGTGGCCGAACTCGTCGATTTCCTGCGCGATCCGTCCAAGTTCCAGAAACTGGGTGGTCACATTCCCAAAGGCGTGCTGATGGTCGGCTCCCCGGGTACCGGCAAGACGCTGCTCGCGAAGGCCATCGCCGGTGAGGCGAAGGTGCCGTTCTTCTCGATTTCCGGTTCGGACTTCGTGGAGATGTTCGTCGGCGTCGGTGCGGCGCGCGTTCGCGACATGTTCGAGCAGGCCAAGAAGCACGCCCCGTGCATCATCTTCATCGACGAGATCGATGCGGTCGGTCGCCAGCGTGGTGCCGGCATGGGCGGCGGCAACGACGAGCGCGAGCAGACGCTCAACCAGTTGTTGGTCGAGATGGACGGTTTCGAGGGGCAGACCGGTGTGATCGTGATCGCCGCCACCAACCGCCCCGACGTGCTCGACCCGGCGCTTCTTCGTCCGGGGCGCTTCGACCGCCAGGTCGTCGTGCCGCTGCCCGATATCCGCGGTCGCGAACAGATCCTCAAGGTGCACATGCGCAAGGTTCCGATCGCGCCGGATGTCGAACCAGTCGTGCTCGCCCGCGGTACCCCCGGTTTCTCCGGCGCCGACCTCGCGAACCTGGTCAATGAGGCGGCCCTGTTCGCCGCCCGCGGCAACAAGCGCCTGGTGGACATGGAGGATTTCGAGCGCGCCAAGGACAAGATCATGATGGGCTCCGAGCGCCGCTCCATGGTCATGCCGGAGGAAGAGCGTCGCAACACGGCGTACCACGAGTCGGGTCATGCGGTTGTCGCCAAGCTGCTCGACAAGACTGACCCGGTGCACAAGGTCACGATCATTCCGCGCGGCCGCGCACTGGGTGTGACAATGCAGTTGCCCGAGTCCGATCGTTACAGCCAGGATCGCGAACGGCTCCTGCAGATGATTGCCGTGCTGTTCGGTGGCCGTATCTGTGAAGAGATCTTCATGAAGCAGATGACCACCGGGGCTTCCAACGACTTCCAGCGTGCCACCGATCTGGCGCGGCGGATGGTGACCCAGTGGGGCATGTCCGACAACCTCGGGCCGATGGTGTATGGCGAGGAAGAAGGCGAAATCTTCCTGGGGCGGCAGGTGACGACACACCGCAACGTCTCGGAAGCCACGATGCAGAAGGTGGATGCGGAGATTCGTCGCATCATCGATCAGCAGTACGCACTCGCACGCCGCCTGATCGAGGAGAACAGCGACAAGATCGAGGCGATGACCAAGGCGCTCCTCGAGTGGGAAACGCTGGATGCCGACCAGATCAACGACATTATGGAAGGGCAGGCTCCCCGAGCACCGAAGCCGACTTCACAGTCGATCCGGCGCTCGCGCGACGATGATGCACCCGGTGCCGCACCGACGGCGGCAGCGCCTGTAGCCTGATCCGATCGGCGATTGAAACGAACCGAATCGGGCCGACAAGAGTCGGCCCGTTTCGTTTTCAGGAGAAGGAAATGGCGGTTCTCAAGTGTGGACGGTTCGATCTCGATCTCGAGCGCCCGCGCATCATGGCCATCATCAACACGACGCCGGATTCGTTCAGCGGCGACGGCCTGGGGCACGACCT
Source organism: Aromatoleum petrolei (assembly GCF_017894385.1). Classification (NCBI taxonomy): domain Bacteria; kingdom Pseudomonadati; phylum Pseudomonadota; class Betaproteobacteria; order Rhodocyclales; family Rhodocyclaceae; genus Aromatoleum; species Aromatoleum petrolei. The sequence continues at coordinate 4,050,083 of NZ_CP059560.1, forward strand.
CGATGCCGCCCTGAGACGCTGTGAGAGTGCTGTCGCGGCCGGTGCGCATATTCTGGACATCGGGGGCGAGTCGACCCGGCCGGGTTCAGATTCTGTCTCCGAACAGGAGGAACTCGACCGGGTCATCCCGCTGGTCGAGCGCCTGGCCGGTTGGCCCGTTCCTGTCTCGATCGATACCGTTAAGCCCGCGGTCATGCGCGCCTCACTGGCCGCGGGTGGAAGCCTGATCAACGACATCAACGGATTCCGCGCCCCCGGGGCAATTGAGGCGGTCCGCGACTCCGATGCAGCCTTGTGTGTCATGCACATGCAGGGCGAACCGCGCAGCATGCAGGCGGCTCCTCGCTACGACGACGTCGTAGGGGAGGTCGTCGATTTCCTGCTCAGACAAGTGCATGCCCTCGAGGTGCAGGGCGTCGCCAAGGCGCGCATCCTGCTCGATCCGGGTTTCGGCTTCGGCAAGACGCTCGAGCATAATCTCGCCCTTATGCGCGCACTCGATCACTTCCTCGAGACGGGATATCCGCTGCTGATAGGCGTGTCGCGCAAATCGATGCTGGGCGCGATTACCGGGCGCGGCGTTGACGAGCGGACCACTGCAAGCGTCGCCGCCGCCCTGGTCGCCATCGAACGCGGTGCGCGCATCGTCCGCGTTCACGACGTTGCTGCGACGCGCGACGCTGTCGCGGTGTGGGAGGCGGTGCAGTTCGGCGCATCCTGATCGGTGGGTGTCGCCGTGGCCGCCCGGGATGCGATAATTCGCCTTTTCTGATCGGAAGCAGTCATGGCGCGCAAATATTTCGGGACCGACGGAGTTCGTGGCAAGGTCGGCGAGTCCGCGATAACCCCTGATTTCGTCATGCGACTCGGTTACGCCGCGGGCGTAACCTTGGTCGGGCGCGAGCAGCTGCCGCGGGGCGACCGTCCGGCCGTGCTGATCGGCAAGGACACGCGGATTTCCGGCTACATGCTCGAGGCCGCGCTGGAGGCGGGCTTTGCTGCTGCGGGAGTCGACGTGTTGCTCGCAGGCCCTGTTCCGACCCCCGCCGTGGCCTACCTCACGCGCGCCCTGCGCCTGCAGGCCGGAGTGGTGATTTCTGCGTCGCACAACCCCTATTACGACAACGGGATCAAGTTTTTCTCGGCTGACGGAAACAAGCTGGCCGACGCCGTCGAGATGGAGATCGAGGCGCGCGTCGATCAGCCGATGGGCTGTGCGGAGTCGGCCAAGCTCGGCAAGGCGAGGCGCATTGACGACGCTGCGGGTAGGTACATCGAATTCTGCAAGAGCACCTTCCCGAACGAGCTCGATCTGCGCAAACTGAGGATCGTCCTCGACTGTGCCAATGGAGCGGCTTACCACATCGCGCCCAGCGTCTTTCACGAACTTGGCGCCGAAGTGGTTTCGGTGGGTGTCGACCCCAACGGGCTCAACATCAACGAGTGCTGCGGCGCCACCTCGCCGGAACACTTGCGTGCCGCGGTTTTGGCCAACAAGGCGGATCTCGGTATCGCGCTCGACGGCGACGGTGACCGACTCATGATGGTCGACGCCAGCGGCGCGCTCTACGATGGCGACAAGCTGCTCTACGTGATCGCATCCGCGCAACGGACACTGGGGCGTCTGGATGGAGTTGTGGGCACCCTCATGAGTAACCTCGGATTCGAGCACGCCGTCGGCAGGCTGGGTGTGCCGTTTGCCCGGGCGAAGGTTGGCGACCGCTACGTGCTCGAAATGCTCCAGGAGAAGGGCTGGAAGCTCGGCGGGGAGAACTCGGGGCACATCATCTGTCTCGACCGCCACACCACCGGAGACGGCATCATCTCCGCCCTGCAGGTCCTCGCAGCGCTGCAGTTCACGGGCAAGAGCCTGGCGGAGGCGTGTTCCGATCTCGTTTTCTATCCGCAGAAATTGATCAACGTTAAGCTTCCGGCCGGATTCAACTGGCAGGCGCACGCCGGTATCGCTGCGGCGGCTAGGGACGCCGAAGTGCGGCTGGGAAGCCGTGGTCGCGTGCTTCTTCGTCCTTCCGGGACCGAGCCGTTGCTTCGGGTCATGGTTGAAGGGCAGGATCGTGCCGAGGTCGACGGGCTTGCACGCGAGATCGCTGACTGCGTCGAGAAGGCCACTGTCGCGCAATATTAATCCCGGTATATGAACTGTCACATTCCTGAAATGTGTCGCAACTAAAGTGTGCGCACTTCGGAATGCACCGGCCCGGCTGAGGTGTCGGCATGTCGTGCCGGCTTGGCCAGGTGCATCCGGTTCGGGCAATGACTCGGTTCATCCACTGGAGATTCACTATGTCGGGTTTCAAGCAGACTGCTCTTGCAGCTGCCGTCCTCGTACTGGGAGCGCAAGCTGCGCATGCGCAGTCGCTGGTCAAGATCGACGGTTCGAGCACTGTGTTCCCGGTCACCGAGGCGGTCGCCGAGGACTTCCAGTCCGCGAAGAAGGGTGCCGTGAAGGTTACGGTCGGCATCTCCGGGACCGGTGGTGGTTTCAAGAAATTCTGCCGCGGTGAGATCGACATCGCCGACGCCTCGCGCCCCATCCTGAAGAAGGAAATGGAGGCCTGCTCGCAAGCCGGGATCAAGTACGTCGAGCTGCCGGTCGCCTTTGATGCGCTGACCATCGTGGCGAATCCCAAGAACACATTCATCAAGCAGCTATCCGTCGAGCAGCTGAAGAAGATGTGGGAGCCGGGTGCGCAGGGCACCATCAAGAGCTGGAAGCAAATCGATCCCTCCTTTCCGGATGCGCCACTCAAGCTGTTCGGTGCTGGGTCCGACTCGGGGACCTTCGATTACTTCACCGAGGCGGTCGTCGGCAAGGCGAAGGCCTCGCGCGGCGACTATACGGCGTCCGAGGATGACAACGTGCTGGTCCAGGGCGTCTCCCGCGACGTCAATGCGATCGGTTACTTCGGTTATGCCTATTACGCCGAGAACCAGGGCAAGCTCAAGGCTGTGCCTATCGTCAACAAGGAAGGCAAGCCGGTCGAACCGGCTGCCGCGACCGTGCTCGATGGTTCGTATAATCCCCTGTCTCGTCCGATCTTCATCTACGTAGCGGAAAAGTCCCTCGAAAAGGCAGAGGTCCGTGACTTCGTCACCTACTATCTGAAGAATGCGAGCACGCTCGCGACCGAGGTCAAGTACGTTCCGCTTCCCGCCAAGGCGTACGAAATTGCCCTGGATCACGTCAACAAGAAAAAGCTCGGTACTGTTTTCGGTGGCGCAGCTGAAGTCGGTGTGACGGTCGATGCGCTCCTGGCTCGCGAAGCCAAGCTCTGATTTTGTCCGAAGCATGCGGTGCCCGGGTGTCTAGCCCGGGCGCCTCTTTGTTGTTCGTAGGCGTCCAATGCAAGAAACCAATTCCGGCGGTGCCGCCGCCCTCGCGTCCTACGGTCCGCTTTCCGTCAGCGACCGGCTCGCGAAGAAGGCACTGCGCAACTTCAAGGAGCGCGTCATAGAGCTCCTGCTCCTGGGGGCTGCGTGCGTCTCTGTTCTGACGACCATCGGCATCATCTGGGTGCTCGTCAGCGAGTCGGTGAATTTCTTCGGCACCGTGTCGATCTGGTCCTTCCTTACCGACACCATGTGGACTCCGCTGTTCGCCGAGCCCCGCTACGGGATTCTGCCCTTGCTTGCGGGCACGCTGACGACGTCGCTCGTCGCGCTTCTCGTTGCGATTCCCCTGGGAACGACGATTGCGATCTACCTCTCCGAATTCGCCCGCCCGACGGTGCGTGAGATCGTGAAGCCCTTCCTCGAACTGCTCGGTGGCATTCCCACCATCGTGTATGGGTACTTTGCCCTCATGGTCGTCATCCCGCTGCTCCAGCTGATCATGCCGGATCTGTCGGGGTTCAACATGCTCGGCGCCGGTATCGTCATGGGTATCGCCATCATTCCGTACGTCAGCTCGCTTGCCGAGGATGCCATGCGCGCGGTTCCGATGAGCATGCGCGAAGGCTCTTACGCGATGGGGGCAACCCGGCTGCAGACCGCATTTCGGGTGGTCTTTCCGGCAGCCTTGTCGGGCATCCTGTCGGCTTACATCCTGGGGATTTCGCGCGCAGTGGGCGAGACCATGATCGTGGCGGTCGCCGCGGGCATGCAGCCCAACTTCACCGTCAATCCGCTCGAGCCGGCCCAGACGATTTCCGCCTACATCGTCCAGGTCGCACTCGGGGATCTCCCGCACGGCTCGATTGGCTACCAGTCGATCTTCGCGGCCGGCCTGAGCTTGATGCTCATGACGCTCGCACTGAATCTCGTCGGGCACGTCGTGCGCCGTCGATTCCGCGAAGCATATTAAGAAGAACGGCATGAAAGCAGAAGACATTCCCCTGATCAGGAAGATTATCCGACGCAACAAGCGCCTTGAGCTGCTGTTCGCGGTTGCAGGCTTCCTTGCGTTGCTGGTGGGCGTGCTGACCTTCGTTGCGCTGTTTGCGCAGATGGCCGTCGCCGGCTGGGAGCGCATCTCTCCGGACTTCTTCACCAACTTCCCGTCGCGCCGTGCCGGACAGGCAGGCATCCTGTCAGCGTGGGTCGGCTCGCTGCTCGTGATGCTCGTCACGGCGGTCTCGGCCGTTCCGTTGGGCGTAGCCGCGGGGATCTACCTTGAAGAATATGCGCCGAAGAACCTGTTCACCGACGTTATCGAGATTAATGTGACCAACCTCGCCGGCGTGCCGTCGATCGTCTATGGTCTGCTGGCGCTCGGCGTGTTCGTATACACCTTCGGATTCGGGCAGAGCATCCTCTCGGCCGGACTGACGCTCGGGCTGCTCATCCTCCCCGTGGTCATCGTCGCGACGCGCGAATCAATCCGCTCTATTCCCTTGCATATCCGCGAGGCTGCTTACGGATTGGGCGCGACGCGCTGGCAGGTGACCCGCGACCACATCGTTCCCTATTCGCTGCCAGGCATCATGACGGGCGTCATCATCGGCATGTCGCGGGCGATTGGCGAGACGGCCCCGATCATCACTATCGGAGCACTCACCTTCATCGCGTTCCTCCCCGAGTCGCCTATCGGACCGGAGTTCCCTTGGCTGAACTTCGAGTGGCTCAAGTCGGGTTTCACGGTGATGCCGATCCAGATGTTCAACTGGACCTCGCGTCCGGAAGAGGCTTTCCAGCAAAACGCTGCGGCAGCCGGTTTTATCCTCGTCCTGATGACGCTGGCAATGAACGCCGTCTCTATCTGGATTCGTTACCACGTGCGCAAGGACATCAAATGGTAAGCGTTGCTACGATGCGAATGAGCGAACAAGCCGCTGCGGACTCCGCGGCGCATGCCGGCGGTGTCTCGGTTGAGGCGCGCAATCCCAACCCTTCCGACGTGGCTGCGAGGATTGGCAGCGGGGTCCCCGTGAAGGCGTCCGTGGAAAGCTTCAGTTTCTATTACGGTGACTTCAAGGCGCTCAAGTCGATCTCCATGCCGGTGCACGAGAAGCGCGTGACGGCATTGATCGGTCCGTCCGGATGCGGCAAGTCCACCCTCTTGCGGACGTTCAATCGCATGCATGACCTTTATCCGGGGAATCGCTACGAGGGCACGATCCGGCTGCACCCGGACAATACCAACCTGCTCGATCCGGCCGTCGATCCCATCGAAGTGCGCATGCGCATCGGCATGGTGTTCCAGAAACCCAACCCGTTTCCGAAGTCGATCTACGAGAACGTCGCCTACGGCCTGCGCATCCGGGGCGAGCGCAATCGTTCCGTGATTGACGACAGTGTCCGTGAGGCTCTGAGAGGCGCAGCCCTCTGGTCGGAAGTCGAGCACCGTTTGCACGACCCCGCCACCGCCTTGTCTGGGGGCCAGCAGCAACGGTTGTGCATTGCGCGCTGCCTCGCCACTCGGCCGGAAGTGCTGCTTTTCGACGAGCCGACATCTGCGCTCGATCCCATCGCCACGGCGAGCATCGAGGAGTTGATCCACGAACTGCGTGACAAGGTCACTATCCTCATCGTCACTCACAACATGCAGCAGGCGGCCCGTGTCTCCGATTACACCGCTTACATGTATCTCGGCGAACTGATGGAGTTTGGCGAAACGAACCAGATTTTCGTCAATCCGAAGCGCAAGGAAACCGAAGACTACATCACCGGACGCTTCGGTTGAGCCGTATGGGGTCGCGTAGGCTGGCTCCCGGCGCGTCCTGTGGATGGTGGCGGATGGCGCGCTGACATTCTCCGAGACTTGCTTGCAGAAGGGAGGGGCGCTGTTACAGTGCCCCTCTCAGTCTTTGTCCGGCCCGCTTCCTTTACCTAGCGAAGGGCTGCAGATACAATCCAAAAATTTGGCTGGGGCGCAGTGCATGAAACGAAAGCTAGTCGTCGGTAACTGGAAGATGAATGGCGATCGTGCGCGCAATAGTGCTCTGTTGGACCAGTTGCTGGGTGCCATGCCCGCGGGCATGGACTGCGCGGTGTGTCCGCCGTTTCCGTACCTCTCGCAGGTTGGTGAAATCCTCCGTGGCAGTGATGTCGCGCTCGGCGCCCAGGATGTGAGCGAATTCGCCGACGGCGCCTACACAGGCGATGTCAGCATCACCATGCTCGGCGACTTCGGCGTGCGATTTGTCATTGTCGGCCATTCCGAGCGACGGGCGCTGCACGGCGAATCTGACGTGTTGATTGCCCGCAAGGCGGATGTGGTGCTCGAAGGTGGGCTTGTACCCATCGTCTGCATCGGCGAGACGCTGGCCGAACGCGAGTCCGGCGTAACGGAGCAGGTGCTCCACCGGCAACTCGATGCCCTCGCGGTCACGCTGTCGCCCGAGGCGCTGCAGCGTATCGTGCTCGCATACGAGCCTGTATGGGCGATCGGTACCGGACGTGCAGCGACGGTCGAGCAGGTGCAGGCGGTGCTCCGGTTCGTCAGGCGTTGGCTGGGGCGCCATGTTTCCGCGCCCGAGCGCAGTCAAGTCCTGTATGGCGGTAGCGTGAAACCCGAAACGGCAGGCGGGTTGTTCGGCCTGCCGGATGCGGATGGTGGCTTGATCGGTGGGGCTTCGCTCGACGCGCAGTCCTTTCTTGAAATCTGTCGAGCGGCAACGGTCGTGCAGGGCAGTTGAGATTCAAAACAAGGTCATATTATGAGCAATTACTTATTTTCTATTGTCTTGACCGTTCATGTGCTGGTGGGACTCGGCATCATTGCTCTGGTTCTCATGCAGCATGGCAAGGGGGCGGACGCAGGTGCGGCATTCGGAAGTGGTGCATCGGGGAGTGTGTTCGGTGCCTCCGGTTCGGCAAATTTCCTCAGTCGCACGACGGGCGTGCTCGCTGCCGTATTTTTCCTGACTAGTCTCGGCCTGAGCTATTTGAGTAACGGTACGGCGGTCAAGCCTGCCAGTGTCATGCAGGACGCTGCCGTGACGGCGCCAGCTGGCGAGGGGGCTCCGGCAGGCATGGCGGACGATTCAAAGGCCCAGTCGATTCCCAAATAAGTTCCCCTTGGGGCTTTGCGGGATACGGGAAAGGTCGTATAATTTCGCGCTGTAACGAACGTGCCGACGTGGTGAAATTGGTAGACACGCCATCTTGAGGGGGTGGTGGCGAAAGCCGTGTGAGTTCGAGTCTCACCGTCGGCACCAGAACACTGAATCGCCCGCGAAAGCGGGCGTTTTCATGCAGTGGGTTAATTAAAAAAACTAAAACAATCTGTATTTAAGACGGGGTGTCACGCAATGCTGGAAAACTACTTTCCTGTTCTGATGTTCATCCTCGTGGGGCTTGGTTTTGGCCTTGTTCCCGTCATTCTGGGGCGTCTCGTTGCGCCCTATCGCCCTGGCAGCGAGAAACTGTCTCCGTATGAGTGTGGCTTCGAGGCCTTCGAAGATGCGCGCATGAAGTTCGATGTGCGCTACTACCTCATCGCGATTCTTTTCATCCTTTTCGATCTCGAAATCGCCTTCCTCTTTCCGTGGGCGACGGTGTTCCAGGAATTCATTGCGGCAGGTCAGGTCGCGTGGTTCGTATTCGGCTCGGTTATGGTCTTCATTGCCGTGCTGGTCATCGGTTATGTCGTCGAGTGGAAAAACGGTGCACTCGACTGGGAGTGATGCATGAGTATTGAGGGCGTCTTTCGCGAAGGGTTTGTAACCACTTCGCTTGATGCGGTAATCAACTGGACTCGCACGGGGTCGCTCTGGCCGATGACTTTCGGTCTGGCCTGCTGTGCAGTCGAGATGATCCATGCGGGTTGTTCTCGTTACGACCTGGACCGCTTTGGCGTGGTGTTTCGGCCAAGTCCGCGCCAGTCTGACCTGATGATTGTTGCGGGGACTCTCTGCAACAAGATGGCGCCCGCGCTGCGCAAGGTTTACGAGCAGATGGCGGAGCCGCGCTGGGTGATTTCCATGGGCTCTTGTGCTAACGGTGGCGGCTACTATCACTACTCCTACTCGGTCGTGCGCGGTTGTGATCGCATTGTGCCTGTGGATGTGTATGTCCCGGGTTGTCCGCCGACGGCTGAAGCGCTGCTCTACGGCATCATTCAGCTCCAAAACAAGATCAAGCGCACGAATACCATCGCGCGCTGACGGATGGTTCATCTATGAGTCCCAAGCTTGAGCGTCTGAGCCAGGTCCTGCAAGAGGTCCTGGGTGACAAGTTGCGGTCGATTGTCGTCGATCGTGGTGAGGTGACTATCGACGTTGCGCCGGAAGATTATCTCGGTGTGGCCCAGTGCTTGCGTGATCACGCAGAGCTCTGCTTCGAAGAATTGATCGATGTGTCGGGTCTCGATTATTCGGCTTATGGGAATGGTGCATGGAGCGGAAAGCGCTTCGCGATTGCCGTCCATCTCCTTTCGGTTGCGAAGAACTGGCGTCTGCGTCTGAAGGTCTTTGCTGACAACGATGATTTCCCGGTTCTGGAGTCGGTCGTGGGTGTCTGGCCGAGTGCAAACTGGTACGAGCGCGAGACCTTCGATCTTTACGGGATTATGTTCTCGGGTCACCCCGATCTGCGGCGGATTTTGACCGACTATGGCTTTGTCGGGCATCCGTTCCGCAAGGATTTTCCGGTCACCGGGTACGTCGAGATGCGCTATGACGCAGAACAGGGGCGGGTTGTGTATCAGCCAGTGACGATCGAGCCGCGCGAAAACACGCCGCGCATCGTGCGCGAAGAGAATTACGGGGATGTCGGCCATGGCTGAGATTCGCAATTACACGATCAACTTCGGACCTCAACACCCGTCTGCGCACGGCGTGCTGCGTCTGGTTCTTGAACTCGACGGCGAAGTCGTCGAACGGGCGGACCCGCATATCGGGCTGCTGCACCGGGGAACCGAGAAGCTTGCCGAGACCCGAACGTGGATCCAGTCCGTGCCATACATGGACCGTCTCGATTACGTGTCCATGATGTGCAACGAACATGCGTATTGCATGGCGATTGAGCGGCTGCTCGGAATCGAGGTGCCAATTCGTGCGCAGTACATCCGTGTGATGTTCGACGAGATCACGCGGATCCTGAATCACCTTCTGGGGATCGGTACGCACGCGCTCGACATTGGCGCGATGACGATGGTGCTGTACACCTTTCGCGAGCGGGAAGACCTCATGGATGTGTATGAGGCCGTTTCTGGCGCGCGTATGCATGCGGCATATTATCGCCCTGGCGGCGTGTACCGCGATCTGCCGGATCGCATGCCTCAGTACGAGGTCAACAAGTTCAAGAATGCCAACACGGTTCGTCAGTTGAACGAAAACCGTCAGGGTTCGATGCTCGATTTCCTCGAGGATTTCACCAACCGTTTCAACGGTTACTGCGACGATTACGAGACGCTCCTGACCGACAATCGGATCTGGAAGCAGCGTACTGTCGGTATCGGCGTCGTGACGCCTGAACAGGCGAAGGCCTGGGGCTTCACCGGTGTGATGTTGCGCGGTTCGGGTGTGCCCTGGGATCTTCGCAAGAAGCAGCCGTACGAGGTTTACGACCAGGTCGAGTTCGATGTGCCGGTCGGCAAGACCGGCGATTGCTACGACCGTTACCTCGTCCGGATGGAGGAGATGCGGCAGTCCAATCGCATCATCAAGCAGTGCATTGACTGGCTGCGCAAGAACCCGGGCCCCGTGATCGCCGACAACCATAAGGTTGCCCCGCCGCCGCGCGAGCGGATGAAGGCCAACATGGAAGAGCTGATTCATCACTTCAAGCTCTTCACCGAAGGCATGCACGTCCCGGCGGGCGAAGTCTACGCGGCGGTCGAGCACCCCAAGGGCGAGTTCGGCGTGTATGCGGTGTCTGACGGCGCAAACAAGCCTTATCGGCTGAAGATGCGCGCACCGGGCTTCGCTCACCTCGCGGCGATGGACGAAATTGCGCGTGGCCACATGATCGCGGACGTCGTGGCGATCATCGGTACCATGGATGTCGTGTTCGGCGAAATCGACCGCTGAACGCTTGGCCTTGAAACGTCGGCAGGCAACCGGGAAGACGAGTACGAAATGCTGAGTCAGGAATCGCTACAACAGATCGATCGCGAGATCGCGAAATATCCACCCGATCAGAAGCAGTCCGCCGTGATGTCTGCGCTGCGCATTGCCCAGATCGAGAAGGGCTGGCTGCCGAAGGAATTGATCGAGTTCGTCGCCAGCTACCTCCAGATGCCCGCGATTGCGGCCTATGAGGTGGCGAGCTTCTACAACATGTATGACCTCGAGCCGGTCGGGCGCCACAAGATCACCGTGTGCACGAACCTCCCCTGTGCGCTGTCGGGTGGCGTGCATGCGGCCGACTACCTCAAGGAAAAGCTCGGCATCGATTTCAATGAAACCACCCCCGACGGGAAGTTCACGCTCAAGGAAGGCGAGTGCATGGGCGCCTGCGGGGATGCCCCCGTGCTGCTCGTGAATAATCATCACATGTGCAGCTGGATGACGAAGGAAAAGATCGATCAGATCCTCGCGGAGCTGGCAGACAAATGAGCGCAAGCGGACTGATTCTCGCCGGTGTCGACGGCGATCGCACCTGGGGGCTGCAGGACTACGTTGCGCGCGGTGGCTACTCCGCGCTGCGGAAGATCATCAGCGAAAAAATCCCGCCCGAGACGATCATTGCGGAACTGAAGGCGTCGTCCCTGCGTGGCCGCGGCGGCGCAGGATTCCCGACCGGTTTGAAGTGGAGCTTCATGCCGCGTTCCTTCCCCGGGGCAAAGTATCTCGCGTGCAACTCCGACGAGGGCGAGCCGGGCACCTTCAAGGATCGCGACATTCTGCGCTACAACCCGCACACCGTCATCGAGGGGATGACCATTGCCGCGTATGCGATGGGTTGCGAGCGTGGCTACAACTACATTCACGGTGAGATCTTCGAGGTGTATGAGCGCTTCGAAGCAGCCCTCGCCGAGGCTCGCGCGGCTGGGGTGCTCGGTCAGAACATCCTCGGATCGGATTTTTCCTTCGAGCTGTTTGCCCACCACGGGTACGGCGCGTACATCTGCGGCGAGGAAACCGCGCTGCTCGAGTCGATCGAAGGCAAGAAGGGCCAGCCGCGCTTCAAGCCGCCGTTCCCCGCCAGCTACGGCCTGTACGGGAAACCGACGACGATCAACAACACGGAAACTTTCGCTTCCGTGCCGTTCATCATCAACATGGGCGGAGAAGGCTTCCTCAATCTCGGTAAACCGAACAACGGCGGGACGAAGCTGTTCTCGGTTTCCGGTCATGTGAATCGTCCGGGCAATTACGAAATCGCAATGGGTACGCCGTTCTCCGAACTGCTGGAGATGGCGGGCGGGATGCGCGGCGGGCGCAAGCTCAAGGCTGTGATTCCGGGCGGATCGTCTGCGCCCGTCCTTCCCGGCAGCGTGATGATGGACTGCACGATGGACTATGACTCGATCTCCAAGGCGGGGTCGATGCTCGGTTCCGGCGCCGTCATCGTGATGGACGAAACCACCTGCATGGTGAAGGCGCTCGAGCGTCTGTCGTACTTCTACTTCGAAGAGTCCTGCGGCCAATGCACGCCCTGCCGTGAAGGCACCGGCTGGCTATACCGCGTGGTCCATCGCATCGAGAATGGCCTCGGCCGGAAGGACGACCTCGATCTTCTCAATTCGGTGACCGGAAACATCATGGGGCGCACGATCTGCGCGCTCGGCGATGCCGCATCGATGCCGGTGCAGAGCTTCGTCAAGCACTTCGGTTCCGAGTTCGAATACCACATCGAAAACAAGAAATGTCTAGTGCCGCCTGAAGTTCAGTATGAAGGCAGCCAAATCTACGTGAGACCGTAATGCTAGAGATCGAAATCGACGGCAAGCAGGTGACGGTCGAGGATGGCAGCACCATCATGGATGCTGCCACCAAGATCGGTGCATTCGTTCCGCACTTCTGTTACCACAAGAAGCTCTCGATCGCGGCGAGCTGCCGCATGTGCCTGGTGCAGGTCGAGAAGGCTCCCAAGCCGCTTCCCGCGTGCGCCACGCCCGTGACCAACGGGATGAAGGTGTGGACCCGCTCGGAGCAGGCGGTGAAGGCCCAGAAGGGTGTCATGGAGTTCCTGCTGATCAACCACCCACTGGATTGTCCGATCTGCGATCAGGGCGGCGAATGTCAGCTGCAGGATCTGGCCGTCGGTTACGGCGGGAGCCAGTCGCGGTATGAAGAAGAGAAGCGCGTCGTTCTGAACAAGAATCTCGGACCGCTCGTCTCGACCGACATGACGCGCTGCATCAACTGCACGCGCTGTGTCCGGTTCACGACGGAAATCGCCGGCCAGATGGAACTGGGCCAGGCCTTTCGTGGGGAGCATGCCGAAATCATGCCCTTCGTCGAAAAGACGGTGGACTCGGAACTGTCCGGCAACATCATTGATCTGTGCCCCGTCGGCGCGCTGACCTCGAAGCCGTTCCGCTTCTCCGCGCGGACGTGGGAGCTCGCGCGGCGCCGTTCGGTCAGCCCGCACGACTCGCTCGGCTCCAATCTGATCGTTCAGGTGAAACACGACGTCGTCAAGCGGGTGCTCCCGTTCGAGAACGAAGATATTAACGAATGCTGGCTGTCCGACAAGGACCGCTTCTCGTACGAAGGCCTCAACAGCGAAGATCGCCTCACCGTCCCCATGCTCAAGCAGGACGGCGTGTGGAAGGAAACGGACTGGCAGACGGCACTCGAGTTCGCCGGCAACGGCCTGCGCAAGACCGCCAAGCAGAACGGTCCGGATTCGATCGGCGCCCTCGCGTCGCCGCATGCGACGGTCGAAGAGCTGTATCTTCTGCAGAAACTCACTCGCGCCATCGGCTCCGACAGTGTCGACTTCCGCCTGCGTCAGTGCGACTTCCGCGCAGACGGCTTCCGCGAAGGGGCTCCGTGGCTGGGCATGCCCATCAATGAGGTGGCCGGTCTCAACCGCCTGCTCGTAATCGGCAGCTTCCTGCGCAAGGATAGCCCGCTTCTCGCGCAGCGCGTGCGACAAGCCGCCAAGCGTGGCCTGCATGTCAGCGCCATCAGTGCGAGCGCCGAGGAATGGCTCCTGCCTGTGAAGAATCGCGTGCTGGCGGCGCCGTCCGCGATCGTTCCGGTACTGCTGCAGGTGGTTGCTGCCGTGGCAGCCGAGAAGGGTGTGCCGGTCGCGGAGCACCTCGCCGCCGCCATGCCCGCCTCGGTTTCCGACGACGCCCGCGCGATCGCCCAGAGTCTCTCTTCCGGCCGCAAGGTCGCGGTGTGGCTCGGCAACCTCGCGGTGCAGTGCGAGTGTGCGACCGAGATCCAGCAGCTTGCCGAGGAACTCGCGCGTCTGACCGAAGGCGCATTCGGCGTGATCGGGGAGGCGGCTAACAGTGTCGGCGGTTATCTCGCGAAGGCCGTGCCGTTGGTCGGCGGGCTAAATGCGAAACAGATGCTGGAGCAGCCGCGCAAGGGGTATCTGCTGCTTAATGCCGAGCCGGCTCTGGATTTTGCCAACCCGGTCCTCGCGCAATCGGTGCTGGGAGCAGCGCCGTTGGTCGTCGCCTTGTCGGCATTCAAGTCCGACTCGCTGCTCGCCGCCGCCGATGTGTTGCTGCCGATCGCTCCCTTCACCGAGACGTCGGGCACCTTCGTCAACTGCGAGGGGCGTGCGCAGAATTTCAACGCGGTGGCTCGCCCGCTCGGCGATACCCGTCCCGGCTGGAAGGTGCTGCGGGTTCTCGGCAACCTCCTGGAGTTCGAGGGTTTCGATCACAACGATTCGGAAGCGGTCGCCGCCGAGGCTCTGGGGGAAGGAAGTTGCCCGGATCTGGGCAATCGCCTGTTCGGTCTCGAGTTCAATTTCGCCGCCCGAACCGCAGCGGGACTCGAGCGTGTCAGCGATGTTCCGATTTATGCCGCCGACCCGCTCGTTCGGCGCGCAAAGTCGCTGCAGAAGACGCGCGACGCGAAGGCTCCGGCGGCCAGCGCGAGTGCCGCGACCCTCGCGGCGATCGGCGTCGAGTCGGGTGCACGTGTGCGCCTGAAGCAGGGGCAGGCTTCTGCCGAGGTGCCGATCGTCGCCGACGAATCGGTCGCGGCGAACTGCGTGCGCGTTGCTGCGGCCACCGCGGCAACCTCCGTCCTCGGCGCAATGTGCGGCGAGATCAGCGTGGAGCGTGTCTGATGGAAGCATTGCTGGAACCTGTGTCCCAGTTTTTCGGGCCCGCGTGGCCCGCTGTCTGGACGCTGGCGAAGATCGTAGCGATCATCGCCCCGCTCATGATCGGCGTGGCCTACCTGACACTCGCCGAGCGCAAGGTCATCGGCTACATGCAGGTGCGTATCGGCCCGAACCGCGTCGGCCCGAAAGGGCTGTTGCAGCCGATCGCCGACGGCATGAAGCTCCTGTTCAAGGAGATCATCGTTCCGTCCGGAGCGAGCAGGGGCCTCTTCATCCTGGGGCCGATCCTCGCAATCGCCCCGTCGCTGGCGGCTTGGTCGGTGGTGCCGTTCAATGACGGGGTGGTGCTCGCGAATGTGAATGCCGGTCTGCTGCTGTTGCTGGCGATCACGTCGATGGAAGTCTACGGCGTCATCATCGCCGGTTGGGCTTCGAACTCGAAGTATCCGTTCCTCGGGTCCATGCGAGCAGCGGCGCAGATGGTGTCGTACGAAGTGGCAATGGGTTTCGCGCTCATCTGCGTGCTGTTGATCTCGTCGAGCCTCAACCTGAGCGATATCGTGCATTCCCAGGGGCAAGGCAAATTCCATGAAATGGGGCTGTCGTTCCTGTCCTGGAATTGGCTCCCGCTCCTGCCGATGTTCATCGTCTTCCTCATTTCCGGCATCGCGGAAACCAACCGCGCGCCGTTCGACGTGGTCGAGGGCGAGTCCGAGGTCGTTGCGGGACACATGGTCGAGTATTCTGGAATGGCGTTCGCCCTGTTCTTCCTCGCCGAATACGCGAACATGTTCCTCGTGTCAGTGATGACGTCGGTCCTCTTCATGGGCGGCTGGCTGTCGCCGATTGGTGGGATCCCCGACGGTTTCCACTGGCTGGCACTGAAGACTGCGTTCTTCCTGTTCGTGTTCCTGTGGGTACGCGCGACATTCCCGCGCTTCCGCTACGACCACATCATGCGGTTGGGTTGGAAGGTGTTTATTCCGATCACCCTGGTTTGGGTGATCGTGGTGGCGGTGTGGATGATGTCGCCGCTGTCTATCTGGAAGTGAGAGGCTGATGATGGGTGCGAAGGATTACATCGGTAGCCTGTTCCTAACGGAACTGATCAAGGGATTGGCGCTTACTGGGCGTCACCTGTTCGCGCGCAAGATTACGGTGCAGTTTCCGGAGGAGAAGACTCCGCAAAGCCCGCGTTTTCGCGGCCTGCATGCCCTGCGTCGCTACCCCAACGGTGAGGAGCGCTGCATTGCGTGCAAGCTGTGCGAGGCGATCTGCCCCGCAATGGCGATCACCATCGAGTCCGATCAGCGCGATGACGGATCTCGTCGCACGACGCGATACGACATCGATCTGACGAAGTGCATCTTCTGCGGTTTCTGCGAAGAGGCCTGTCCGGTGGATGCGATCGTCGAGACGCGCGTGCTCGAGTACCACGGCGAGCAGAGGGGCGACCTGTATTACACGAAGCAGATGCTGCTCGCCGTCGGCGATCGGCACGAAGCTCAGATCGCCGCCGACCGGGAAGCCGACTCGAAGTACCGCTAAGGGAGGGCGCCTGCGGGCGCCGCAAAGGACATGGATTTCAAGACCCTCGTTTTCTACATCCTGTCGGCGATCATGGTGTTCGCCGCGCTTCGGGTGATCACGTCACGGAACCCGGTGCATGCCGCACTGTTCCTCGTGCTCTCCTTCGTGACCGCTGGCGGCATCTGGCTTCTGTTGGCCGCGGAGTTCCTCGCAATCGTCCTTATCATGGTGTACGTCGGGGCGGTCATGGTGCTTTTCCTGTTCGTCGTCATGATGCTCGACATCAACCTCGATCGGTTGCGGGAGGGCTTCTGGAGCTACCTGCCGGTTGGCGCGCTGATTGGAATCCTGCTGGTCGTCGAAATGGCCCTGGTGCTTGGCGGCCGCTACTTCGGCCTCGAGGCGATGCCCGAGCCGCCCGCGGCGCAGGCCGGTTACAGCAATACGCGCGAACTGGGGCGCCTCCTGTACACCGATTACGTGTATCCGTTCGAACTTGCCTCGCTGCTGCTGCTGGTGGCAATGGTCGTTGCCGTGTCGCTTACCCTGCGTAAGCGCAAGGGGTTGCGTCGGGTGAATCCGTCGGATCAGGTGGCCGTCAAGCGTGGCGATCGCGTCGAACTCGTTTCGATGTCCGCCGAGAAAGAATAAGAACTGCGGCAGTTTCGCGGGAACTGGTGCAATCAAGGGGTTATAGATGCTTTCGCTTTCCCACTATCTGATTCTGGGCGCGATCCTGTTCGCGATCAGCGTGGTCGGGATCTTCCTGAACCGGAAGAACCTAATCGTGCTGCTGATGGCGATCGAGCTGATGCTGCTCGCGGTGAATCTGAACTTCGTCGCCTTCTCGCACTATCTGGGCGATCTGGCCGGACAGATTTTTGTTTTCTTCATCCTCACCGTGGCGGCGGCGGAGTCTGCGATCGGTCTCGCGATTCTGGTCGTGCTGTTCCGCAACCTGCGGACGATCCACGTTGATGATCTGGACAGCCTCAAGGGTTAAGGAAGCGGCTCGATGACGGACATGCAAAAGCTCTATCTCCTGGTACCGCTAGCCCCTCTCGTGGGGGCGATTCTGGCGGGTCTGTTCGGCAAGGCCATCGGCCGTGCCGGTGCGCATATCGTGACGATCCTCGGTGTTGCGGTAGCGCTGGCCGCCTCGGTAGTGATCTTTCAGGATGTTCAGGCCGGCAATACTTTCAATGGCACGGTCTACACGTGGATGAAGAGCGGGAACCTGACCTTCGAAGTCGGTTTCCTGATCGACTCCCTCACGGTCATGATGATGCTCGTGGTCACGTTCGTGTCGCTCATGGTGCACATCTACACCATCGGCTACATGCACGATGATCCCGGCTACCAGCGCTTCTTCAGCTACATTTCGCTGTTCACCTTTTCGATGCTGATGCTGGTGATGTCGAACAACTTCCTCCAGCTGTTCTTCGGCTGGGAAGCTGTGGGTCTGGTGTCGTATCTGCTGATCGGCTTCTGGTATGAGCGTCCGACCGCGATCTACGCGAACCTCAAGGCATTCCTGGTGAACCGCGTCGGTGACTTCGGTTTCCTTCTCGGTATAGGCCTGATCGCCGCATACGCCGGCAGCCTCAACTATGCCGAGGTGTTCGCGAAGGGCAGCGAACTGGCCGCGCAGGAGATGGCAGTCACCGGGTGGCCGCTCATCACTGCGATCTGCATCTGCCTGTTCATCGGAGCAATGGGCAAGTCGGCGCAGGTTCCTCTGCACGTTTGGCTGCCCGACTCGATGGAAGGTCCGACCCCGATCTCGGCGCTGATTCACGCTGCCACGATGGTGACGGCCGGCATCTTCATGGTGGCGCGCATGTCGCCGCTGTTCGAACTCTCGGACGTGGCGTTGTCCTTTGTGCTCGTCATCGGTGCAACGACGGCTCTTTTCATGGGCTTCCTCGGCATCGTGCAGAACGACGTCAAGCGGGTCGTTGCGTACTCGACCCTATCGCAGCTCGGCTACATGACCGTTGCGCTGGGTGTCTCGGCCTACTCGGCGGCTGTGTTCCACCTGATGACGCACGCGTTCTTCAAGGCGCTCCTGTTCCTCGGCGCCGGTTCGGTGATCATCGGCATGCATCACGATCAGGACATGCGCAACATGGGCGGCCTGTGGAAGTACATGCCGATCACGTGGATCACCTCGCTCCTCGGTTCTCTGGCACTGATCGGTTTTCCGTTCTTCGCGGGTTTCTACTCCAAGGACTCGATCATCGAAGCGGTGCACGCTTCGCACATCCCGGGGGCAGGCTATGCGCTGTTCTGCGTGCTGGCAGGTGTCTTCGTGACCGCGTTCTACTCCTTCCGCATGTATTTCCTGGTCTTCCACGGCAAGGAGCGGTTCGGCAAGAACCATGATCACCACGACCACCAGGGTGACCACGACGACGAAGAGGTGTCGGCGGATCACCATCACGGTCTCGCACCCGGCCAGAAGCCGCATGAGTCTCCGTGGGTGGTGACGCTGCCGCTGGTGCTGCTCGCGGTGCCGTCGGTGGTTATCGGCTTCTTCACCATTGAGCCGATGCTCTTCGGTGACTGGTTCAAGGGCGTGATCCATGTCGGCAGCAACCACGTCGGTCTTTCCGAGCTGGCGGAGCACTTCCATGGTCCGGTTGCGATGGCTCTGCACGGACTGCAGACCGCGCCGTTCTGGCTGGCGATGAGTGGCGTCGTGCTCGCATGGTTCTTCTACATGGTTCGTCCCGACATCCCGGCCGCGATCCAGCGTACGTTCCGCCCGGTGCATGCGTTGCTCGAGAACAAGTATTTCTTCGATCGTTTCAACGAGATCGTGTTTGCGGGAGGTTCGCGACTGATCGGTAAGGGCCTCTGGAAGGTGGGCGATCAGGGGATCATCGATGGCGTGGCGGTCAATGGCACGGCGAGACTGGTGGGCTGGGTCGCACAGATCAGCCGTCTGTTCCAGACGGGTCACCTGTACCAGTACGCCTTCGCAATGATCATCGGGGTCTTCATTCTCCTCACCTTCTGGTTCAACCTGGTTTGAGCCAAAAGGCCGGTCTGTGAATAACGATAAACACGCGTCAGTTTTCGGCGCATTGAACGGAAAGTAACGATGACGGGTATGCCATTCCTCAGCCTAGCGATCTGGATACCGATCCTGGGTGGGTTGCTCGTGCTAGCAACCGGTTCGGACCGTAATGCGCCGCTGGCGCGGTCCCTTTCCATGCTGGTTGCATTGGTCGGGTTCGCGGTGACGATCCCGCTGTTCACTCAGTTCGATGCAAGCAGCAGTTCGATGCAGTTCAGCGAGTTCCTGCCGTGGATTCCGCGCTTCAATATCAACTACCACCTCGGGGTGGACGGCATTTCGGTGCTGTTCGTGCTGCTGAACTCGTTCATCACGATCATCGTCGTGATGGCGGGCTGGCAGGTGATCCAGGAGAAAGTCGCCCAGTACATGGCCGCGTTCCTGATCATGTCGGGGCTAATGAACGGGATCTTCTCCGCGCTCGACGGCATTCTGTTCTACGTGTTTTTTGAAGCCTCGCTGATTCCCCTTTACCTGGTCATCGGCATTTGGGGCGGAGCGAACCGCGTCTATGCCGCGATCAAGTTCTTCCTCTACACGCTGCTCGGTTCGCTGCTGATGCTGATCGCCCTGCTTTACCTTTTCATGGAAGCCGGCGGTAGTTTCAGCATCCTCGACTGGCACAAGCTGCCGCTGGCGATGCCCGCGCAGACGCTGATCTTCTGGGCCTTCCTGATCGCGTTCGCAGTCAAGGTGCCGATGTGGCCGGTGCATACCTGGCTGCCCGACGCCCACGTCGAGGCGCCGACCGGAGGCTCGGTGGTGCTGGCGGCGATCGCGCTGAAGCTGGGGGCCTACGGTTTTCTGCGGTTCTCGTTGCCGATCGTCCCTGACGCTTCGCAGGCCATGGCGCCAATGATGATCGCGCTCTCGCTGATCGCCGTGATCTATATCGGTTTCGTCGCGCTGGTTCAGACGGACATGAAGAAGCTGGTTGCGTATTCGTCGATTTCGCACATGGGTTTCGTGACCCTGGGATTCTTCATGTTCAATGTCGTGGGGCTTGAAGGGGCACTGGTGCAGATGATTTCGCACGGTTTCGTTTCGGGCGCCATGTTCCTTTGCATCGGGGTGCTCTACGACCGCATGCATACGCGCAACATCGCCGACTATGGCGGTGTCGTGAAGACGATGCCCAAGTTCGCCGCGTTCTTCATGTTGTTTGCGATGGCGAACGCCGGTCTTCCCGGTACCAGTGGTTTCATCGGCGAGTTCATGGTCATTCTCGGCGCCGTGAAATTCAATTTCTGGGTCGGGTTCGGGGCCGCGATAACGCTGATCCTGGGTGCGGCCTATACGCTCTGGATGTACAAGCGCGTCGTCTTTGGCGTAGTCGGCAACAGCCATGTCGCCGAACTCGAGGACATCGGCGGGCGCGAATTCGCGTTTCTCGGCATTCTTGCGCTGTGCGTGCTGGCGATGGGTTTGTATCCCTTCCCCTTCACGGAAGTGATGCATGCGTCGGTTAATGAACTCCTGCGGCATGTTGCCGTGAGCAAGCTCTGAGCGAGCGGGCAAGACACTTTTTCGGACTGGTCAGAAGATGAATTTCGTCGTTCCCGACTTCTACCCCGCAGCGGCAGAGATTCTCGTTGCCGTGATGGCGCTGGTGATCATGCTGGCTTCCACGTTTGCACGACGCGTGGCCAGCGATCTCGCCTACGGGCTCACACAACTTACGCTTGTATTTGCTGCGCTGGTCAGCGTGCTTGTGAGTCCCAACCTTCTCGCAGCCGTTGCGGCGGTGATTTCCGAAGTGCCGTTGTTCGGCGTTCGTCTCGCCGAGGTGCTAATGAGCCTGGCGGAGGGCTATGCGGCGAACGAGGTGGTCGCGACCTTCAACGGGATGTTCATCGGCGACATGTTGGGTGGTCTGCTCAAGGTGTTTTCGCTGCTGGCGGTTGCGGTCGCGCTGCTTTACGGGCGGGGTTACCTCGCCGACCGCAAGATCGATCGGCCGGAGTACTACCTGCTGTCGCTCCTGATGAGCCTGGGCATGATGGTGATGATCAGTGCGAATCACATGCTGTCTCTGTACATGGGCTTGGAGATGATGTCGCTGTCCCTGTACGGGATGGTTGCGTTCGATCGCGAGTCGGCGCGTGCGACCGAAGCGGCGATGAAGTACTTCGTGCTCGGTGCGCTGGCCTCAGGTCTCCTGCTCTATGGCATGTCGATGATTTACGGTGCCACGGGTAGCCTCGAGCTGTCGGGCATTGCACAGTCGATCTATCATCAGGCTGCGAACAAGACGGTACTCGTGTTCGGTCTGGTATTCGTCGTCGCCGGTCTCGCATTCAAGCTGGGAGTGGTCCCGTTCCACATGTGGGTGCCCGACGTCTATCAGGGCGCCCCGACGGCCGTGACGCTGATGGTTTCGTCAGCGCCCAAGCTGGCTGCGTTTGCGATGGCCATGCGTCTACTGGTCTACGGCTTGTTCGAACTGGCCGATCAGTGGCAGACGATGCTGATGTTCCTCTCGGTGCTTTCGATCGTACTCGGCAACCTGGCTGCGATTGCCCAGTCGAACATCAAGCGAATGCTGGCCTACTCCGGTATCTCGCACATGGGCTTCGTGCTGCTCGGTCTCCTCGCAGGGGTGGTCGACGGTGACCGCAATTTCGCGCTTAACGCCTACAGCTCGGCGATGTTCTATGCGGTGTCCTACGTCATCATGAGTCTCGCATCGTTCGGCATGGTGATCCTGCTGTCGCGTGCCGGCTTCGAGGCGGAAACCATCGAGGACTTCAAGGGCCTGAACAAGCGCAACTCCTGGTTCGCGGCGCTGATGATGATTGTGATGTTCTCGATGGCGGGTATCCCGTTCTTCATCGGTTTCTTCGCAAAGCTTTCTGTCCTGCAGGCTGTCGTCGCTGCGGGCCACGTCTGGCTGGCAGTCTTGGCGGTGATGATGTCGGTGATCGGCGCGTTCTACTATCTGCGCGTCGTGAAGGTCATGTACTTCGACGAGCCGACCGACAGCGCACCCATCAGGGCCCAGGGCGAGGTGCGGTTCCTATTGTCGGCGAATGGTCTCGCGATCGCAGTGCTCGGCCTGCTGCCCCAGGGTCTGATGTCGCTCTGCGCCTATGCGCTCCTTGCATCCCTCTGAGCGGGATCCGCTCGAGGAGAGTGAGCTCGAATCCTTTCCGGTCTACGACGGCGTCCTGCTGAAGGTCCGTCGGGACCGGGTTGCGCTTCCAGACGGCAGCGTATCGGTCCGCGAATACATTACCCACCCGGGTGCGGTGGTTGTCGTTGCTGTCCTGCCTGATGGTCGCCTGCTGTTTGAACGGCAGTTCCGTTATCCCCTGCGTCGTGCTTTTCTCGAGTTGCCCGCCGGCAAGATCGATGCTGGGGAGGATCTGCTCGCCTGCGCCCGGCGTGAGTTGCGTGAGGAGACGGGCTACGAGGCCGGCGAATGGCAGTACTTGGGGGTGATGCATCCCTGTATCGGCTATTCCGATGAGCGCATCGAGATGTACCTCGCCCGCGATCTCACCCACGTGGGCGATGCACTCGACGACGGCGAATTCCTCGAAATCCTGACGTTCTCGGCCGATGAAGCGGTTCGTGCGGTGATGGAAGGTGCGATTACCGACGCCAAGACGATCACGGCGTTGTTCCGCGCACTGCCCGAACTGGGGCTGGAAATTTCAGCGCGACCCGCATAGTGCCCGTTCGCGCCGGGGCGACCCTGCCGGGTTTGACCACGGACCGTCGGTAGGCAGGCGAGCAGGCAAGCAAGGTGGGGCAGTTAGGCGGCCCGCAAAAAAAACGCGAACCATCCGGTTCGCGTTTTGCGTTGGGGCGTCCGAATCGACGCCCCGTCATCGATCAACCGCAGGTGCCGACCGCGCCGCAGGCGGTGCAGAAGTCGCACCCGTCCTTGCGGATCACCGCGTGGTTGCCGCATTCGCTGCACAGCCCGCCCTGCATGACTTTCGGGTCGCTGTTCTCGCGCGGCGCTTCGAGAATGCCCATCTCGCGCACCGGGTAACCTTGCTCGTCAAGCACACCGAGCATGGCGTAGCGGTGGATGATGAGTTGCGCCATGTAGGCCACGGTGCTCGGGTAGTTCTGCTGGCGGCGAGTACCCGGGACGAAGGCCATGAAGTCGCCGAGCGGTTCGGGGTAGTTGAGCAGCTTGCGTAGCTTCATACCGACCCATGCCGGATCCATGACGCGCATGTCGAGCGACAGGATGCGGGTAAGTCCGTCGAGGGCGCGCGGATAGTTGCCGGACAGCCAAACCGAGTAGGGGCGGGTCACGCCGTCGGGCAGCGTGATTTCCTTCAGGCCGAGGACGAAGTCTTCGCCGGTTGCCGGGTTGGAGATATCGACGGTCCAGGACAGCGTGCCGTCGGTGCCGGTCTTGGGCTCTTGCAGGCTGAAGAGGGTGTCGAGCACCGGTGTCGGCGTGTCATTCACCTCGAGGGCGCCGAGCTTCTCGCAACGGTAGCGGACCACCTGGGCAAAAGCGGAGACTACGCCGGGGAACATGGTCTTCTCGCCGTGCGGCGGGAAGGGCATCTCGAAGGATTTTTCGCCGATCGTGCGCGCCAGGGTCTCGAGCTTGAGCTTGAGCCAGCCGCGGTCGTTCGCGCGCATGTCCATCGACAGGGTCTTGGCGACGGCGCCGAGGCCGCGCGGCTGGTCTGCGCCGTTGACCCACACTTCGAACGGGAAGGAGCCGCCGTTGTTGCCGACCTGGCCGACGAAGAGGGCGAAGTCGCCGGTCGGGGTGCCGAGCATGTAGGTCCAGGCCATGTTGCCATCCGGCAGCTCAGGGCGGCCGGGCCAGCGCAGGCTGGAGAGGACGGGGGCGGGCAGGCTGTTGATCGACAGGCGCTTGTTCGGTCCGGAAAGTTCGACGTCCTGCGGCTGCTTTTGTTCGGACGACGGGCTTACCGAGAGCACCGAGCCCAGCACGGAGTTGGGGCGATAGGTCGCGAGCCCCTTGAGGCCGGCCTTCCAGGCGGAGAGGTAGAGGTCCTCGAACTCGGCGTAGGGGTAGTCCTCGGGGACGTTTACGGTCTTGGAGATCGAGGTGTCGATGAATGGCGCGACTGCGGCCACCATGTCTTTGTGGGCCTGCGCCGAGATTTCGAGCGCGGTGACGAAGTAGGGCGGCAGGTTCGCGACGTTGCCGCCGAGGTGCTTGTACAGGCGCCACGCGTAGTCTTCGACTGCGTATTCCTTGTAGGTGCCGTCCGCCATGCGCTTGCGGCGCGTGTAGGTGTAAGAGAAGGGCGGTTCGATGCCGTTCGAGGCGTTGTCCGCGAAGGCGAGCGAGATCGTGCCGGTCGGGGCGATCGACAGCAGGTGCGAATTGCGCAGACCGTGCTTGCGGATCTTGTCCTTCACTTCGGAAGGCAGGCGCGAGGCGAAGTTGCCGCCGGACAGGTAGAGATCGGCATTGAACAGCGGGAAGGCTCCGCGTTCCCTGGCCAGTTCGACCGAGGCGAGGTAGGCGCGGTCGCGCATGTATTCGGAGATCTTCGCGGCGACGGTACGGGCCTCGGTGCTGTCATAGCGCTTGCCGAGCATGATCAGGGCGTCGCCCAGTCCGGTGAAGCCGAGACCGACGCGGCGCTTGGACTGGGCTTCGTTCTCCTGTTGCTCGAGCGGCCAGTGCGTGACGTCGAGCACGTTGTCGAGCATGCGGATGGCGATGTCGACGATCTTGCCGAAGGCCGCATAGTCGAAGTCGGCCTTGTCGGTGAAGGGGTTCTTCACGAAGGGCGTGAGGTTGATCGAGCCGAGGTCGCAGCAGCCGTAGGGGGGCAGGGGCTGTTCGGCGCAGGGGTTGGTCGCCTCGATGGTTTCGCAGTAGTACAGGTTGTTGTCCTGATTCATGCGGTCGAGGAAGAGGATGCCCGGCTCGGCATGGTCGTACGTCGAGCGCATGATTTGGTCCCACAGCTCGCGTGCACGGAGCTTGCGGTACACCCACAGGCCGTCGTCGCGCTGGTAGGCGCCTTCGGCCTTCAGCTCGTCGATCGGTTCGGCCTTGTGCGTGAGTTCCACGTCGGTGTCGGTGTCGACGGCTTCCATGAAGGCGTCAGTGACGCCGACCGAGATGTTGAAGTTCGTCAGGTCGCCATGATCCTTGGCGTGGATGAACTCCTCGATGTCCGGGTGGTCGCAGCGCAGCACGCCCATCTGGGCGCCACGGCGTGCGCCTGCGGACTCGACCGTCTCGCACGAGCGGTCGAAGACGCGCATGTAGGACACGGGGCCGGAGGCGTTGGAGAGGGTGCCCTTCACGAGGGCGCCCTTCGGACGGATGCTGGAAAAATCGTAGCCGACACCACCGCCGCGGCGCATGGTCTCGGCGGCCTGGGCGAGCGCGGTATAGATGCCGGGGCGGTCGTCGACGGCTTCCGACACGGAATCGCCGACCGGCTGGACAAAGCAGTTGATCAGGGTTGCCTGCAGCTTGGTGCCGGCGGCGCTGTTGATGCGCCCTGCGGGGACGAAGCCTTTTTCCTGGGCTTCGAGGAACTTCGCTTCCCAGTGGGCGCGCTTTTCCTCGGCTTCCACGGCTGCGAGGGCACGCGCCACGCGCGTGCGGACTTCGGCGACGGTCTGTTCGTCGTCCTTGGCATATTTTTCGAGGAGAACTTCGCCCGCGATTTCCTGCGGGGCGAGCGTGGAGGCGTCTGCCTTGCCTTTGGCCTGCGAATTGATCGTCGTGCTCATGGTCTTTTTGAGTCCGTGTGTGAGTCCGTTCGATGGTGTGTATTTCGGGGTGAAGAATAGCTCGCGAAAGTTGATTTTGCAAAAAAATAAATATGCGTAAAAACAAGATGTTAATGGTTTATGCGGTATGTCAAGCTTTGTTGAATCACTAGATCTAGTAGTGTATTTGGGTGGTCCGCGACGCTGAAAGTCGCGCCCGCCAAGGGTTTCGGCGGGGTATCGCTGCGCCGGCTGCGGTGCTCGTCGCTCGGGCGCGACGAAAATATTTGCTTCGCTCCGTACGATGCGATGCAGCAACGCTTGCTGGTAGAATCATTGCATAGCGCAGCTCCGGAGTTTGCCCATGCAAGATGCCGAGCGGATAGCAGCACAGGCGGTCGAGCGCCATCGGCGGGAACCGTCACAACTACTTCAGATCCTTGTCGAAACCCAGGACGGCATCGGCTATCTGCCTGCGGAGGCGCTGACCCGCATTGCGGATCTGCTCGAGTTGCCGCGGGCGCGTGTCGAAGGTGTCGCCGGGTTCTACAGCTTTCTATACACGGAGCCGGTCGGCCATTACCGCATCCTCTTTTCCGACAATATCATCGACCGGATGCTGGGCAGCCGGGGATTGATGGAAAGCCTCTGTCGACGGTTGGAGGTCTCGCCGGGACAGGTGTCGTCCGGCGGAGAGGTGAGCGTCGATGCGACGTCATGCACGGGAATGGGGGATCAGGGGCCGGCGGTGCTGGTCAACGGCGTTGCCGTGACGAGGCTGGACGAGGCGCGGGTAGAGCGCATCGCATCGCTGGTACGTGCCGGCACACCGCTGGCCGAGTGGCCGGCGGAGTATTTCTGCGTCGATGACAATATCCGCCGGCGCGGGGCGCTCCTCGGTGACGATTTCGTTCCCGGAGCCGCATTGCAGGTTGCGATGGCACGCGGGCGGCAGGGATGGCTCGAGGAAATACGCATTTCCGGCTTGCGCGGGCGCGGCGGAGCGGGCTTCACCACGGCGGTGAAATGGATGGCCTGCCGCGATGCACCGGGCGCCGACAAGGTGGTGGTGTGCAACGCGGACGAGGGCGAGCCGGGCACGTTCAAGGATCGGGTACTGTTGGCGAGCCAAGCTGAACGGGTCTTCGAAGGGATGACCCTTGCGGCCTGGGCAACCGGGGCGCGGCAGGGCTTGCTGTATCTGCGGGGCGAGTATCGTTACCTGCTGAAGCACCTGCGGGCGGTGCTGGCGCTGCGGCGTGCGGCGGGACTGCTTGGCGCGCGGATCCTCGGGGAAGCGGGATTCGACTTCGACATTGACATCCATCTGGGCGCCGGGGCCTACGTGTGCGGTGAGGAGACGGCCCTGCTCGAGTCGCTCGAAGGCAAGCGCGGCACGCCGCGGATCCGGCCGCCGTTCCCGGTCACGCATGGTTATCTCGGACGCCCGACGGTGGTGAACAACGTCGAGACGCTGGCGAAGACCACCCTAATCGCCCTGCAGGGCGGCACGGCCTTCGCGGCGACGGGGACGCCGCAGTCCACCGGCACGAAGCTCCTTTCGATTTCGGGGGACTGCGCGTATCCCGGGGTGTATGAGTATCCCTTCGGCGTGACGATCGAGCATGTGCTGGAGGATTGCGGGGCACACGACCCGCAGGTCGTGCAGGTGGGCGGCGCGTCGGGTGTGACGATTGCGGGTCACGAGTTCCATCGGCGTATCGCGTTCGAGGACGTGCCGACGGCCGGTGCGTTCATGGTGTTCGACGGGCGCCGCGATCCGTTCGAGATGGCGCGCAATTTCGTGCATTTCTTCGCGCACGAGAGTTGCGGGTTCTGCACGCCGTGCCGTGTCGGGACGGCATTGCTCAAGGGCTACATGGACAAGCTCGCGAGCGGTAAGGGGGCGAAGATGGATCTGGCCGACATCGAGTGGCTGGACCGGCTGCTGAAGAACGCGAGCCACTGCGGGCTTGGGTCAAGCGCGCCGAATCCGGTGATCGACACGCTGGTCAAGTTCCGGCCGGCCTACGAGCGGCGGCTCGTTTCACTCGACTTCAAACCGGCGTTCGATCTCGATGCGGCGCTCGAAACGGCGCGGCGCATGACCGGTCGCGACGATCCGGGCGCGCACCTGGATTGGCGGGAGGAGGTGTAGCGATGGGCGGGAAGTTCCTGTTCGACGGGCGGCCGGTGCCGTTCGAGGAGGGCCAGACGATCCTTGAGGCCGCACGCGCGGCCGGCCACTATATTCCGCACCTGTGCTGGCACCCGGATTTTCCGCCGCACGGCTCGTGCAAGCTGTGCGTCGTGAAAGTCGGCGGGCGCCACGTTTCGTCCTGCGCGTTGCCGGCGCGGGACGGGATGGAGGTGGAGAGCAATACGCCGGAGATCAACGGCGAGCGGCGGGCACTGCTGCAGATGCTGTTCGTCGAGGGCAACCATTTCTGCCCGTCGTGCGAGAAGAGCGGCAACTGCCAGCTGCAGGCGCTGGCCTACGAGCTGGACATGAGCAGCGCGCGCTTCGCGCACTTCTATCCGGACCGGCCGGTCGACGCCTCGCATCCGGACGTGCTGCTGGATTTCAATCGCTGCATCTTCTGCGAACTGTGCGTACGGGCGTCGCGCGACGTGGATCACAAGGGCGTGTTCGCGCTGACCGGTCGCGGCATCCGCAAGCATCTGGTGGTGAATGCGGAGTCGGGGCGGCTGGCTGATACGGATTTCGCGGTCAGCGATAGGGCTGCGGACATCTGCCCGGTGGGCGTGATCCTGCGCAAGCGGGTGGGGTTCGCCGTGCCGATCGGCGAGCGCAAGTACGACGAGGCCGCGATCAGCAGCGTTGCGATGGAGAAGGGCGAATGAGCGACAGCATGAGTTTGTCCCGCGTGCGTGTTGCGACGACCTCGCTGGCGGGATGTTTCGGCTGTCACATGTCCTTCCTGGACATGGACGAGCGCCTGCTCGAGCTGGCCAAGGTGGTGGAGTTCGATCGGTCGCCGCTCACCGACATCAAGCATTGCGGGCCGTGCGACATCGGCCTGATAGAGGGGGGCGTGTGCAACGCGGAGAATGTGCACGTGCTGCGCGAGTTCCGCCGCAACTGCAAGACACTGGTTGCGGTCGGTGCGTGCGCGATCAATGGTGGCCTGCCTGCGCAGCGCAATCACCTCGATCTCGGTGATTGCCTGCAGCAGGTGTATGTGAAACGCGACGGCGTGGAAGAGGGGGGTGTGCCGGATGATCCCGAACTGCCCTTGCTGCTCGACCGCGTTCACCCGATCCATGAGGTGGTGCGGGTGGATTACTTCATCCCGGGTTGTCCGCCGTCGGGCGACGCGATCTGGAAGTTCCTGACGGACCTGATCGGCGGCCGCACACCGCGTCTGCCACATCCCTTGTTACGTTTCGATTGAGGCATTGCATGGATTCGTCGCTTGAAACGGCTGCCGGCAGGGAGCAATTGCGTCGGGTGGTGATCGACCCGGTGTCGCGGGTCGAAGGGCATGGCAAGGTGACCTTGCTGCTCGACGAGGACGACCATGTCCGCGAGGCGCGCCTCCATATCGTGGAGTTCCGCGGCTTTGAGGTGTTCATTCAGGGGCGCCCGTACTGGGAGGTTCCGGTGATGGTGCAGCGCTTGTGCGGGATCTGCCCCGTCAGCCATCACCTTGCGGCATCGAAGGCGATGGACCGGGTGCTGGGCATCCCGATCACGCGCTCGGCCGAGAAGCTCCGGCGCCTGATGCATTACGGGCAGATCCTGCAATCGCACGCGCTGCACTTCTTCCACCTGTCGTCACCGGACTTGCTGTTCGGCTTCGAGTCCGAGGTTGGCAAGCGCAATATCGTCGGGGTTGCCGCGGCCTACCCGGAGGTGGCGCGGCAGGGGGTGCTGCTGCGCAAGTTCGGGCAGGAGGTGATACGTGCGACCGCCGGCAAACGCATCCACGGTACGGGCTCGGTGCCGGGAGGGATGAACCGGCACCTCGCGGTGGAGGACCGGGACGCGCTGCGCGCAGAGATCGACCACATGGTGGAGTGGAGCCGCGCGGCGGTTGAGCTGGTGAAGCGTCTGCATCGGGCCGATCCCGCCCTGTACGACGCGTTCGGGTGTTTTCGCGCCAACGTGATGAGCCTGGTGCGGAGCGACGGGGCGATGGACCTGTATCACGGGGCGCTGCGCTTCCGCGATGCGGACGGCAAGATCCTGATCGACAAGGTGCCGGACCAGTCGTATCGGAGTCTAATCCGGGAGCAGGTCAAGCCGTGGAGCTACATGAAGTTCCCGTACCTGCAGCAGTTGGGGCCGGACGAGGGGTGGTACCAGGTGGGGCCGCTCGCGCGGGTGCAGAACTGCGACTTCATCCCGACGCCGCTGGCCGAGGCCGAGCGCCGGGAGTTCATCGATCACGGGCGGGGGGAGCCGGTCAGGGCGACTCTGGCCTACCACTGGGCGCGGATGATCGAGATGCTGCATGCGGCGGAGGTGATCCGCGACCTGCTCGGCGACGGCGACCTGCTGGAGGGGGCGCTGCTGGCGGACGGGGAGCGCGGGAACGAGGGGGTCGGGATCATCGAGGCGCCGCGCGGAACGCTGATCCACCACTATCAGGTCGGGGACGACGACCTCGTCACGATGTGCAACCTGATCGTGTCGACGACGCACAACAACCAGGCGATGAACACCGCGGTGCGGGAAGTCGCGCGCCGTTACCTCGACGGGCGCAAGCTGACCGAGGGCCTGCTCAATCATATCGAGGTGGCGATCCGGGCTTACGATCCGTGCCTGTCGTGTGCGACGCACGCACTGGGCAAGATGCCGCTGGTGCTTGAACTGGCCGATGCGGGCGGCGAGGTCGTGGATCGGGTGGTGCGTGACTGATTCCGGCCGACTGGTGATCTTCGTCACCGGCAACGAGTCGCGCGGGGACGATGCGGCAGGGCCGCTCTTGTTGCAGCGGCTGGAAGCCGATTTGCCGGCAGGGACGCGGGTCGTCCGGGAGTTTCAACTCCAGGTCGAGCATGCGCTGGAATTGTGCGGCGCCGATGTGGTGCTGTTTGTCGATGCCGCCTGCGCATTGGAGACGCCGTTCGAGTTCTGTGAGGCGGAGGGGAAAGGGGCTGTCTCGAGTTTTTCCCACGCGCTTTCGCCTGCGGCGGTGCTCGACGTGTTCCGCCGCATCGAGGGGACGGAGCCTCCCCCTGCCTTCATCCTGGGGCTGCACGCGGTCCGCTTCGAGTTGGGCGAGGCTTTGTCAGCGCCGGCCGAGGAGGCGCTCGGGGAGGCCCTTGCGTTTGCCCGTGCGCTCTTCGCGTTGCCGCGGTCGGAGTACTGGCGCGAGATGGCTCAGGCGTGCGCGCGCTCGTTGCCCAGGTTCGGGAAGAAGAGGGCGGTGTAGCCCGCCAGGTCGAGTTCGGCGCTTTCGCGAATGCGGCGCAGGTTGGCGGGCTCCATTTCGAGCAAGGCCCAGATCGTGGGGTCGATGCGCTCGGCGGCGGCGGTGCTCGATTCGTTTTCCTGGTCCGCCTCGGCAATGCGCGCGGCGACGTGCACCATCGCGGCCTCGTACACGTAGTCGCCGCCTAGGCGCGGCGTGGTCTGTGCGCCGATGATGTCCACGAAGCTCGTCGGCAGGCGCCAGTGCGCCATCAGTGCAGCACCGACTTCGGCGTGGTCGCAACCGACGATGCGGCGTTCCGCGAGGTGCAGTGATTCACCGCTGCCGGCTGCGACGACGCGCGCTTCGCGCGTGAGCTCAGGGATCGTCTGGTACATCACCAGGTGACCGATGTCGGATAGCAGGCCGATGACGAACAGCCGCTCGACCCCGATCATGCCCTGGCTGCGGCCGATCTCGCGTGCAGCGAGTCCGCGCATGACGCTTCCGCGCCAGAAGCGCGGCATGTCGAGGTGGCGCGGCGCAAAGAGGGTAAACGTGCCGCTCACGGAGATGGCCAGCACGAGGTCATGCACCTGCTGGATGCCGAGAACAGTGACGGCGCGCGAGATCGTTTCGATCCTTCCTCCGTAGCCGTAGAAGGCACTGTTCGCAAGGCGCAGCAGGCTGGAGGCGATTGCAGGGTCGGTGCTGATGGCGTGGGCGACGCTCGCCGTCGAACCGGCGGGGGCGTCGAGTTCGTCGCGAATGCGCAGATAGACGCTCGGCAGGGTGGCGAGCGTGGTGACGTTGGCGACGAGTTCCTGGGCGGAGTGCATGACGATGTTCCGATAGGGCGTGTTCAATGTGTTGCCGTCGGGGGCGAGCCGTCCCCGGTGGGGGCGACGAGGTCGCGGTAGGCGTGCCAGCTGGCATGACCGACGATGGGCATCAATACGACCAGTCCGAGATGGAAGCTGAGGAAGCCAATTATAGTCAGTATGACTATGAGCGAGGCCCAGACGAGCATGGCGCCGGGGTTGCGAGCGAGGGCGCCGATGCTGGCGAGCATGGAGGAGATGGCGTCCTGGTTGCGGTCGAGCATGAGCGGGACGGAAATCACGCTCGCAGCGAACACGATGCAGGCGAACAGCAGGCCGACGCAGAAATACACGAGCAGGAACTCGAGGTTTTCGAGCGTCACGAGTTGGTTGAGAAAGCCGCTGAGGTTGGGCAGCTCGTTGGTATAGAAAAGTGCGAAGATGACCAGCGATGCACGCGCCCAGACGAGGAACACCACGCCGAGGACGACCGCGAAGATGCCTATGTTGCCGGCGTTGCGCCGCCACACCGTGAGCGTCGGCAGCAGGGCGCAGGCCTGCCCTTCTTCACGCCGGCGGCTGATCTCGTAGAGGCCCATCGCGAGGAAGGGGCCGAGCAGCAGGAATCCTGAGGTCATCGCGGCGGTGTATTCGTAGGCGTGCTCGAACACCATCGTGACGAGCAGGCCCATCGCCGCGAAGCAGAAGCCGTAGAAGAGGCTGGGAATCGGACATGCGCGGAAATCGCCTATCCCGCGCCCGATCCAGCGCAGGGGGGCGCCCGCATCGACTTCGCGGACGGTCGGAAAGACAGGTTCTTCAGCTGTCGTACCCGTATCGTTCTGCAGCGACATGGTTCTCTCCTGTTGGGGCTTGTCGTGCGGCGGCGAACGGGGCTTCCTTGTTGTTGTGTTATGCGCTGGTGAGGAAGCCTCGCATGGCATCGCCGACCGCATCGGGCGCTTCGGCCATCATCGCATGACCGGCGCCTTTGATCACTATCATACGCGCGCCGCCGGGAACCTTGGCGAGCGCTTCCTGCAGGGGTTTGACTGCCTTGCGGGGCGTCATCTGGTCGCGTTCGCCGCACAGCATCGCGCATGGCACGGCGATGCGCGATGCGGCCTCAAGGCCGCCCTGGTAGGCATTGCAGGCGGCGAGGTCGTTGGCGAGCACGCCTTCGCGCTGGCGCTCCATGAGGCGCTGGTTGAGACCGGTGAGGGACACGCCGGGAATGGGGCTCGCGCCGAGTTGCGAGGCGGGGGTGTAGGACCACTGGTTGATCATCCCGTGCGCAAGCTCGCGTGCGTTTGCAGCGGCGCCGAGGAGCGGTGGCGCGACGGGCATCGGGGCGACGCTGCCGATGAGGATGAGTTTCCGGATGCGTTCGGGAGCCTGCGCGGCGGCCTGGAGGGCGACGAGCGAACCCATGCTGTGGCCGGCGAGGGCGGCGTGGACGACGCCCGCCGCGTCGAGCAGGGCCTCGACCCAGTCCGCAAGGGCCTCAATGGTGGGCAGCGGGCTGCCCTGCGAGCGGCCGTGACCGGGGAGGTCCGGTGCAAGCACGGCAAGGCCGTGGTGCGCGAGCTGGCGGGCCTGGTAGTTCCACACGCTGTGGTCGTGGCCGGCGCCGTGGATGAGGACGACGACGGGCAGTTGGCGGTCGAAGGGGCGGCCGCCAGTGTAGAGGTAGACGGGCGTGTCGTTGATGCTCAGTTCCATGGGTCTAGCCCTGCACGACGCGACTGGCGGCGTAGAGGCCGCGGTCGAGGTCTTCGATGAGGTCGTCGGCGCTCTCCAGCCCGACCGACAGGCGCACGGTGCCTTCTCCGATGCCCGCGGCGGCGAGATCCTGCGCGGACATGCGGAAATGGGTGGTGCTCGCGGGGTGGATGACCAGGGACTTGGCGTCGCCGACGTTGGCCAGATGCGAGAACACCCGCAGGCCCTCGATGAAGGCGCGGCCGGCGGCGCGGCTGCCCTTGAGCTCGAAGGACAGCACAGAGCCCGCACCGTCGGGCAGCAGGCGGGCGGCAAGCGCGTGGTCGCGATGGCTGGCGAGGCCGGGCCAGGCGACATGCGCGACGAGTGGATGGGCTGCGAGGTGCTCGGCAACCCGGCGCGCGTTGGCGACGTGGGCACGCATGCGCAGCGGCAGGGTCTCCATGCCTTGCAGGATCTGGAAGGCGTTCATCGGCGACAGGCAGGCGCCGAAGTCGCGCAGGCCTTCACGCCGTGCGCGCAGGAGGAAGGCGGCGATGGGGGATTCCTCGGCGAAATCCATGCCGTGGAAGCCGTCGTAGGGTTCGGTGAGCGTGGGGAAGAGGCCGGAGGCTTCCCAGTCGAAGCGCCCGCCATCCACGAGCAGGCCGCCGACCGCGACGCCATGGCCCCCGAGGAATTTGGTCGCCGAGTGCAGCACGAGGTCGGCGCCGAGGGCGAGCGGGCGCTGCAGGCAGGGGGTGACGAGGGTCGCGTCGACCAGCAGCGGCACCCGATAGGCGTGCGCGATGTCGGCGACCGTGGGGATGTCGAGCACGTCCAGGCCGGGGTTGCCGAGCGATTCGCCGAAGAAGAGGCGTGTCTCGGGGCGGACGGCGGCGCGCCAGGCGTCCGGGTCGTGCGGATCGACGAAGGTGGTGGTGATGCCGAAGCGCGGCAGGGTGTAGGCGAGCAGGTTGTGCGAGCCACCGTACAGCGCGTGCGAGGCGACGATGTGGCCGCCAGCGCCCATCAGGGTGGTGATTGCCAGATGCAGGGCGGCCTGTCCGCTCGCGACGGCGATTGCTCCGACTCCACCTTCGAGGGCGGCGATGCGTTCCTCGAGCATCGCGTTGGTCGGGTTGGAGATGCGCGTATAGACGTGGCCGGGGCGCTCGAGGTTGAACAGCGCGGCGGCGTGGTCGGTGTCCGGGAAGACGTAGCTTGTGGTGAAGTAGATGGGGGCTGCGCGGGCGCCAAAGGCGGGGTCGGGGGACTGGCCGGCGTGGAGCGCGAGAGTTTCGGGTCCGAAGGTCTTGGGTTGGGTCATCGGCGGGGCTGCGGATTGTCCTCGGCGCGAGCGGGGCTCACGCCAGTTCGTCGGGGTCGAGCATGCGCTGGATGACGGAGATGCGGTCCTTGAGGGCGAGCTTGCGCTTCTTCAGACGGCGCAGCAGCAGTTCGTCTTCCTGCGGGGAGCCCTGCAGACGCGTGATGGCGTCATCAAGGTCGCGGTGCTCGTTGCGGAGCTCCGTGAGCCGGATCTGCAGGCTGGTGACGTGGTCGAAGGCTTCCTCTGTCATCGGGTACCTGCTCGGGGTGGGCGTATGTACGCCGTTGGAGGGACAGTCAGACCGGTAATCTTATGCGCCGCGCGGGGCGATGACAACTCGTTGCGCCGCGCGGCGCTGCGTTCCGTCAGACGGTGTCGCGAACCACCCCGGATGCGTCTTTGCGGGTGATGGAGACCGGCGTGGCCGAACGTGCCTTGTCGGCCAGCAGTTCCGCGCCGAGATGCGCCTTCAGTTCCGCCGGCTGGCGCGGGTGGGGGGGGAAGTCGCGGCGCGCGGCTTCGAGCTGCGCGCGGTTCGCGCTGAAGTAGCGCGCGGCCTTGACCGCACGCGGGAGGTTGCGGATCAGGTGCCAAAGGCTCCAGCGGTGTTCCCACAAGCGGCGGGCGAAGCGACGGCGGTAGCCCTCGCTGTCGTAGAAGCGGCGGACGTGCCAGTTGTAGAGGGCGTCCATCTCCTCGCGCGAGGCGAAGCCTGCAGGACGGTATACGAAGTTGAGGCAGTTCATCAGGCGCCAGTCCTCGCAGAAGTCGCCGCTGCTGCCGTCGACGCATTCGTCCCAGATCGGCGCGCCGTACATGGGGCTGAACTTGGTCATGTTCATCTCGTCGAGGTCCAGCGAGAGGATGAAGTCGCTGGTCGCGCGCAGCGTCTGCGGCGTCTCGCCGGGCAGACCGAAGATGAAGAGGCCCTTGGCGCGCAGCCCCGCGGCGTGGATCTTGCGGACGGTGTCGCGCACGGCGTCGAGAGTGACGCCGGCCTTGTGGCGTTCCATCATTGCAGGATCGGCGGACTCGATGCCGAGCGAAACCATCAGCGCGCCGGCGCGCTTCAGCTGGTGCAGCATCTCCTGCGAGGTGTGGCCGGTGCGGATCGCGCAGTTGAACTGCATGCCCAGGGGCTTTTCGATGAGCAGGCAGCACAGTTCGTCGACGCGCTTGCGGCTGGCGGTGAACAGGTCGTCGTAGAAGTTGATGTGGTGAACGCCGAACTTGTCGCGCAGGTGCTTCATGTGCGCGTAGATGTAGGCGGCGGAATTCACCTTGTAGAGGCGCTCGAACACGGTGCGGTCGCAGAACGAGCAGGTGTAGGGGCAGCCGCGCGAGGTGATCATCGTGGCGCCGTGGCGTTTGGCGTAGGAGAAGAGCGGGAGGTGGTAGCCGGCGGGGAAGCCGGCGAGCTTCTCGTAGGCGGGGAAGGGCAGTTCGTCGAGGTCGAGGATGCGCGGCCGCCGCGGGTTGGAGACGATGCGCGAGCCGTTGCGCCACACCAGGTTGTCGATCGCGGCGAGGGGCTTGCCGTCGGCGAGGTCGAGCAGGGGGCCTTCGCCTTCGCCGATGCTCAGGTAGTCGATCTCGGGGAAGTGCTCGAGCAGCGCCGCGCCGATGGAGGAGGCATGGACGTTGCCGAGCACGATGCGGATGTCCGGGCGCCGGCCTCGGATGCTCGTTGCCATGTCGACGGCGTCCATGAACGCCGAGGTCGTCGCGGAGAAGCCGACGAGTTCGGGGTCGGTGGCGAGGATGGCGTCGACGTTGGCTTCGATGCCGGACGGCGCGAACGGTCCTAGGCAGTCGTGGACGGCTGTTTCGTGACCGTGCTTGTCCAGCCAGGCGGCGAGCGACAGGATGCCGATCGGCGCCATGCGGTTGGCCAGCACCGAGAAGTCGGGTTGTCCGGGGACGAAGTTGAAGCCGGCCGGATGGACGAGGGTGACGCGCACGGGGGCGTCAGCCGCAGAGCGCAGCGAGGATCAGCTGGCGGTTTTCGCGGGTCGATTCGAGCAGGTGGTTCAGGTCCTGCTGGTTGATCCCGTGCGTGGCCGCGTCGAGCAGGTTGGTACGGTGGTCCAGCCCGAGAAGTTTGTCGAAGGGGTTGGGCGTTTCGGCGGCGAGTTCCGCAACGAAAAGGATGTCGGCGAGGTTGGCGGGGGGCCAGGAACCGCCGTAGGGGTTGCTGCACTCGAACGCGTCCAGGATCGATTCGGGCAGTTCGAATACGTCCAGGACGGCCTCGCTGACGGGTTCGCTCCAGGTGGTCACGAACTCGGCAAAACGCGGCAGGTCGTCTTCGAGGGCGGGGTATTCCGCCGCGCGGGCGAGCAGCAGGAACTGCCCGATATCGGCCAGCATGCCTGCGAACATCGCGGTGTCGGGATTGGCGACGCGCAGTTCACGGGCGAGGGCGGAGGACCACGCGGCGACGTCGACCGAGTGCATCCACAATCCTGAGGCGATGGCGCGCATCTTGGGCGAGCGGTGATCCTGAGCGAGCTGTTCCGCCGCTACCGCGAAGGCCAGGCAACGCAGCGACGAAAGGCCTATGCGACGCACGGCATCGGCGACATTGGTGATGGGGGTCGCATGCGGATTGAGCGCGACGGCATTGGCCATGCGCACGGTCTTGGCACTGAGGACGGGCTCGGTCTTGACCGCCGCGGCGATCTCTTCCAGCGAGGATGCGGGGCTGTCGGCGAGCCGCTTGATGCGCAAGGAGACATCGAGGGACGTGGGGAAGCTGAGATGCCCTTCGGCAATCTCGGCTTCGATCTGCTCGCCGAATGCTCGTGCCTGAGATTCGAAATCCTGCATCACGCCCCCGGATGGAAGTTGTTCTTGACAGTCTACCCCGCTTGCACGGCTGCCGCCGGGACTTCGTTGTGCGCGGAAGCGGTCTGCGGGCTGATCGTCGCGGCCGTGTTGCTTCCGTCGAGTTCGTGAATCAGCGGAGCGAGCCATTCGAGCGGCGTCCCTTCGGCTTGGGCTTCGGCGCGAAGGTGCAGATTGCGCGCAAGGTTGCGCATGCGCCACTCGATTTCGCGGATCACGAGATTGATCTCCGCGATGAGTTCGCCGTCGAGGTTGCCGGCTCCGAGGGAATTGGCCTCGATGACGCCGGTGGAGCGCAGCGACTTGAGCAGGTTGTGGAGCAGTGCGAGGGCGTTGGTGGCCGTTTGCCGCAAGAAGGGTGTCTGCCCTTTGGCAATCAGCAGTTCGGCCTCGGTTATCGCGGCGTTCATGCGCCGGCAGCTTTCCTGGATGCGCGTGGCGAAGTCGCCCTCGGGCGTGGTTCCGAACACGTCTTCGCCATTGCGCAGGGCCTGGGTCACGACTGCAACCGCGTCGTGGTCGAATTCTTCGGGAACGATGCGCAGCGCGAGCGATGCGCGCAGTGCAGCGCCATCGTCGCCGCGCGCAAGGATGGCGCCCACGGAATCGGCGACCGCGAGCCACGAACCGAGGCGGCTGTGGCTGCTGCGCCCCACCTGATTCGGGTAGCCGCTGCCGTCGAGGCGTTCGTGGTGGTGGGCGACGCATTGACCGATGGCGGCCGGCAGCGTGGTGAGTTCGGCAATGAGGAGCTGGCCGACGCGGGGATGGCTGGCCACGTGCTTCCATTCCCCCGGCTGGAGGCGGTAACTGTCGCGCAGGAAGTCCGGGTTGATGTACATCTCGCCGAGGTCGTGCACCAAGGCCGCGACCAGCAGGAGTTGTGCGTCGTGATCACTCGCGTTCAGGCGTGCGGCAATTCCGGCGCAGATGACGACCGCGCTCAGGGCATGCTTGAAGCTGCCGCTGCCCTTGGCATGCGCGGCGGTAAGCAGCAGGCGCAACGGCGGCGGGAGCGGCACGTTGCGCATATTGTTGATGAGCCCCATCGCGTCGCGGTTGACGATGCGGCCAAGCAGCGGATTCTGTTCGATGTGCGCGCTGCAGGCGCTGGCGACGTCACCGAATGCGATGGCGCCATCGACGGTAAGCGTGGCCTCGAGCGGTTTCGCCAGCTTTCGGCGGAGGAGCTTCTCCTGCAGATCGGCGGACACGGGCTTGCCCTTCGCCCAGAGTTTCATCCCGCGCTCATCGTAGATGTCTTCGGCAGCCTCCACCGTTCGCGTTTCGGCGAGTTCTACGATGCGTCCAAGGCAGTGCTGGTTGACCGAATTGAATAGCATGATGTGCTCGTCCTGGCGGAGGTGCCGGCAGCTGGGATGCGACCGGCACGATACCAACGGGATTTTGGGCGCTTGCTGCGGGGGGATCAATAGGTAATTTCGCCCCCCGCGCGGCGTGCCGCCCGATCAGGCGATCAGAGGCTGATCGAGGCTCCGATTGCGGCGATGCCTGCGCGCGCGATCAGGGCGTCGTCGGAGGATTTGACACCGGAGACACCCACTGCGCCGATCACTTCGCCGCCGACGACGATCATCTCGCCGCCTTCGAGCGGGGTGACGGGCAGGCCGAGGCCGGCGAAGCGCCCGTTGTTCACCATGTCTTCGATGGCCTTGCTGGGTTTGCGCATCATCACGCAGGTGCGGGCCTTCTCGGGCGCGACGCAGGCGCTCGACGGGGGCGCGTTGTCCAGGCGCTGAAGCCACAGCAGGTGGCCCCCTTCATCGCAGATCGCGATCGTGACGGCCCAGCCGTTGCGCAGGGCTTCGGTTTCCGCCGCGTTGGCGATCTTGCGTGCATCGTCGAGGGTCAGGACCTGGCGGGTCTTCATCTTGGGGCTCTCCAAAGGGCAAAAAGGGCGCAATTGTGCAGCGTGTGGCCGCTTTGGAGAAGCGTGCATAGGTGACCGAGCCGGGCGAGGGGGCCCGGGATGTCGGGGGGTGTGACGAATGCATGGGGTGCATGCACATTCTTGATGCGGATCACGTACATCTGTAGAAAACCGAAATACGCTGTCAATGCATCCCGTGCGCCGATTCCGAAAGAATACGCAAGGGAGATCCAGTTACCGCCTGAATGTGTGCGGAGCTGTTCGTGGAGAGAAACTTGAAACTGATCTTTGCACCCGCCGTGGGGCTGATGAATCGCTGCAGCTACCCGGTGAAGTTTGGTCTGCTTGGGCTCATCATGCTGGTGGCCTTTGCGAGCCTGATGCTGACGCTGGCACGCCAGCTAAATGCAACGATAGAGCGGACGGAGCGCGAACTCGTCGCTTCCGAGTTGTCGCGGCCGATCTCCAGGGTGGTGGAGCTGATGCAGCAACATCGTGGCTTGTCGTCGGCGATGCTCGGGGGCCTGGAGAGCGCCAAGGCAACGCGCGCCGACAAGGCGGGCGAGGTCGACGGTGCGTTCGAAAAACTGGATGCTGCGCTTCCGCAGTCCGCGCGCGACCGGGAGTGGGGCGACATCCGTTCGCGCTGGAATGTGTTGAAGCAGGACGGGTTGAAGCTGAGCCAGCCGGAGAATTTTCAGACGCATACCGACTTGATCCACGACCTACTGGATTTCCAGATCGCGGTGGCGGACGAGTTCGGATTGACCTTTGATCCGCAGCAGGACAGCTACTACCTCATGTCGACGGCTGTGATCCGCATGCCCTACCTGCTGGAGCGCATGGGCCAGCTTCGTGCGCGGGGGGCGGCCGTCCTCGCACGCGGCACGATAGATGACGCGGGCAAGTTGAAAGTGAGTGTGCTTGCGGGTGATGTGAACGAGGCGCTCGGCGACCTGGACACCAATATTCGCAAGATCGTCGCGCAACGGCCGGATCTCGCGCAGCGGCTGGAATCATCGGTCGCCGAACTGAAGCAGAAGCTCGCCACGGTGAATGGCGTCGTCAGCGAGATCGTCAGCGGAAATCTTCAGAGTACCCTTTCCTCTGCGTATTTCGGGATGGCGACCGAGGCTATCGGCGTGGGCTACCGGCAGATGAACGAGCTCCTGCTGCCGACCCTGGATGACCTGCTGCGCCAGCGCATTGCCGAGGCGCAGCGCGTGCTGAATTTCAACATCGCGGTGCTGGTGGTGGTTGCGATCGCAATCGCCTACCTTTCGATCGGGGTGTATCTGTCCATCATGGGCAGCGTGAAGCGGCTGGCGGAAGGGAGCCACCGGCTGGCGGCCGGCGACCTGACGACGGCGATCCGACTGCAGGCACGCGACGAACTGCACGTGATCGCGGACAGCTTCAATGAAATGGCGACGACGATGTGCCGCCTGATCACGAGCATCCAGGGCAACTCGGGTCAGGTGGCGGAGACGGCCCGCGGCATGGTGGAGTCGGCACGCCAGATCGATACGGCCTCGCAGCGCCAGAGCGAGGCGGCTTCGAGCATGGCGGCGGCGGTGGAGGAGATGACGGTGGGTATCGACCATATCGCCGGCAATGCGACCAACGCGAACGAGATCGCGCGGCGCTCGGGCAAGTTGTCGGGCGAGGGGGGCGAGGTCGTCGAGTCGGTGGTTGCCGACATCGGGGAGATCGCCCGCGCAGTGTCCGGGTCGGCCGATACCATCGCCGAACTGGACCGCAGCTCGGAGCGGATTTCGGCGATCGTGAACGTGATCAAGGAGATCGCCGACCAGACCAACCTGCTGGCGCTGAACGCGGCGATCGAGGCCGCGCGCGCGGGCGAACTGGGGCGTGGCTTCGCGGTGGTGGCGGACGAGGTGCGGAAGTTGGCCGAGCGCACGACGCACTCGACGCAGGAGATCGCACAGATGGTCGGGGCGATTCAGCGCGATGCGCGGGATGCCGTGAATAGCATGCAGGGTGGGGTCGCGCGGGTGAATACGGGCGTTGTACGTGCCCAGGAGGCGGGTGCCGCGATGGCGAGCATCCGCGACGAAGCGGGCCGGGTCGTGGAGACTGTGGCTGAGATCTCCGATGCCTTGCGCGAGCAGAGCGTGGCGTCGACGGAGATTGCGCGCAACGTCGAGACGATTGCGCGCATGGCCGAGGAGAACAGCGCGGTTGCGGTGCAGAGCCACCAGACGGCGGACCGGCTGGAGAGCCTCGCTGAGCGTCTGCTCGCGGATGTGAGCCGCTTCAAGGTGGCGTGAGCGCGTCGGCAGCGCCTATGCGTGGGTGATGGGGGGCGACTGACGCAGCGTCTCGGAGGGTAGCTCGCCGAACATGGCACGGTAGTCCGACGCGAAGTGCGACAGGTGCCAGAAGCCCCAGCGCGCGGCGATGTCGGCGATCTGGTGGCTGGCGGGATCGGCGGACTTCAGTTCACGACGCACGCCGTTGAGGCGCAAGGCCCGCAGGAAGCTGACGGGGTTGAGGTTCAGGATGTCCTGGAAGCTGTACTGCAGCGTGCGCCGGGACACGCGCAGCTCGGTGCACAGGTCGGCGACGGTGATTGGTTCGTCGATGTGTGCACGCATGTAC
This sequence comes from Aromatoleum petrolei, assembly GCF_017894385.1. Lineage (NCBI taxonomy): Bacteria > Pseudomonadati > Pseudomonadota > Betaproteobacteria > Rhodocyclales > Rhodocyclaceae > Aromatoleum > Aromatoleum petrolei. Next base: position 4,092,582 of record NZ_CP059560.1, read on the forward strand.
TCGCGTGCGCGGTCGACGATGAGCTGGCGCGTGCGGCAGGGCGTGGCCGGGCGGGGGGTGTCGTCGCGTGGCGTGATGGCGGCGACGATGCTGGCGTAGATTGCCTGCTCAAGCCCCTTGCGCATCTGCGGGTGGCGCAGCAGATCGGGGGTGGCCTCGAGGCTGGCAAGCACGGTGAGCAGGAAGCCGCGCAAGGTGGCGGCCTGGTCCGCGGTCGCGGCGATGACGCGCCGCTTGCCGATTTCGGCTTCAACGTCCCGGTGTTCGACGCGGAAGGCGTAATCGGTGAAGGTTTCGATGTCGGTCGTTACGGCGACGATGTCGTGCAGGCGCGGGGTGCGGTAGTCGAGATCTTCTCCGCCCTTGAGGGTGATGATCGAATCGAGCTCGCACGTCTCGCCGCAGTACCAGCCGGTACCGTCGATCTCCACAGGTACGCCGATCGTGCGAGAGCCCTCCCACGACATGCCAATTTCATGAACGACCTGGTTGGTCCGTTCGCGGAATACCTGCACGTTGTCGAACCAGAATTCGTCGAAGCGCCCGGCGAAGGAGCCGGCGGAAAGCTGGTCGTAGCGCTGTCTCCAGTGTTGCAGGCAGGCTGCGTGGTCGTCTGCGTCGCGCGTGTCGAGATGCACGACGGAATACGCGTCATCGCCGGTTGTGCGCGCAATGTTGTCGCACCCGACGAGGGGGTGAGCATCCATTTTCCGATTATCTCCTGACCGGAAAGGGCCGTTTGTAGTTATCGCTTTGATTGTTTTTCAAAACTAATACAAAAGTCGCACGCCGAACAGTGAAATCTTTCTAATGAACTGTGTCGTGTGCCCCATCCGAAGCTCGCCCGGATGCCTCGCTGCGGATTGCCGATTTCGGATAACGCCCCTGGAGCCCGCTTCCTACAATCGCCTCCATCGGTTGTGCCGCCGCGTGAGGACGCGGTCGGGAACATCCGGAAAAAAAAGCCGAACCGAACGGCACATCACTTCAAGTGAGGAGACGACAACATGACCAAGACGACGAGCTCGCCTCGCCGCGCGCTTATCTGTATCACGCTCGCCGCGGTGCTGGGCAGCGGGGGGGCGCGTGCGGCAGCGACCGAGGCAGAAGCGGCTGCGCTGGGCAAGAACCTGACGCCAGTGGGAGCCGAGGCTGCTGCGAGCAAGGATGGCGCCATTCCGGCATGGGCGGGCGGAATGACGCAGGTGCCCGCCGGCTGGAAGCCGGGGTACCTGGATCCCTTCAAGGACGACAAGCCGCTGTTTTCGATCGATGCGGCCAACGTCGACAAGTACGCGGACAAGCTCTCGGCTGGCCAGCTCGCGCTGATCAAGACGTACAAGGGTTACCGTATGGACGTCTATCCGAGCCGGCGCAGCTGTCCGGTGCCGGATTTCGTGGCTGCACAGACGAAGAAGAACGCGACCGCGGCGAAGCTGGGGGCGGACGGCTGGCAGCTCGAGCAGGTGTTCGGCGCGGGCGTGCCTTTCCCGATCCCGAAGACGGGCGCGGAGGCGATGTGGAACTACAAGCTGCGCTATACGGGCCTGGGGCGCCGCGCGCAGATCTCGGCGCTGATGCCCGAGAAGGACGGCAGCTACGTCGAGAACAAGCAGTGGGCGTACGAGATGTATCCGTTCAACGATCCCAAGGTGAACGGGCCGGCGGATGTGGGCGGGGTGGAGTCGAAGCTGCTGTACGACGTGCTGACGCCGCCGTCGCGCGCGGGCGAGGGCTACCTGATCCACGCCTACATCGACAAGCCGCAGGATGCCTGGATCTATTTCCCGGGCCAGCGCCGCGTGCGCCGCTCGCCGACCTTCGCCTATGACAATCCGATCGCGGGTTTCGACAACCTGTATTTCGTCGATCAGATCAACATGTTCACCGGCGCGCTCGACCGCTACGACTACAAGCTGGTGGGCAAGAAGGAGATGTACGTGTCGTACAACTCCTACAAGCTGATCAACAAGAAACAGAAGTTCAAGGACATGCTCGGGCCCGAGTATGTCAATCGCGATCTGATGCGCTACGAGCCGCACCGCGTGTGGGTCGTCGAGGCGACGGTGAAGGCGGACAAGCGCCATTCCTTCGCGAAGCGGGTGTTCCACTTCGACGAGGACTCGTGGGCGCTGCTGCAGGTGGATATGTACGACGCCAAGGGCAACCTGTGGCGCGTGCAGGAAGGCAGCCTGTGGGCGGCGCCGGACGTCGGGGCGTGCATCGCGTACGAGACGCAGATGTACGACCTGGTCGCGCGCCGTTACGTGGTCGACAACTGGACGGCCGAAGGCGAGGTGCTGGACCTGACCGCCGCCAAGGACGGCCGGATCACCGCAGCCAACTTCACGCAGGACGAGATGCGCCGCCGCGGCGAGCGCTGATCCGCACACCACCAAGGGAGAATCTCCATGAAGAAAAGGACGATTTCGGATCGTCGGGGCACGCTCGCGCCTTCGATCCTGGCTGTGGCGGTTGCGGCGGCATGCTGGTCGCCCGCCAGTTATGCGTTTCGCTTCGGTTCGGAAGAGGGATTGTCGGGCAGCTTCGACAGCACGGTGTCGTATGGCGTGATCAGCCGCCTGCAGTCGGCGGGCTGCAAGACCATCGGCAATGACAGCGGCGGCTGCAACAACACGACAAACAACGAGTTGATGACCAAGCAGGCGGGGAACGGTTACGCCAATGCCGATTTCAACTTCACGAACTTCGATGACGGCAATCTGAACTACAAGAAGGGCGACATCGTGTCGGCAGTGCTGAAGGGCACGCACGACCTGTCGCTGAAGTATCCGGGCGGGTGGAGCGCGCTGGCGCGCTTCAACTGGTTCGTGGATACGAAGTCGGACGACACGCGGCGCACCGACGTCGCGAGCGAGGCCTCGGGCGAGACGACGCTGCTCGATGCGTGGGTGGCGAAGGAATTCACGCTGGGCGATCGTCGCGGCAAGGTGAAACTCGGCAACCAGGTGATCTCCTGGGGCGAGGACATCTTCATCATCGGCGGCGTGAACCAGATCAACGCAATCGACCTGCAGAAGTTCCATGTGCCGGGCACGCAGCTGAAGGAGATCTTCATCCCGGCGCCGATGCTGTCGGCGTCGCTGGGCCTGACGGAGAACCTCGGCGCGGAGGCCTACTACCAGTTCGGGTGGAACGGCTTCAAGTTCGACCCCGTGGGCACCTTCTTCTCTGCGGCCGACGTGCTGGGCAAGGGGCGGCGGGTGGCCTATGTGCCGACCAGCATCATCGAGGACTTCGCCGGCCCCGGCGCCTGCGCGGGGCTGCCGAGCGGGCATTGCGGCGACAATCCGGGCATCTCCGATGCGGACGCGATCGCGGCCGGCATCGCGGTGCCTTACCTGCGGACGGATGCGCCCAAGAACACCGGCCAGTACGGCGTGAACTTCCGCTACAACGCGGAGGAGATCGACACCGAGTTCGCCTTCACGTACCAGCGCTACCACGACAAGCTGCCTTTCCTCGGCTTCACCGGCAACGCCGCAGGCGCGGTGACCGGCTACTTCATCGCCTACGGGGAGGACAAAGACCTGTACGCGATCTCCGCGAACACGAAGATCGCGAACGTGGCGGTCGGCGCGGAGCTGTCGTACCGGCCCAACGACAGCGTCGGTATCGACCCGACGGTGCCCTTTGCCGGGAAGTACAGCATCTACCGCGATGGCGGCAGCAATCCGGGCTTCGTCGAGGAGGAGAAGTACCAATTCCACCTGACGGGCTTCTACACCTTCTCGCACAACGACCCGCTGGGCGGGTTCGCCAAGGCGCTGGGGGCAACGGACGGTTTCATCCTCGCGGAAGCTGCGGTGGCGCATTACCCGGGGCTGGATAACAGCGGGGTGACGCCGTACTTCCTGCCGAACTATGAACTGCCGGACAAGACCTCGTGGGGTTACGTGGTGGAAGGGGCGCTGAACTACCCGAACGTGTGGGGCACGGGCGTGACGCTGACGCCGCAGATCGACTGGTATCACGACGTCCATGGCACGACGCCGAACGGGCTGCCCTTCGTTGAGGGGCGCAAGGCGCTGACGCTGTCGCTGTTCGCAAACTATCGCGACGCGTGGAAGGGCGGGATCCAGTGGGTGACCTTCTATGGCGGCGGCGCCAACAACCTGATGCGCGACCGCGACTTCCTGTCGGCGAGCGTTTCGTACTCGTTCTGATGCACTTGCCGGCGCCGGGGGAGGCAGTCTCCCCTGCGCCGGCCCAATGGATATCCCGACATGATCGAGAAACTCGTGCTGGCGATGCAGCGCGTGTGCTTCAGGCACCGCCTGCTGATCCTGCTGGCGCTGCTCGGCTTCACGGTGGTCATGGCGCTGTTCGCGTCGCGACTGCACATGAGTGCCGGCTTCGACAAGCAGTTGCCGCAAGACCACGAATACATCCAGACCTTCAACCAGTATCGCGAGGTGCTGTTCGGCGCGAACCGCATCATCGTGACCGTCGAGGCGACCAAGGGCGATATCTGGAACGAGAAGGCGCTGACCAAGCTTTATGACGTGACGCAGGCGCTCTTCTTCATGAAGGGCGTGGACCGGCGCACGGTCACGTCCTTGTGGACACCGAACACCCGCGCGGTCCAGATCACCGAGGAGGGCATGAAGGCCGAGGACGTGATCGGCGGCGACGTGACCGTGAAGGCGCTCACGCCGGACAACATCACCGCGATCCGCGAGCGCACGATCGTCGGCGGCTTCATCGGCTCGCTGGTCGCGAACGACTCGTCGTCGGCGATGGTGGTGGCAGAGCTGGCGGACCCCGATCCGCAGACCGGTGAGCGCCTCGATTACGCCGAATTCAGCCAGAGGCTGGAAACCGAGGTGCGTGACACCTTCAGCGACGCCGACGTGAAGATCCGCATCATCGGCTTTGCGAAGCAGATGGGCGACATCTCGGAAGGGGCGACCAGCGTGATCGAGTTCTTCGCGCTGGCCTTCCTGCTGACCGCCGCCGCCGTCTATTGGTATACGCGCTCGTGGCTCTTGACCTTCCTGCCGCTGTCGTGCTCGCTGGTTTCGGTGGTGTGGCAGTTCGGCACGATCACGCTGCTGGGCTTCGGCCTCGACCCGCTGGCGATCCTGGTGCCCTTCCTGGTGTTCGCGATCGGGGTGTCGCACGGCATCCAGCAGGTGAATTACATCGCCAAGGAGGTCATCAACGGCGCGGACGGCTACACGGCGGCGAGCCGCAGCTTCACCGGGCTGCTGGTCCCGGGGACGCTGGCGCTGATCACGGCCTTCGTCGGCTTCGCGACGCTGGTGCTGGTGCCGATTCCGATGATTCGCGAGCTGGCGATCACCGCGTCCGTGGGTGTGGCGTACAAGATCGTGACGAACCTGATCATGCTGCCGGTGCTGGCGAGCTATTTCCGCTTCGACGAGCGCTTCATCGTGCGTGCGACGAAGATGGAGGGCCTGCGCAATCGCATGATGGCGTCGCTGGGCGTACATATCGCCAATCCACGGAACGCCGCGATCGGCACGCTGGTGTGCCTCGCGCTGCTGGTGGTGGCGGTGTGGCAGAGCCAAGGGCGGCACGTAGGCCACGTGCTGCCGGGCGCGCCGGAGCTGCATGACGATTCGCGCTACAACCAAGACGTCGAAGCGGTGGTCGCGCGCTATGCGCTGGGGCTGGACCTGCTGACCGTGGTGGTCGAGTCGCCGGCCGACGGCTGCTATCGCCACGACGTCATGAGCCATGTCGACCGGCTGACCTGGTACCTCGCGAACGTGCCGGGCGTGCTCTCGGCGCAGTCGCTGCCGGCGATGACGAAGCTGGCTGCGTCGGGTGTCAATGAAGGTAATCCGAAGTGGGCCGCGCTGCCGCAGGAGGAGCTGACCCTGGGCGAGGCGGTGCGCCAGGTGCCCGAGGGCATGCGGCTCTTCAACGCGGACTGCACCTTGCTGCCGGTGAACCTGTATCTGGCGGACCACAAGGCCTCGACGATCAAGGAGGTGGTCGCCGCGGTGAAGCACTTCCGCGAGATGCAGCCCTTCCCCGGAGTGACCGTGCGGCTCGCCAGCGGCAATGCCGGCGTGCAGGCGGCGACCAACGAGGTCGTCGAACATTCCGAGCTGCCGATGATGCTCTACGTGTATGCGACGATCCTGGTGCTGGTGTTTGCGGTGTATCGCGACTGGCGCGCGATGGTCGCGTGCTGCGTGCCGCTGACGCTGGCGACTTTCCTCGGCTACTGGTTCATGAAGGAACTGGACATCGGCCTGACGGTGGCGACGCTGCCGGTGATGGTGCTGGCGGTGGGGATCGGCGTCGATTACGCGTTCTACATCTACAACCGGCTGCAGATGCATCTGGCGCACGGCGAGGACATCGTCACGGCGTTCAAGCAGGCCCTGCGCGAGATCGGTGTGGCGACCGTGTTCACGGCGGTGACGCTGTCGATCGGCGTGGCGACCTGGTCCTTCTCGGCGCTGAAGTTCCAGGCCGACATGGGGATGCTGCTGACCTTCATGTTCATGATGAACATGATCATGGCGATCACGCTGCTGCCGGCACTGGCCGTGACGATAGACATTCTGATCCCAAGGCGCAGCCCGGTTCGCGCGCCGCTCATGGCGCACTGAGGAGGCCCGACATGACATCGATGCAAATCGGGCGGACCCTGGTCGGCCTGTGCCTGGCGGCAAGTGCTGCCGTGTTCGCGGCCGCCCCGGCCGATGCGGCCAAGGTGCCGGCGCCGGCGATGAAGGCGCGGCTGGCGGCGAAGGTGCCGGTGACCGGGCTGGTGCGCGCGGGCAATGCGCTCGTCGCGGTGGGGGACTACGGCACGATCGTGCGCTCGACCGACGAGGGCAAGACCTGGCAGCAGGCCGAGGTACCGCTGAGCACGCTGCTGACCGCGGTGCATTTCGTCGACGAGATGCGCGGTTGGGCGGTCGGGCATGGTGGCGTGATCCTCGCGACCACCGACGGCGGTGCGAACTGGCAGCTGCAGGCGACGCTGGACGAAAAGCCGGTGCTGCTGTCGGTGTATTTCGCCGATGCGCAACGCGGCTATGCGGTTGGCGCCTATGGCGCAGCCTTCGTGACCCTGGACGGTGGTCACGTGTGGAAACCGTTGGCTGTGGGCAGTGGCCGGGACGGCGATTTTCACCTCAACCACATCTTCGGCACGCGCGACGGAAAGCTCTTTATCGCCGCGGAAACCGGCGTCGCGTTCCGTTCCACCGATCGCGGTACGAGCTGGACCAAGCTGGCGACCGGCGTGTCGGGCTCGCTGTGGAGCGGGCTCGAACGGGCGGACGGCGAGGTCGTGCTGCTGGGCATGAGCGGGCGCGTGCTCGCGAGCCGCGACGGCGGCACCACCTGGCAGGTACGCGAGACGGGGACCGAGCAGTCGCTGACCTCCGGAATCGCGCTCGCGAACGGCGGGATGATCGTCGTCGGTGCGGGCGGGGTCGTGCTGCGCGGCAGCGGGACGGCGCCCTACCAGCTGGAGGTGCGCCCGGACCGTCAGAACCTCGCGGCCGTCGTCGCGGCGCCGACGGGGGCGGTCGTCGTCGGTGGCCAGCTCGGTGTCGAGCGCCTCGCACCCACCAAATAACAGGGACAGGGAGACCCGCGCATGCTCACCAAACTGATGGCGCTGCTGTCTGGCGAACTCCATGCCGAAGGGCTCGAAACGGGCCCCTTCGAGCGCCGGCACATCGCCGTGGCGGCACTGCTGCTCGAAGCGATGTACATCGACCACCGCGCGAGCGAGCGCGAGCAGGGGGCGATCAGGCGCCTGCTGTGCGAGCACTTCGCGCTGCCCGAGGAGGCCGCCCGCAAGCTCGTCGAGGTGGCCGACGAGCGCTTTGCGGAGGTGCTGGACGACTGGGAGTTCGCCGAGGCCGTGCGCGCCGGTTTCAACGCCGCCGAACGGCGCGAGGTGCTGACGATGCTGTGGGAGGTCGCCTACGCGGACGGTGATCTCGAACGGCTCGAGGAGCGGCTGGTGTCGCGCCTCGCGCATCAGCTGGACATCGACGCGGAAGGAGCGGATGCAGCACGCGCGACGGCGGTGGCGCGCGCGGGGCTGATCGACGGCGGACCGGACGCGTGATTCCAGGTCGATAAAGAAACCAACCCATAAGACAGAGGAGACAGGTACATGGAGAGTTACCACGGACAACTGCTGAGCGAAGGCACGCGGCGCTTTCTGGAGCGCCCGCGGCGCATGCTGATCGGCGCCGAGTGGGTCGAGGCGGCGAGCGGCGAGACGCTGGCGGTGGTCGATCCGGCCAATGGCGAGAAATTTGCCAGCGTGCCGGCGGGCGGGGCGGCGGACATCGACCGTGCAGTCGCTGCGGCGCGCCGCGCTTTCGAGAGCGGTGACTGGCCGAAGATGCGCCCGGTCGATCGCGAGCGGCTGCTGCTGAAATTCGCCGACCTGGTCGAGGCGAATGCGCAGGAGCTTGCGGAGATCGAGTCGCTCGACAACGGCAAGCCGGTGACGATGGCTCGCCACGTCGACGTCGCACTGGTGGTCGATTTCCTACGCTACATGGCGGGCTGGGCGACCAAGATCGAGGGCTCGACGATGGACGTGTCGGTGCCCATCATCCGCGATCGCGAGTTCTTCGGCTTCACGCGCCGCGAACCGGTCGGCGTGGTCGGCGCGATCATCCCGTGGAACTTCCCGCTGCTGATGGCGGCGTGGAAGGTGGCGCCGGCCCTCGCCACCGGCTGCACGATGGTGCTGAAGCCCGCCGAGGAGACGCCGCTGTCGGCGCTGCGCTTCGCGGAACTCGCGCTGGATGCGGGCTATCCGGCGGGCGTGCTGAACGTCGTCACCGGCCTCGGACACACCGCGGGCGCGGCGCTGGCGTCGCACAAGGGTGTCGAGAAGGTCGCCTTCACCGGTTCGACCGAGATCGGCAAGCTGGTCGGCAAGGCAGCGCTCGACAACATGACGCGCGTGTCGCTGGAACTGGGCGGCAAGAGCCCGGTGATCGTGCTCGACGACGCGGACGTGAGTGCGGCAGCAGCAGGGGCGGCGCAGGCGATCTTCTTCAATCAGGGGCAGGTGTGCACGGCCGGTTCGCGGCTCTTCGTGCATAAGAGCCGCTTCGACGAGGTCGTCGAGGGGCTGTCGGGGATCGCCGCCGGCATGAAGCTCGGTGCCGGCATCGACCCGACGACGCAGATCGGCCCGCTGGTGTCGGCCACGCAGCAGAAGCGCGTGCTGGGCTACATCGAGAGCGGCTTCGCCGAAGGCGCGCGGGCCGCGACCGGCGGCGCGGCGGGCGAGGGCGCGGGCTACTTCGTGAAGCCGACGGTGCTGGTCGACACGACGGACGACATGAAGGTCGTGCGCGAGGAGATCTTCGGACCCGTCGTCGTCGCGATGCCCTACGAGGATCTCGACGAAGTCGCTCGTCGCGCGAACGACACGCCCTACGGGCTCGCCGCGAGCATCTGGTCGAACGACCTGTCGCGCGTGCATCGCCTGATCCCCAAGATCCAGGCCGGCACCGTGTGGGTGAACTGCCACAACATCCTCGACAACGCGATGCCCTTCGGCGGCTTCAAGCAGTCCGGCATCGGGCGCGAGATGGGGCGCGCGGTGCTCGACCTATACACCGAATCGAAGTCCGTGATCATGGCTTTGTGAGTGCGGCGCGCCGCCCCGGATTTGCCGTGGCGGCGCTTTTCCTCACCGGAGACTGGAGACAGAAGTGAAGGCGCAGACCACACAACACACGCGCAGGCGACTGCGCATTGCCGGCGCCGTGGCGCTGGCCCTGGGAATGGCGGGCTCGCTGCCGGCCGCGGCGGCGCAGGATCCCGGCCGCGACGTCATCGACAAGAAGTGTGCGAGCTGTCACCTCGAGGACGGCAAGCTCACGCGCATCCCGGAGATGCGCAAATCGCCCGAAGGCTGGGACATGACCGTCGTGCGCATGGGCATCTGGCACAAGGTGGAGCTGACGGCCGAGGAGCGGCGCGCGGTCGTGAAGTACCTCGCGGATCGTCAGGGCCTGGCGCCGTCCGAGGCGGCCCCCTTCCGCTTCCTGACCGAGCGGCGCCCGAACATGCAGGACACGCCGCCCGACGACGAGATGGCGCAGATGTGCGGCCGCTGCCACAGCTACGGCCGGGTCGCGCTGCAACGGCGCGATGAGGGCGAATGGCGCAAGCTGATGCACACCCACCTCGGCCAGTTCCCCAGCGCTGAATATTCGGCGCTCGGGCGTGACCGCAACTGGTGGGAGATCGCGCGCGACAAGATGCCGGGGCGGCTGGCGGCGATGTATCCGAAGAACACCGACGCCTGGCGCGACTGGAGCCGCGCGAAGCACCGGCCGGCGGACGGGCGCTGGATCGTTGCCGGCGAGCGGCCCGGCTGGGGCGCCTACACCGGCACGATGACCGTGACCGCGAAGGGCAAGGACCGCTACGAGGTCGGCTACGAGCTGCATTTCGGGCCGGGCAACACCGTGCGCGGCAAGGGCGAGTCACTTGTCTATACGGGCTACGAATGGCGCGGTACGGCGCAGCTCGGCAATGAGCACACGCAGTCCATTTTCGCGCTGAGCGAGGATGGCGGCCGGATGAGCGGGCGCTGGTTCATGCGCAAGGCCGACGAGATCGGTGCGACTTTCGAGGCGGTGCGTGCCGACAAGGCGGCAAAGAACGCGGTCGCGGCAGTCACGCCGCACATGCTGCGGGCAGGCGAGACGGCGACGGTGACGGTGGCAGGAGCGGGCCTCGATGCCAGGCTCGACCTCGGCGCGGGCGTGGAGGTGGTGGAGTGGCTCGGCAAGTCCGCGGAGCAGCTGAAGGTGCGCGTCAAGGTCGCGGCGGATGCCGCGCCGGGGGTGCGCAAGCTGGCAGTGGGCGGGCGCGCGTCGGACAAGACCGTCGCCGTGTATCGCCAGATCGACTCTGTGCGCGTCGAGCCGGCCTTCGGTATCGCGCGCTTGGGCGGTGGCAGCGGCACGAATCCGCCGATGACTGCGCAGTTCGACGCCGTTGCCTTCCTCAACGGTGCCGACGGCAAGCCGGGCACCGAGGACGACGTGCGCCTCGGCAGCGTGCCGGCGAAGTGGAGCACCGAGCCCTTCGACGAGCGCGCCAAGCATGACGAAGACCTCAAATTCGCCGGCCACATGGAGCCGCACGGCCAGTTCCTGCCGTCCTTCGCCGGCCCCAACCCCAACCGCCGCGGCCTCAACAACGTCGGGAACCTGTCGGTCGTCGCGACCGTTCAGGACGGCGAACGCACGCTCGATGCGAAAGGCCAGTTGATGGTGACCGTGCAGCGCTGGAACACCCCGCCGCTGCGCTAACGCCAGGAGAGAGACATGGCGACACTGCAGATCCAACCCCACAACTACCGCGCGATCCGCAAGGGCGACCGGCAGGTGCTGTTGCACGTGCCGACGACCTCGATCTTCGAGCTGGATCCGGCCGCGTCGGACCTGCTCGGGCTGTTCGAGACGAGCCCCGCGGTCAGCGCGGATGACATCCAGGGCCGCTTCGACGGCCGCTACACGCCGGCCGAGCTGTGCGACAGCCTGAGCGATTTCATCGACCTCGGCATCGTCGCGCCGCAGCCGAAGCATTACGAGATCCCGGCGCGCGTCGTCGAGCGCTCGCCGCTCAAGACGCTGGTGCTGACGCTGACGACGGGATGCAACCTCGGCTGCAGCTACTGCTACCGCGAAGACCTGACCTCGCCGAAAAATTCCTCGGTGATGGACTTCCAGACCGGGGCGCGCTCGATCGACCTGCTGATGGAAGAGGCGAGCGGGCACGAGCGCATCGGCATCGTCTTCTTCGGCGGCGAACCGCTCACGCGCATCGCCGTGATCCGCGACCTCGTCGAATATGCCGAGGAGAAGGCCGCGGCGGCCGGCAAGGAAGTCGAATTCTCGCTCACGACCAACGCGACGCTGCTCACCGACGAAATCATCAACTTCCTCGACGCGCATCGCTTCGGCATCACGGTCAGCATCGATGGCGACCAGGCGCAGCACGACCGCCATCGCCGCACCATCGCTGGCGGCGGTACTTACAAGACGGTCGCGATGCGCGTGAAGCGGCTGCTGGATAAGTACAAGTCCAAGCCGGTCGGTGCGCGGGTGACGCTGGCCAGCGGCAACCTCGACGTTGCTGGCATCTACAAGCACCTGCATGACGAACTGGGTTTCTTCGAAGTCGGCTTCGCGCCGGCGACGGCCGGTCCGGATTCGCCGGTCGGCCTGAGCCGCGAGGAGCTCGACATCGTCTTCGAAGCCTTCAAGGCGCTCGGCCGCGAGTACATCAGCGAGGCCAAGCGCGGCAAGCGCCACGGCTTCGGCAACATGCAGCAGCTGATGACCGACCTGTGGATGGGCACCCGCAAGGTGCTGCCCTGTGGCGCCGGCGTCGGCCTGCTGGCGGTCGGCACCAGCGGCAAGATCTCGCTGTGCCACCGCTTCACGGGTTCCGAGCTGGAAACCTTCGGCGATGTCGACAACGGCATCGCGCGCGAGTCGCTGTCCGCCTTCATGACCCGCGCGCAGGCCCCGCACGGCGCCTGCCAGGTCTGCCCGGCGCGCAGCCTGTGCGCCGGCGGCTGCTACCACGAATCGTATTCCCAGAGCGGCGACCCCTTCCAGCCGACTTTCGAATACTGCGACCAGATCCGCGAATGGACGGCCTTCGGGCTGGAGGCCTTCGGCGAGATTGCTCTCGCCAACCCGGCGTTCTTCAACGCCGCCATCGAACAAAGGAGTGCCCTGCAATGAAACGACTGCGAGCCCTGAACCACAAGGCGCACCTGATCGAACAGGCGGCCAGCGATGGCCACCGCGAGGAGGTGCAACTAATGAGCAGCGTCGTCGGCTGCACGACCACCTTCGACCCCGGCTGGGAAGTCGATGCCTTCGGCGGGCTGGCGAGCCTGTGCCAGCCGATGGAGGCCGACCTCTACGGCTGCACCGACCCCTGCTGGTGGCCGGCGCAGCTTGCCGACAGCCTGAACACCGCGCGCGACTGGACCGACGGCAAGAACTCGGCGCTGCGCGACTGGCGCGAACTGCAGACCCTGTTCCCGGGAGACTGAGCGATGAGGATGCTGCCCATCAAGAAAGCTTTCGTGGCCCTGTGCTGCGCCGCGGCCGCGCTCCCCGCGCTCGCGGCCGAGCATCTGCTCACCGTCACGCGCCCCAACAACCTGCACATCATCGATCCCGCCAAGCGCGCGATCGTGCGCACGATCGAGCTGCCCGGCGACGGCATTCCCGGCGCCATCGCCTTGCCCAAGGACGGCAAGATCGCCTATGTGCTGACCAACCGCATGGAGAGCGTCGTCGGCGTCGATCTCGACACCGGCAAGCCGGTGTTCCGTGCCGATTTCTCGACGCCGCAGCGCCGCGTAAAGGCCTTCTTCGCACTCGCGGTGAGTGAGGATGGCAAGGAGCTCTACGTCCATCAGGCGCCGGTGCAACTGGGCCGGTCGGAGTACACGGTCGAGGATACCTCCATCGCGGTCTTCGACACCGCCGACGGCATGAACGCCAAGCCGCGCCGCAGCTTCCCCGCACCGCGCCGCATCACGGTGATGGCCGCCACCGGCAAGCCGGACCACCTCATCGCGCTCGGCTGGGACATGTACCTCTTCAACACGAAGACCGGCAAGATCGAGCAGACCTTCCCGGTGCGCCACTGGAACCGGCCGGGGATCGGTGAGCCGGACGTGCTCGCGATGTGGGGGACCTTCGAGCAGGCGCGTGCCCTGTCGACGCCGTATTTCGTCGCCAAGACCGACGCGGCGCCCGATTCCCCGGAAGCCTTCAAGGCGGGCATCGCGGTGTTCGACCTAGATGCCGAGACGCTCAAGGTGAAGGAGTTCGAGAATGCGACGACGGCGATGTTCTCGTCGGTGATCAACCCGGTCGCTCGGAACGAGGCCTTCCTCGTGATGAACCAGCTTACCAAGATCGATGTGGACTCCGGCAAGCTGCTGAAGCGCAAGGACCTCGAGCAGACCTTCTACGCCATCAACATATCCGGCGACGGCAGGGAGGTCTACGTCGGCGGCGCCCTCGACAAGATCGCGATCTACGACGCGGACAGCTTCGAGAAGAAGGGCGAGATCCAGATGCCGGGCGGTGCCGACCAGTCGATCGGCTGGATGCGGGTCGTGAAGCGCTGAGGACCGGGCAGTGATAGGGCTGCGCACGGATCGCCTCCTGCCCCTGCAGGCGCTCGACTGGGCCTTGCCCATGGTGAGGCAACGCGCCGGGTCGGTTGCCGGCGTCGTCGTCCTCTCCTGTGTGGGTTCGGCGGCGGCCTTGCTGCCGCCCTACCTCACGCAGCGGCTCGTCGACGAGGGCATTGTCGGCGGCAGGGTCGATCTCGTGCTGCAACTGTGCGCGGCCTTTCTCGTCCTGATGGTGGGGGGAGTCCTTGTCGAGACGCTGTCGCGCCTCACTTACCTGAAACTCTCCGCGCACGTCCTCTTCGGCCTGCGCGAGCAGGTGTGGCGGCACTTGCAGACGCTCGCGCCGACCTACTACGCGCGCACCCGCGGCGGCGAGATCCTGTCGCGGCTCGACGGCGACGTCGCCGAGGTGCAGCGCTTCGCCCTCGATGCGCCGATGGCGGTGCTCAACGGCGTTTTTTCGCTGGTCGTCGCGCTGGTCTTGATGCTGTCCCTGAGCCCGATGCTCACGGCGCTCGTGTTCGCGCTCGTGCCGCTGCAGGTTGCGGCGCTGATGTTCTCGCGGCCCTGGCTGGAAAACAGTACGCAGGCATTGCGCAAGGAAAGCGCCGCGATGTCGAGCTTCTTCGTCGAATCGCTGCGCGCGATGAAGTTCATTCAGGCGTCGAACGCCGCACGCCGTCAGGAGGCGGGCCTGCGCGCGCATCACGGCGACTACTTCGCCGCGCTGCGCCGCTCGCAGCTCGCCTCGCTCGGCGCGGGCGGGCTGCAACGCGTACTGTCGGGCCTGGGCGTGCTGTTGGTGTTCGCGGTCGGCGGCTCGCTCGCGGCGGCTGGCGACCTATCGGTCGGTGTCGTCGTGGCCTTCATCGCCTACACCACCCGCGCAGCGGGGCCCTTGCAGACACTGGCGGGCGTGTTCATGGGCTGGCAGCGCGCGAAGGTCAGCCTGCAGCGCATCCAGGAGCTCGCCGCCGAGCGGCCTACCGTTTCATCGCCGGCCCAGCCCGTCACGCTCGCACTCCCGGTGCGGGGCGAACTGCGGTTGGATGCGGTGCGCTTCGGCTATGGCGCCGAGGCGGTGCTCGATGACGCGACACTCGACATCCCCGCCGGTACCAAACTCGCCCTAGTCGGTGCGTCCGGTGCAGGCAAATCCACACTGATCGACCTGTTGCAGCGCCACTACGATCCGCAGGCCGGGCGGCTGCTGCTCGACGGCGTGCGCATCGATCTGATCGACCTGGTCGAACTGCGCCGCGAGGTCGTCGTCGTCGACCAGGAGCCCGTGCTGATGCCCGGCACGGTGCGCGACAACCTGCGCTTCGTCGCCCCCGATGCCGACGAAGCGGCACTGCTGCGCGCGCTGGAGCTTGCCGGCCTGGCGAAACTCGCGCACGCGGGCGGGCTCGACAAACCGGTCGGGGCGATGGCCGCGGCGCTGTCGCGCGGCGAACGCCTGCGCATCGCGTTGGCGCGCGCGATCCTGCAAGATCCGGCGGTGCTGATCCTCGACGAAACGACGTCCGGGCTCGATCTCCCCGTCGCGCAGGCCATCATCGCCGCCGTCGATCGCATCTTTGCCGCTCGCACGCGCATCGTCATCACCCACAATCTCGCCTCCGTCGGTGTGGTCGATCGCGTCATCGAATTGCGCGACGGCCGGCTCGTCGAGCCCGAGCCGACGCGGCCCGTTGTACCGCTGCTGAGGGTGGTATGAGCGTTACCGTCGGTATCGTCGACGGCGGCTTCACAGGCGTCCCGTCCCACGCTCTGCACCGAGCAGCGACTTTCACTCCGGTCCCGGACGGCAGTGTGCGGCGCGAGCCCGCTGGCGGTCGTCCGCTACGGCACGGCGAAGCGGTGGCCTCGCTCGTGCTTGAGGCCGCCCCTGCGGCCCGCCTCATCGACGCGCGTATCGCCTCGCACCGGCACGCGCCGACGCCGGCCATGGTTGCCGCGGCGATCGAATGGTGCGTGGGCGAGGGCGCGCGCGTGGTCAACCTCAGCCTCGGCCTGCTCGAAGACCGCACCGTGCTGCGCGAAGCGTGTACACGCGCGCTCGAGCAAGGCGTCGTGCTCGTCGCGGCGGCGCCTGCCCGCGGCACGCCCGTTTTCCCCGCCGCCTATCCTGGCGTTATCGCCGTGAGCGGCGATGCGCGCTGCGCACCCGGACAGTGGTCGCTCCTCAAGGGCGAGACGTCCGGCGCTGCGGACTGGGGCTGTTCCCCCGCCGGGCCGGGAAGGATGAGCGGAGGCGCCAGCATGGCCACGGCGCGTTTCACCGGCATCCTCGCGCATCATTTCACGCAGTACCCCGCCGCAGACCCGCAAGGGCTCGCGGATCACCTCGCCGCCCGCGCCAGCTGGCATGGGCGGGAATACAAGAGAATCGCGGAGATCGATTCATGACAAACATGATGCACACCCCCACCCCCAACAGTGGCACCCGACCCATCGAACTGGGCTTCGCTCTCGTCGACGAACGCGAACTGGCCGCCTTCGCGCGGCACGATCGCCTCACGCGCGACGATTACCTCGACCAGTTGGGCGAGGCCCGCGATTGCGTCACGCTGCCCGACGACGCCGAACCTACGCACTTCTTCCTCGGTAGCGAGTTCTGCGAACACCTGCTGCCCAGCGTCGAAGCCGTCGACCGCGCCGTCGCGCTGTGCGAGCGCTGGGGCCTCACCTTCGGCCTCGTCACGCCCATCGCCTGCGACGGCCTGTTCGATCCGCTGCGCGCCGCCCTCCAGCGCCTGCCCGCCGGATCCGAAGTCACCGTCAACGACTGGGGCGTCGCGCGCCTCGTGCAGCGCGAGTTCCCGGCGCTGCGCCCGGTCGCCGGGCGGCTGCTCGGCAAGATGCTCAAGGACCCGCGGCTGCCGTCCGCGACCTGGGCGCGCATGTACCCCAACGGCCTGCGCGCCGGTCCCTTCCGCGACATCCTCGACGGGCTGGGCATCGGCCGCCTGGAACTCGATTTTCCGCCCTTCGGTGCCGCCGACATGTATGCCGGCATCGACTTTCCCGTCGGCGTGCGCGCACCCTACGGCTACATCGCCAAGGGCCGCATCTGCAAGCTCGGCTCGCTGTCGCTCGACACGCCGGAGAAGTTCTCGCCCGGCCACAAGTGCCGGCGCGAATGCCTCGGCTTCAACGAGGTCGGCGCACGCCCGGGCACGCACGAACTCCCCACCTCGCAGCGCGGCAACACCATGTACTACCGCCACGCGCAGGGCATGGCCGCGGCCGTTGCCGAGGCCGTCAACAACGGCTGGGTCAGCCGCATCGTCCTCTCGGGAGCCTGAACATGAAGATCACCGCCCCCATCAGCACTCCCGCCGAAGTCGAACCGCTCGTGCGCGCCGGCGCCCGCGAACTCTATTGCGGCGTCGTCCCCCCCGACTGGATCCAGCGCTTCAACACCTCCGGCGTCAATCGGCGCGTGTTCGGCAACCTCAACGGCTACGCCGATCTCGAGCGCGTCGTCGAGAAGGCCACCGGGCTCGACGCCGAAGTCTTCCTCGTCCTCAACGCGCAGCAGTACGGCGAACAGCACCTCGACGCGCTCACCGAGATCGGCGCGCGCTTCCGCAGCATCGGCGGCAAGGCCGCGATCGTCGCCGACATCTCGCTGATCGCCTCGCTCGCCGCCAACGTGCCCGACCTCGACATCCACGTCAGCTCGGTGGCCACCTGCCGCAACGTCGAATCCGCGCGCTTCTTCGCCGCGCTTGGCGCGAATCGCATCATCCTGCCAAGGGACGTGACGGTCGCCGAAATCGCCGCGATCACGACGGAACTGCCCGAGCTCGACATCGAAGCCTTCGTCCTCAACGACGGCTGCGTGTTCGAAGAGGGCACCTGCCACACCGTCCATCTGCCGATGAACAAGGGCGGTCCGATCTGTATCGACAACTACCAGTTCGAGTATCAGGCGACCGGCGGCGGCCAACCGCAGGAGCGCGCGCTGCGCCGCCTGGAACAGAACGATCTCGATTACAAGCGCTGGCTCTGGTACCGCTTCGGCAACGGCTTCACGTCTGCACCGAACGGCTACCCTTGGGGCCCATGCGGCGTCTGCGCGATGCCGGCGATGCACGCGGCGGGCGTGCATTCGGTGAAGATCGCCGGCCGCGAGGGCGCGAGCGAACGCAAGATCAAGAGCGTCGAGCTCGTCGCCCGCGTACTGGAGCGCATCGAGGCGGGCGAGCCGGCCGACGAGGTGCGCAAGTTCGCGGTCGGATTGCGCGACGCGCCGAGCCACTGCGCGAGCGGCTACATGTGCTACTACCCCGAGGTGCGGAGCCGCCACGAGCTTGGCGATACCGAAGGAAAGCTGCTGACGGCCGTCTGAGGCGAGGCAGGCAGGATGCGCAAAAAAAAGCCCGAGCTCTGGAGGGGCTCGGGCTGTAATCCACACCAAAGGAGGAAGTGGAGGAGACAGTTGAAATACTAAACTTAACAGTTGCGTAGTTCAACGATGCCTCTGTGAGAAGTTCTCATGCGGTGATTTACACGGCAAATGACCGGCGATGCAGATTCTTGGTGCGCCGACGCCATTGCATGCGTCTCCGGTCGCCGAGCCCGTACCGCAGCGCGCACACGAGCAAGCCGGGGATCGCGCGACCCTGACGAGTACATCGAACCGGCACAAAAGAAAAAAGCCCGGACCTGTGAAGGGCCGGGCTAAATCCACACCAAAGGAGGAGGGTGGAGGAGACGGTTCAAATCTTAACGACAACGCTTGTGCGTTGCAATAAATTTGTACGACAAATTTTTTTATCGCTGGATCAGGCATCCGAATGTGCACGGCTGCCGCTGCAATGCGTGGGCAAAGCGCGCAATCGATGCACTCGGACGACGCCGAGTTTGATGTGCGATGTTCCAGGGGGCGGTCGGCGCTCGTGTTTCGGCACCGTCGGCGAAGGGGCCGAGTCGGAAAAGAAAAAGCCCGAGCAGCTGAGGCCCGGGCTTAAATCCACACCAAAGGAGGAGGGTGGAGGAGACGGTTCAAATACTATAGAACCGGCTTGTGCGACGCAATAATAATGCACTTCAAATTTTTATATCCCGCGATCAGATCTTCGAATGGCCAGGCGGTGATGGGGATTTCTAACCATGTCTTATACAAGACTGGAATTGTGCGTCGCAACAGCGCGAAGCATTACGAAGACCTTCTGGCTCAGGCCAGGCCGACCAGCGCGCGCGGCTGCGTGAGCACCTCGGGCCGCAGGATCTCGTCGAGCTGCTCGCGGGTGAGCAGCCCCTTGTCGAGCACCAGCTCATACACGCTATGCCCGCCGACCAGCGCCTCCTGGGCGATGCCGGTCGCGTTGGCGTAACCGATGTAGGGATTCAGCGCCGTCACGAGACCGATCGAGTTCTCGACGCTCCTGCGCAGGAATTCGCGATTGACGGTGATGCCCTTGACGCAGCGCTCCGCCAGCGTCAGGCAGCCCGCGCGCAAGTGGGTGACGCTCTTGAACAGGCTGTGGGCGATGATCGGCTCGAAAGCGTTGAGCTGCAGCTGGCCGGCTTCGGCGGCGAACGAGATGGTCGTGTCGTTGCCGATCACCTCGTAGGCGATCTGGTTCACCACTTCCGGAATCACTGGATTCACCTTGCCCGGCATGATCGACGAGCCCGCCTGGCGCGCCGGCAGGTTGATCTCGCCGAAGCCCGCACGCGGCCCCGAGGACAGCAGGCGCAGGTCGTTGCACACCTTGGAGAGCTTGACCGCGACGCGTTTGAGCACGCCCGACAGCTGCACGAAGCTGCCGCAGTCCTGCGTCGCCTCGACCAGGTTCGGCGCCGTCAGCACCGGGATGCCGGTGATCTCGGCCAGATGCCGGCGCACCAGCGCGGCGTAGTCGGGATGGGCGTTGATGCCGGTGCCGATCGCGGTCGCGCCGAGGTTGATCTCGCAGATCAGCAGCACCGCCTCCTTCAGGCGCTCGATGTCCTCGCCCAGCATCACGACGTAGGTCGAGAACTCCTGGCCCACCGTCATCGGCACCGCGTCCTGCAGCTGCGTGCGCCCCATTTTCAGCACGTCGGCGAACTCGACGGCCTTCTCGTGGAACGCCGCGCGCAGCACTCCCATCGCCTCGATCAGGCTCAGGATGCCCTCGTAGCCCGCGAGCTTCAGCGCTGTCGGATACACGTCGTTGGTGCTCTGGCTCATGTTCACATGCTCGTTCGGGTGCAGGCGGGCGTAGTCGCCCTTCGCGCAACCGAGCAGCTCCAGCGCACGGTTCGCGATCACCTCGTTCGCGTTCATGTTGGTCGAGGTGCCGGCGCCGCCCTGGATCACGTCGACGACGAAATGCTCGTGCAGCGCCCCGGCGCGGATCTCCTCGCAGGCACGCACGATCGCGTCGGTGCGTTCGCGATCCAGCAAGCCGAGTTCGCTGTTTGTCAGTGCGGCGGCCTGCTTGATCGCGGCGAGTGCGCGCACGAGGTCGGGATAGATCGAAATCGGCGTGCCGGTGATTGGGAAATTCTCCACCGCGCGCAGCGTATGGACCCCGTAGTAGGAGTCGGCGGGCAGGGAGCGATCCCCCAGGAGATCGTGTTCGATGCGTTCTGTCGTCTGCGTCATGTTTCCTCCGATGTGTGGTGCGACGCATGGATGCTACGGACCGACAATGGATTGCGTGCCGCGTCATGCAAAAAACGCATAACATCCCCAAGGAACCCGAATAGGGCGGGCGCATCGCGACAACTCGTCGGATGCGGCGGCACCGATAGCGCAGGAGTGTGCAACATGCAGATCAAGTGGATCGAGGACTTCCTGACGCTGACGGACGCGCGTGCGTTCTCGCGCGCCGCCGAACGCCGCAACGTCTCCCAGCCGACCTTCAGCCGCCACATCCAGGCGCTGGAAGACTGGCTCGGCGTCGAGCTCATCGATCGCCGCGCGCAGGGCGTGCATCTCACCGCCGCCGGACGAATCTTCCGCGGCTTCGCCGCCGACATCCTGCGGCGCACCTACGACATGCGCACCGTGTTGCGCGGGCAGTCGCCCGGCAACGTCGACACTGTGCGATTCTCCGTCGCGCATACGCTGTCGCTCACCTTCTTCCCGCGCTGGCTGGGGCAACTGAAGGAAGCGCTGGGCAACGTCGTCGCACGGGTCGGGGCGGTGAATGTACCCGAAGGGGCGAGCGCGCTGATTGAGGGCGCCACCGATCTCCTCATCGCGTACCACCACCCGCAACTGCCGATGCTGCTCGATCCCGTGCGCTTTCCCTACATCGCGCTCGCCACCGACCGCATGCTGCCTCTGTCCGCACCGCGTGCCGACGGCCGCCCGCGCTACAGACTGCCGGGGCGGGCCGAGGCGGTCGTGCCCTTCCTCGCCTATTCGTCGGGCACCTACCTCGGGCATGTGGTCGAGATGATCCTGCTCGGCGCGAACGAGCGCTGCCATTTCGACCGCTCTTTCGACACCCATATGTCGGAGGCGCTGAAGGCGATGGTGCTCGAAGGGCACGGGCTGGGCTGGTTGCCGGAGAGCTGCGTGGGCCGGGAACTTGCGGAGGGGCGCCTGGTGGAGGCCGGGCCCGCGCAGTGGACCTGCCCGCTGGAGGTCCGCCTGCATCGGGCGGCGGACAACAGCAATCCGATGGTGGACAAGATCTGGGCGCTGCTGAACACTCCGCGGGGAACTGCCTGAGGCCGCTTGCGGGCGTAGAAAAGAAAAAGCCCGAGCGACTGAGGCTCGGGCTTAAATCCACACCAAAGGAGGAGGGTGGAGGAGACGGTTCAAATCATACGGCACCGTATGCTGCGGCGCAATAAGTTTGTCCTACAAATGTTTTTATCGCGCGATCAGAATCCCCTATGGGCTGACGGGGCTCCAGAAAAGAAAAAGCCCGGACGTTTGACGGCCCGGGCTAAATCCACACCAAAGGAGGAGGGTGGAGGAGACGGTTCAAACTTTATTGGAAGAGCTTGTGCAACGCAACATACGTTGCCCGAAAATTTTTTTATCTTCCGATTATCACGATAAATGAAACTGTGTACTCAATGGGTTGCAATGGCTTAACTATCTTTTTGGCATGCTGCAATGCAGAATGAAGGCCGCCGCCGCGCAGACGATCCGGCGCACATCACGCAGTTGCGACCACGATTCTTGGCCCGATGGAGCGCCTTGCGGGCGTCGTCGGTCAGTGATTGATCAGCGCAGCAGGGCGGAAACGAGAGAGAACTCATTGAGGGCGGCCACCACGCGCGCCTGCGACTCCGGTCCGCCATTGCCGAGCGAGGCCAGCGTGAGGAGGTCGGTGAGATTCTGCAGACCGCCTTGCGAGGAATCATTGCCATCGTCGAAGAGGCCGAGCGTCAGCTGCAGGGACGAGAACCGGAGCTGGGTCGCAAGCAGCGAGTTCACGTCGCCGTTTGACGAAGTGAATTCGCTCGCCACCGTCGCGAATTCCTCGGCCGCCCGCGCGAGCAGCGAGAAGCTCCCTTCGGGGGCCGCCTCGAAGGCCGCGCGCAATGCCGCCATGTCGATGCCCAGACGGCCGCCGGTGCCGGGCAGCAGCGATGGCTGCAGTTCGATGCCGAGGTCCGATAACTGCATGAGGGCCGAATCGCCATTGTCGAAAGCCTCTTCGACACGTGCCCGCAGGTCCGCCGACAGCTGGGCAGCAGGGGAGGAGGTAGGGACGGTACCGAACAGGAAATTCACGTCGGCGAGGCTGTCCTGCAGGCTGTTGAAGCTGTCGACGAAGAACTGCGCCTCGGCCGCGAGGCTGCCGAAATCCGTGCCGAATTTCCGTCCGATTCCGCTGTCGGACGACCCGGGGCGCAGCACGGCGAGGCGGTTCCCGAACGTCGCGACGGCCGACAGGAGTTGGCCGAAACTCGACAGATCGACGATCGTCGACGAGCCGGAGAACAGCGATAAACTGCCCGCCGTCGCGGCCAAATTCGTCGAAACGGGACTAAGGGCGCTCGTGCCGAAGAGGCCGAGCGTCGAGCTCAGGGGCAGGATGTTCACGTGGCGGACTCCCGCGCGCGGCTGCGACCCGCGGTCGATCGCATTCCTTGGAGTGCTCGTGCCGGCCCGAGGTTTCCCGCGAGCACGCCGCCGAGGACAAAAGATCGTCTCGTTGGGGTTGCGCCCAATCCCCGCGAGCGCGACCTGCAGGTATCGTTCGGGGTGCGTCCGCGGCAGTGGCTTGCCCATTGCCACCGCGTTCTTCGCCGCAGATGTCCGCACAATCTACGCCCTGCGCGCCCAGCCGGACCGAATTCACCGAGAATCACGAGCAGGAAGAAAAACATGACCCGACCCCGCCTCATCGTCACCCGCCGCTGGCCCGCCGAAGTCGAACGTGCGCTCGCCGAGCGCTTCGACGTCCGGCTCAATACCGACGATCACCCCTTCACGCGCGACGAGATGCGCGCGGCGCTCGCCTCGTGCGACGCACTGCTCCCCACGGTGTCCGACCGCATCGACGCCGACGTGCTCGGCACCGCCCCGAGCGCGACGCTGATCGCCAATTACGGCGTCGGCTTCAGCCACATCGACATCGACGCCGCCAGGGCGCGGGGCATTGCCGTGACGAACACGCCCGACGTCCTCACCGATTGCACCGCCGACCTCGCGATCACGCTGATGCTCATGGTCGCCCGGCGTGCCGGCGAGGGCGAACGCGAAGTGCGCAGCGGCAACTGGACCGGCTGGCGCCCGACACACATGATCGGCACGAAACTGAGCGGCAAGACGCTCGGCCTCATCGGCATGGGCCGCATCGCGCGCGCGGTCGCGATGCGCGCGCAGCACGGCTTCGGCATGAAGATCGTGTTCTTCAACCGCAGCCGTGTGCCGGCGGAAACACTCGCAGGGCTCGACGCACGGCAATGCGATTCGGTCGAGGAGGTGCTGACCGAGGCGGATTTCGTCTCCCTGCATTGCCCCGGCGGCGCCGCGACGCGCCACCTGATCAACCGCGAACGCCTCGCCCTGATGGGGCCCGACGCCTTCCTCATCAACACCGCGCGCGGCGAAGTTGTCGACGAGGCCGCGCTGGTCGACGCCCTGCGTGACGGCACCATCGCCGGCGCGGGCCTGGACGTGTTCGAAGCCGAACCCAAGGTCAGCGCGGGCCTGCTCGCGCTGGAAAATGTCGTCCTGTTGCCGCACCTCGGCAGTGCCACGCGCGAGACGCGCGTCGGCATGGGTATGCGCGTGCTCGACAACGTCGAGGCCTTCTTCGCCGGCCGTACGCCGCCCGACCGCGTCGCCTGAGGGGGCCGCAGTGAAGCTTTCACGCCTGTACCAGCCGCGCAATCCCGCGTTCTGGATGATGATCGCGTTGAACGTCCTGTCGTCGGTGTTCGCATGGATCCTCCGCAGCTATCCGCTGAGTTCGCTGGCACTTGCCGTGCTTGCCGGCGTCGCCCTCGCGAACGCGCTACTCGGGATGTGGTTCGCATGGCGGCTGGTCCGCGACGACACCCCTTCCGGGGACGAAAACGCGCGCGGTCGCGGCATGTGACGCGCATCGTCGCGGCCGGAATCGCTATCATGTGCGCCTAGTGCGGTTCTCGCGACCACACCCGACGACACCCCACCGGAGAACCTTATGGCTTCAGCCCATGACAGCGTCAGCATGGCGGTGTTCTGCGATTTCGAAAACGTCGCCCTCGGCGTGCGCGACGCCAAATACGAAAAATTCGACATCAAGCCGGTGCTCGAACGGCTGCTGCTCAAGGGCAGCATCGTCGTGAAGAAGGCCTATTGCGACTGGGAACGCTACAAGGGCTTCAAGGCCGTGATGCACGAAGCCAACTTCGAGCTGATCGAGATTCCGCACGTGCGCCAGTCGGGCAAGAACTCGGCCGACATCCGCCTCGTCGTCGATGCGCTCGACCTGTGCTACACGAAGTCGCACGTCGACACCTTTGTCATCATCAGCGGCGACTCCGACTTCTCGCCGCTGGTGTCCAAGCTGCGCGAGAACGCCAAGCAGGTCATCGGCGTGGGTGTGAAGCAATCGACCTCGGACCTGCTGATCGCCAACTGCGACGAGTTCATCTTCTACGACGATTTGGTGCGCGAGAGCCAGCGCGCAGCCAAGCGCGAAACGCGCGAAACCCAGCCCTCGACGAAGCGCTCGCCCGAAGAGGAAAAACGCCGCAAGGACGAGGTCGAAACGCGCAAGCTCAAGGCCATCAACATCGCCGTCGAAACCTTCGACGCCCTGGTGGCAGAGCGCGGCGACAGCGGCGTGCGCATCTGGGCATCGATGCTCAAGGAGGCCATCAAGCGCCGCAAGCCCGACTTCAACGAGTCCTACTACGGCTTCCGCGCCTTCGGCAACCTGCTCGAGGAGGCCCAGACGCGCGGCCTGCTCGAGTTCGGCCGCGACGAGAAATCGGGCGCCTACGTCTATCGCAGCAACCGTGCGGCCGTGACCGAAGCGATTGCCGAGGCGCCCGCGGCCGCGGAGCAGGGCGCCGCGGTCGAGGCCATGCCGGCGGCGGGCGAAGCGGTGCATGATGAAGCGGTGTCGGCGACGCCGGTGGAACGTCCGGCGGGCGAAGAGCCTTCCGGCCGGCACGAACCCCGCCGCAAGCGGGGCGGACGCAAGTCCGCTGCGAAAAAGGCCGAGGCCTTGGTGGAAGGGGGCAGGGCGGAGGCGCCGAAGACCGTCGAGGCGGAAGCTCCGGCACCCATACCGGCTCCGCCCGAGCAGGAGCTCGTGGTCGCGCCCGTAGCCGCTGAACCCGGAGTCGAGCCGGCCGAGCCCGTCAAGGCAGGCGCCCGTCGTTCGCGTCGCGGCAAGGCCCAGGTCGCGAAGGCCGAGACCGCGAAGCCCGAAGCGGCAATGCCGGAAGCGGCGCAAGCTGTTCCGGCTGCGGTCGACGCGGCGCCCGCGACGGAGCCGGCGAGCGTCGCCGCCGGGGACGAGGGTGCGGCCAAACCCCCCCGTAAGACTGCAGCGCGCGGCCGTCGACCGCGCAAGACCGAGCCGCAACAGAACTGACCCTGCGCCGCCAGCGCGTCCGGCGTACGGTATTTCCTCACGCGATGGCGCCCGCGGGGCAAATACAATGGCTATCGCCCCGCGGGCGACCGACGGGGTGACCTGCCCATTGCGCAGAGGCTGACCATCCCGATGACATCCGCTCTCCTGAACCGCCAGATTGCCGCCGCGTTCGGCACCAGCGAGGAGGCCCCCCTCAAGGGCACGCTGGACGCGCTGCAGTCGGCCGGCCTTTCCGACCTTGCGGCGAACCTCGTCAATCTGCTGGTCGAGATCGAGGAAACCTACGATCGGCATGCCGAGATCGAACGGCGGGCCGAGAAGGCCCGGCGTCTCGTCGCCTGTCTCGATCTGACCGGCGATGTGTTGTGCGAATGGGATCTCGTCTCGCGCAAGATCAAGCAATCGTCGGCGTGGCAGAGGCGTTTCGGCATCATCGGCGGCGCGCCGGTGCGCAGCGTAGACGACTGGCTTGAATGGATCCTGCCCGACGATCGTGCGATGGTGGGCGAGCGGCTCAACACCGTGCTGCAGCGGCGTGCCCCGCTGATGGAGATCGAGCACCGCATGCTGGATCAGGACGACGGGTGGCGCTGGTGGCTGCTGCGTTGCCGCGTCTCAGTGCGGGACGGCGAGGGCAGGCCCAAGCGAATTCTCGTCCTGCACCGCGACATCTCCGAACAGAAGCGCTCCGAAGCGGCCCTCGTGCGCGCGAAGGAAGAAGCGGAAACGGCCAACCGTGCGCGCGGGGCCTTTCTCGCGAACATGAGTCACGAGATTCGCACGCCGATGAATGCGGTCGTCGGCATGACCGAGCTTGCGCTCGATACCCCGCTCGACGACGTGCAGCGCGGCTACCTGGAAACCGTCAAATCGTCCGCAGACGCCCTGCTCACGATCATCGACGACGTCCTGGATCTCTCCAAGATCGAAGCTGGCCGTCTCGAACTCGAATCCGTCGTGTTCTCGCTGCGCAATGTCCTGGGTGACATCATGCGCGGGCTGGCGGTTTCGGCCCATCGCAAGGGTCTGGAGGTGCTGCTCGACGTCGCACCCGACGTTCCCGATCGACTTTACGGCGATCCCACGCGTCTGCGCCAGGTTCTCTCCAATCTCGTCGGCAACGCGATCAAGTTTACCGAACGGGGTGAAGTCGCCGTGGAGGTCAGCAAGCTGCGGCACAACGGCATGTCCCTGTACCTGCAGTTCGTCGTCCGCGACACCGGCATCGGCATCGCCCCGGAGCTTCACGAGCAAATCTTCGATGCCTTCATGCAGGGCGACCCGTCTACGGCACGGCGCTTCGGCGGCACGGGTCTCGGACTCGCGATCACGAACCGGCTGGTCAAGCTGATGGACGGCCAGATCCGGCTAGAGAGCGAGCCCGGCGGAGGCAGCACCTTCTACTTCACGTCCCGCGTGGCGGCCGATCCGAATGCGGCCGCGCCCTCGTTCGAACAGCCAGCATGGCTGAAAGGCCGTACGGCACTCGTGATCGACGATTGTCCGCACGCCCTCGCGATCATCGCGCGCATGCTGCAGCGGCTCGGTTTGGACGTCGATACGACCGATGATGCGGACCGCGTCCCGATGCTCGTCGCCGAGCGCGCCAGTGCGGGCCGGCCCTACGACATCCTTATTGCCGATGGCGGCATGCCATCGCCAGGCGGGCTCGCGCTCGTGCAGACGTTCGACAACGTGCTGTTGTTGCTGGCAAATCACGCCCAGAGACGGGAACTCGCGCGCAGCGCTGCGGTTCCGTCGCGCCCCCATCTCGTCAAGCCCGTGTTCGAGGACAACCTGTTCGACGCACTGCGCGCCGCATTCGATGTCGCGGACCTGCGACGGCTGGAACTGGCGCGCTTCGAGGCCGACGAAGCGGCCGCGCTCGGGCTCGATGTCGCCGAGCCGCTCAACGTCCTGTTGGTCGAAGACACGCCCGTCAATCAGGCACTTGCCGTGCAGTTGCTGACCAAGGCCGGGCACCGCGTCACCGTTGCGAACAATGGTGTCGAGGCGCTTGACTGGTTCGAGCAGCAGCCGTTCGACCTCATCCTGATGGACCTGCAGATGCCTCTCATCGATGGCATGGAAGCCACCGCGAAGATCCGCGCTCGCGAAGCCAGCCGGAGCTGGGCCGTTGGCGAGGGGCCGCGGCAATGTTACATCGCCGCAATGACTGCTCACGCGATGCAGGGGGACCGCGAGCGCTGCCTTGCTGCTGGAATGGATGACTACATCTCCAAACCCATCCGTCGCCAGGCGCTGAGTGAGTTGCTCAATCGCGCGATCGAGCATCGCAGCGCGCCCAAGGGTGATCTGAGCGTCCTGCTGCAGAGTTGGACGAACTGAGGGGCGCTACAAGGCCCGCAATTCTGCACTCAGCCGCGCGAGGAGCCGTTCGACCTCGCCCAGCAAGCCGGCTGCCGACTCGAAGTCATGCGTGCGCGACGCTTCCTCCAGTGCCCCCACCGCACGAATCAGTTCTGCAGCACCGAAGTTCTGCGCCGACCCCTTGAGACTGTGGCCCGCCCGGACCACCATCGACAGGTTGCGGTCTGTGAGTGCGCTGCGAAGTTCGGCAAGCAGACGCGGTGCATCCGCGACGAAGGTCGCGGAGACGAGCCGCAGAATCTCGACATCGTTATCGAGGTTGTCGAGGGTCGAGCGAAGATCGAACAACTGCTCACTGTTCATCGTACGGCTCCGGGGCCGCGGCGGTTTCCTCTTCATCGACGAAGCGGTCGCGGATCTTCAGTACCTCATCCCAGACAGAGAGGAAGGCGTCCACGCAGGCCGGATCGAAGTGGGCGCCCCGGTTTTCGCGCAGGTAGTCGCTTGCCTCGTCGAGCGACCAGGCGCGCTTGTACGGGCGCGCCGACGTGAGCGCGTCGAAAACGTCGGCCACCGCGACGATCCTGCCCTCGATCGGGATTGCGTCTGTGGCGATGCCTTGGGGGTAGCCTGAGCCGTCGAACTTCTCGTGGTGATGCAGTGCGATCGATGCAGCCAGCTGAATCGCGTGCGAGCTGCTTTCACGCAGGATCTCGTACCCGATCTGGGTGTGCTGCTTCATGATCTCGAATTCTTCAGGGCTATGTCGACCGGGTTTCAGCAGAATATGGTCGGGAGTTCCGAGTTTGCCGACGTCATGCATCGGTGCCGCATGCAGGAGCATCTCAGCGAAGTCGGGTGGAAGGCCCATCTGTACCGCAATGAGCTGAGCGTAATGGGCCATGCGCAGGATGTGCGTGCCGGTCTCCGGATCGCGGCACTCCGCCGCGCGCGCCAGCCGCACGATGGTCTCGCGCTCCCTGTCGTGGATCTCCGCGACGGCGCGCCGCACTTCTTCGGCCAGCCACGTGGCGCGGTCGGCCAAGGCCCTCTGGCTGCGCCGCAGCGAGAGCATGTTCCTGACACGCGCGAGAAACTCGATGCGGTCGACGGGTTTGTTCAGGAAATCCACGCCGCCCTGATCCAGCGCCGCATACCGGACGCTCTTCTCATGGTCGGCAGTCACCATCAGGATCGGCAGACTGTCGTGCCGGGGTTCTCGCCTAACGTGACGGATGAACTCCAGGCCGTCGAGCTTCGGCATCATGTAATCGACGATGACCAGGTCGGGGTCATTCTCGAGGCACCAGTCGAGGCCCGAGCCCGAATCGGCGAAGGGGATGGGCTGGCAGCCGTCCAGTCGCTGGACGAGCATACGCATCAACGCGAGGTTGGTCGGCGTGTCGTCCACTATGACGACGTTCATGATGGGATCCTGGGTGGAGTGGCGTTGCAACAAGTTACAAACTACCGTTAACCGGTCACTGCCGCCGTGCAGCGCCTCACGCACGATGGCGGAATGGAAGATTCCGGATGAATAGCGTGGGTGAGTCGCGCCCCTCCGGTGGCCGCCTCAGCCTAACGTCGCATTCGCCAGTTTTGCGCCGAATCCGATGAACAGCCCGCCGACTCCCCCGGTTGCCGCCGCCGACAAGCGGCGGCGCCGGCGCAACTGCGCCGCGAGGTGCGCGCCGCCGAAGATCAGCGCCGACAGGTAGATCGCGCTGCACACCTGCACGATCGTGCCGAGGATCGCGAACGACAGTGCGGGGTAGGCATAGCCGGGATCGACGAACTGGATGAAGAAGGACACGAAGAACAGGAT
The DNA here is from genome assembly GCF_017894385.1 of Aromatoleum petrolei. NCBI lineage: Bacteria > Pseudomonadati > Pseudomonadota > Betaproteobacteria > Rhodocyclales > Rhodocyclaceae > Aromatoleum > Aromatoleum petrolei. The sequence continues at coordinate 4,122,931 of NZ_CP059560.1, forward strand.
CGCCTTCGGGTTCATCAGGCTGATGACCAGCGCCGTGCGGAAGGGGCGCGTTGCCTCGGTGGCTGCCTGTTCGGGCGCCGCCGTGCCGGCCGTCCTGTCGCGCCAGTCGGCGATGGCCGAACGCAGCAGCGAGAGTCCGATCCATGCCAGATAGGCAGCCCCCGCGTACTTGACCACCATGAAAAGGGCGGGGGTCGTCTGCAGCAGGGATGCGACGCCCGTGGCCGAAAGCACCATCAGCACGGTGTCGCCGAGGAAGATGCCGCACGCGCCGCGATAACCCGCCGCGACGCCGAGGCGCGAGGCGACCGCCGTCACGTAAAGCGAGTTCGGTCCCGGCAGCAGGACGATGAAGATCGTGCCGAGAATGAAAGTCGTCAGGTCGGTTACGCCATAGAACATGATCCGGGCCTCCGCCGTTTAATTTTTAATCATAACGCCTTCGCTCGGCCGTGTTCACCGGCTCGCGCGACAGTTCTCGTACAGTCCGGCTCCCTGTATGTCCACGCGCGCCGTATCGCCGCTGCGCCACAGTGTCAGGGCCCCGCAGGCGTAACGTTCACCGCTGGCATCGGCCGCCTCTCTCATCAGTGCGAAGTGCATCCGCTCGATGTCGATGCTCGCATCGCCCCATGGATGGTAGGTCACCGAAAAGTGCTTGCCCGCATCGCACGCGTAGGCGACCGGACGCGCTGCGGGCGGGGTCTGGGCGCAACCTGCAAGCAGTGCAGCGACAAGGAGGGCGGGGAGAGCAATTGTGCGGGTGGTCATGGGCGCTTCCTGCGGGAGGCAAGCCGGTGGCGTGGAGGATGGGAAGAGGAGGCTTCGTGTCGCGGTCGTTCGTCCCGTTGCGGCGCGCGCTTCAGGTCGCCGGCGCGACGCGCATCGGTATGGTGACCGGCCCGTCATTGACGAGGTGTACCTGCATTTCCGCGGCGAATTCTCCGGTTCCGACCTGCGTGTGGGCCTTGCGCGCCTCGGTGACGAAATGCTCGTACAGGCTGCGGCCTTCGTCCGGCGCCGCCGCGTTCGTGAAGCTCGGCCGGTTTCCGCCCGTCGTGTCGGCCGCAAGGGTGAATTGACTGACGATCAGCAGCCCGCCCTGCACGTCCTGCACGGAACGGTTCATCTTGCCGGCGTCGTCGGAAAAAATCCGCAGCTTGAGGATCTTGCCCAGCAGCTTGTCGGCCTCGGCGCGACGATCGCCGCGCTCGGCGCACACCAGCACCAGCAGACCCCGGCCGATCGCGCCGGTGATTCTGCCGTCCACCTCCACGTGCGCGTCCGCGACGCGCTGCACCACTGCCAACATCAGTTTCGCTCCCTCGTTCGCGGCCTGCAGCACAACCTTAGCCGCACGTTCCGTGCGCTCACAGTTCGTGGCTGCGAGCCCAATGCGCGATGGCCCCTGCGTTCATTGCGCCCGACTGCCGCGCCACCTCCTGTCCGTTGCGGAACAGGATCATCGTCGGGATGCTGCGGATGCCGAAGCGTGCTGCAAGCGCCTGCTCCTCTTCGGTATTCACCTTCGCAAGGCGCATCTGCGGTTCGAGCATGCGTGCAGCTTCCTCGAAGGCCGGAGCCATCATGCGGCAGGGGCCGCACCATGGCGCCCAGAAATCCACCAGCACCGGCAGGTCGCTGCGCTCGACGTGGAGCGCGAAATTCGTCGCGTCCAGCGTCAGCGGCTTGCGTGCGAACAGCGGCGCATGACACTTGCCGCAGTTCGGCTCCTCGTTCATGCGTGCCGTCGGCACCCGGTTGAGTGCATCGCAGTGGGGACAGGGCAGGGTCAAGGTATCGGGGGACATCATCGACTCCGTCGCCGGCGGGTGCCCGCCAGCGTGTTCACGTGCACTTACAGCGGTTTTATCGCGACGATGGCGCCGCGGATCTGGCCTTCGCGGTAGCCCGTCGCTCGATCCTGCGGGTAATGCTCGGCCAGGCGCGCCTTCACCGCCGGCGTCAGCTTGTCCTCGGCACCGTGACAGTTCAGGCATAGCGGCTGCGTCGGCAGGGCCTTGGCGTAGCGGAATGCGCGCGTGCCGTCGGCCTGTTCGACCAGCTCACCCTTTTCCAGTTTCGCCGGGTTCTCGCCCATCGCGGCGCGGCGGTCGAATTCTTCCAGCGTCCTGCGCTCCCATGCGTCAGGCGTCGCGCGTTGAGGATTGCGTGCCTTCAGTGTGACGCGCTTCAACTGCCAGCCGGTGCTCGCGACGATCTCCTTGGCCATCTTCGGCGCCATGTCGCGGCATACGGGAATCGCACCTTCCGGGCCGCTCCTGGCGATCTCCTCGTTGAGCGCCGTCACGAGCCGCGGCGGCAGGCTCGTCGCAGCGGCCCGCGCCTCGGTCATCAGGGCCAGTTCCTCCGCCAGGGCGGGTAAGGCTGCGCCCGCAATTGCCGCTGCCACAGCCAGGCGTACTATCGTCATCGCAATCTCCCTATTTAAATAAAAGCAAACGCTTATATTACTGCGAATGGCAGTAGTAAGGTGGCTTGGGACCAGGGGTTCCCGGACCGCTGCAGCGATTATTCGATGCGTTCGGCCAGCGCCCACAGCAGCAGGAAGCTGCCGGCGGCGAGCGCGCCGATCCCGGCCAGGAGCAGGGTGCCGACCTGGTATCCGCCAATCCAGAAACTGCCGGACAAGCGCGCGAGGCCTGCGATCAGGCACAGGGCGAGCCCGCCGAGGCCCGACAGCCTGCCGGCGAGTAACAACAGTCGATGCATGGCGCCTCCTCCCGTCGTGTGCGACACCGTGCAGGCATCGCATCCTCGATGTCAGGCGATTAGACGCCGGTATCCTGCGTCGCACAAGCGCCTTCCGGAGGTCGGCCCGGCCGGAGCGGCCGTTCGATCAACTCGCACCGAAGACGTAGGCGTCCATCGCGAGCATGCCGTAGCGCACGTCGGCGGCGGCCAGCCGGCGTGCGCCTGCCGGCATTCCGGCTGCGCCGTGGGCGAACATGAGCGGCATGAGGTGCTCGTCGGTCGGATGGGCGCGGTCGGCATGCGGCGCGAGCCGCCGGTAGTCGAGCAAGGCATCGACGTCGCCGGAGTCCAGCGTTTCGGCGATCCATCGGGCGAAGGCATCGACGTAGGGTGCCGTTCCCGTCGCCGCGCCGGTGAACTCGTACAGGTTGTGGGTGAGGCTGCCGGATCCGACGATGAGGACGCCGTCTTCGCGCAGCGGGGACAGCGCCCGCCCCAGGGCATGGAACCAGCTCGCCGGCCGGCGCGCGGGCATCGAGATCTGCACGACCGGCACGTCGGCGTCGGGGTACATGTGCAGCAGGGGCACCCACGCCCCGTGATCCAGTCCGCGATGCGGGTCCGGCTGTGCATCGATTCCGCTGCCGGCGAGGCGTGCGATCGCGCGCGCGGCAAGTTCCGGATCGCCGGGCGCCGGGTAGCGCAGGTCATACAGGGGGGCGGGGAAACCGCCGAAATCGTGGATCGTCTCCGGCTGTTCGCCTGCCGACAGTTTCAGCGCGGGGGCCATCCAGTGCGGCGAGGCGACCAGGATTGCGCGCGGCTTGGGGAGCGTTTGTGCGAGGGCGGCGAGTTCGCGTCCCGCTTCGCCCGGTTCGAGCGCGAAAGTGGGTGCTCCGTGGGAAACGAAGAGGGTGGGCATCGTACTCATGTGGGCTCCAGTGCATGCCGGGCGCGGCCCTTTCTGGCCGTTCCCGTTTGCAGCAGTCTATGGAGCGCGCTCGCGGCAATAAACCGGGAGCGGCGGCACGCACTGTTCAGTCATTTGCAACAATCGGCGCTTTGCCGTTGTCGAACCCGGGAATCCGATTTCACGCGCGCTTTTTCCGCGTTGCACAATCGCGCCGTGCTTTTATGGTATCGTCGGTGGCTATCACCGGTCCGGCCCTTTCTCAATCGCAATACGAATGACGCTTCTTTCGCTGATCGTTGCGCTGCTGCTCGAGCAGGTACGGCCATTGCCGGTGCGGCAGATCGTTCTGGATCCGCTCCACCGACTGTCGGGCGTCCTTGTCGAACGTTTCAACGACGGCCAGGCCCGCAACGGCGTCGTCGCGTGGCTGCTCGTCGTCGTCTCGGTGGTCGCGGGCGGTGTGCTCGCCTTCTTCCTGCTGTGGCTTGTCCATCCGCTGCTGGCGGTGGTCTTCAACATCGCGGTGCTCTACCTGACGATGGGTTTCAGGCAGGAAAGCCATTTCTTCACGGACATCCACCTCGCGCTGCGCATGGGCGAACTCGACCGTGCGCGTTCGCTGCTGGGCGAATGGCGCGGCGGACAGTACGTCGGAGCGAGTTCCAGCGAGGTCGCGCGGCTCGCGATCGAGGAGGGGCTCGTCGCCGCCCACCGCAACGTGTTCGGCGTGATCTTCTGGTTCATCGTCCTGCCCGGGCCGAGCGGCGCGCTGCTGTACCGCCTTGCCCGCTTCCTCGGCGAGGAGTGGGGCGAACGCACGGATGCCGAATTCGGCCAGTTCGGGCGTTTCGCACGCAAGGCCTTCGAGATGATCGACTGGCTGCCCGCCCGCTTGACGGCGGCGTCGTTTTCGGTGGTGGGCGACTTCGAGGACGCGGTGTTCTGCTGGCGCACCCAGTCGATGCTCTGGGCCGACAGGGCGTCCGGTATACTTATCGCGGCAGGCGCGGGCGCGCTCGGTGTGCGCCTGGGCATGCCCGTCCATGAATCCGGCGAGATCGTCGAACGACCGGAAATGGGCGTCGGGGAAGAAGCCGACGCCGACTACATGCAGAGCACAGTGGGGCTGATCTGGCGCGCACTGGTGCTCTGTTTGCTGATGCTGGCCCTGCTGGTGATCGCCGGCTGGGTTGGTACCTAACATCCAGGAGGGAGCACAGATGGCGAATCGTGAAGTTGTGGTTTTGAGCGCAGTCCGTTCGGCGGTAGGTGGTTTCGGCGGCTCGTTGAAGGACATGGAGCCGGCCGAGCTGGGCGGCGTGGTCGTCAAGGAAGCGATCGCCCGTGCCGGAGTGGACCCGAAGCAGGTGACCTTCGCCACCGTCGGCAACTGCATTCCGACGGAGTCGCGCTATCCCTACGTCGCGCGTGTCGCAACGATCCAGGGCGGCATGTCGATGGATTCGGTGGCCTTTGCGGTCAACCGCCTGTGCGGCTCGGCGCAGCAGGCCATCGTCAACTCCGCCCAGGCGATCATGCTGGGTGATGCGGACTTCGCCATCGGCGGCGGCGTCGAAGTGATGTCGCGCGGCGCCTACCTGCTGCCGGCACTGCGTAACGGCGCCCGCATGGGCGACGCCAAGGCCATCGACGCGATGGTCGCGGTGCTGACCGACCCGTTTGGCGTCGGCCATATGGGTATCACCGCCGAGAACCTGACCGCGAAGTGGAGCATCAGCCGCGAGGAACAGGACGCCTTCGCGCTCGAGTCGCAGAACCGCGCCGCAGCGGCGATTGCCGACGGCCGCTTCAAGAGCCAGATCGTCCCGATCACCTTCGAAACCCGCAAGGGTCCGGTCGTATTCGATACCGACGAGCATCCGCGCATGACGACCATGGAAGCGCTGGGCAAGATGAAGCCCGCCTTCAAGAAGGATGGTTCCGTCACCGCCGGCAACGCTTCGGGTATCAACGACGCTGCGGCCTTCCTCGTGCTGGCCGACGCCGCCAAGGCTGCCGCCGGCGGCCACAAGCCGATCGCCCGCCTCGTCGCGTACGCGATCGCCGGCGTGCCCAACGACGTCATGGGCGAAGGTCCGATCCCGGCTTCCAAGCTCGCGCTGCAGCGCGCCGGCCTGTCGCTGGACAAGATCGACGTGATCGAGTCGAACGAAGCCTTCGCGGCGCAGTCGATCGCGGTGAACAAGGGCCTCGACCTCGATCCGAAGAAGACCAATCCGAACGGCGGCGCGATCGCGCTGGGTCACCCGGTCGGTGCGACCGGCGGCGTGATCATCACCAAGCTGCTGCACGAGCTGATCCGCGTCAACGGCCGTTACGGCATGGCGACGATGTGCATCGGCGGCGGCCAGGGCATTACGACGATCTGGGAACGCATCTGAGCGGTCCATTCCCGGAAAGCAAAAAACCCGCTGCGGCGGGTTTTTTTTCGCGCGCCGGGCGGGCCGGGGAGGGCTACCAGCCCTGTGACAGGCGTTTCGCTTCGCGGATCTCGTCGCGGATCAGCCGGTAATGGTCAAAGCGGCGTGCATCGATCGCACCGGACGCGAGCGCCGCCTGCAAGGCGCAGCCCGGTTCGGACTCGTGCCGGCAGTCGCGGAAGCGGCATTTGCCGAGGTGATCCTGAAACTCGACGAAGCTCGCCGCAAGCTCGTCGGGCGTGAGGTGGGCGAGCCCAAAGGCCTGCAGTCCCGGACTGTCGATCAGCCAGCCGCCGTCGAGCGGATACAGGCGGGCGAAGGTGGTGGTGTGCTTGCCACTGTTGAGTGCCTCGGAAATTTCGCGTGTGGCGGCGCGGGCTTCGGGGATGAGCGCGTTGGTGAGGGTCGATTTGCCCATGCCCGACTGGCCGACGAAGATGCTGCGCTGGCCGGCGAGGTAGGGCCGAAGCTCGTCGGCGCCGGCGCGTGCGCTCAGCTCGATCACTTCGTAGCCGAGCCGCTCGAAGGGCGCGAGCATGCGGTGCGCCGCCGGCAGGGATTGAGCGAGGTCGGCCTTGTTCAGGACGATGAGGGTCCTGAGGTGCTGGCTTTCGGCCGCGGCGATGCAGCGGGAAATGAGCAGATCCGAGAACCCCGGCTCGGTCGCCGTGACCAGCACGACCTGGCTGAGGTTTGCCGCGATGAGCTTTTCGCGGAATGCATCCGAGCGCCAGAGGAGGTTGCGGCGCGGCTTGAGTGCGGTGATGACTCCCTGGTCGCTGCCGGTTGCCTCGATCTCGACCTCGTCGCCGCACGCGAAGCTGCTCTTCTTGCCGCGTGGGTAGCACTTCAGTCGATTGGTTTCCTGCCCGGTCTGTCCCGCGACGACGACCTCGTATTGACGGCCGAAGGCGGCGACGATGACGCCCTCGAGTGCCGTGCCGTGCTTCTGTCTGGGCTTGCTCACGAAATAGGGGGTCTCAGCTGGAGGAGCGCAGGCGCGCGACACGCAATGCCGCCGGCGGGTGGGAGTCGAAGAAGCTGGAGTACAGCGGGTCGGGGGTGAGGGTCGAGGCGTTGTCGCGGTAGAGCTTGACGAGTGCCTGTGCAAGATCGGAGGCACGCGTCTGGCGCACCGCGTACGCGTCGGCCTCGAACTCGTGCACCCGCGACCAGTAGCTCATCAACGGCGCGGCGGGGAAGGTGAAACAGGGCAGGGCCAGTGCGAACAGGGCCAGCGCAACCGCGGTGCCGGCCGAGGCAGGGGCAACGCCCAATCCGGCATAGAACCACGGCTGCCCCATCAGCCAGCCCAGCAGCCACAGCAGGCCGAGGCTCGCCGCGGAGATCACCGCGAGGCGTTTCCAGATGTGCCGGTGGTGGAAATGGCCGAGCTCGTGAGCGAGCACGGCCTCGACTTCCTCGGGCCGGAGCTTTTCCAGCAGGGTATCGAAGAAGACGATGCGCTTGGCGGCGCCGAAACCGGTGAAGTAGGCATTGCCGTGTGCAGAGCGGCGCGAGCCATCCATCACGAACAGGCCGCGGGAGCGAAAGCCACAGCGCTCCAGCAGCGCCTCGACGCGCGACTTGAGGGCCTCGTCCGAGAGCGGGGTGAACTTATTGAACAGCGGCGCGATGAAGGTCGGCCAGATGAAGAGCGCCAGCAGGTTGAAGGCGAGCCAGAAGAGCCACACCCACAGCCACCAGCGTTCGCCCATTGCACCCATCAGCCACAGCACGGCCGCAAGGACCGGCAGTCCGATCAGCGCGGCAAGCAAGGCCTCGCGTGCGAGGTCGGCGAGGAAAAGGCGCGCCGTCATGCGGTTGAAGCCGAAGCGCTTCTCGATGCCGAAGGTGCGATAGAGCGCGAACGGCAGCTCGATGGCCCAGCCGGCGATGCCGAGCGTCGCGAGCAGGGCGACCCCGTGCGCGAGCGTTCCGGCTTCGAGAAATCCGGTGAGCAGGTCGTGGATGACCTGCAGGCCTCCGCCGAGGGTGAGGGCGAGCACCCAGGCGGTGCCGACCGCAGCATCGACGGTGCCGAGTCCCATCCGTGCTGCGGTGTAGTCCGCAGCCTTGCGATGCGATTCCAGGCTGATCGATTCCGCGAACGGGGGCGGCACCGATTCCCGGTGCGCGCGCACGTGCCGGATCTGGCGCATCATGAGCACGAGCCTGGCGCACAGGGTCAGTGCGGCGGCGGCTAGGAAGAGGTAGGAGAAGGCGTGCGGGGACATTCGGCGAGTGGAGTGGGCGGGCGGCGAGGCATCTATGCCACAATCGCGCCTTTGCTCAAGCGGGGCGGACGATTATGGCACAGGATCAGAATCACCTCATCTGGCTGGACATGGAGATGACAGGGCTCGAGCCGGATACCGATCGCATCATCGAGGTCGCGATCGTGATCACCGATTCGCAGCTCAACACCGTTGCCGAGGCGCCCGTGATGGTCGTGCATCAGCCCGACAGCGTGCTCGACCGCATGGATCAGTGGAACCGCGACACGCATGGTAGGTCCGGCCTGACCGGCCGCGTGAAGGCGTCGACGACCGGCGAGGCGGATGTCGAGGCGCAGATGCTGGCCTTCCTGCAGCAGTACGTGCCCGCGCGCACCTCGCCGATGTGCGGCAATTCCGTGTGCCAGGATCGCCGGTTCCTTGCCCGTTACATGCCGCAACTCGAGGCGTGGTTCCACTACCGCAACCTCGACGTGTCGACGCTGAAGGAACTCGCGCGCCGGTGGCGCCCGGAGATCTACAAGGGCGTCGTCAAGAAGGGCAAGCACGAGGCGCTGTCGGACATCTACGAGTCGATCGGCGAACTGCGCCACTATCGCGACAACTTCCTGCGCCTCCAGGACTGAGTCGGCTGCCCCCGGTAGCCCCTTGAGCGCGCGCGCAGGGGCTACGTGCGGTCCGGTTTCAGTCGCGCCGGTACAGGCGGAAGATCTCTTGCTGTCTTCCGCCGCCGCGACGAAATTCCCAGATCTGCTGCCATTCCGGCGCGGGTTTCTGGGCGTCGCTGCGATCGTCGAAGACCAGCAGGAAGCCGCACTGGGTTTCGTTGTTGATGACCCGCTCCGGCCGGATGCCGGCGAAGTAATGGAAGGAGGCGCGCTGGCTGGCCGACAAGCCCACCATCGCGACGCAGTCCTCACGCTCGCCCGACAGCGCGATCTTCAGCGAGGTTGCGGCCGGACGATAGCTGCGGTCATGGTCGAACCAGGGCTTGAGCAGTGCAATCGTGAGGCACCACAGCATCGTCATCCCGAGCGCCCAGTTCGCCGGCGCGCGGTTCGGCGAGCGCGGCAAACGCCAAGCCAGCAGGACCCATGCGGCGACGATGGCGATGCCCGCGATGGCCGAGATCTCGGGCGCGCGCAGGGCGAAATCCGGTGCCACGCGCACGAGATGGCGCGCGAGTCCGGGCGGCCACAGGAAGACCTGGGCGCTCCATGCGATCCATACGAGCAGCGTGAAGACGCCGAAGGTCATGATCCCGAACCAGTCGAAGGCGTTCGCGGCGCCGCGTCGCAGGCTCGGCACGCCCGACGCCGCAAGCAGCGCGAGCGGCGGCACGAGCGGCAGCATCGAGGCCGGGCTCAGGCTGCCGTTCAGGATGATCCACGCCAGGGCGAACATAAGGGCGGTGATCGGCAGCAGCGTGGACACGCGCAGCAGGTGGCGGCGGGTGCGCCACAGCGACCATAACGCAATGGGCCACAGCGGCCAGGCGAACCAGCCGAGGAGTTCGGCGAGGCGCGCGAACTCGTTGCCGCTCATCGCCCCTGCCCATAGTTCGCGCCACTCGTTGCGCCACCACAGCGCGAGCAGCTCGGGGGACTGGTAATGCAGCACCAGCGGCCACAGTGCCGATGCGCCGATGGCGAGGCTCAGTCCGATGATCAGTCCGCTGCTGGCGCGTGGATTGCGGCATTCGGGGCAGGCGGTGATGACGACGACGAAGAGTGGCAGCGAAAGCACGACGCCGGGCAGGCCGCCGGCGAGGAAGGCGAGCGCCGCGCCCATCCCGGCCTGGACGCCGCCGAGCACGGGGCGGGTCGGGATGTGCGAGAGGCCCGCCAGCGTGAAGGCCTGCATCGCCATGAGCGCAATCATCGGCTGGGTTTCATGCGCATGCAGCACCAGGCCCAGCGTGCCGAGGGTCAGCAGGGCGGCAGGGGTGCGTGTCTCGCGACCGTAGAGGCGGGTTGCCGCGCGCGTGATCCAGAAGATCGCCAGCGCCGTGAACACCGTGGTCGCCAGCCGGGCGCCGTCGTGCAACGGCAGGAAGGGGGCGAGCAGGCGCGCGAATGCGGCGCCGGCCCAGTAGTAGAGCGGCGGGAAATCGGTTTCGGGCTCGCCGGCGATGGCGGGGAACAGCAGGTGGTTTCCCTGCAGCATCTCCAGGATCGGGCCGAAATGGCGTGCGTCATCGCCGCGCCACGGGTCATGGCCGGTCAGTCCGGTGAGCAGGTACAGGGCGATGAGCAGCGCAAGGCCGGTCGCGCCGTACAGATGCCGCCGGATCGTCGAGGTCCGTAAGAATTCTCCAGTCATCTCATGGTGCGCCATCCGTCATGGTGCGGACGGCGTCGGAACGTCGGGTGCGGAATTCTAGCCGGCGCGCGAGGCTGCGCCGTGTTTCGAGGAACAAAAAAGGCAGCCGAAGCTGCCTTTCTTGTCGCGACCGGAAACCGGGGTTCAGCCAAGGCGCTGAACGCTGCCGTATTTCTGGCGGAAACGCTCGACACGGCCGGCGGTGTCGACGATCTTTTGCTTGCCGGTGTAGAACGGGTGGCAGGCCGCGCACACTTCGACGTGCAGCACGGGCTTGCCCAGCGTCGAACGGGTTTCGAAGGCGTTGCCGCAGGAGCAGGTGACCTGGACGACTTGGTAATTCGGGTGGGTATCCGCTTTCATGGCGATTCCTTGAACGAGCGGGCGGTGAATGTGGCCGCCCTGACAGCAGGTGGAAACCGCGAATTATCTCCGATCCGATGTCGCAAGGCAAGCAAGGCGCTGTTTTGCAGGGCAATCCGACGATCGGCGTGGCAGCATTTCGGGGAGCGGCTTCTGCCGTGGATCAGGCGGTCCGGTAAGGCCGGGAACAAGTTCGCGGCTGACGCCGCACGCACGGTCGGCCTGCAGTCCGCCTGGGCGCTCGTCCATGCGTGTCGCGAGTGGCTGTCCTGCGGCCGTTGGCCGTACAATACGCCCCTTTTTTCAGGGAGTTGGTGTGCGTCTGCTGCTCGCGCCGATGGAAGGTCTGCTCGACGCCGACTTGCGCGACGTTCTCACCCGCGCCTGTTCCTATGACTGGGCCGTGAGCGAATTCGCGCGCGTGTCCGGCACGCTCCTGCCGCATCGCTCCTACCGGCGCATCAGCCCCGAGCTGCTGTCCGGCGGACGGACCGCGGCAGCGGTGCCGGTGCGCCTGCAACTGCTGGGCTCGGACCCCACCTGTCTGGCCGATAACGCCGCGCGTCTCGTGGAGCTCGCGCCGCCCGGCGTCGACCTCAATTTCGGTTGCCCCGCTCCGACGGTGAACCGCCATCGTGGAGGAGCCGTGTTGCTCGACGAGCCCGAACTCCTGCATCGCATCGCGGCCGCCGTGCGGGCTGCCGTGCCGGCAGGGATACCGTTCACGGCAAAAATGCGGCTGGGCGTCGCGGATACCTCGAAAGCCGTCGAATGCGCCCAGGCGCTCGTCGCCGGGGGCGTGGAAGGTTTGGTCGTGCATGCGCGCACCAAGCTCGACGGCTACCGCCCGCCGGCGCACTGGGTGTGGGTTGCCCGCGTTGCCGAGGCGGTAGACATCCCCGTGACTGCCAACGGCGAAGTGTGGTCGGAAGCCGACTGGCGGCGATGTCGTGCGGAGAGCGGGGTTGCCGACGTGATGCTGGGGCGCGGCGCGGTTGCCGACCCCTTCCTTGCGCGACGCTTGCGCGCGCATGGCGGGGAGGGCGATCGCGTGATTGACCGCGAGGCGGAGTGGGCCGAATTGCTGCCCCTCCTGGCGCTTTTCTGGCAGCGCGTTCAGGGAAGGCTGCGTCCGCAACATTCGCCGGGTCGCCTCAAGCAGTGGCTAAACCTGCTGCGCCGCAATTATCCGCAGGCCGAGCAGCTGTTCCGCGAGATCCGCGCGGCGCGCAGGCCCCCCGAGATCGAAGCCGCGCTCGCGCGCCACGGCATCGCTGCCGTTGCGCTGCCGCTGGCGGCCTGAACCGGACGTCTCCGATGAGTTACGCAAACTCGCGCATCCCCGAGAGCGCCCAGGCGGGCGTGCATGAGCAGTTGTTGCGGCGCGTACAGCGCCACCTCGCGGAGCCTTTCCGCAAGCCCTGCCTGGATTACAACCGCGAAGCCTTCGAGGCCAGCCTCGCGGGATGGGACCGCAATGCGCCGCTTGTCCTCGATGCCGGGTGCGGCGTCGGCCACAGCACGATCCAGCTCGCGCGCGCCTTCCCCGATCACTGGGTGATCGGCGTTGACCAGTCGGAGGACAGGCTCAAGCGCCGCAAGCCTTATCCCGACGCGCTGCTGCCGAAGAACATGGTCTTCGTGCGCGCCGATCTCGTCGATTACTGGCGCCTGATGAGCGATGCCGGCCTGAGGCTCGCCCGTCACTACATCCTGTACCCAAATCCCTGGCCCAAGATCGGACATCTCGCGCGGCGCTGGCATGCGCACCCCGTCTTCCCCTACGTGCCGCGGCTGGGCGGGGTGCTCGAATGCCGCACGAACTGGCGTGTGTATATCGAGGAGTTCGCGTACGCGCTCGGCCTGGCGACCGGCCGCGAGATCGCGTGGGAGACCTTCGAGGCACCCGTGCCGCTGACGCCTTTCGAGCGCAAGTACCGCGATTCCGGCCAGACGCTCTTCCGCCTAGTCTGCGATCTCGACGCGCGGGCTTGCGTGCCGCAAGAGGATGGCGCACGCTGAAAGGCATTCCGGAGAATGATGATGACGAGCGAAACCGCTGCAAGCGCAGAGAATGACAACCCCCACCTGCTCGACGACGAGGAGTTCGAGGCGCTCGAGGAGCTGCTGACCTCGGATGTCGTCCCCGAGGATTGCATGAATCTGGAGATGCTCGACGGCTACCTCGCCGCCGTCATCGCCTCGCCCGTGCCGATTTCCCCCGAGCAATGGCTGCCGCCGGTGTGGTCGGCGCACGGGGACGAGATCTCCTTCGGTTCGGGCAGCCAGATGCAGCGTGCGATCCGCTTGGTGCGACGCTATTACAACGAACTCGCGACCACCTTGGGCGAGCCTGAAGGGTGGGAGCCGTTCTGCTACGCGGCGAGTGAGGGCGACACCATCGCGATCGGCGAGGAGTGGGTCGAAGGCTTCGCGCAGGGGCTCGAGCTGTGGCCCGAGGACTGGGACGCCGGACTGCCCGCTGAGGCGGCGGAGTCGGTGCGCAACGCGCTCGACAACCTGATGGCACCCTGGGCTTCCGACGACGCCGAGCTGGCGGACGAGGAGACCCGGCTGGAGTGGCTCGAACAGGCCGTGAACTGCATCGAGACGGTGCTCGGGCAATGGCGTGCGCTCGGAATGGCGGCGCCTGCGCTGCTGTCGGTGGAGCAGCCCGCCATGCACACGCCGGCTGCGGTGGGACGTAACGATCCCTGCCCCTGCGGCAGCGGCAAGAAGTACAAGAAGTGTTGCGGAGCGGTCGAGTGAGGGCTTGCGCCAGGATGCGGGGCGCGAAGTGAGCGACGACCACTGCACCCGCTGCGGCGCGTGTTGTGCCGCCTTCCGCGTCGATTTCCATCGCTCGGAACTGGCCAGCGCCACGGCAGGGGGCGTCCCCGACGCGATGACGGTTCCCGTGATCGGCGAGCTCGTGCGCATGCGCGGCACCGACGACGCGCCGCCGCGCTGCGTCGCGCTGGCAGGGGACATCGGCAGCGGGGTCCGTTGCACGATCTACGCCGGGCGGCCGTCACCCTGCCGCGACTTCGCGCCCTACGCGGCGCTCGGCATCGGCGAGGATGCCTGCGACCGCGCGCGGCGCCGCCACGGATTATCGCCGCTGTGAATCGGTGGCAGTCGGTCCGGGCCGCCCCTTGCGCGCCGCTGCAAGGGGGCGGCGGCCTTGGGTAGAATGGCGTCGAAGCCTGCACCGCCACCGAATTGCGATGAGCGATCCGAACCCCTGCCTCGACTGGGGCGTGCGTTGCGTTAATTTCCGCGTCTCGTTCTACTGGGGCGAGGGCGACGACGCGCCGGGCGGTTCGCCGAATCGGAAATGCAACGAGCAGCGCGCGCAGATCGGAATACCGCCCTTGCAGCCGCTCGCGGCGGCGCAATCCGCCTGATCAGCGCGGGCGCGCGACGGCCGCGAGCAGCCTGAGCGGGCCGATCGCGCGCACGGTCTCGATCTCCTCGGGGCGCCGCACGAACAGCGAGCCGGCGAAGCCGAGCGCATTGACGGAAATGTTGTCGTGACGCTCGCGCAGGCGCGGGATCACGGACATCCAGTCGCGCGACACGAGGAAATTGTAGGGGAGCATCGGATCCGCAGCGGGGTCGATGCCGAGTGTCTCGCAGCCGTTCCGGAACGCCTGATGCATGGCTTCGCCAAGCGAAACGGCGTCGCTGCGGGGCGGCAGGCGCACGAAAGTGTGCCGCCAGGGCAGGGTATCGAGGGCGGCGTGCGCGAAGGGGGGCAGGTCGGCGGGAAGCTGGTTGGTGAACAGGCCCAGGCGCGAAGTCTCTGCGGCGTCGGGAATCCATTGCAGGTGCTTGTGGCGCTGGCTGGCACCCGCCTCGCTGCCTCCGTTGTAGAAACCGAGCCCGCCGAGCGAGGTCATCACGGTGGCGAGCGCGATGAAATCGGTCCGCGTCAATGGCGCCGTCTGCGCCTCGAAGGCACGGGTGACGATCAGCAGGTGGCGTTCGATGACGGGAAACTTGTTCAGCACCCCCAGGTGCTCGTCGCCAAGCGGGCCGACGGTCAGTTCCGGGTCGGGCGGGAGAAAGGGGTTGAAGTCCGGGTCGCGCTTCACCGCGGCCTCGACCCGCGCGGCGTCCTTGTGCGCCAGCGTCGACACCCAGCGCACCGTGAAACCGATGCCGGCGTCCTCGATCGGCGTGCGTTCGGTGCGGATGGGGAGCAGCGCACCGGTGTCGGCTGCGCGACTGAGCGTGCGGTCGATCCGCTGCAGCAGGTCGTCGGACATGGTATGGGCGATCACGGGACGGCAGAGGTTTAGCCGGCAGTGTAGGCTGACGGCTCGAGGTCGATCAATTTGAATTGTGCAGCCTGCGGGCTGCCCGGGAGAAATGCATGACGGTTTCGTTTGCCGTGCGCGGCGAATATATCCAGCTCGATCAACTGCTCAAGGCGACCGGACTGACCGGCACCGGGGGCGAGGCTCATGCCGCGGTCGAGGCGGGACGGGTCACGGTCGATGGCAAGGTGGAGTCGCGCAAGCGCGCGAAACTGAGGCCGGGTGCGACGGTGTCCTTTGGCGGCGAAACGGTGGTGTTGGTCGCGTCGGAGTGACTCCGGTGGCGGCGGAACGAGCCTGTGTCGTTATGCCGTCTCGCGCCGTGCCGCCCGGTTGCGCGACAGACGTTCCCAGATCCAGCCGCCGGGTAGGTCCGTGCCCGTGAGGACATAGACGAGCGCGTGGTCGTTCGAGATCAGCAGGCTGAACTCGCGCTGCGCTTCCGCCGTTCCCACGAGCAAGAGCTCGTCGCCTGGTCGCAGTTCGGTATCGCCCTCGGGGGTCAGCACGTGATCATCGTCGTCGCGCCGCAGCAGGAGGATTTCGCACGCCAGCTCGTCGTCGCGGTTCGACGGTGACTTCAGCAGCGCCCGGAGTTCGATCGTCGCACCCTTCATCAGCTTGCGGTGCAGCGCGGGGGCCCGGCTGAGGTTGATGCGTTCGCTCCACACCGTCGGGACTCTCCATCCGAAGCGGTCCGTCAGGCGCCCGAGGAGCCGGTCGCACCAGTCCTCGTTGTGGCGTTTCATGTCCTCGAGGAAGGGGACCAGCAGGGGCGTCGTGAGGATTGCGAGGCACTCGTGCGCGATGATGCGGCTGGGCACGACATTAACGTCGTAGTCGAAGGCCTCGAACAGCGAATTGTTGGCAAAGTGGTTCTGGCGCAGGATCACGAACAGTCTCGGATTGAGTTCGCGTGCGGTGACGACGGTCGACAGGTTGTCCACGTCATTGGCCGTTGCGGCGACGATGCCGGCGGCACGCCTCACACCCGCCGCTTCGAGCGCGGGGGCTCCGGTGCCCTCGCCCTGCACCCAGCGCGCCGATGGCGCCGACGGGGGCGCATTGCGGTCGATGATCGTGAGGGGAACGCCCTCGCGCTCGAGGACGTGTGCGAGCATGCGTCCGAAGCGACCATGTCCGCACAGGATCCATTCGCCGTGCGGGGGGTCGCGCTGGCGTTCCATCGTCGTGCCCGGAACGCCCGTGAGCCAGGTGAGCAGGTGCCAGGCGGCCGGGGCGTGGAGTGCCAGCGCGAGGTATTCGGAGAATTTCTCGAACGGGTTGATGATGTGGCGCGTGCCGAAGGAGGCCATGTTGGCGGCCGTTTCGGCGGATTCGGCGCGGCACAGGGCGGGAATCTTCGGGGCGAGGAGTCTCGCGGCGATCGCGATTGCGAGATTGGCGCTGTCGTCATTGGTCAGCGCGATCACGCCGATGCAACTGCGGTGTGTGAGTCCGGCGAACTTCAGGTTTTCCGGGTTGCGCGCGTCGGCGCACAGGGCAGGGATGTCGGCGTGGTAGCCGTGCAGTTCGATCTCGCCAACCTTGGTTTCGTCCTGCTCGATGACCACGGCGCGGAATCCGAGACGGTCGAGCGCGTCGCAGATCAGCCGCCCGGTCTCCCCGAACCCGCACACGAGGTAGAAGGGTTCGCGCAGGTTGCGCACTGCGCGCATGAAACTCTGTGTGCGGATCGCCTGCTGCAGGTTGCGATCGGCGAGCAGCGCGAAGACCGTGCCTACCGTGTAGGCCCAGCCGATCACCGACAGGTAGATGCAGACGAGGACCCACAGCCGCTGCTGGTCGGAAAAGGCATAGGGGATCTCGCCGAAGCCGATCGTGGTGGCGGTATAGCTGATGAAATACAGCGCGTGGAAGAAGCTGAGGTAGGCCGTCTTGCCGTTTTCGTCGACGCCCGGCGCGAGCGTGAGCCCCATCACCGAGATCGCGATGATGGCGATCAGCAGGATGAACGGCGGGCGCATGCGCCGCATGATCAGGAAGAAGACGCTCTGATGGCGCAGCAGCGGCATCATCGCGAATGCCTCCGTCAGCGGCGCTGCATGATCGTTTCGGCGATCAGGATGATTACCGATACGACGTTCGCGAACAGCGCGCCGCCCGACAGCGACACGATGCGGGCCACCATCTCGGGCGTGACGCCATCCGGGGAGATGTGTGCCGCGTAACCCCAGACCATCGCCGCCGCGATCAACTGGAGGTCCGCGACCAGGCTCGTCGACAGATGCACCGCGCCGATCTGCGTGCGGTCGCCGAGCTTGAGCACTGTGGCGATGAGGCTGACGACGATTGCAAAGAACAATTCGTAAATGTCGTGGTGCTGGGCGTTGTCGACCTCCCCCACGAAAAAGCCGAAGTTGAGCGTCGCCGCCAGGACGATAAAGAAACCGAAGATGACTTTTTCGAGGTTCATGCCGGTCTCTCGACAAGGCAGCGGAAGCGCCGCAGGAGGGGGGCCGCTCAGGTGAGGGGCATATAGTGGTCCGATTATATGCGGAGGCGATCGGCAGCGGTTGCGCCGTCATTCGTGGATGTCGCCGTCCACGTAATACCAGCGATGCCCCTCGCGCACGAAACGGCTGGTCTCGTGCAGGCGATGCGCGCGCCCGCCCACCCGATAGCGGGCGACGAACTCGACGATGGCGGTGTTTTCCCCGGTCTGCAGGTGTTGGCGCACCTGCAGACCGATCCACTTCGGTGCCGGCTCGCCGCCGGCGAGGTCCAGCGTCGTGGGGCGTGTCGACTGGTGCCAGCTCTCGAGCAGGTAGGCCTCGTTGGCTTGCGTGAAGGCGGTGTAGCGGCTGCGCATCAGCGCCTCGGCCGAGTCGGCAGGCACTTCGCCGGCGATCACCGGCGCGCAGCACTCGGAGAAGGTCTTGCCGGACTGGCAGGGGCAGAGGATGGCGAGCATGGCAAAAATGTCCGGATGTCAGTCCGGGCGACGGAGAATCTCCCGCAGCACGTAGGGCAGGATGCCGCCGTGGCGGTAGTAGTCGACTTCGATCGGGGTGTCGATGCGGCACGTCACCGCTACGTCGCGCACGCTCCCGTCGCCGCGCCGGATCGAAAGCGTCAGGTCCTGGCGCGGTTGCAGCGTCGCGTCGATGCCCCGGATGTCGAAGATCTCGTCGCCCGTCAGGCCAAGATTCTCCCACGAATCCTCGCCCTTGAACTGCAATGGCATGACGCCCATGCCGACGAGATTGGAGCGGTGGATGCGCTCGAAGCTCCTCGCGACCACCGCCTTCACGCCCAGCAACTGTGTGCCCTTGGCGGCCCAGTCGCGGCTCGAGCCGGTGCCGTACTCTTCGCCGGCGAACACCACCGTCGGGATGCCTCGCGCCATGTAAGCCGTCGCGGCCTCGAACACGGTGGTCTGGCGTTCGTCGAGCAGTGTGTAGCCCCCTTCAATGCGCGACCCGTCCTCCCTCGGCGGCAGCATCATGTTCTTCACGCGCACGTTGGCGAAGGTGCCGCGCACCATCACGTCATGATGGCCGCGCCGCGAGCCGTAGGAGTTGAAATCCTGCTTCGCGACGCTGCGCGCCAGCAGCCACTGGCCGGCCGGCGTGCTGTCCTTGAACGAACCGGCAGGCGAGATGTGGTCGGTGGTCACCGAGTCGCCCAGCATCAGCAGCATGCGCGCGCCGACGATGTCGCCGACGGGGCGCGGATGCATGGCGAAGCCCTCGAAGAAGGGCGGACGGGCGATATAGGTCGATTCCGGCCACTCGTATACCTGCCCTGTGGTCGCCGGGATTTCGTTCCACAGGTCGTGATCGCGGGTGAAGTCGGCATACAGGCGCGTGAAGGTCGCCGGATCCATCGCGAACGGCAGCACTGCGGCGATCTCCTCGGAACTCGGCCACACGTCGCGCAGATAAACGGGCCGGCCGTCATTGCCGGTGCCGAGCGGATTCTGCGTGAGATCGACATTGACGCGTCCGGCGATCGCGAAAGCGACGACCAGCGGCGGCGAGCCGAGGAAGTTGGCGCGCAGGTTTGGATGGATGCGCGCCTCGAAGTTGCGGTTGCCCGACAGTACCGCTGCAGCGATCACGTTGTGCTCGTTGATCGCGTCATTGAGTTCGGGCGCCAGGTCCCCGGCGTTGCCGATGCAGGTCGTGCAGCCGTAGCCCGCCAGCGCGAAGCCCAGTCGTGCAAGCGGTTCGAGCAGCCCGGCGCGGCCCAGGTAGTCGGTCACCACGCGGGAGCCCGGGGCGAGCGAGGTCTTGACGTGCGGTTGCACTGACAGTCCCTTGTCGACGGCCTTCTTCGCCAGCAGGCCCGCGGCGATCAGCACCGCCGGGTTGCTGGTGTTCGTGCAAGAGGTGATCGCCGCGATCAGCACGTCGCCGTTGCCCAGCGTCACGCCCGGGAGTGCGGTCGGAAAGCGGGTGCCGAGCGCGGCTTCCGGCTGGCCAAAGCCGTTGTCGCTCGCCGGCAGGGAGAACAGGCGATCGAACACGTCCTCCATGTCCTGCAGCGCGATGCGGTCTTGCGGGCGCTTGGGGCCGGCCAGCGACGGCACGATGGACGCCAGATCGAGGCGCAGAGTGGTCGAATAGTCGATCTCGCCCGGGCGGGGAACGCCGAACAGGCCCTGCGCGCGAAAGTAGGCCTCGAAGAGCTCGCATTCGAGTTCGGTGCGTCCGGTGCCGCGCATGTAAGCGACGGTCTTCTCGTCGACGGGAAAGAAGCCCATCGTCGCGCCATACTCGGGTGCCATGTTGGCGATCGTCGCGCGGTCGGTGACGGACAGGCTCGCGGTGCCTTCGCCGCAGAACTCGACGAACTTGCCGACGACCTTCTGCCTGCGCAGCATTTCGGTGACGGTGAGCACGAGGTCGGTCGCGGTCACGCCTTCCGCGAGCTGTCCGGTCAGTTCCACGCCGACGACGTCCGGGGTGAGGAAATACACCGGTTGGCCGAGCATTCCGGCCTCGGCCTCGATCCCGCCCACGCCCCAGCCGACTACGCCGACACCGTTGATCATCGTCGTGTGCGAATCGGTGCCGACCAGCGTGTCCGGGTAGTACAGTCGCCCGTCGGCCGTGTCATGCCCGCGCACGCCGCGGAACAGGTACTCCAGGTTCACCTGATGCACGATGCCGATTCCCGGGGGGACGACCTTGAATGTGTCGAAGGCCTGCATGCCCCACTTCATGAACTGGTAGCGCTCGCGGTTACGCTGGAACTCGAGCTCCATGTTCTGGCGCAGGGCCTGCGGAGTGCCGTAGTGGTCGACCTGCACCGAGTGGTCGACGACCAGATCGACCGGAACCAGCGGTTCGATCAGCTTGGGATTCCGCCCCGTATCCGCCGCCACGTTGCGCATCGCAGCGAGGTCGCACAGCAGCGGTACGCCGGTGAAGTCCTGCAGCACCACGCGCGCGACGACGAAGGGAATCTCCTCGGTGCGCTCCGCGGTCGCACCCCAGCTCGCGAGTTGCCGCACGTGCTCCGCGGTGATCTTGCGGCCATCGCACTGGCGCAGCACGGCTTCCAGCACGATGCGGAGCGAGACCGGCAGCCGCGACACCTTGCCGGCCCCGGCGGCTTCCAGCGCCGGCAGCGAATGGAAGAGGCCCCGCGCCCCGGAAATCGTGGTGAAGGTTCTGAGGGTGTCGAAAGCGGCTTGGGGCATGGTGGGTCTCCTTCCTTGCGGTTGTTGGGCCAAGAGCCTGATGGCGGTACGAGCGGTCTTTCATCCGGTTTCTGTTGGAACGGTGTGTGCCGGATGTGTTCCCGTGCTGGCAGCGTGCGGCTCCCGCGACGGGAGGGGCAAAGCAATCCCCGGAAGCGCGCCCGCAGGCGTACGCAAGTCCTTGGGGAGGAGTAGAATTCGCGCGCTGACGAGCGATCGTTGTTGCATTGCACCTCAAGTCTTATAAAAGACATATAATCTCCCAGCGTCGTCCGGGTCCGCATCCCCGACGCCCAGCCAACGTCACGAAAAAGGAAGGAATCCGCCGTGCTTGAAGCCTACCGTGCCCACGTCGCCGAGCGTGCCGCCCTCGGCATCCCGGCCCTGCCGCTGTCCAAGCAGCAGACGCAGGATCTGGTTGCCCTGCTGAAGAACCCGCCGAAGGGCGAGGAAGCCTTCCTCGTCGAACTGATCACCTATCGCGTCCCGGCCGGCGTGGACGACGCCGCGAAGGTCAAGGCAGAATTCCTGGCCAAGGTTGCCAAGGGCGACGAAGCCTGTGCGCTGATCTCGCGCGAGAAGGCGACGGAGCTCCTCGGCACGATGCTCGGCGGCTACAACGTCAAGCCCCTGATCGACCTGCTGGCCGACGCTGCCGTGGGTGCCGTGGCTGCCGAAGGCCTCAAGAAGACCCTGCTGGTGTTCGATTACTTCCACGACGTCGCCGAACTGGCCAAGGCCGGCAATGCGAACGCCAAGGCCGTGATGCAGAGCTGGGCCGACGCCGAGTGGTTCACGTCGCGTCCGGAAGTCCCCGCCTCGCAGAAGCTGACCGTGTTCAAGGTCACCGGCGAGACCAACACCGACGACCTGTCGCCCGCGCCGGACGCTTGGTCGCGCCCCGACATTCCGCTGCACGCGCTGGCGATGCTGAAGAATCCCCGCCCCGGCATCGAGGCCGACGAGGCGGGCAGCCGTGGTCCCGTCAAGCAGCTCGAAGCGCTGGCCAAGAAGGGCAATCTGATCGCTTACGTCGGTGACGTGGTCGGTACCGGCTCCTCGCGCAAGTCCGCCACCAACTCTGTGCTGTGGTTCACCGGCGAAGACATCCCCTTCGTCCCGAACAAGCGCTTCGGCGGCGTGTGCCTCGGCTCCAAGATTGCCCCGATCTTCTTCAATACCATGGAAGATGCCGGCGCGCTGCCGATCGAACTCGACGTCGGCCAGATGGACATGGGCGACGAGATCGAGCTGAAGATCGACTCGGCCACCGCCAAGGTCACCGCGCTCAAGAATGGCGCCGTGATCGCAGAGTCGACCCTCAAGACCCCCGTGATCCTCGACGAAGTGCGCGCCGGTGGCCGTATTCCGCTGATCGTCGGCCGCGGCCTGACGACCAAGGCGCGTGAGGCGCTGGGCCTGCCCGTCTCCACGCTGTTCCGCCTGCCGGCGCAGCCGAACGATCCGGGCAAGGGCTACTCGCTCGCGCAGAAGATGGTCGGCCGCGCCTGCGGTCTGCCGGAAGGCAAGGGCATCCTGCCGGGCACCTACTGCGAACCAAAGATGACCACCGTCGGCTCGCAGGACACCACCGGCCCGATGACCCGCGACGAGCTCAAGGATCTTGCCTGCCTCGGCTTCTCCGCCGACATGGTGATGCAGTCCTTCTGCCACACCGCAGCCTATCCGAAGCTGGTCGACGTGCGCATGCACCGCGAGCTGCCGTCCTTCATCTCGACCCGTGGCGGCGTCGCGCTGCGTCCGGGCGACGGCGTCATCCACTCCTGGCTCAACCGCCTGCTGCTGCCGGACACCGTCGGCACCGGCGGCGACTCGCATACCCGCTTCCCGATCGGTATCTCCTTCCCGGCTGGCTCGGGCCTCGTGGCTTTCGCTGCCGCGACCGGCGTCATGCCGCTCGACATGCCGGAATCGGTGCTGGTGCGCTTCAAGGGCAAGCTGCAGAACGGCGTCACGCTGCGTGACCTGGTCAACGCGATCCCCTACTACGCGATCAAGCAGGGCCTGCTGACCGTCGAGAAGAAGGGCAAGAAGAATGTCTTCTCGGGCCGCATCCTCGAGATCGAAGGTCTGCCGGACCTGAAGGTCGAACAGGCCTTCGAGCTGTCCGACGCCGCCGCCGAGCGTTCCGCTGCCGCCTGCGCGATCCAGCTGAACAAGGAACCGATCATCGAGTACATGCGCTCGAACATCACGCTGATGAAGTGGATGATCGCCAACGGCTACGAAGACAAGCGCACCTTGGGCCGCCGCATCAAGGCCATGGAAGCCTGGATCGCCAAGCCCGAGCTGCTGAAGGCCGACGCCGACGCCCAGTACGCCGCCGTGATCGAGATCGATCTGGCCGACGTGAAGGAGCCGATCGTCGCCTGCCCGAACGATCCGGACGACGTGAAGCTGCTGTCAGAAGTCGCCGGCGACAAGATCGACGAGGTCTTCATCGGCTCGTGCATGACGAACATCGGCCACTTCCGCGCCGCCGGCAAGGTCCTCGAAGGCAAGTCGGACATCCCGACCCGCCTGTGGATCGCCCCGCCGACCAAGATGGACGCGATGATCCTGAACGAGGAAGGCTACTACTCGGTGCTGGGCAAGTCGGGCGCGCGCATGGAAATGCCGGGCTGCTCGCTGTGCATGGGCAACCAGGCGCAGATCCGCAAGGGCTCGACGGCGATGTCGACCTCGACGCGCAACTTCCCGAACCGCCTCGGCATCGACACCCGCGTGTACCTCGGTTCCGCGGAGCTCGCCGCCGTGTGCGCGCTGATGGGCAAGATCCCGTCGGTCGGCGAGTACATGGAGCAGGTGCAGGCCGTGAATGCGAAGGCTGCCGATGTGTATCGCTACATGAACTTCGACCAGATCAAGGAGTTCTCCGAGGTTGCGGATCAAGTCACGGTCTGAGTTTAGACCACACGCAGCTGGCAACATGGAAAACCCGCACCGTAATGGTGCGGGTTTTTGTTTTGCAGGGGGTGATTGCGGTATGCCGCGCAATCGCCGCCGACGCGGGCCTGCCGAGCATCTTCCTGGCAGGCGCATCTTCCGGCTATGCGCGCCGGGGCACGGGAGTCCTTCGGTTCTCGCTCTCGCGATGTGCCAACTGCAGATTGCCGCCCAGGTGCAGTGTTTGTGTCGGGAATGCGAACTCGATGCCGTGAGCCTGGAAGACGCGCACGAGGTGGAGGTTGATTGCCTGCTGGGCGTCCATGTAGCGCTGCATGTCGGGTTCTTCGACGAAGTACACCGTTTCGAAGTCCAGCGAGGACGCCCCGAAACTCTTGAAGTGCGCACGGTCGAAACGCAGTCCCGGCTGTGCTTCGACTGCCTCGCGAATCAGGTCGGGAATGATTTCGAGCGTTTCCGCGGGCGTCTCATAGGTGACACCGATCATGAACAACGCGCGCCGTTCCTGCATCCGTTTGTAGTTCCGGATGCGGCTGCGCAGCAGATCGTTGTTGGAAAACACGATCTGTTCGCCGCTCAGGCTGCGGATGCGGGTCGTCTTGAGTCCGACGTGCTCGACCGTGCCCATCAGCTCGTCGACGATGATGAAGTCGCCGATGACGAAGGGCTTGTCGATGGCGATCGACAGCGACGCGAAGAGGTCGCCGAGGATGTTCTGCACGGCTAGCGCCACCGCAACACCGCCGATGCCCAGACTGGCGACGAGCGCCGTGACATTCAGCCCCATGTTGTCGAGAATCAGCAGCAACACCACGGCGGAGAGAACGACGCGGCCAAGGAACGACAGCAGCGAGCGCGTCATCGCGCGCGAGCCTTCGTCACCGCTCCCAGCGGTTGCGAAGTGCCGCGCGAGCCAGAATTCCAGGCCCCGGTTTGCCCACAGGCCGGCCTGCAGCAGTAGCAGCGCGACGAACATCCGGTCGGCGGCCTGGTCGAACGAGGCAGGCAGGCTCAGGAACCGCGTCGCGACATACACGGCAATTGCCGCCGACAGCAGGATCCGGGTCGCCGCAACGATTTCGGCCAGCAAGCCGATGGCTGCGAGATCGGTGTTTGTTGCAAGTTTTCTCAAGCGACCGAGCGCGACTCCTCGCACTGTGTGCATGATCAGCATGCACACGGCGATCGCGAGCAAGGCCAGGGCCCAATCCTGGGGGCTGTTGTCGTGGAAGAGTTCTCTCAGTGCATTCATGAGTGCGGTGCTGTCGGGAGATTTTCGTCCCACTGCGGGGTCTGCATTTCGGCCGGGGGAAAGTCGTCGAGCGGGCCGAGCGCTGCACGATCGCGGTGGAAGAGCGGCGGGCTGCAGAGGTAGGCGATCAGCAGGCGGGCGAGGGCGTCCAGCGAGTCGAGGTGGACCCGTTCGTGGCCGTGAGAGGCATCCAGTCCGAAGCACACCAGCGCGGTGCGGATGTCATTGCCCGCTTCGATCGCCGCGGCGGCGTCGCTGCGGTAGAAGCGGAATACGTCGCGCGAATGCTCAATGCCTTCCGCCTGGCAGAGCTCGAGCAGGCGGCGCGTAAGATGCCAGTCGAAAGGGCCGCTCGAGTCCTGCATCGAGATTGTCACCCCATACTCGGAAGTGTACTGTCCCTCCGCGACAGTCCCATTGTCGATCGAGATCAGCTCGGCGACGTCTCCATGCAGGACGTGCGAGGCGCCGACACCGATTTCCTCCGAGATTGTGAACAGGGGGAAGCAGTCGACGGGCAGCTTCATGCCGCTCTCGCGGATCGCGTGCAGGGCGGCGAGAATCGCAGCGACGCCGGCCTTGTCATCGAGGTGCCGGGCGTTGACGAAGCCTTCCGGGCCGAATTCGGGGTTGGAGGGTATCGCGATCGTGTCGCCGACATGAATGCCGAGTGCACGGGTTTCCGCCTCGCTGGCAGTGCGCGCGTCGATGCGCAACTCGATGTTGTCCCAACTCACCGGCTGCGAGTCGATCTCGGCATTGAAGGTGTGGCCGGAGGCCTTCGCCGGCAGCAGGGTGCCCCGATGGATCACGCCTTCGTCTGAATAGATCGTGACGCGGGCGCCTTCGGCGAAGCGCGAAGACCAGAAGCCGATCGGTACAACCTGCAGGCGCCCGTTCGGCTTGTATCCCTTTACCATCGCACCCAAAGTGTCAAGGTGGGCTACGACGGCGCGCGCCGGCATGCGCTGGCGCCCTTTCAGGCAGGCGCGAATCGCGCCGCGGCGGGTAAGTTCGTAGGGAATGCCCAGCGAGTCGAGTTCGCTGGTCGCGACGTGCACGACGGCATCGGTCATGCCCGATGGGCTGGGAGTGTTCAGCAGGCGGGCGAGCACGTCCTGCAGGTAGTCACGGTCAGGTTGCATTCATCCTCCTTTCGCTTTCGTCGCGCGTTGCTGCGCGCGTCTGCGGGAAGAGCAGGTCGATGAAGCGCGCCGCGGTCGGCTGCGGTTCGTGGTTGGCGAGTCCTGGGCGTTCGTTGGCCTCGATCACGACGTATTCTTCACGATCCGGGGCCGTGACCATGAAATCGAATCCGACCACGGGGATCTCGAGTGCCCGTGAGGCACGTTCCGCAGCCTCCCGCAATGCGGGATGCAGGGCGGGCGTGACGTCGTGGATGGTGCCGCCGGTGTGCAGGTTTGCCGTCTTGCGCGCCAGGATGCGCGCACCCGACGGTGGCACGTCGTCTAGTTCGTAGCCCTGAGCCCGCAGGCACCTGAGCGTTTCATCGTCGATCGGAATGTGGCTCTCGCCGGCGGTGGCGAGCTCGCGCCGCCTGCTTTGCTTTTCGATCAGCCGGCGCAGCGCGGTGCTGCCATCCCCCACCACCGTGGCGGGGCGGCGCGTCGCGGCAGCAACGACCTGATGGTCGATCACGATGATGCGCAAATCGTCGCCGGCCACCATCTGCTCGACGATGACATTGTCGCAGAAGTGCCGTGCCGCCTCGATCGCGCCACGCACTTCGTCCATGCTGCAGAGATCGACGCGCACGCCCTGGCCCTGTTCCCCGCGTGCGGGTTTCACGACCACCCGGCCGTGCTTCGCCACAAAGTCTGCGACCGTTTCCGGATCATCGGCCTCGACCTGCTCGGGCACCGCAATGCCGGTCTGGGCAAGCACTTTCAGGGTGACGCGCTTGTCGTCGCAGCGGCTCATCGCAATTGCCGACGTGAGCTCGGACAGGGACTCGCGGCAGGTGATGCTGCGTCCGCCCAGATGCAGGCGGAAGAAGCCGTGCGCGGCGTCCAGCACTTCGACGCCGATACCCCGCCGACGCGCTTCACGTACGATGATTCTGGCATAGACATTGAGGTCCGACGCCGGATCGGGGCCGAGGAACAGCGCTTCGTTGATCGGATTCTTGTTTTTCACGCAATACACGGGCACGCGCGCGAACCCCAGCTTTTCGTAAAGCGAGATCGCCTGGTTGTTGTCATGCAGCACGGACAGATCCAGGAAGCGGCGGCCCCGCTCGCGAAAGAGTCCCGCGAGGGCGCGCACCAGGGCCTCGCCGATGCCGGGATGGCTGCACTGCGCGTCAACCGCCAGCGCCCATAGGCTAGCCCCCCCGTCGGGGTCGTGGAAGGCCCGCACGTGGTCAACCCCGGTCACGACGCCGAGGATGGATCTGCCGTCGGAGTCTTCCGCGACCAGCATGTCGATCTCGTCGCGCTTGTCCAGGCCGGCGAAGAAGTTGCGGTTGGGCAGCACCATCTGGCGCGCCTGATAGATGCGCCGGATCGCAGCGGCATCTTCGGCGCGGGCATTGCGCACGATCCAGGCGTTATTCTTCGCCACGTCGAGCGCCTGGGCGAGTGCCAGCCGGAAGGTGAAGGACGGATCGATGAAGAGTTCCTGCGGAGCGAACGACACGACTACCTGCGGATCGCGCAAGTACAAAGCGATATCCCGCCGACCCGGCTGTTCGCGGCAAATGACCTCAGCCAGCATCTGCGGATCGGCGAACGTCTGTCCGAAGATGAGGCGCCCCCAGCCGCAGTCGACGATCGCTTCGCTGTCCATCGACGACAGCTCGTTGTGGTCGACCGGATTCTCCCAGTGACGCAGCGACATCATGTGGGCTGGATCCAGAGGGTCGAGTGCTTTGGTGGCGTTCATCCTTCCTCCTTACGGTCGAATGCCGTGCGACTGCAGCCACAGTTCGAGCAGCGCGAGCTGCCACAATTTCGAGCCTCGCAGTGGCGTGATATGACGGTCGGGAGCGGCGAGCAGGGTGTCGACGTAATCCGGGCGGAAGAGCCCGCGCGTCCGCGCGGCGCCGCTGTGCAGTGCGTCGCGTACCCAGTCGAGGGATGTTCCCGAGAGGTACTTCAGCGCCGGTACGGGGAAGTAGCCTTTCGGACGATCGATGACCTCGCGCGGCAGCATCCGCCGGGCAATTTCCTTGAGGACGCCCTTGCCGCCGTGCGACAGCTTGTCCTGTGCGGGCAGGCGCGCCGCCAGTTCGACGAATTCGTGGTCCAGGAAGGGGACGCGCGCCTCGAGTCCCCAAGCCATGGTCATGTTGTCGACGCGCTTCACCGGATCGTCGACCAGCATCACGGTCGCATCGACGCGCAGAGCCTTGTCGAGCGGTGTCGGGGCGCCGGGGCGTGCGAAGTGCCGTTCGATGAAATCGCGGCTCGGTCCGGGGCTGGCGTAGGCTTCGGTGACTGTGCGCAGGTATTCCTCCTCGTCGCGGTCGAAGAACACGCGGACGTACTCGGCGACCGCGTCGCGGCTGGCGGCGAGCGGGGGATACCAGTGGTAGCCGGCAAGCACCTCGTCGGCGCCCTGACCGCTTTGCACGACCTTGACGTGCCTCGCGACTTCCTTCGAGAGCAGGTAGAAGCCGATGTTGTCGTAGCTGACCATCGGTTCCGACATTGCCTTGATCGCGTCCGGCAGGGCGGCGAGCAGGGTCTTGTCGTCGATGCGGATCTTGTGATGCCGCGTGCCGAATTCCTTTGCCACGAGGTCGGAGTACCTGAACTCGTCGCCTTGCTCCCCATTCGCGGCCTCGAACCCGATCGAGAAGGTATTGAGCCCTTCTTGTCCCGCGCGCGACAACAGCGCAACGAGCAGGCTCGAATCCACGCCCCCGGACAGCAACACGCCGACCGGCACATCGGCCACCATGCGGCGCTCGACGGCCTTCTCCAGCGCGAGCTGCACGAGACGTTCGCGCTCCTTGCTGGGGGTGGCGACGAGCTCGGGGTCGGCCGCGAAGGGCGGGTTCCAGTAGCAGAGATCCGTGCGCTGTCCGTCGGGTTCTATCACCGCGACGGTCGCCGGCGGGAGTTTGCGCACTCCGCGCAGCATCGTGAAGGGCGGCGGGACGACGGCGTGCCACATCAAGTAGTGTTCGAGCGCGACCGGATCGATGCGGGTGTCCACGTCACCTGCCGCTAGCAGGGCCGGCAGCGTCGAGGCAAAACGCAGGCGCTTGCCATCCGTTGATTCCGCGAGATAGAGAGGCTTGATGCCGAAGCGGTCGCGAGCCATCACGACCCGGCCGCTGTCCCGCTCCCACATCGCGAAGGCGAACATGCCGTGGAGGCGTTCCACGCATGCGAGCCCCCAGCGCCTGTAGGCGCGCAACAGGACCTCGGTATCACCGTCGGAAAAGAAGCGCTCGCCTTCCCGTTCGAGCTCCGTACGCAACTCGCGGTAATTGTAGATACAGCCGTTGAATACCAGCGTGAGGCCGAGATCCGCGGCCACCATGGGTTGCTGGGCGCGCTCGCTGAGATCGATGATCTTGAGGCGGCGGTGGGCCAGTGCGATCCGGCCCTGATGGAACGCGCCGCCGGCGTCGGGGCCGCGCGGACGGAGGCTTTCGGCCATTCGCCCGACAGCCGAAGCGTCGGCCTCGCGGTTGTCGAAGCGGATTTCTCCGGCAATTCCACACATGGAATCGTCTCCTCTTGTCGTTCGAGGGACTTGTTATTGTATTGCACAAAATATATTTGTACAAATATGACAATCCGAAATCTCGGGCTGTCAAGCAATTCCGCTCCTTATGCCAGTCGCTGGATCGATGTGCGTGCGCAATCCGAATGGCTTTCACCAGGCGATGCGCTACGGGAATTTTTGGCGGGACGTGCGCCCAGCCCACGAGACACCCCGGCCTTCGGCCCGGGGGGCGTTCAGTTCGCCTGCGGCAATCCCAGATCGCCTTCCGGAACCATGCGGCGCGCGCCGTTGAAGCGCTTGGCCCAGTAGCTCTGGCTCATCTCGTCGATGCGCACTTCACCGCCGCTCGACGGGGCGTGCAGGAAACGGCCGTCGCCGACGTAGATGCCGACATGCGAGAAAGCCTTGCGCATCGTGTTGAAGAACACCAGGTCGCCCGGCTTGAGTTCCTTGATGCCGACCTTGTCGCCGACTCTGGCCATGTCGCGCGCAGCGCGCGGCAGGTCGAGGCCGAGGGCGTTGCGAAAGACGTTCTGGACGAGTCCGCTGCAGTCGAGGCCGGTTTCGGGTGAACTGCCGCCGAAGCGATAGCGGATCCCGAGGTACTCCATGCCCTGGTTGATGAGGTTCTGCGCCGCCGTACCGTAGCTGCCCAGCGACGAGGCTTCCTCGGCGGGCTGGTCGGCGGATGCAGGAGTCTCGACTGCGCCGGCAGGGGGCGTGATCAGCAGGGTTGCGGTCGCGAAAAATGCGATCAGAGGGATTGTCAGACGTTGATGCATGGGTCGTGCGGGAGAAAATCGATTCATCCGTGGCGCCTCAGTTGTCGACGGCTGTGTTCCAGATCCGCCAGGCTGCGTGGAGTGTTCAGACCGAGCGAGCGTGCGCGCGCCTGTGCGGCCAGCATCAGCTGTGCAATCGCCCAGGCATCGCCCAGGGCGTGGTGGCGCTGGAAGGTTTCGATGCCGAAGGCCTTCATCCAGTCGCCAAGGCGGGCTGGTCTGTCGATGTGTTCGTCATAGAGGGCTGGCAGGATCCAGTGTAGATCCAGCCAGGTCCAGTCCGGGGTAAGGCGGAGGTGCTCGTCGAGCGCGCGTTCGAGCAGGCTGCGGTTGAACGACGCATTGAAAACCACGACCGGGCCCTTGCCCACAAACGTCAGCAGGTTCGTGAGCGCGGTTGCCGCATCGGGTTCCAGCGGCGCGTAATAGCTGTCGTGCGGCGAGAGGCGTTCGCGGTCGATCGCGATCGCGGCGACTGCGAGCAGGCGGTCCTTGTCCAGGTCCAGTCCGCTTGCCTCCGTGTTGATGACGACGTAGCGGGTCTCGAAGTGGGCAGTGCCCAAGTCCGGTGCGGCAAGTGCCTCCCAGTTCGCAATGGCGTCGCGTAGCGCGACGTCGAGCGAGGCCGTGTCCGTGCGGTTGCTGAGCAGGCGGGTGAGCCAGTTCATAGCTGGTAGTCGAGCTTCAGCCGCAGTTGCAGCTTGCGGGCTTGCCGGAACGCTTCCTTGAGGATGCGCCGGTCGAGTTCGTTGAGCGCGTCGGGGTTGATGCGGTTGTCACCCGGTGCGTCGTGTTCGGTGTCGAGGTGCTGCGAGCGCAGGCGCAGCAGCTGGATGAAGTGGAAGCCGTCGATCAGCGCGGCGATCTCCTCGGCCGGCATGCCCATGCGGGTGCCCGCCTGACGCAGGCGCTGCACGGTGCTGCTCGAAGCGACGTCGGCGCGCAGCGCGAGGATGCGCGCGACGTCGACGAACAGGCGTGCGCCCGACTTCTTCAGATCGATGGTGCCGTCTTCCTCGACGACGAAATCACGGATGCGCCCGAGTGGCGGCGCGACCTGCAGCGCGTTCGACGCCATCAGGCGCAGGAAATTGGAATAGGCCTTCGCGGTGCGGTTGAGCCACGCGCGCAGCTGGTCGCCGAGGCGCTCGTTTCCGCACAGCACGCGGTAGTCGAAGAAGATCGTCGCATTGAGCAGGGCCTGCGGGTCGGGTTCGCGGATCCAGTCGCCGAAGCGCCCTTTCCATTCCTCGAGCGTGAGGCACAGCTCGGGGTTGCTCGCCATGATGTTCCCCTTGCACAGCGGGAAGCCGCAGGCGGCGAGGTTCTCGTTTACCTCTTTCGCGCAGGCCAGCAGGCGGTTCTTCAGTGCGTCCCGATCCGCGCCTTCGGGGCAGACGTAGATAATGCCGTTATCCTGGTCGGAAGACAGGGTCTGCTCGTGGCGGCCTTCGGAACCGAAGGCCAGCCACGCGTAGTCGATGCCGTAAAGCTCGTGTCGCGTGCGCGCAAGGTCGATGATGCGGCAGGTCAGAGCATCGTTGAGCGCCGAGATGAATTGCGTCAGCTGCTCCGCCCCGATTCCCTGGGCGATGAGATTGAGCGCGAGCTGGCGGATGTCGCGACTGGCGCGTTGCAGGGCCTCGAGGTCGTCGGCGCCTTCGATGCTGGACCGGATCTGGCGCAAGCCGATGCGTTGCAGCGTGAACAGATCGCGTTCGGATACCACACCTTTCAGTCGCCCTTCCGAATCCACCACCAGCAGGTGGCGCACGCCGTGCGTCGCCATCTCGAGGGCGGCGTCGTAGGCTGAGTCGGACGCGGACATCACGTGCGGCGTCGCAGTCATCACGTCGCAGATCGGGCGCTGGAGGTCGATGCCCGGCAGCACGACGCGGGGCAGCAGGTCGCTCTGCGTGAGGATGCCGATCGGTTTGCGCTCGGCGTCGGCGACCACCATGCAGCCGATGCGCATCTCCGACATCTTCTCGAGCGCGGCGCGGATCGTGTTGTCGGGGCCGACGAAGATCGGTTCCTTCTTCACCAATTGGCCGAGCGGTGTCGTCATCGTCTGCTGTTCCGCAGCACGTTGCGCGAAGGTGCTCTGTAACTGCTGGCGCGACTGGTTGAGCAGGCTGGCGATGTACTGGGTGCAGAAGACGTGGAAGACGGGGCTCATCTGCATGAGCTTGAGGAAATCTTCCGCCGGCAACTGGTACACGAAGCTGTCCTCGACGGCCACGTAGGCGTTGGTCGAGGGCCGCTGAGCGGAGATCGCACCGATCGGGAAGCATTCGCCCGGCCCGAGCGTCATCGCGGCGTAGTCGGTGACGCTTGCCGGGCCGAGTTGGCGGGCCTGCACCTTGCCGCGCTGCACGATGTGGAAATGCGTCGGCTGTCCCATCTCTGGGGTCAGGATCTCGCTGCCACGTGCGTGGAAAGCCAGGGTCGAGCGCTCGGCGAGGAATGCGAGCGCCTCTGGCTCCATCCGGTTGAACGGAGAGAAGCGCGTGAGGAAGTCCGAACTGGCTCCGACCAGCATTTCCGAGGCGGCAGCGGGCATGGGGGCTTTCGCAGGCAAAAAACCTGCGCATTATAGGACGCATCCCGGCTGGCCGGGATGATCCAGGGCAAACTCCATGCGTAGGGTTGGGGTATCGCCGGGGCGGTCGGATGCCCTCGCCCCGGCAGGCGTCAGAGCACTTCGGCGGCGTGGTCGGCCAGGCGCGAGCGCTCGCCGCGTTGCAGGGTGATGTGGCCGGAGTGCGGCCAGTCCTTGAAGCGGTCGACGACGAAGGTCAGGCCGGAGCTGCCTTCGGTGAGGTAGGGCGTGTCGATCTGAGCGATGTTGCCGAGGCACACCACCTTGGTGCCGGGACCAGCGCGCGTGATCAGCGTCTTCATCTGCTTGGGCGTCAGGTTCTGCGCCTCGTCGATGATCAGGAACTTGTTGATGAAGGTGCGCCCGCGCATGAAGTTGAGGCTCTTGATCTTGATGCGCGAGCGGATCAGGTCGCGTGTCGCCGCGCGGCCCCAGTCGCCGCCTTCGCCCGTCGTGCCGTTGAGCACGTCGAGGTTGTCCTCGAGCGCGCCCATCCATGGCGCCATCTTCTCTTCCTCGGTGCCCGGGAGGAAGCCAATATCCTCGCCGACCGGAACGGTCACGCGGGTCATGATGATCTCGGAGTAGCGCTTGGCTTCGAGCACTTGCGTCAGCGCGGCGGCGAGCGTCAGCAGCGTCTTGCCGGTGCCTGCCTGGCCGAGCAGGGTGACGAAGTCGATCTCCGGATTCATCAGCAGGTTCAGGGCGAAGTTCTGTTCACGGTTGCGCGCCGTGATGCCCCACACGTTGTTCTTGTTGTGGGCGTAGTCGACCAGCGTCTCCATCAGGACGCTGCGCCCGTCCCGCTCCTTGACCCAGGCCTGCAGCGGCGATTCTCCGTCCTGGAAGACGAACTCGTTGACCATCATGCTGGTCACGAGCGGCCCCTTTATGCGGTAGTAGGTCTTTCCTTCCTCCTTCCAGGACTCCATCCCCTTGCCGTGGGTGTCCCAGAAGTCGGGCGGCAGTTCGCGCCAGCCGGTGTAGAGGAGATCGGTATCCTCCAGCACCTTGTCGTTGAAGTAGTCCTGTGCGTCGAGGCCCAGCGCGCGGGCCTTGATGCGCATGTTGATGTCCTTCGACACCAGGATCACGGGCCGCTTCGGGAAGCGCTCGGCCAGATGCATCACGACGGCGAGGATCTGGTTGTCGCCCTTTGCGGTCGGCAGTGCGGGCGGCAGCGCTAGGTTGATCGCTTCGGTCTGCAGGAAGAGCTTGCCCGCCGCGAGTTCGCGCGACGGGCCCTTGAGGTCGATGCCGTCGGCGATGTCCGCCGGGCACGAACTCACGATCTCGTCCATCGTGCGGCTCGCCTGACGCGCGTTGCGGGCGACTTCGGACATGCCCTTCTTGTTGTTGTCCAGTTCCTCCAGCGTCATGATCGGCACGAACACGTCGTGCTCCTCGAAACGGAACAGGCTGGTGGGATCGTGCATCAGCACGTTGGTGTCGAGGACGAAGAGCTTGGTGTTCCGGCTGCGGGGCGCGCGTTTGGTCATGGCGTGGTTGAAGCTCGGGTCGTCGGGTTAAATGGGGGGCTTACAGACTGTTCACGAAATCCAGCACTTCCTGCGCATGGCCGGCGACCTTGACGCCGCGCCACTCGCGGCGCACAACGCCGTCGGCGTCGATGACGAAGGTGCTGCGTTCGATGCCGCGCACTTGTTTCCCATACATGTTTTTCATCTTGATGACGCCGAAGGCATTGCAGGCAGCCTCCTCGGGGTCGGAGATCAGCTCGAAGGGGAGGCCGAGCTTGGCCTTGAAATTTTCGTGCGACTTCAGGCTGTCGCGCGAAATGCCATACACGTCGCAGCCGGCGGCCTGGAATGCCGCGTGGCGGTCGCGGAAATCGGCGGTCTCGTTGGTGCAGCCGGGGGTGTTGTCCTTCGGGTAGAAGTACAGCACGAGCTTGCGTCCGCGCAAGGCCGAGAGGGTGATGCTCGCGCCGCCCGTCGCGGGCAGGGTGAAGTCGGCCGCGGAAGCCGTGTTTGTCGTGTTCATGGGGCTCTCCGTTGTCGGTTGTCGCGATCAGCGTAGCGGAGGAGCCGGGGGGATGACAACGGCTGCGTGATGCCGGTGGCGCAGCCGGCGGGGTTCCGGCTGCGCCCCTGTCCTCAGGTCGGGTCGAAGAGCAGCGCCGCGACGACTGAGCGGCCCTCGGCTGCGAGGATGTTGTAGGTGCGGCAGGCCGCGGGCAAGTCCATGATCTCGAAGCCAATTCGCGCCTCGATCAGCGGACGCAGCACCTGGGGCGCGGGGAAGCGCTGGCGGCTGCCGGTGCCGATGAGCACCACTTCAGGCCGCATCTCGCACACCATCGCGAAGTCGTCGGCGCTCAGGGCATCGAAACCGCCCGGCGCCCAGCCGGCAACGATACGGTCGGCGGCAACCAGCGCATTTCCGTCATGCCGCTCCTTGTTGATCATGAGGTGGTCCGTGCCGTAGCCGGTCAGGACGTTGAGGTCTGCGGTCTGTTGGAGGTTCAGCTTCATGGGATTCGCTCGGTCGGCAAAATTGCCGGGGGATACAGGCTTGGATAAGATACATTCTTTTGGGTTTCCGGCCCACCGGCAGCGGCATGCCCGTGCGGTCCGGGGCCGACGGCGCACCGGGCGTCCGGTGCAGAGTGGAACATGCGAAAGAAAGGACAGAGTGCGATGAGCGTCGAGCCGAAACTGCGGGTTGCTGTCCCGCCCGAACAAACGAAGGGGCAAGCTGAAGCCCCGCGGCTCCCGCAGGTTCGCAAGTCTGCCAAGCTCGCAAACGTGTGCTACGACATCCGTGGCCCGGTCCTCACCCGCGCCAAGCAGATGGAAGACGAGGGCCACAAAATCATCAAGCTGAACATCGGCAACCTCGCCGCGTTCGGCTTCGACGCGCCCGAAGAGATTCAGATGGACATGATCCGCAACCTGCCGAATTCGGCGGGTTACTCGGATTCCAAGGGCATTTTCGCGGCGCGCAAGGCGGTGATGCACTACACCCAGCAGAAACAGATCAAGGGTGTGACGATCGAGGACATCTACATCGGCAACGGCGTGTCCGAGCTGATCGTGATGGCGATGAACGCGCTGCTCAACGTCGGTGACGAAGTGCTCGTCCCGGCGCCGGATTATCCGTTGTGGACCGCCGCCGTGAGCCTGTCCGGCGGCCGTCCGGTGCATTACCTGTGCGACGAGGCCAAGGGCTGGCTGCCCGACCTCGACGACATGCGCGCGCGCATCACCCCGAACACGCGCGCCATCGTCGTCATCAACCCGAACAACCCGACCGGTGCGCTGTATCCGGACGAGATCCTGCGCGGCATCATCGATCTGGCGCGTGAATTCGGCCTGATCCTGTATGCCGACGAGGTCTACGACAAGGTCCTCTACGACGGCGTCACCCACACGTCGATGGCATCCTTGTCCGAGGACGTGCTCACCATCGTCTTCAACGGCCTGTCGAAGAACTACCGCTCCTGCGGCTATCGCGCCGGCTGGATGGTCGTGTGCGGCGACAAGCGCCACGCGCAGGACTACATCGAGGGGCTCAACATGCTCGCCTCGATGCGCCTGTGCGCGAACGTGCCGGGGCAATACGCGATCCAGACCGCTCTGGGTGGTTACCAGAGCATCGACGACCTGGTCGCCGAGGGCGGGCGCATGCGCCGCCAGCGCGACCTAGCCTACGAGCTGATCACGGCGATCCCCGGCGTCAGCTGCGTCAAGCCGAAGGCGACGCTGTACATGTTCCCGAGGCTCGACCCCAAGATCTACCCGATCGAGGACGACCAGGCCTTCATCGCCGAACTGCTCGAGCAGGAGCGCGTGCTGCTGGTGCAGGGCACCGGCTTCAACTGGCCGCACCCGGACCACTTCCGCCTCGTCTTCCTGCCGCACGAAGACGACCTGCGCGATGCGATCGGACGCGTGGCGCGCTTCCTCGAAAGCTATCGCAAGCGACACGGTACCTGAAGCATCCCGTTTCACCCATTTGAAGACACAACTCAACGAGTTCTTATGAAAGCGATCAATGTTGGCCTGCTGGGCATCGGTACCGTCGGTGGCGGTACCTTCACCGTTCTGAAACGCAACGAGGAGGAAATCACCCGTCGCGCCGGTCGCCCGATTCGCATTACCGCAGTGGCCGACAAGAACCTCGAACTCGCGCGCAAGGTTGCGGGCGATGGTCCGCGGCTGACCGAC
Source organism: Aromatoleum petrolei (assembly GCF_017894385.1). NCBI lineage: Bacteria > Pseudomonadati > Pseudomonadota > Betaproteobacteria > Rhodocyclales > Rhodocyclaceae > Aromatoleum > Aromatoleum petrolei. The sequence goes on from NZ_CP059560.1 coordinate 4,160,370, forward strand.
GACGCCTTCTCCGTCGTCACCGACCCCGAGATCGACATCGTCGTCGAACTGATCGGCGGCTACGGCGTCGCGAAGGAACTGGTGCTCAAGGCGATCGAGAACGGCAAGCACGTCGTCACCGCCAACAAGGCGCTGCTCGCGGTGCACGGCAACGAGATCTTCGCCGCGGCGCAGAAGAAGGGCGTGATGGTCGCCTTCGAAGCTGCGGTCGCGGGCGGCATCCCCATCATCAAGGCCCTGCGCGAAGGCCTCTCGGCCAACCGCATCCAGTGGCTCGCCGGCATCATCAACGGCACGACCAACTTCATCCTGTCCGAGATGCGCGACAAAGGCCTGCCCTTCGCCGACGTGCTCAAGGAAGCGCAGGCGCTCGGCTATGCCGAAGCCGACCCGACCTTCGACATCGAAGGCATCGACGCCGCGCACAAGGCCACGATCATGAGCGCGATCGCGTTCGGTGTGCCGATGCAGTTCTCCGCCGCCCACGTCGAGGGCATCACGGCGCTCGACAGCGTGGATATCACCTATGCGGAACAACTGGGTTATCGCATCAAGCTGCTGGGCATCTCGCGCATGCGCCTGGAAGGCATCGAGCTGCGCGTGCATCCGACCCTGATCCCCGCCAAGCGCCTGATCGCCAACGTCGAGGGCGCGATGAACGCGGTCGTGGTTTTCGGCGACGCCGTCGGTCCGACCCTCTATTACGGCAAGGGCGCCGGCGCCGAGCCGACGGCGAGCGCCGTGATCGCGGATCTCGTCGATGTCACCCGCCTGCACACCGCCGACCCCGAGCACCGCGTGCCGCACCTCGCGTTCCAGCCGGACCAGGTGCGCGACCTGAAGGTGCTGCCGATCGACGAGGTCATCACCTCCTACTACCTGCGCATGCGCGTCGAGGACAAGCCGGGCGTGCTCGCCGACATCACCCGCATCCTCGCCGACAGCGGCATCTCGATCGAGGCGATGATCCAGAAGGAGGCCCCCGAGGGTGCATCCCAGACCGACATCATCATGCTGACGCACGAGACGGTCGAGAAGAACGCCAACGCGGCGATCGCCAAGATCGAGGCGCTCCCCGTCGTGCAGGGCAGGATCACGCGCCTGCGCATGGAAAGCCTGCAGTAATCGCCCTGTGCGGACCCGTGCGCCGACCTTCCGGGGCGCGGGCATGACGGCAGGCACGGCCGCATGCGGAAACCTCCGCGTCGCCGTGCCTTTCGTCCTTTGACGAACACACCCATTCAAGGAACTGCCCGTGAAGTACCTGTCCACCCGCGGCCATGCCGCCCGTCCCGAGTTCTGCGACATCCTGCTTGGCGGCCTCGCGCCCGACGGTGGTCTGTACCTGCCCGAGGCTTACCCGCAGGTGACGCGCGCTGAACTGGACGCATGGCGCGGTTTGTCGTACGCGGATCTCGCTTTCGCGATCCTGTCGAAGTTCATCACCGACATTCCCGCGGGCGACCTCAAGGCGATCTGCGACAAGACCTATACCGCCGACGTCTATCGCTTCGTCCGTCCCGGCGACAACGCTGCCGACATCACGCCCGTGCATTGGCTGGAGCCGGGCCGCTTCGGCCTGCTCGAGCTGTCCAACGGCCCGACGCTGGCGTTCAAGGACATGGCGATGCAGCTCCTCGGCAACCTGTTCGAGTACGTGCTCGACAAGCGCGGCGAGACGATCAACATCCTCGGCGCGACTTCCGGCGACACCGGCTCGGCCGCCGAATACGCGATGCGCGGCAAGCACGGCGTGACCGTGTTCATGCTGTCGCCGCACGGCAAGATGAGCGCCTTCCAGCGCGCGCAGATGTACTCGCTGCAGGATGCCAACATCTACAACATCGCCGTCACCGGCATGTTCGACGACGCCCAGGACATCGTGAAGGCCGTCTCGAACGACGCCACATTCAAGGCGAAGTACAAGATCGGGGCGGTCAACTCCATCAACTGGGCGCGTGTCGCGGCCCAGATCGTGTATTACTTCAAGGGCTATTTCGCCGCGACCCGATCCAATGACGAGCAGGTCGCGTTCTGCGTGCCTTCGGGCAATTTCGGCAACATCTGCGCCGGCCACATCGCACGCCAGATGGGCCTGCCGGTGGCGAAACTGATCCTTGCGACGAACGAGAACGACGTCCTCGACGAGTTCTTCCACACCGGCGTGTATCGTCCGCGCAAGGCCGCGGAGACGCATGTCACCTCCAGCCCGTCGATGGACATCTCCAAAGCGTCGAACTTCGAGCGCTTCATCTTCGATCTGGTCGGCCGCAATCCGCAGCGTGTCGCCGAGCTGTGGAAATCGGTCGATGCCGGCGGGGCGTTCGATCTCGCTGCCAGCGGCGAATTTGCCGACATCCTGAATTACGCTTTCGTTTCGGGACGCAGCTCACATGCCGACCGGCTTGCGACCATCCGGCAGGTGTTCGACACCTACGGCACGATGCTAGACACGCACACCGCGGACGGCGTCAAGGTGGCCTGGGACTGCGCCGACTCGGTGCCCGCAGGCGTGCCGCTGTTGGTGCTCGAAACCGCGCTGCCGGTCAAGTTTGCCGAAACGATCCGCGAGGCCCTCGGACGCGAGCCGGAGCGTCCCGCCGAGCTGGAAGGCATCGAGGCGTTGCCGCAGCGGGTCGAGGTCATGGCGCCCGACGTCGAGGCGGTCAAGCGGTTCATCGTCGAGCACCTGTAGGCCTGACGTATGCGCGGGGTCGGCTTCGTGCCGGCCCCGCGCCTGCGGCTTACTCTTCCGTGTGGCGCAGCGACAGGTCGAGGGCGCGGACGTCCTTGGTCAGGCTGCCGATGGAGATGCGGTCCACCCCGGTTTCGGCGATGGCGCGTACCTTCTCCAGACTCACACCGCCCGAGGCTTCCAGTTCGGCACGTCCGGCGGCAATGCGCACCGCCTCGCGCATCGTCGCGAGATTCATGTTGTCGAGCAGGATCATCTTCGCTCCGGCGGCCAGCGCTTCCTCGAGCTGATCGAGGTTCTCGACCTCGATCTCGATGAACACGTTGGAGGGGGCGATCTTCTTCGCCTCCTCCATCACGCGGGCGATGCTCCCCGCCGCGATGATGTGGTTTTCCTTGATGAGGATGCCGTCATAGAGGCCGACGCGGTGGTTGGTGCCGCCGCCCACGGCTACCGCATACTTCTGCGCCAGGCGCAGTCCGGGCAAGGTCTTGCGTGTGTCGACGATCTTCGCGCCGGTGCCGGCGACCGCGTCGACGAAGCGGCGGGTGACGGTGGCGGTGCCCGACAGCAGCTGCAGGAAATTGAGCGCGGTGCGCTCGGCAGTGAGCAGTATGCGTGCGTTGGCGACGACGTCGCACAGCACCTGGCCCGGCTCGACTCGATCACCGTCGCTCACGTGCCAGATGATCGTGGCTGCCGGACTCAGCGCGGCGAAGGCGGCCTCGAACCAGGCCGTGCCGCACACGATGGCGTCCTCGCGCGTGATGACGCGGCCGCGGGCGTCAGTGTCTGCGGCGATCAGGCGTGCGGTCAGGTCACCGGTGCCGACGTCTTCGGCCAGCGATGCGGCGACATTGCGCTGAATCTCGATGCGCAGTTGTTGTGACAGGTTCATGGCGGGCACGGCTCGGTATGATTAAACAGAAATTCTAGCCCGTCCGCCGGGGGACGGGGCAAGCATCGCCGGAACGCGGTGCGGCGATAACAGGAGTCGAAGTGAGAGCGCGCGACCTGACCGAACTGCTGATCCTCGCCGCCCTGTGGGGCGGGTCGTTCCTCTTCATGCGCGTCGCGGCCCCGGAGTTCGGCCCGGCGGCCCTGATCGAAGTCCGAGTGGGGCTGGCTGCCCTGTTGCTGCTGCCGGTCCTCGCGTGGCGAGGCAAGCTTGCCCCCTTGTGGCGCAAGGCCGGGCCCCTGCTGTTCGTCGGGCTGACCAACTCCGCCTTGCCTTTCGTCCTGTATGCGTGGGCGGCGTTGTCGGTCACTGCGGGTTTTGCGTCCATCGTCAATGCCACGTCGCCGCTGTTCGCGGCGCTGGTCGCCTGGGTGTGGCTCAAGGATCGCCTGTCGGCGGCGGCGGCCTTCGGCCTGCTGCTCGGCCTGCTCGGGGTCATGATCCTCGTGTGGGGCAAGGCCTCGTTCCAGGCCGGCGGCTCGGGCTGGGCGGTGGCAGCCTGCCTCGCGGCGACACTGAATTACGGCATCGCTGCCAATTTCACCAAACGCCATCTGACGGGCGTGGATCCGATGGCCATCGCCACCGGCAGCCAACTCTACGCGGCCCTCGTGCTCGCGCCCTTCGCCGTCTGGCTGTGGCCGCAGGCAATGCCGTCGCGCGAGGCCTGGATTGCAGTGCTCCTGCTCGCATTCGCCTGCACCGGCGTCGCCTACGTCATGTACTTCCGCCTCATCGCCCACATCGGGCCGGCGCGCGCGATCGCGGTCACTTTCCTGATCCCCGTCTTCGGCATGTTATGGGGGGCGATGCTGCTCGACGAGGAAATCAGCTCGAACATGCTTGCCGGATGCGCGGTGATCCTCGCCGGCACGGGGCTCGCCACGGGGGCCATCCGCCTGCCGCGTCGCCCCAATGTCGCGCGGGGCAGGGGCTGAACGGGCTTCGCGCCGCGCGGCGCAAATGCACCTCAGTTCCTGCTGCCGTCCACGAAATAATCGAGCCGCCCGCGCGGCGCGAGGTATTCGACGGTTTCGACCGGCAGTGTCGCCGGGCTCAGCGCCGCTTCCACCTTCAGGTCGGCATCGCGCAGGTCCACCAGCATGGCTTCCGAGCGCGGAATGTCCGGGTCATGCAGCATCACGAGCGGATGAAGAAGGTTTGCCGGATTGGTTTCGACCACCATGCCGACGCCGCCGTTCGATAGCGCCACGAAGGTGCCCGGCGGATACACCCCCAGCGTCTTGATGAACAGTTGCACAAGCTGCTCGTCGTAATGCTTGTTCTCGGCGCGGAATATCTGGCGCAGCGCTTCGGCCGGCGCCTTGGCCTCGCGCAGGTCGAAGGGATTGCACAGGTTGTCGTAACGGTTCGCGATGGCTGCGATGCGGGCGAGGCGGGGGATCTTCTCGCCCGCGAGCCGGTTGGGAAAGCCGCTGCCGTCGAAGAACTCGTGGTGGCAGGCGATCACGTTGCGCACCGGCACGGGAAGGTCGCGCATGCCGCTGACCGCCTTGATCCCGTAGCCCACATGGGCGCGGTAGAACTCCTCCTCGGGCCCGGTGCGCCTGGCGTTGCGCAGGATGCGCGGCGGAATCTCCTGCTTGCCGATGTCGTGGAGCAGGGCCCCGAGCCCAAGGTGGCGCATCTCCTCTTCCGACAGACCCAGTGTCTTCCCCAGCATCAGCGACAAGGCCATGACGTTGAGCGCATGGAAAGCCAAGCCGCCTTCGCGGCTCTTCTGGTTGACCAGATGGATCACCATGCTGTCATTGCCCAGCAGGTTCTCCACCAGGCTGCCGACTAAGGCATTGGCTTGCCGTTGAGCGTCCTGCGGCCGGCTCAGCAGCGACCGGAACACATCCCCGGCGGCAATCGCCTGCTGCTCGAACAGGCGCTCGCGGCGCGCCAAGCCTTCGCGCTGTTCGCGCACCCGTGCGATGCGCACGCGCTTCTCGTCCTGCATGCCGGCGAGGGCGGCGGTACCGAAATCCGGCTCGGGCGCGGGAACGTTCGCAGCGCGGGGCGGCAGGGGCTCCGCGGTGCTGCGCGCCGGATCCCATTCGATCTCCGTGATGCCCATCTCGCGCAGCGCCTGGATCTGCTTTTCGCTCGACAGGCAAAAGCGGTTCAGCAGGAAAGGGTGCCCCATCCAGCCGAGGGAGACCAGGGAAATGAATACGCCCGGCCGGAGACGGTCGACGCTGATTTGCGGCATTGCTCTGTTACAAAATCGGACCCGGCAATTCTAGCAGCCCAATCTTGCGATGATGGGCGGAGAACCCGGGTTGTTCGTCGAAAATCACCGCCCGTGTCGTGTCGAGCACTCAGAGCCCCTTGGTCGCCTGGATCGTCCACGCATTGAAGATGCCGCGTGAAGCCTCCGCGACCTCGCTTGCCGTCAGGCCTACCGGGCCGATGCCTTCGCGCGCGAGCCGGTCGGCTGCTGCGCCATGCAAGTGTACTGCGGCGATAAGGCCGGATTCGGCCGGCCACCCTTGCGCGACGAGGCTCGCGATCAGCCCGGTGAGGACGTCGCCCATGCCGGCGCTGGCCATGCCGGGATGGCCCGTGCTGTTGATCAGCCAGCGGCCATCCGGCGTCGCGATGACGCTCCCGCTGCCCTTCAGGACTACGACCGCATTGAAGGTCCGGGCGATATCCAGTGTGCTCGCCACGCGATCGCTCTGTACGGCGGCCGTGTTCGAGCGCAGCAGGCGACCTGCCTCGCCGGGGTGTGGCGTCATCACCGTGGGCGCCTCGCGTGCGGCGACGAGCGAACGCAGGTTCTCCGAGGCGGCGACGATGTTCAGGGCGTCGGCGTCGAGTATCACGGGGCGCGCTTGCCGGATCGCCCGTTCAAGCAGCGTGGCGGCGACCTCGCCGTCGCCCAGTCCCGGCCCCAGCGCGAGCACGGTTGCGTGTTCGATGACGTCGTCCGGACGCTGCAGCATCAGCTCGGGCTGGGTGAAGTCGACTGCAGGGGCGGCGGCGTCCACCAATCCCGTGAGCACGCGCCCGCAGCCAAGTTTCAGCGCCGCGCGCCCTGCGAGCAGAGCCGCGCCGGTCATGCCCCGCGCGCCGCCGATGATGCCGACGTCGCCATAACAGCCCTTGTGGGTGTTCTGCAGGCGCTGTCTCAGGAAAGGTCTGAGGATGCCCGGCTGGATCTGGAGGCCCATGGGCTGCAGGTAGTTCGGCGGATCGACGTCGAGTCGGTGCACGTTGACGACGCCGGCGATGTCCGGGCCGTCGTGTGTGAGAAGTCCCGGTTTTAGCGCCAGGAAGGTGAGCGTCGTCGTAGCATGGAAGACCGTGCCGAGCACCCGGCCCGTGTCGGCATCCAGGCCACTCGGAATGTCAATCGCCAGCCGGGGGGCGTGCTGTGCGTTGAGCGCGTCGATCCATTTGGCATGTCGTCCGGTGACCGGGCTGCGCAGTCCGATGCCGAACAGGGCGTCGACCACCAGCGCCCACCCGTTTGCCGGTGCCGCCGGGAAGTCCGAGACCGTCTCGCCTCCGGCCGCGCGCCATGCCGCAAAGGCGGCCGCGGCGTCGCGTGGCAGCTTCGCCGCGTCGTCGGCAAAGGCAACCGTTACGTTGCGTCCGGCCTGCAGCAGCCGGCGCGCCATCACGAAGCCGTCGCCGCCGTTGTTTCCTGGGCCGCAGGCGATCAGCACATGGCCCGCGCGATCCTGCGTCAGGCGCACGGCTTCTTCCGCAGCCACACGTCCGGCACGCTCCATCAGGCTTGGCTGTGCGTGCGGTGCGACCAGCGCTTCGATCGTACGGATGCCGTCTACCGGGTAGATCGGTTTGGGCGGCAGGAACATGGAGCCTCCGGCAGGAAGGGAAATGCCAGATTCTAGCCCCTGTCGGAATTATGACGTCAATGTGTGGTCGGCAATGGCGGGCAAAAGGCTGTCATGGGAGCGTGTGCGCAAGCCGCTGCCGATCGCGTTCTTCGCGCACGTGGGGGGGCGACGCCCGTGATGACGCGTGAGGGAAGGGCGCTTTGCCGCGTCCTGCGCGCGGGGCAGGCTCGTCTAGTTCTCGGCCTGTCCCCGGCGCTTTTCGAGACGCGTTTCCTGCACCAACTCCACCGTCCCGTCCTCATGCTGGCTCTCGAGTCGTACCGTGAAGCCCCACAGTCGCGCCATGTGCTTCATCACCTCGTCGATGTTTCCGCCCAGGGGGCGCTTGCGGTACTGCTGGTGACGCAGCGTCAGCGAGCGGTCGCCGCGCAGGTCCACGTTCCACACCTGGATGTTCGGCTCGCGGCTGCCCAGGTTGTACTGGTCGGACAGGATCTCGCGCACGCGGCGGTAGCCCGTCTCGTCGTGGATCGCCGAGACCTTGAGCTTCGCCTCGTGCTCGTCGTCGAGGATCGCGAACATGCGGAAATCGCGCATGATCTTCGGTGACAGGTATTGCGCGACGAAGCTCTCGTCCTTGAAGTTCTTCATCGCGAAGTCGAAGGTCTCGCGCCAGTCGCTGCCCGCAATTTCGGGAAACCAGGCCCGGTCTTCCTCGGTCGGGTCTTCGCAAATGCGCTTGATGTCCTGCCACATCGCAAAGCCCAGCGCGTAGGGGTTGATGCCGCTGTACCAGCGATCGTTGTACGAGGGTTGGTACACCACGTTGGTATGCGACTGCAGGAATTCCAGCATGAAGCTGTCCGCGAGGAGCCCTTCGTCGTACAGCTTGTTGATCAGCGTGTAGTGCCAGAAGCACGCCCAGCCCTCGTTCATGACCTGAGTCTGGCGCTGCGGGAAGAAGTACTGCGCGATCTTGCGCACGATGCGCACGACTTCGCGTTGCCAGGGCTCCAGCAGCGGCGCGTGCTTCTCCACGAAGTAAAGCAGGTTCTCCTCGGGTTCGGGTGGAAAGCGGGGGGGGGCGATCTTCCCTGGTTTGGCGTCGTGAGCCGGCAGCGTCCGCCACAGCTCGTTGACCTGGCTCTGCAAGTATTCCGTGCGCTCAGCCTGGCGCAGCTTTTCTTTCGCCAGCGACAGCTTCGGGGGGCGCTTGTAGCGATCCACGCCCAGGTTCATCAGCGCGTGACAGGAGTCGAGCAGCAGTTCGACCTCCTCCTCGCCGTACCGCTCCTCGCACTGAGCGATGTAGTTCCGTGCGAACACCAGATAATCGATGATCGCGTCTGCATTCGTCCAGGTGCGGAAGAGGTAGTTGCCCTTGAAGAAGCTGTTGTGCCCGTAGGCCGCATGCGCGATCACCAGCGCCTGCATCGTCAGCGTGTTCTCCTCCATCAGGTAGGCGATGCAGGGGTTCGAGTTGATGACGATCTCGTAGGCGAGTCCCATCTGGCCGCGCCGGTAGCTCTTTTCCGTCGACAGGAAGTGCTTCCCGAATGACCAGTGGTGATAGTTCACCGGCATGCCCACCGAGGCGTAGGCGTCCATCATCTGTTCCGAGGTGATCAGTTCGATCTGTGCCGGATAGGTGTCCAAGTCGTAATTCGCCGCCACGCGCGCGATTTCGGTGTGGTAGGCGTCGATGGCCTCGAACGTCCACTCGGACGTCGCCGGCAGCTGCTTGACCTTCTTTGAGGTGGCGCGCTTCATACAAAATTCTTCTTGAAGAGTTCGCGAAACACCGGATAGATGTCAGCCGGTTCCTCGATGCGCTGCAGGGCGAAGTTCTTGTGCTCGCCCGACAGCTTTTCATACTCCCGCCACAGGTTCTGCGGCTCGCCCGGTGTGATCTCGATGTACGCGAAGTACTGGCACCACGGCAGGATCTGCGACCCCAGCAGCTCGCGACAGATCGGGGAGTCGTTGTCCCAGTTGTCGCCGTCCGAGGCCTGCGCACCGTAGATGTTCCAGGTGCCGTGCGCGTAGCGTTCGGCGATCACCTCGTGCATCAGCTTCAGCGCGCTCGAAACCACCGTTCCGCCGGACTCGCGCGAATGGAAGAACTCGTCCTCGTCCACTTCCTTCGCCACCGTGTGGTGACGGATGAAGACGACTTCGATCTGTTCGTAGGTGCGTGTTAGGAAGAGGTACAGGAGCATGAAGAAGCGCTTCGCCGTGGCCTTCTTCTCCTCGTCCATCGAGCCGGAGACGTCCATCACGCAGAACATCACCGCCTGCGTCGTCGGCTTCGGCACGCGGATGCGGTTGTTGTAGCGCAGGTCGAAGCTGTCGATGAAGGGGATCGCCTCGATCTTCGCGCGCAGGCGCCCGATCTCGTCCTTGAGGTTCAGCGCTTCCTCGCAGTCCTCGCCCGACTCCTCGATGACCCTGTCCAGTTCCTTCTGCAGTTCGCGCAGGCGCGCGGAAAACGGCGAGCCGAGCGCCAGCCGGCGCCCCAGGGCGCCGCGCATCGAGCGCACGATGTTGATGTTCATCGGCGAGCCGTCGGACGTGAAGCCGGCGCGCTGGGTCTTGTAGTCCGAGATGCGCGCGAGCTGGGTGCGGACCAGGTTGGGCAGGGCAAGGTCGTCGAAGAAAATGTCGAGAAATTCCTCGCGCGACAGGTGGAACACGAAATCGTCTTCGCCTTCACCTTCGTTGCTCGCCTTGCCCTGGCCTCGCCCGCCGCCCCCGCCGGAAGGGGGGCGGTTGATCAGGTCGCCGCTGGCGAACTGATCGTTGCCCGAAAAGACCTGTTCCCAGATGCCGCCCTTGCCATGCTGGAACTGCGGCTCGCTCAGATCCTTGGATGGGATCGTGATCTGTTCGCCGTTGTCCAGGTCGCGGATCGAGCGATCCTGGATCGCGTCGCTCACCGCGCGGCGAATCTGCTGCTTGAAGCGGCGCATGAAGCGCTGGCGATTGACCGCGCTTTTCTTCTTGCTGTCGAACCGTCGATCGATGATGCGCGTCATGTATGTCTCCGGCAGGGATGCGCAGCGCCGCCCGGACATGTCGTCCGGACGACGCATCCGTCACGACGACTTGCGGACCCGCAGATACCACTCGCAGAGCAGCCGTACCTGCTTCTCGGTGTAGCCCTTATCGATCATGCGATCGACGAAGTCCTGGTGTTTCTTCTGCTCGTCGGCGCTCGCCTTCGCGTTGAAGCTGATCACCGGCAACAGCTCCTCGGTGTTCGAGAACATCTTCTTCTCGATCACGCCGCGCAGTTTCTCGTAGCTCGTCCAGCTCGGGTTCTTGCCGTCGTGTTTCGCCCTCGCACGCAGCACGAAGTTCACCACCTCGTTGCGGAAGTCCTTCGGGTTGCTGATGCCGGCAGGCTTCTCGATCTTCTCGAGCTCGTCGTTCAGGGCCGAGCGGTCGAGGATCTCGCCTGTGTTCGGGTCCCGGAACTCCTGATCCTGGATCCAGAAGTCGGCGTAAGTCACGTAACGGTCGAAGATGTTCTGTCCGTACTCGGAGTAGCTTTCCAGGTAGGCCGTCTGGATCTCCTTGCCGATGAATTCGGCGTAGCGGGGCGCGAGGAACTCCTTGATGTAGCCCATGTAGCGCGCCTCGACCTCCGGCGCGTACTGTTCCTGCTCGATCTGCTGCTCGAGCACGTACATCAGGTGCACCGGGTTCGCCGCCACCTCGCGGTGGTCGAAGTTGAACACCTTGGACAGCGCCTTGAATGCGAAGCGTGTCGACAGTCCCGTCATCCCCTCATCGACGCCGGCGTAGTCGCGATACTCCTGGAAGCTCTTCGCCTTCGGGTCCGTGTCCTTGAGGTTCTCGCCGTCATAGATGCGCATCTTCGAGTAGATGCTCGAATTCTCCGGCTCCTTCAGGCGCGACAGCACTGCGAACTGCGCCATCATGCGCAGGGTGTCGGGTGCGCACGGCGCCTCCGCAAGCGAGCTCTCCACGAGCAGTTTCTCGTAGATATGCACCTCGTCGGAAACGCGCAGGCAGTACGGCACCTTCACCGTGTAGATCCGGTCGAGGAAGGCCTCGTTGTTGCGGTTGTTCTTGAATGCGACCCACTCGGACTCGTTCGAGTGCGCCATCACGATACCGTCGAACGGAATCGCGCCGAAACCCTCGGTGCCCTTGTAGTTGCCTTCCTGCGTCGCGGTCAGCAGCGGATGCAGCACCTTAATCGGCGCCTTGAACATCTCGACGAATTCCAGCAGGCCGCGGTTCGCGAGGCACAGCCCGCCCGAATAGCTGTAGGCGTCCGGGTCGTCCTGCGAATACTGCTCGAGCTTGCGGATGTCGATCTTGCCGACCAGCGAGGAGATGTCCTGGTTGTTCTCGTCGCCCGGCTCGGTCTTGGCGACCGCGGTCTGCTTCAGCACCGACGGGCGCAGCTTGACGACGCGGAACCTCGTGATGTCGCCGCCGAACTCGTGCAGCCGCTTGACCGCCCAAGGGCTCATGATCGTGTTCAGGTAGCGCTTCGGGATGCCGAAATCGTCCTCGAGCAGGCGGCCGTCCTCGTTCAGATCGAACAGGCCCAGCGGCGACTCGTGCACCGGCGATCCCTTGATCGCGTAGAAGGGAACCTTCTCGATCAGTGATTTCAGCTTTTCCGCCAGCGACGACTTGCCGCCGCCAACCGGGCCGAGGAGGTAGAGGATCTGTTTCTTTTCCTCCAGACCCTGCGCCGCATGGCGGAAATACGAGACGATGTGCTCGATGACCTCCTCCATGCCATAGAAGTCGCGGAAGGCCGGATAGATCTTGAGTACTTTGTTCGAGAAGATGCGGGACAGGCGGGGATCCAGGCGGGTGTCGACCAGTTCCGGCTCGCCGATCGCCATCAGCATCCGCTCGGCGGCGGTTGCATAGGCCGAACGATCCGACCGGCACAACTCCAGGTACTCCTGGATGGACATCTCCTCTTCGCGGGCCGCCTCGAAGCGGGCCTGATAGGCATTGAAGATCGTCATCTGGATTCCTCCTGTCTGGGGCAAGCCGTTCGCCGACACCCGTCAGAGGGCACTCGCCGGCTCAAGTTCCGTGGTTTTTCTCATTCCAAGCGCAAGTCCTCAGAGTCCATTTTGCGGCCTGAATGACTCTGGAAGGAAGGGGCCTGTGCTGTGCTAGAATCGAAAACCTACTTTTTACGCGCTCCGTTCGCCCGTTTTGGTCGGGCAGGCCCCTCCGAGACCCGGTGGGTGCTCCGTGAGCAAACTTTGACTTGTCAGGGATCGTTACTTAATGCAGACCAACCAGGAAACGCAGGGCGCGCTGGAGCGCCGCATCGACATGTCCGTGTCCATGGCCGAGATCGACAAGGAAGTCGATGCTCGCCTCAAGCGCATGGCGCGTACCGTGAAGATGCCGGGTTTCCGGCCTGGCAAGGTGCCGCTCAAGATCGTCGCCCAGACCTACGAGTCGCAGGCGCGTTCGGAGGCGATCGGTGCTGCGGTCGAAAAGGCGTTCGGCGACTCCGTGCGCGAACAGAACCTGCGCGTCGCCGGCTACCCCCGGATCGAGCCGAAGGACGCCGCGACCGAGGGCACGCTGTCGTTCAGTGCCGTGTTCGAAGTCTATCCGCAGGTGGAGCTGGGCGACCTGTCGCAGAGCAAGATCGAGCGTCCGGTGCTGTCGGTCGGCGATGCCGAAGTCGACAAGACCATCGAAGTGCTGCGCAAGCAGCGCACCCGTTTCGAGACCGCCGAGCGCGCCGCCGCTGACGGCGATCGCGTGGTGATCGATTTCGCCGGCCGCAAGGACGGCGAGCTGTTCGACGGCGGCCAGGCGCAGGACTTCCCCTTCGTCATCGGTGCCGGCTCGATGCTCAAGGACTTCGAGACGGCCGTGACGGGCCTCGCCGCGGGCGAAAGCAAGACCTTCGACATGACCTTCCCCGAGGACTACCACGCGGCTAACCTCGCCGGCCAGACGGTCCAGTTCGAAGTCACCGTGAAGCGCGTCGAGGCAGCCGTCCTGCCGGCGGTCGATGCCGATCTCGCTCGTGCGCTGGGCGTTGCCGATGGCGACCTCGCCAAGCTGCGCGACGAAGTTCGCGCCAACCTCGAGCGTGAGGTGAAGCGCCGCATCCAGGCCAAGGTCAAGGAACAGGTCATGGACGCGCTGCTGGCGGCCAACCCGATCGAGGTGCCGAAGGCGCTGATCGACGCAGAGAGCCGTCAATTGGCCGAGAACGCCAAGCGCGACCTCGAGATGCGTGGCATGAAGACCAAGGACATCCCGGTCGAGCCCGCCTGGTTTGCCGATCAGGCCGTGCGCCGCGTCAAGCTGGGCCTGATCATGGCTGAACTCGTGAAGGCCAAGGAACTCTACGCCAAGCCGGAGCAGGTGCGTGCACTGGTTGAGGAGATGGCCCAGAGCTACGAAGATCCGTCGGAACTGGTACGCTGGTATTACGCGCAGCCGGAGCGTCTCGCGCAGGCCGAGGCCGTCGTGATCGAGGACAACGTGGTCGAGTGGGTCAGCTCCCAGGCCCAGACCAGCGATAACGCGGTTTCGTTCGACGAACTGATGGGTAACAACGCGGCCTGATGCCGCAAAGGTCCAAGGAATGAGCAACATGGCGCCACATTCTGGCAGCAGCTGGGATCCGGTCGGCCTCGGCCTGGTCCCGATGGTGGTTGAACAGAGCGGTCGGGGCGAGCGCGCCTACGACATCTATTCACGCCTCCTGAAGGAGCGCGTGGTGTTTCTGGTCGGTCCGGTGAACGATGTCACCGCCAACCTGATCGTGGCGCAATTGCTCTTCCTTGAGTCCGAGAACCCGGACAAGGACATCTTCTTCTACATCAACTCTCCCGGGGGGTCGGTGTCGGCGGGGATGGCGATCTACGACACCATGCAGTTCATCAAGCCCGACGTCAGCACGCTGTGCATCGGGCAGGCCGCAAGCATGGGTTCCTTCCTGCTCGCCGCCGGCGCGAAGGGCAAGCGCTTCTGCCTGCCCAACTCCCGCGTCATGATTCACCAGCCGCTGGGTGGTTTCCAGGGGCAGGCGTCGGACATCGAGATCCATGCTCGCGAGATCCTCAACATCCGGGCTCGACTCAACGAGATGCTCGCCAAGCACACCGGCCAGGCAATCGAGCGGATCGAGAGGGATACGGATCGCGACAACTTCATGTCGGCAAAGGATGCGATGGACTACGGCATCGTGGACAAGGTCCTGACGACCCGCTCCGAAGCCTGATATACGAGAGGAAGACCATGACGGATAAGAAGGCGGGCGGCGAAAAGCTGCTGTACTGCTCGTTCTGCGGAAAGAGCCAGCATGAGGTTCGCAAACTCATTGCGGGGCCGTCGGTCTTTATCTGCGACGAGTGCATCGAGCTGTGCAACGACATCATCCGTGACGAAATCGCGCAATCTGCGGAAGGGGAAGGTGGTAGCAGCAGCCTGCCGACGCCGGCTGAGATCTGCGAGATCCTCAACCAGTACGTGATCGGCCAACAGCAGGCCAAACGCAACCTGGCCGTCGCGGTGTACAACCACTACAAGCGCCTGCGCCACATCTCGGGGCGCAAGGACGACGTCGAGCTGTCGAAGAGCAACATTCTCCTGATCGGGCCGACCGGCTCCGGCAAGACGCTGCTCGCGCAGACGCTCGCGCGCCTGCTCAACGTCCCGTTTGTGATGGCGGATGCTACGACGCTCACCGAAGCCGGCTACGTCGGTGAAGACGTCGAGAACATCATCCAGAAACTGCTGCAGAAGTGCGACTACGACGTCGACAAGGCGCAGCACGGCATCGTCTACATCGACGAGATCGACAAGATCTCGCGCAAGTCGGACAACCCGTCGATCACGCGCGACGTGTCCGGCGAGGGCGTGCAGCAGGCCCTGCTGAAGCTGATCGAAGGCACCGTGGCCTCGATTCCGCCGCAGGGCGGGCGTAAGCATCCCAACCAGGATTTCATTCAGGTCGATACCACCAACATCCTCTTCATCTGCGGCGGTGCGTTCGACGGCCTCGAGAAGGTCATCCGCAACCGTACCGAGAAGATCGGCATCGGCTTCGGCGCGGAGATCAAGAGCCGCCAGGGGCGCGACCTCACCGAGTCCTTCCGTCAGGTGGAACCCGAGGATCTGGTCAAGTTCGGCCTGATCCCGGAATTCGTCGGCCGCCTGCCCGTCGTCGCGACCTTGCAGGAGCTCGACGAGGCGGCACTGATCCAGATTCTCGTCGAGCCCAAGAACGCGCTGGTGAAGCAATACCAGAAACTGTTCTCCATGGAAGGCGTCGAACTCGAAATCCGTCCGGCGGCACTGCACGCCGTGGCGCGCAAGGCGATCCGCCGCAAGACCGGCGCTCGCGGCCTGCGTTCGATCCTCGAGGGGGCGCTGTTGGACATCATGTACGACTTGCCCACCATGAAAGGGGTGGAGAAGGTGGTCGTCGACGAAGGCACCATCGAAGAAGGCGCCCAGCCGCTGTTGATCTACGCGGACCAACAGAAAGTGTCGGGTTCCAACTAAAACCGAAATCGGTTCTAGGCGCCGCTTGATATTTCATGGTCGGGCCCCCATGTGGGCCTGACCAATCCTTTCGAGGTAAAAACAATCATGTCAGGCCCGCTTGACCTCCCCCACGAGCAAATGGAACTGCCGCTGCTGCCGCTGCGCGACGTAGTGGTGTTCCCGCACATGGTGATTCCGCTCTTCGTGGGACGCCCCAAGTCCATCAAGGCACTCGAGAACGCCATGGAGGCGGGCAAGGGCATCCTCCTGGTGGCGCAGAAATCCGCCGCCAAGGACGAGCCGTCGGCCGAAGACCTCTACGAGATCGGCTGCATCGCCAACATCCTGCAGATGCTCAAGCTGCCCGACGGCACCATCAAGGTGCTGGTCGAGGGCGTGCAGCGGGCGCGTGTCGATTCGGTCGAGGATCTGCGCAGCGTGTTCGTGGCCAAGGTCACCCCGGTGCCCGTTCCCGAGACCGACAACAACGAACTCGAAGCGATGCGCCGCGCGATCATCGCGCAGTTCGACCAGTACGTTAAGCTGAACAAGAAGATCCCGCCGGAGATCCTCGCGTCCCTGTCCGGGATCGACGATGCCGGCCGGCTCGCGGACACCATTGCCGCCCACCTGCCGCTCAAGCTCGAGCAGAAGCAGGAAGTGCTGGAGATGGCCGACACCGGCGATCGCCTGGAGCGCCTGCTGTCGCAACTCGAGACCGAGCTCGACATCCTGCAGGTTGAAAAGCGCATCCGCGGGCGCGTCAAGCGCCAGATGGAGAAGAGCCAGCGCGAGTACTACCTCAACGAGCAGGTCAAGGCGATCCAGAAGGAACTCGGGGAAGGCGAGGAAGGTGCCGATCTCGAGGAGATGGACAAGAAGATCAAGGCCGCGGGCATGCCCAAGGAGGCGCTTGCGAAGGCGCAAGCCGAGTTCAAGAAGCTGCGCCTGATGTCGCCCATGTCCGCCGAAGCGACCGTTGTGCGCAACTACATCGATACGCTGGTCGGCCTGCCGTGGAAGAAGAAGTCGCGTGTGAGCCGCGACCTTGCCGAGGCCGAGAAGATCCTCGACAAGGACCACTACGGCCTCGAGCGCGTCAAGGAACGCATCCTCGAGTACCTCGCGGTGCAGCAGCGCGTCGACAAGGTCAAGGCGCCGATCCTTTGCCTCGTCGGGCCTCCGGGCGTGGGCAAGACTTCGCTCGGTCAGTCGATCGCCAAGGCGACCAACCGCAAGTTCGTGCGCATGGCCCTGGGTGGCGTGCGTGACGAGGCCGAGATCCGTGGCCACCGTCGCACCTACATCGGTTCGATGCCGGGCAAGATCCTGCAGAACATGAACAAGGTCGGCGTGAAGAACCCGCTGTTCCTGCTCGACGAGGTGGACAAGCTCGGTATGGACTTCCGTGGCGACCCGAGCTCGGCGCTGCTCGAAGTGCTCGACCCGGAGCAGAACCATACCTTCCAGGATCATTACATCGAGGTCGATTTCGATCTCTCCGACGTGATGTTCGTGGCGACGGCCAATACCCTTAACATCCCGGCCGCGCTGCTCGATCGGATGGAGGTGATCCGCCTGTCCGGCTACACGGAAGACGAGAAGGTCAATATCGCGCTGCGCTATCTGCTGCCCAAGCAGATGAAGAACAACGGACTGAAGCGCGACGAGCTGTCGGTGACCGAAGAGGCCCTGCGCGACGTGTGCCGCTACTACACCCGTGAGGCGGGCGTGCGCAGCATGGAGCGCGAGATCTCCAAGATCTGCCGCAAGGTGGTGAAGGCGCTCGTGTTGAAGAAGCGCTCCAGCAAGGTCATCGTCAATGCGAAGAATCTGGACAAATACCTGGGGGTGCGCAAGTACTCCTTCGGCATGGCCGAGAAGGAAAACCAGATCGGTCAGGTGACCGGCTTGGCCTGGACCGAGGTCGGCGGCGAGCTGCTGACCGTGGAAGCCGTTGCGCTGCCGGGCAAGGGCAAGGTCATGACGACCGGCAAGCTCGGCGAGGTGATGCAGGAGTCGATCCAGGCGGCGCTGTCGGTGGTGCGCAAGCGTTCGCGCTCCCTGGGCATCCAGGAGGACTTCTACCAGAAGAGCGACATCCACATTCACCTGCCGGAAGGTGCGATCCCGAAGGATGGTCCGTCGGCGGGCATCGCAATCTGCTCTGCGCTGGTGTCGGTCCTCTCGGGCATTCCGGTTCGTTGCGACGTTGCGATGACCGGGGAAATCACGCTCCGTGGCGAAGTGCTGCCGATCGGTGGTCTCAAGGAGAAGCTCCTTGCGGCGGTGCGCGGCGGAATCCGCGTGGCGCTGATCCCGGAAGAGAACGTGAAGGATCTCGTGGAAATCCCCGAGAACATCAAGAACGCGCTCGAGGTGATCCCTGTGCGCTGGATCGACCAGGTGCTCGAGCATGCGCTCGAGCGCACGCCCCAGCCGCTGCCTGAGGCCGTGGTCGAGGAGACGCCTCCGGCGGATTCCGCCGAGGGCAGCGCGAGCGGAAAGACCGTCCGCGCACACTGAGAGTAAGGGACGCGTCCCCGAGTCCCGCGTCGAATACGCGCTGCAACGATGTAAATCGCTGCAGCGCGTATTGACACCCCGGAATACCGCGCGATATAAAGGCCGTGCTTCTCGCAACGCATTTGGAATCACCCTGAATGCGGCTCCGGCTGTGGGTTTGCGCATTTCGGGTCATCGCTCTCATATCCAGAAGGGGACTTAAGTGAATAAATCCGAACTGATCGACCAAATCGCCTCGGGAGCAGAGTTGTCGAAGGCGGCCGCGGGCAAGGCGCTCGATGCAGCGATTGCGGCGGTCAAGGACGCGCTTCAGGCGGGCGACTCCGTGACCCTCGTCGGGTTCGGCACCTTCCATGTAGGCGAGCGTGCCGCGCGCACCGGACGGAATCCGCGCACCGGCAAGAACATCAAGATCAAGGCGGCGAAGGTTCCGAAGTTCAGGGCTGGCAAGGCCCTCAAAGATGCAGTAAACTGACGGACTTTGCTGGAAGGGCCAAGTACCCGTCCAGTGCGGGTGCTTAGCTCAGTTGGTAGAGCGCCTCCCTTACAAGGAGGATGTCAGCGGTTCGACCCCGTTAGCACCCACCAGAATTTGCTGAAAAATCAGCAACATGAAAGCCGGCTAAATGCCGGCTTTCGTTTTTTCCGCCCTGCGGCATGGCTTCCTGGCCGCACGCTGCACAATAAGCGCCGGAGTTCTACCGATCGGATCGGAATGAGGATTCCCGGCTGGCTTGGGAACTGGTCAGGCCGCCTTGCGGAAGGTCAGGTTGATGCGCTGGCGGCCAAGCAGCGCGTGACTGCCCTCCTTGACGGGGAGGATGCCGTGGAAGCGCAGTCGGGACAGGCCGCCCCACACCACGACATCGCCGTGCACGAGGGCCACGCGTTCGCTGCGGTCGCTGCGATGTAGGCCGCCGAACAGGAAGATCGCCGGCAGGCCGAGCGATACCGAAACGATGGGGGCCGTCAGGTCGCGTTCGTCGCGGTCCTGATGCAGGGACATGCGGGTTCCGGGCTCGTAGCGGTTGACGAGGCAGGCGTCGGGAATGAATCCGGAAAACCCGGCCTCGGCGGCGGCGTCCGCAGCGAGTCGGAGGAATGTGTCTGGCATGGGCGGCCAAGGTTTGCCGCTGTCGGGATCGGCGGCTTCGTAACGATAGCCGCGGCGGTCGGATACCCAGCCGAGCGGGCCGCAATTGGTCATCGCTGCGGACATGTGCTGGCCGCCTGGCGTGAGCATGTGACGGAACGGGGCGCGTGCGCAGATTTCGCCGATTTCGAGCACAAGGGACTCGGCCTGCGCGCGGGCGAAGCCGCGCAGCACCAGCGCGCCCGGCGCGAGGACTTCGCGGCCGGTGGGGCCTTCGTCGCAGTGATCGAAGAGGTCGGGCGTCATCCTGACGATTTGTCGTGAAGCGCGGGATATACGCGCACGCGTCGCTGACCGTTACGGACGTTGTAAGCGGCGCTGGGGGATCAGTTCGCGCCGATGCCTGCGTCGGGTGCACTGCGGTTGCGCCAGTCGGTGAACCAGCTGGCAAACACCGCCTCAACCGCGGCCTCGTCGGCCTGTGCTTCGCGGCCGGGGGCGGGATCGTCGAGGTCGATCACCTCGCAGTCGTATTCCAGATACTCGATGTCCATCTTCGGCTCCTCGTCCGTTCGTACCAAACGGTTCGGACATGGGATCAGGTTATCTCGCCGATGCGTCGCTTGCTGCGTCGATAAGCGCTGGGAAAATTGGTCAATTCGTGGCCATCGCGCCGTCCGAGCCGCGGGCGGTCTGCCGGGGGCGGCTTTGACGCGGGTCAGGCGCGTCGTACCATTGCGCCCGGGCTGGCGGTCGTGCGGCCGGCGTTCGTTACATCGAAACCGTTCGGGAGCGTGCAATCCATGGCAGTCAGGTCCATCCTCCGCATGGGCGATCCACGCCTGCTCCAGGCGGCCGAGCCGGTGCGCGCATTCGCCACGCGCGAACTCGATGCGCTGATCGCCGACATGTTCGACACCATGGCCGCTGCGGGGGGCGTCGGACTGGCGGCTCCGCAGATCGGGGTGGGGCTGCAGGTGGTGGTCGTCGGCTTCGAGCACAGCGAGCGTTATCCGGAGGCGCCGCCCGTGCCGCGCACGATCCTCTTGAATCCGGTGATCACGCCGCTGGACGAGGACGAGGAGGACGGCTGGGAAGGTTGCCTCTCGGTGCCGGGGCTGCGCGGCGTAGTGCCGCGCTACCGCCGCATCCGCTACCAAGGGCATGCCCCCGACGGGGGCCCTATCGATCGCAGCGTGGAGGGATTTCACGCCCGGGTCGTGCAGCACGAATGCGATCATCTGGCCGGCGTGCTGTATCCGATGCGCATGCGCGACCTGAGCCGCCTTGGTTTTGCCGATGTGCTGTTCCCGGATTCCGTGGGCGATCCGGGGGCGGAGTAAACGGGGGCCGTGCAGGACCGAGCTCAGTGTCGATGGCTGAGTGGCGGTGCGTCTTGAGCGGGAAGGGTGGGGGGCGCCGAGAGCGTGAGGCCGAGGCGTGCGCAGACGTGCGCGACGATCCGGTCGCAGCGTTCCCCGTCGAAGCTGAAGACGTCCTCGAGTAGCGTGCCGATATGCTGGCCGAGCGTTTCCCGCAGGTGTGCGCGGGCGCGCAGGAAGCGGACCTTGGTGTTGCCCGCGGAGATGCCCAGGGCCGCAGCCGTTTCGTCCACGCTGAGGCCTTCGACGGCGCGCAGCATGAATACGGTTCGATGGGCTTCCGGCAGGTGGTCGATCGAGGCTTCGATGATGCGGCGCAGTTCTGCACGCATGGCCTGCGTTTCCGGTGTTTGCAGGGTTTCGGCGTTGCCGCTGTCGACCAGGGTGTCGGGATCGGTTTCGGTATGCTCGCCTGGGTGACGGGCGCGCCGCTGTGCGAGTGCGCGGTTCACGACGATGCGCGTGAGCCAGGTGGAGAGGCGGGATTCGCCGCGGAAGCCGCGCAGGGCGCGATGTGCTTCGATGTAGCTGTCCTGCACGGCGTCTTCGGCTTCGGCATCGTCGCGCAGGATGCTGCGCGCAACGCGGAAGAGGCGGCGATTGTGCCGGCGCATCATCCGTTCGAAGGCGAAAGGGTCGCCCGCGAGGATGCGCTCGACGAGTGCGCTATCGGGCTCCGATGAAGATCCGGCGCGTGCGGCGATTGTCATGGCGTGCTCCCGTTTTGCCCATTAGAGGGAGCCTGGTGCGCGAAGGTTACAGTCCGCTGCGCGCCGCGGGTTCAGGGGGTGTGGTCCAGCAGGTTGCGCAAGGCGTTCTGGAACAGGGGGATTACGGCCTTGTGGTCGATATCCGGGTTGCGGATCGTGCGAATCTGCAGGCCCTCGAACAATGCGATGACGACTTCGACCATCGCGGCGAGGGTGGCATCGTTGTCTTCGTGGCCGCCAGCTCGACGCATGTCGCGCATGGTCAGCACGAGGCTATTGCGGCACGCCGCGTCGGCCGAGCGCACGATTTCCGCGACGTGGGGATTGCGCGAGGCCTCCGCGACGATTTCCAGCTTCAGGCCCGCAGTCTGGTAATCGAGGCACTGGTCGATGCCTTCGGCCACGCGGGCAAGCATCGCCTCGCGCACGTTGCACGCAGACCGGATTTCCGCCGTGAGGATCAGGAAGCGTTCGAGATCGCCGGCGACGATCGCCGAGATGATCGCTTCCTTGTTCTCGTAGTAGTGATAGATGTGTCCTGCGCTCATGCCCGCCGCCTTGGATATCTGCGCGATACTGGCGCCGTGGAAGCCGTGCTGGCGGAAGCAATCCACTGCAGCGGCGAGAATCTGGGCGCGGCGCACTTCGGCGCGTGAAGGTTCGAGGGATTCGGGGCACATCGGGCGTTTCTCGTGGTCGTAATCGGTTTGCAGCAACATTGATTCGAATTCAAGGCTAACATAGAATGAGCGTTCGATCTAGAATGATCGCTCTAACCCTGGCACAATGAATTCCGTTCAGCGTACCGCGACCGGCGGTGCGCGATGATTTCGAGGCGAAACATGCATAGAAACCCCAGCCAGCGTTTCAACGTCCTGATGACCGTGGTCGTTGGCGCCTTTCTCGTAGCCGCCTGCAGCGGCGGCAAGTCGCAGCCGGCAGGGCCCGGTGCGGGCCAGGGAGCGCCGGCCGTGACGGTGGTTTCGGTCCGCTCGGAGGCGGTTCCGATGACGTCGGAGTTGCCCGGCCGGACCGCACCCTATCTGATTGCCGAGTTACGGCCGCAGGTGGGCGGGATCGTCAAGCAGCGCCTGTTCACGGAAGGCAGCGAGGTGAAGGCCGGGCAGGTGCTGTACCAGATCGATCCGGCGACCTATCAGGCTGCCTATGACAGCGCCAGGGCGAACCTCGCCCGTGCCGACGCGAATGTTCAGGCTGCGCGGCTGAAGGCGGAGCGCTATGCCCAGCTGGTCGGCATCGAGGCGGTGAGCAAGCAGGCCAATGACGACGCGGCGGCTGCGCTCAAGCAGGCGCAGGCCGAGGTGGCGAGCGCCAAGGCGGAGGTCGACAGGGCGAAGATCGATCTCGATTTCACCCGCGTGAGCTCGCCGATCAGTGGCCGCATCGGCCGTTCGTCCGTGACGCCCGGCGCGCTGGTGACGGCCAACCAGGCGGCGGCGCTGGCAACGGTGCAGAAGCTCGATCCGATCTATGTGGACGTCACGCAATCGAGCGCCGAACTGCTGAAGCTGCGCCGCGATCTTGCCGACGGGCGCCTGAAGCGCGCGGGCAGCGAGGCGGTGCCGGTCAGCCTGGTGCTCGAGGATGGCTCGCTGTACGGCAGCGAGGGCAAGCTGGAGTTCTCGGAAATCACCGTCGATCAGGGCACCGGCAGCGTGACGCTGCGTGCGGTGTTCCCGAACCCGAAGGGCGAATTGCTGCCGGGCATGTATGTGCGTGCGCGCCTCGCGCAGGGCGTGAACAGCGACGCGATCCTGGTCCCGCATGCGGCCTTGAGCCGTGATGCGCGCGGCAACGCGACGGTGATGGTGGTCGATGGGGAGAGCAAGGTGGAGTCGCGCGTGGTCACGACCGTGCAGTCGCAGGGCGACGCCTGGGTGGTGACGCATGGACTGGCAGCGGGCGAGCGCGTGATTGTGGAGGGCTTGCAGAAGGTGCGCCCGGGGGCGGCGGTGCAGGCGCAGGAAGCCGGTGCGGCGGGTTCGTCCGCACCCGCTCCGGTGGCGGGCGCCCCCGCGGCGGCGAAGTGAGGTAGCCACGATGGCACGTTTCTTCATCGACCGACCCATCTTCGCGTGGGTCATCGCGATCGTCATCATGCTGTTCGGCGCGCTGTCGATCCTGCGCCTGCCGGTGGCGCAGTATCCGTCGATCGCACCGCCGACTGTGGTCATCAATGCAACCTATCCCGGCGCTTCGGCCAAGACCGTGCAGGATTCCGTCACGCAGGTCATCGAGCAGAAGATGACGGGTCTTGATGGCCTGCTGTACATGAGTTCGTCGTCGGATTCCTTCGGCCGCGCGACGATCACGCTGACCTTCGACGCGGGCACGAACCCGGACATCGCGCAGGTGCAGGTGCAGAACAAGCTGCAACTGGCCTTGCCGCTGGTTCCGCAGGCGGTGCAGCAGCAGGGGGTGCAGGTCGCCAAGTCGACGCGCAACTTCCTGATGGTGCTCGGTTTCGTTTCCAAGGATGACAGCCTGGACCGTGCTGACCTGTCCGACTTCCTGGTTTCGAGCGTGCAGGATCCGCTGTCGCGCGTCACCGGTGTCGGAGAGGTGCAGGTGTTTGGCGCGCAGTACGCCATGCGCGTGTGGCTGGACCCGGCCAAGCTCAACAATTTCCATCTGACCCCGGGCGACGTGCAGGCGGCGATCCGTACACAGAACGCGCAGGTTTCGGCCGGCCAGCTCGGCGGCGTGCCGGCGGTGTCGGGACAGGGCTTCACGGCGACGATAACCGCGCAGAACCGCCTGGAATCGGTCGCGCAGTTCGAGAGGATCCTGCTGCGCAGCTCCGCGCAGGGCGGTGAGGTGCGCCTCAAGGACGTCGCGCGCATCGAGATCGGGGCCGAGAACTACGGCATCGTCGGACGCTTCAATGGCAAGCCGGCGGCGGGGATCGGTGTCAAGTTGGCCGCGGGCGCGAACGCGCTCGACACCGCGGCGGCAGTGCGCGCGAAGATGGAGCAGATGAAACCCTACTTCCCGGCCGGCATCGAGGTCGTCGTGCCGTACGACACGACGCCGTTCGTGAAGATCTCGATCCAGGGGGTGGTACAGACGCTGATCGAGGCGATCGCGCTGGTGTTCCTTGTGATGTATCTGTTCCTGCAGAACTTCCGCGCGACCATCATCCCGACGATCGCGGTGCCGGTGGTGCTGCTCGGTACTTTCGGTGTGATGGCGGCGGCGGGATTCTCGATCAACACTTTGACGATGTTCGGCCTGGTGTTGGCGATCGGCCTGCTGGTGGACGACGCGATCGTGGTCGTCGAGAACGTCGAGCGCGTGATGACCGAGGAGGGCTTGTCGCCCAAGGAGGCGACGAAGAAGTCGATGGGGCAGATCACCGGGGCGCTCGTCGGCATCGGCCTCGTGCTGTCCGCAGTGTTCATCCCGATGGCGTTCTTCGGCGGTTCCACGGGCGTGATCTATCGCCAGTTCTCGATCACGATCGCGGCGGCGATGGGGCTGTCGGTGCTGGTGGCGATCGTGTTCACGCCTGCACTGTGCGCGACGATGCTGAAACCGGTCGAAAAGGGCCATGAGCATGGCGAGCGCGGTATGTTCGGGCGCTTCTTCCACTGGTTCAACATGATGTTCGCGCGCAACACGCGACGTTACGAGTCGGCGGTTGCCCGCATCCTGCATCGCAGCTTCCGCTATCTCGCGATCTATGTCGCGATCATCGTCGCGCTGGGCCTGCTGTTCGCGCGCATGCCGACCTCCTTCCTGCCGGAGGAGGACCAGGGGGTGATGTTCACGCAGGTCACGCTGCCGGCAGGGGCAACCCAGGAGCGCACGGTCGAAGTGTTGAAGAAGGTGGAAAAGCATTTCCTGGAGACCGAAAAGGACAGCGTGCGCACGATCTTCACTGCGGCCGGTTTCAGCTTCGGCGGCAGCGGACAGAACATGGGCCTGGGCTTTGTGGGCATGCGTGACTGGAACGAGCGGCGCGAGCCGGGAATGGATGTGAAATCGGTGGCGGGGCGGGCGATGGGCGCGTTCTCGCAGATCCGCGAGGCGATGGTGTTCGCCTTCGTGCCGCCGGCAGTGCTGGAGCTAGGCACGTCGAACGGCTTCAACCTGATGTTGCAGGATCGCGCAGGTCTCGGCCATGAGGCGTTGATCGCCGCGCGCAACCAGTTCCTCGGGTTGGCGGCGCAGGACAAGCGGCTGGTGGCCGTGCGCCCGAACGGCCAGGACGATGTCGCGGAGTATCAGCTGGACATCGACCATGCCAAGGCAGGCGCACTGGGCGTCTCGGTCGCGGACGTCAACGACACGCTGAATACCGCGTGGGGCGGCATCTACGTGAACGACTTCATCGACCGAGGCCGCATCAAGCGCGTGTATCTGCAGGCCGATGCGCCCGCGCGCATGACGCCGGAGGATCTCGGCAAGTGGTACGTGCGCAACAAGCAGGGCGAGATGGTGCCGCTGGCGGCCTTCACGACGGCGCGCTGGGTGTATGGATCGCCGCGTCTGGAACGCTACAACGGCCAGCCCTCGATCGAACTCCTCGGCCAGGCTGCGCCGGGGCTGTCTTCGGGTGACGCGATGGCGGCGGTCGAGGAGATCATGGCCAAGCTGCCGGCGGGGATCGGCTACGAGTGGACGGGCACCTCGTATGAGGAGCGTCGTTCCGGAGCACAGGCGCCGGCACTGTATGCATTGTCGCTCCTCGTGGTGTTCCTGTGCCTTGCGGCGCTATACGAGAGCTGGTCGGTGCCGTTTGCGGTGATGCTGGTGGTGCCGCTCGGGGTGCTGGGTGCGATCCTTGCTGCAACCGGGCGCGGGCTGTCG
Source organism: Aromatoleum petrolei (assembly GCF_017894385.1). Lineage (NCBI taxonomy): Bacteria > Pseudomonadati > Pseudomonadota > Betaproteobacteria > Rhodocyclales > Rhodocyclaceae > Aromatoleum > Aromatoleum petrolei. The sequence goes on from NZ_CP059560.1 coordinate 4,186,905, forward strand.
AATGATGTGTATTTCCAGGTTGGCCTGTTGGCGACCATCGGCCTCTCGGCGAAGAACGCGATCCTGATTGTGGAGTTCGCCAAGGCGCAGATGGAGAAGGAGGGGAAGGATCTGATCGCGGCGACGCTGGAGGCCGTGCGCATGCGGCTGCGACCGATCCTGATGACTTCGCTCGCCTTCGGCCTGGGGGTGTTGCCGCTCGCCAAGGCGACCGGCGCAGGTGCCGGCAGCCAGAACGCGATCGGCACAGGCGTGCTCGGTGGCACGCTCGCTGCGACCGTGCTGGGCATCTTCTTCATTCCGTTGTTCTACGTCGTGATCAAGCGCATCTTCAAGGGCAAGCCGCAGGACGATGCGTCCGCGGCCCGTGCGCCGGCAGTGCAGGAGGCAAAGTAATGACTCGATTGCGTACTCTGGTCGTCGCGATGGCCGCCACGCTGGCGGGAGCGTGCTCGCTGATCCCCGCGTATGAACGCCCCGCCGCGCCGGTGCCGGCCGCATTCCCGGATGCGCCGGCGACCGCCGCGAGCGTATCGGAGGCGCCGGCATGGCGCGACTATTTCGCCGACGCACGCCTGCGCGAGCTCGTCGAACTGGCGCTCGCGAACAATCGCGACCTGCGCATCGCCGCGCTCAACATCGAGCGTGCGCGGGCGCAATACGGCATCCAGCGGGCGGACCTGTTCCCGTCGATTACGGCGAACGGCGGGCAGACTGCCCAGCGTCTTCCGGCCGACCTGAGCCGCAGTGGTGAAGCCGGCACGACGCGCCAATACAGCGCGACGGTGGGTTTTTCCGCCTACGAGCTGGATTTCTTCGGCCGCATCCGCAGCCTCAACAAACAAGCGCTGGAGCAGTACCTCGGCACCGAGGAAGCACGGCGGAGCGCGCAGATCAGCCTCGTCGCCGAAGTCGCCAATGCGTGGCTGCGGCTCGCCGCGGACCGCGAACGGCAGGCGCTGGCGAACAACACGCTGGCGACGCGGCAGAAGTCGTACGAGCTGACGAAGCGCAGTTTCGACGTGGGTGCGACCTCGGCACTGGATTTGCGCCAAGCGCAGACGCTGCTCGAAGGTGCGCGCGCGGATGCGGCGCGCTACGCTTCGCTGGTCACGCAGGGCCGCAATGCGCTGGCGCTGGTCGTCGGTGCGGAGGTTCCGACCGAGTTGCAGCCGCAGGGCTTCGCGGAGGCGATCACCGCGGTGGCCGAGCTGCCCGCGGGGGTGCCGTCCGAGGTTCTGACGCGCCGCCCGGATATCCTTCAGTCCGAGCGCCAGCTGCGGGCGGCAAACGCCAGCATCGGTGCGGCGCGGGCGGCCTTCTTCCCGCGCATCACGCTGACTGCGGCGGCGGGTACGGCGAGCAGCACGCTGGACGGGTTGTTCGAGGCGGGATCGGGGACGTGGAGTTTCGTGCCGCAGATCTCGCTGCCGATTTTCGAGGCGGGGCGGCTGTCGGCGAACCTGGAGGCGACCAAGGTGCAGCGCGAGATCGCGGTCGCGCAGTACGAGAAGGCGATCCAATCGGCGTTCCGCGAGGTCGCCGATGCGCTCGCCGACCGCGCGACGCTGGCCGAGCAGCTGGATGCGCGGCGTAGGCTGGTGGAGGCGAGCGAGGCGAGCTTCAAGCTTTCCGAGGCGCGCTACAAGGCTGGCATCGACAGCTATTTCGGGCTGCTGGATGCGCAGCGCAGCCTGTACGCCGCCGAGCTGGATCTGATCGCCGTGCGTCAGGCGGATGGTGCCAACCGTATCGCGTTGTACAAGTCGCTGGGCGGGGGCTGGCAGTAGGAGGGCCGGACGAGAAGACGGCGAGCCAACGCCTCCGTTCGCCCTGAGCAGGTCGAAGGGCAATCGCAGGGTTTCGACGGGCTCAGCCCGAACGGTATTCTGCTGCGAGGCAATCAACGGCAGACGGCGGACGAGGGCATCGTCCGCCGTCTGCGTTTGGTCCGAAGCGAGCGGGGAGCGAGCCCCGTCCGTTTCTCCCGTTCAGCCCCCCGCGATGATGGGCACGAAGGCCACGCGGTCGCCGCTGCGCAGGGCGGCGTCGCGCTCGCCTGCCAGAACCATGTGGCCGTTGACCGCGATGTTCCACGAATGATCGTTCAGCGCCTCGCGGGCTTCGGGCAGCCGGCGGGCCAGCGCGTCGCGCAGCGCGACGACGTTCGCAACCGGTTCGTCGATGACCACCGCCTTCTCCGGCGCGCCGGGTAGTGCGTGTGGCAGATCGACCCGCACCGAGAAGCCGGTGGTCGCGGCAGCCAGCCGCTCGTGCCAATCGGCCTTGGGCACGCCTTCGGCGTTGAGGCCGGTGACTTCATAGAAGCGTGCCTTCATCGCCTCGAATTCCTTGCGGTCGACCTTCTCGCCCTTGAAGGGGCCGACCTCGATCTCCTCCTCGAACCAGCGCTTCGGCAGCGTATCGTCCTTGGCGCGCAGGCCGAGGCGGAAGTTGATCAGGCGCTCCAGGCCGGTGATGTTGCGGCCGATCTCGTTGAGCTGCTCGCCGGTGAATTCGAGTGCCGTCGCGGTCGTGAGTTGGGTCGCGAAGTCGCCGCAGTCCGGGGTCGTCGGCGAGTTGAACAGCTTGGTATTGAAACGGCACATGCCCACCGAGTCACCGACGGCGAAGGTGTTCTCGCAGCGGCGCACGGCGAACTCCTTGCCGTCGTAGCGGTTCGGCTCGGCCGCGACGGTGCCGCCGTAGAGCTCGGTCTTGAACGGGGCGTCGTCGTTGATGCGGGCGTTGATCTCCAGCGTGACGCGGTTCCTGAGGTGGTCCATGCCGCGCGTGGCGACCGACAGGCCCAGCGCGAAGGCCTTGAGGATGCGGGCGTCGTGCGGGTCGGACTGGAACAGGCCCTTCACCGCCATGCGGTAGTCGAGGGCTTCGGCGGGATACTTGCCGCGTTCGACTGCGCGGGTGGAGTCGGCGATGGTGTCGCCGAAGCCTTCGCGCTTCGCCGTCATGAACAGCAGCTTCTCGACCGTCTCGTAGTTGCCCCAGGACAGGTCCAGCCCGCCGGTGTGGCTCGCGTCGATGATGCCGCGCTGCCACAGCTCCATCGCCCATGCGATCGAGCTGCCGGTCGAGGCAGAGTCGAGGCCGAGGTCGTTGAGGATGTTATTGAGGCGCAGGACGTGCTCCGGCTCCTTCAGGCCGATCATCGGGCCGAACTTGCCGACGGTGACGTACTCGGGGCCGTCCCCCTTGTCGTACTGGTCGAACTTGCCGTCGTTGTGGATGCCGTTGTAGGTGCGCTCCTTGCCGTGTTCGACGTCGGCCTGCGCCTTGTCATAGCTGGCGTTGCCCTTCAGCCCCTTGAGCGCGGCCGAGCCCCAGCCGCCCTTGCCCTCGGGGGTCATGTCGTTGAGGTTGCGGCAATGCACCGGGCACTTGAAACAGCCGTCCATGCCGGGACGGTAGGGGTCGAAGTTGTCCGCATCGAGCGTCTCGTGCCACGCGGTCTTCTGGTTGTTCAGCGTGCCGAGCGCGCCCAGCACGCGCGAGGGCTTGTACAGGAAGGGCGTGCCGACCTGCTTGAGGGCGTTCTTGATCACCGAGGTCGAGGTGATCTTCTTGCCGATCACCTTGTTGTGCGCCTTGAGCTCGGCCACCTTCGGCGCTTCGTCGGGCTTGCCGTGCATCATGATGGCTTTCAGGCGCAGCGAACCCATCTTCGCGCCGCCGCCGCCGCGCGCCCAGATCGCCTTGATGCCGCCCATGATGCCGCTGCATAGCGCGAGGTTCTCGCCAGCGGTGGTGATGCGGGCGAGCGCCATGTCCTTGCGCTCGGTGCATTCGAAGTCGCGTTCGATCGCGCCGGGCAGGTCGAGGTTGTCGAGGCCGACGTAGGGCGTCGCGTCGAGGAACTGCACTTCTTCATGCGCAATGCGCAATAGCGTCCATTGCGGCGCCTGGCCGTACAGCACGATGTGGTCGTAGCCGTGGCGTTTGACGAAGGACGGGAAGTAGTCGCCGCCGTTGGTGTCGAGGATCGCATCGCTCTCGGGCGAGCGGCTGGTGAAGTTGCCGCGGGTGGCCGCCGGCATGTCGCCGGTGAGGGTGCCGGCGCCGAAGATCAGGGGAACCTCGGGGTCGAGGGCTTCGCGTCCGTCCTGCAGCAGGTTGTAGAGCAGGTACATATTGGCGCCGCGGCCGCCGAGGTAGGTGCGCAGTACGTCGAGCGGCAGGTACTTGCGCTGCGTTTCGCGCTTCTCGAGGTCGACAAACAGCACGGCGCCCTGCGTGTCGTATTGCGGCGTGTCGTGCATGCGTGCACACAGTTGTTCGACCTTGTCCCTGATCCCCATTGCCGTCTCCTGTTTCCTGATGATTGGCTGCAGTGTGGCTATAAAACAGTTGGAAGTCAAACAAAAAAGAGGGTGTTTTTTTGCAGGACATACGGCGTACACGTGAAGCGGAGGCGGGATTGCGAGACGAGCCGCCGTGTCTGACGTCGCTTCCATGCACAGCGCGGGATGCAGCGCGGGTTCTTGCGAGAATTGCCGAAAATCGGTTCTTAGTGCACTGCAAAATAATTTGATATCCATCAAAGTCGGCGCAGAAAATCTCTGCCCCGTATTGTTCCCGTCCTCCCCCAAGCCTATCGTGCGCAGAAATTTCGGTCGCCCGTCGGCGCAACCCGATTCAGCGGACGACTACGCGGGTTCCCCTGCGGGAACCTCCTCAACGTGGAGAAGTGCAGAATGAATGCTGCTGAAATCCTGCTGTCGGCCGGCGCGGATGCCGCGATAGCCATCGAATGCGGCGAGCGACGAGTGAGCTACGCGGAATTGCGGGACCGCGTGCGGCGCGCGGCCGGAGCCTGGCAGGCCCTGGGGCTCGCTCCCGGCGAACGCGTGGTCGTGTTCGCGCCCGACAGTGACGACTGGGTCGAGGCGTATCTCGGCGCGATCTGGGCCGGCGGCGTGGTGATCGGCGTCAATCCGCGCCTGTCGATGACGGAGCTCACGCCCATCCTGAAGGAATGCGAGGCGCGCTTCGTGTGGTGCGAGCCGGCGCAGGCAGGTGAACTGCAGGGGCTGGTCGCAACGTTACCGGGAGCACCAGCGGTGGTCGGTGGCGGCGTCGCGGCGCGTGACTGGGCGCAGGCGCTCGCAGGTGCCGAAGGGCTCGAGCCCATGCAACTCGATGCCGAAGCGCCGGCCCTGTGGATTGGCACCTCCGGCACGACGGGCACGCCCAAGGGGGTGATCCACGTGCAGCGCGTGGTCGCGAACGCCCATTCCTTCGCCTGTAGCCTCGCCGGTCTGACGTCTGCGGACCGGCTATATGCAAGCTCCAAGCTGTTCTTTGCCTACGCGCTCGGCAACAGCCTGTTCGCGGGTCTGCGTGCAGGGGCCACCGTGATCCTTGACCGCGAATGGCCCACGGCCGAGCGTGTCGAGGAGATGGTCGCGAAACATCGGCCGACGCTGCTCTTCAGCGTGCCGACGCTGTACAACAAGATGCTGCAGACGGGCGTGGCGGCGCGGCTGGCGGAGCGCGGCATCCGCCATTTCGTGTCAGCCGGCGAGGCGCTGCCGCTCGCGATCCGCCAGGGCTGGCGCGAGCAGACCGGGTGCAGTCTGATCAGCGGTTACGGCACGTCCGAGACGCTGTGCCTGATGCTCTACAGCGACGACGACTCGGGCCTGATGCGCCCGACGCCGCTGACCGAGGTGCGCTTCAACCCGGACGTCGATGCGGATCTGCCCCAGCGCATCTGGGTGCGTCACACCACGGTCGCGGTCGGTTACTGGAAGCGGCCCGAGGCGCAGGTCGATTTCGACAACGGCTGGTTTTCGCCCGGCGACATGTTCCTGCGCCATGCGGACGGCCGTCTTGAATACGCCGGGCGCAACGACGACATGCTGAAGATCGCGGGCCAGTGGGTCAGCACGTTGTGGGTCGAGCAGGCGCTGGCGGCTCACTGCGGCGACACCCTGCAGCAGATTGCGGCGGTCGGCGTCGATTCGGCAGATGGTCTGACGGCACTGGCGGTTCTGGTCGTGGCCGCGCCGGGACGCTGGGCCGAGGCGCGCCAGCGGGTGGAGGACGGCATCGCCGCACTGCCGGGGCATCGACGCCCGCGCTGGGTGCATTGGGTCGATGCGCTGCCGCTGACGCCGACGGGCAAGCTGCAACGCGGCCGTTTGCGTGCGCTGCACGAGCGCCACGCCGCTGCCGCTGCCTGACGAATGCCCTCGGGTGGCCCGCACGCGGGCACACCCTCCTGAAGCGAAGAGGCTGTCGCGGGAAGGCCACCCAGCAGCCGCCACACCATCCGGCCAACGAGGAGACAACCGTGTCCAGTAAAGACGCCGTCGATGTTCAGTCCTTCATAGACCACCAGCCCTTCTCGGGCTTCCAGTGGCTCATATTCGTTCTGTGCTTCCTGATCGTGCTGCTCGACGGTTTCGACACCGCGGCGATCGGCTACATCGCGCCGTCGCTCATTCAGGAGTGGGGCGTCACCAAGCCGGACCTCGCGCCGGTGTTGAGCGCCGCGCTGTTCGGGCTTGCGGGTGGGGCGCTGCTGTCCGGTCCGCTGTCCGACCGACTCGGGCGCAGGCTGGTGCTGAACGTGTCGGTGCTGGTGTTCGCTCTGGCGAGCATGGTGTCGGCATTCGCGTCCGATCTGCAGAGCCTTACCGTGCTGCGCTTCCTCACGGGAATCGGTTTGGGGGCGGCAATGCCGAACGCGGTCACGCTGATCAGCGAATACTCTCCGTCGAAGCGCCGGGCCCTCATCACGACGGCGATGTTCTCGGGCTTCCCCCTGGGGGCGGCGTTCGGCGGCTTCCTCGCTGCGTGGATGATCCCGCATTTCGGCTGGCGCAGCGTGCTGGTGCTCGGCGGCGTGGCTCCCATCGTGCTGGTCGCGGTGATGCTGGTGTGGTTGCCGGAGTCGGTGCGCTACATGGTGGCGAAGGGGCATTCGACCGAGCGGATCCGTGCGGTGCTCGGCCGTATCTCTGCTGCCGCGGCGGCGCTTGCCTCATCCTTCCACCTTACGGAGACGGTTTCCATTGCGGATGGAAAGAGCGGACTGGGCGTCGTTCTGTCGCGCTCCCGCGTGGTGGGCTCGGTGATGCTGTGGCTCGCCTATTTCATGGGGCTGGTGATCTTCTATGCCCTGATCAACTGGATGCCCATCCTGTTCAAGGATGCCGGCCTCGATCCGAAGACGGCCACGTTGATCTCCGCGCTGTTCCCGCTCGGCGGTTGCGCAGCGGTGTTCGTCGGTTGGCTGATGGATCGTTTCAACGGCAACCGCATCGTCGCCATCGCCTACGCACTCACCGCGGTATCGGTGTTTGCGATCGGGCAGATGGTGGGCAACGTCGGGGCGCTGGTGGTCGTGGTGTTCCTCGCCGGCACGATGATGAACGCCGCACAGGTGTCGATGCCGGCGCTCGCGGCCTCGTTCTATCCGACGCAGGGCCGCGCCACGGGTGTCGCGTGGATGCTCGGCATCGGGCGTTTCGGCGGCATCGCAGGTTCCTTCCTGGTGGCCGAGCTTGCGCGCCGGAAGCTCGGTTTCAGCGAGGTGTTCATGATCGTCGCCATACCCGGCCTGCTCGCCACCACGGCGCTGATCGTCAAGCAGTTCTTCCATCCGGAAACGGCCCCCGAGCAAGGCGAAGCCGCGGAAGGCGGTGCGCTGTATCTGAAGGAGCAGGTGCAGGGCGCCCACTGAGCGTGTCGCGCCATCCCGAACGGTTCCGGTCCGGCCGCCGCCGTGCGGCGGCGCGCGACCGGATAATCGGGCTATGATCCCGACCTGAGTCGTAAGGACCGGGACAAGATGCGCGCCGATCAGCTGGATTTCTACTCCCTTGTGGAGTTTTCGCCCGACAGCGGGGCGATACAGTTCAGCGGCCGGCGCGCAATCCTGCTGCACACCGACGCGATGGGCGCGCTGCGCAAGGAGCTCGTCGAGACGCTCGGGGCCGACATCGCGAAGGTCATCCTGACCCGCTACGGCTTCAGTTGCGGCTTCGAGGACGCGGGCCTGCTGCCCGGTTTCATGCACCCCGACACACTGGAGGAGTTTGTCCGCGGTGGACCGCGGGTGCATATGTTCTCGGGCATCGCGGAGGTCGAGACACACATCGTCGAAGTCGACCACGAACAAGGGCATTACCGCATGAGCGGCAACTGGCGCCGCTCCTACGAGGCCGAGCAGCACCTGCGGCTGTTCGGACGCTCCGACGAGGCGGTTTGCTGGACGCTTGCCGGCTATGCGTCGGGGTTCGCGTCCTACGTGTTCCAGACCGACATGATCTGTGTCGAGCACGAATGCGAAGGGCGCGGCGACGAGCACTGCTCGTGGACCCTCATGAACGCTGCGGACTGCGAGCCGGAATTCGAAGGCCTGCGCAAGTACTTCCAGCCGCTCAACATCAAGGACCGCATCAACGTCCTCGAAGGCAAGGTGTACGAGCGCACGCGGGAGCTGGAGGCGTCCGAGCAACGCTACCGCAACCTGATCGAGGACCTGCCTGAGATGGTATTCGCGCTGCACGTCTCAGGCCGCATGCTGCAATTGAACAAAGCCGGGCGCACGCGGCTGGGTATCACGCCGGAACAGCTGCCGAACATGCGCCTGCGCGACCTCGTGCTGCCCGAATACCGCGTCGCCGCGTCCAACTTCCTCAAGAGCATCGCCAACGCGCGCGCTGCCACGCGCCTCGACGTCGTCATGCGCGATGTTGCGGGGCTGCCGGTGCCCATGCGCCTGCAGGTCGAGCCGGTGTTCAAGGATGACAAGATCGTCGGCTACAGCGGACTCGCCATCGACATAACTGCCCAGCAGGAGCGCGAGCGCAAGCTCACCGAGTACGCCGCGCGCCTGGAGAACCGCGAGCAACAGATCCAGGACATCATCAACGACGCCGTGTATGTCCTCGACCTCGACGGCCGCTTCAGCTTCGTCAACGCCCGCATGGCCGAGCTGCTGGGCGTGCCCGCGGACCGCGCGATCGGTCGCGCCTGCGGCGATCTGATGCTGCATTCGTCCGCATTGCGCGTGGAGCGCGACTTCCGGCGGCGCCTGGCGGGGGAGGGCGGTCCGCCGTTCGAGATCATGCTTGCACCGGGCGGCGAGCCGAACCGCCTGCTGGAGGTCAGCTCCGCCGTGCTGTCCACCGCCGGCCGCCCCGAAGGCGTGATCGGCGTCGCCCGCGACATCACCGCCCGCCGCGAAATGGAGCGCCAGCTCGCGCAGGCCAACCGCCTCAGCTCGCTTGGGCAGTTCGCATCCGGCATCGCACACGAGATCAACAACCCGCTCGGCCTCGTCTCCGGCTTTGCCGAAGAACTGCAGTCGCTGATGGAGTCGATCCCGGGGGCGCAGTCGAATCCCGATTTCGACATCCTGCGCCAGGGGCTCACGACCATCCAGGAACAGGCCCAGCGCTGCAAGGCCATCACCGACAACCTGCTGCTCTTCTCGCGCAAGCAGGCGGTGCCGCTTGAGGCGGTCGATCTCGCGATGCTGGTGCGCGAACGGCTCGACTCGTACCGCGAACTCGGCCTCACGCGCGGGCTCCAGGTCGAAATGGCGGTCGACAAGCCGTTGCCGCCCATTGCGACCAACCCGACCTTGCTCGACCAAGTATTGCGCAACCTGCTGAAGAACGCGGGCGATGCCATGAACGGGCGCGGGAGAGTGCGGGTCGAACTGCGGCCGGTCAACGGCGGGGTGGAACTCGACGTGCTCGACGAAGGGCCGGGCCTGCCCGCGGGCATCATCGACCACGTCTTCGACCCCTTCTTCACGACCAAGGCCCCCGGGCGCGGAACGGGGCTGGGGTTGTCCATCTGCTACGGCATCCTGTCCGAGCTCGGCGGGCGCATCGACTGCGGCAACCGACCCGAGGGCGGCGCCTGGTTCCGCATCCACCTTCCCGCCGACGAGATGGGCTCCGACGGGGGCATCGAGGCAAGACTGCAATGAAAGGCCACATCCTGATCGTCGATGACGAGGCGCTGTACCGGCAGCTCCTCACCAGCCGCCTGGGCCGCGCCGGTTACGGGCTGAGCGAGGCCGCCGACGGCGAGGCTGCGCTCGAATGCGCACAGCAGGGCGGCGTCGACCTCGCGCTGGTCGATATCAAGATGCCCGGCATCGACGGCATCGAGGTCCTCAAGCGCCTGAAGCAGCTCGACCCCCAGATCGAAGTCGTGATCCTCACCGGCCACGGCAATGTCGACAGCGCCATTTCGGCGATGAAGCTGGGCGCCTTCGACTACCTTTCGAAGCCCTACAAGCTCACCGAGCTCGACATCGTCGTCGAACGTGCGCTGGAAAAGCGCATGCTTGCGCGCCGCTGCGCCGCCCTCAGCGCCGAAGTCGCTCTCCTGCGCGGTGGCGACGACGCCGCGGTCATCGGCCGCAGCGCGGCATGGCAGCTTACCCTGGAGCTCGTGCGGAAGGCCGCGCCGCTCGACCTGCCCGTCCTCGTCACCGGCGAGAGCGGCGCCGGCAAGGAGATCGTCGCCGGCCTGCTGCACCGCTGGAGTGCGCGCGCAGCGGAAGCCTACGTCCCACTCAACTGCGGCCTGCTCGACGACGACCTGGTCGAAAGCGAACTCTTCGGCCACAAGCGCGGTGCGTTCTCCGGCGCCACGGCGGACAAGGAAGGCCTCTTCGAAGTCGCCAACGGCGGCACGCTGTTCCTCGATGAAATCGGCGAACTCCCCGCCGCCTGCCAAGCCAAGCTGCTGCGCGTGCTCGACTCCGGCGAATTCCGCCAGCTCGGAGCGACCGCGCTGCGCCGCACCGATGCGCGCGTCGTCGCCGCCACGCACCGCGACCTCGACTCGCTCGTCGCCGAAGGCAAGTTCCGCCACGACCTGTTGTACCGCCTCAACGTCGTGCATATCCCGGTGCCGCCGCTGCGCGAGCGTGTCGAGGACATCCCCCTGCTGGTCGAGCACCTCATACGCCGCAGCGCACGTTCCGCCGTGCCGCCCCGACTCACGCCGGCCGCGCTCGCGCGCCTGTGCGCCTACCGCTGGCCCGGCAACGTGCGCGAACTGCGCAACGCCGTCGAGCGCCTCGTCGCATTCGGCGACGGCCAGACCATCGACGAGGACAGCGTGTGCGCGATCCTGCGCCTGCCGCTGGAAAAACCGGCGCAGTTCCCGTCGCCCGCGCCTGCCTTCACCGACATCCTGCCGCTCGAGCACATCGAGCGCGACTACGTGACCTGGGTGCTGGAGCGGCTCGACGGCAACGTCAGCGCCGCCGCACAGGCGCTCGGCGTTTCGCGCTCCACTGTCTATCGCGTGCTGCGCTCGGCGACCGCAGTAGAGTAAGGAAAGGGCGGGAAACCTATTCCGCCGCGAGATTGCGGCAGATGCGCTCGACCAGCGCGATCGTCTGCGCCCGCTCCGCTTCCGTCATCCCGGCCAACGCCTTCTCGCGCACCGCGGCGCCCACCCGCGCGATGATTTCCAGCTGCGGCCGCGCCGCGTCGGTCAGATACAGCTGGTGCGCGCGCCGGTCGGCTGGATCGGACCGGCGCTCGACCAGCCCCTCGCCCGCGAGCTGGTCGATCATCCGCACCAGTGTCATCGGCTGGATTTCAAGGCGCTCCGCCAGTGCCACCTGCCGAATGCCCTCGTTGCGCTCCAGATGGATCAGCACGCGCGCGCGTGCGAGCGTCAGGGGGCTGTCCTCCAGGGTGGCGACAAAGGCGTGCCGCATCAGGCGGGCGGCATCGGCAAGGAGGAGCGTGAAGCTGATTTCGCTGAGAGCCACGTGAGAGGTCAGTGTGATAATAAGCGGTACTGATTGTATAACTGTGCCCGATGCTCGTGAAGCGCCGCATGCCCGTGCCGCTGCTTCAATCACCTCTCATCGCGCAAAAGCGCGTAGACGGTGGGTACCCCAAAGGTGAAGTGAAGCACGAGAGCGCCGGGGGCGGCTCACTTGAGCCAGCCCGTTCAGGCCCGTGTTACGTACTTTGCATCGACATAGACCCAAGCCGTTCCCCCGGACGCGAGAGCGGCCGAGACTCGCCGGTAAGCCGACACCTCGTACCTGTCCGCTTGCTCCAGCTCCGCGTCCGTGATCTCGAACACCGTGCCTGGTACTCGTGCATCGGGCTCGCCGGTGTAGCGCACGATGGGGTGATGAGTCTTCCCGCTGGTGCGAACAACCTCCGCATCGTCGATCGCGACCATCGATTGCTCGTATCCAACCAACGCGTCGGGCGTGCCGGCGAGCTGCCGACCGAAGGTGGCGAATTGAACGTTCGCCTGTTGCAGCGTGCCGTACGAAAAGAGCAATGGCATGTGGAGACCTGAGGGTTCGAATCGAAGTGGAGTATGAAGCCTGTCGAAGGCAAGCGGCAACCGGGGCTCTCAGCGCGAAGGGCTCCGGCAAGCGCAGCGTGGCGGGCGTCCGGTTGGCCGCCTACAAAGGCATTGCCTGGCAGGTGCTTGCCTCGATGAGCGGCACTTGCGCTGGCGCGCACGGGTTCCTAGAAACGAAATGCGTTGACGTGTCGCAGAAGGTAGCGAGCAAGCCCGACAAATACCGTCGCCCACGCGGCAAGCGCGATGTACATGAACAGCTGCGGCAGGAAGCGGAGGAACTCGAATCCCATCGCCTCGATCATCTGGTGGGTGCAGGTTGCGTACATGCCCAAGGGGAAGACCGCGCCCCAGTAGAGCGGGTCGTATCTCAACGGGAAGCGCCGATAGACGTGCCGCCAGATGAACAGGAGCAGCAGCATGGGAATCCACCATGTGCCGGTCGCCCAGTAAAAGACGGTGAAACCCTTGATGAACGGCAGCAGCGAAAGCAGGAAGGGGGCATCGGGCGAGTTCAGAATGAGCAGCGATCCGGCCAGGGTCGAGATTGCCATCGCGCCCATGTTGATCCAGTAAGGGGGCGACAAGTCACCGGGCGAGAACGGAAAGAACGTGTAGCGATAGAAGATCAACGACATCATCCAGATATAGAGCATGCCGCCCCACAACCACATCGACAGTGCCAGGAAGTTCATCTCCAGCCGCCCCGGCTGCTCGACATGAGGCGCAAGCAATGCGCTGAGCACCGCGATCGATTGCGTCGCCACGACGGCCAGTAGCCACGCCCCACTGATCCCCTGATGCAGCGGCGGCTTGTGCTCCTTGACCGTGAGGCCGGTGAAGATGGTGTAGGTGAGTCCGATCCATAGCACGCCCGCCCCTCCCCAGAGCGCCATGGCGGTGCGGTAATCCGCAGCCAGCACCACAAACTGGCTCCCGAGTACGCACGTGCCTGCCACGATCGTGAAGAAACCGGGCCCGCGAAGGTGATCGATCAGATCGTCGAAGAACAGGCGCGGGTAGCGTACGACGCGCAAGATGGTCAGAAACCATAGCAAGACATAGACGACGCAATTGAGCAGGAACAGCGCCTTGGCCACGGACTGCATTCCCAGCAGGTGTGTGGCGAGCGAGACGATACCCGTTGCCATGACCATGCCGAAATATGCCGGAGATAATCCGGCCAGCCGGGCTTGCACCGGTTCACCCTGCGGCCCGGTCGCTGTCGCGCTCTTGCATTCGAATGAAGGAGTTCTCATCGCACGGGAAATGGCAAAGTGATTTGAGGCGGCTAACGTTTCAGCTCGACGGTGCGCCGCTTGCGCTGCGTCTTTTGCCGCGAGTCGTCAGGCCGCATTGCGGTTCTCATCAACGCATCTGAAACAATTCTTGATGGAATCGCTCGGGCGGCAGGCCGTGGGCGAGAAAGTCCTCGCGCAGCGACTGACCGAACCCCCGCGGGCCACAGAACCAGATACTGGCCGACCGCCATTCCGGTACGGTGGCACGGATACGTTCGCCATTCAGCCGACCATCTTTCGGGCTGACAAGAAGGTGCATGCGCACGCCCGCAACCTCGGCGTCAGCGGTAAGACGGTCAATCGCTGCCTGGTCGAACTCGGCAGTCGGGTGAAAGAGATCGATCGCCTTAGTGTCCGATGTGGCGGCACGTTGTTTGAGGCGGGCGATAAACGGCGTGATGCCGATGCCCGCACCGATCCAAATCTGGCACGGTTGCTCGTCCTCGAAGTCGAAGCAGCCGTAAGGACCTTCCACCGTCACCGGCATGCCCACCTTCAACCGATCCCGCAAGCGGCCGGTGTGGTCGCCGAGTGCCTTGGTAATGAATACGAGCCGCCGGTCATCGGGGCTCCAGGCCGAGGCGATAGTGTAGGGGTGCGCGCCTTCGCTGGCATCCGAGGTGACGAAGGCAAACTGCCCGGCGGTATGGCCGCGCCAGCCTTCTCCCAGCACGAGGGAGGTTTCGAGTACGCGCAGCGCGGGGTAGTACGTCAGCGCATCGATTGTGCCCCGGGCCTTGCGGCCGGCCCCGATCCGGCCCGCCAGCGCCAACAGTGCAGCCACGCAGCCACCCAGCAGCAAGGCCGCCAGCAGCCAGCCAACAGGCTGAGACCAGTACTCCACCTTGGTAAGCACGGCGGAGTGATAGGCCAGGGCAAGGTAGGCGACCGCAAGCCATTTGTGGGTCTTGACGAACCAGTGGTAGGGGAAGCGCTTGACCAGGGCGAGAACAATCAGGACAGCGGCCGCGTAGAACGCCCACTCGCCGACGGATTCGGCAAACCCCCGCTGGCTGCGCAGCCAAGCCTCGACGACGCCGAGGGTTTCCCCGGCGACAGGCTTGCGCGCGGGCTTTTCCAGCCATCCCCAACCCACCATCCATTTGGTGCCTTTCCCCCACCACCAGTGAATGCCACTGACCGCCAGGGCGGTGATGCCCATCCACTTGTGCAGGCGATACATCTTGTCCAGCCCGTCGAGATGCGGCTCCAGCCATTTCGGACGCAGCGCCAGCAGCATGACGATGCTCATCAGGCCGATGCCGATCACCCCGCTGTACTGCATGAACACCGAGCGGAACGAAAAGTAGGTGAACGGCGCCGGCGTCAACGTATCGGCCCCCAGCCAGAGCGCCGTAAGCAGTAGCAGTACTGCAGAAAATGCCACCTTAATGCGCTTCATGGGTTACCTCCAATGCAATGTCGTAGGTTGCCGAACTGGGCTGCTGCCCAGGCACCGCCTTCCAGCGATGGACCAAGTGGATCAGATTGCAGGCCACCATGGAACAGGCTTGCCTTTTTGGTAAGACCTACCGTCGTAATGCAAACTATGCTGTTCGATACGGTCTTTGAGGTTCCCCGTGGCCGCGCCCATTGAATTTACCGTGATTCTTGCGGTAATCACCAAGTCGAATAGCCCATTCGTTCTTGCGTTGGCCATGCCGACTGTCAGCGTGGCGTCTTCCCAGAGTGCCGACGATGTCGCCGCTGGGCAGCCCTCCAGCCACCTTTGTTGATACAAATTCAGGCTGGCGAGCGGTCGCAAATCCTTTCCCTCAGGGACAAGGAGAGTGAGTTCATCGTTCCAGTACGCCTCCCCGCAACTCGCTCCTCTAGCGGCACTGTTGAATCTCACCCCAAACGCTCTAACGTCATTAGCCAGCTGATACTTGGCGGTATCAAGCCTCAGACTGCGCTCCCCAACCTCCGTCGTCGCGTCTTCGTAGATAGCACGCTTTGAGCTACTACCTACCCGCTTTGTCTTCTTGTCTATCACGGCGACGATCAGGCTCTTTTCATATTCGACGCCCTCGTCGTAGGCAACTGCCACCAGAACTAAATTGGGTTTGTACGGCCAAGTCTTGCATGCATCGGCAACCACGTTGCTTCCATCGGACCTCAGAGACAACTTGCTAATCGGGATGTCGCGCCTCAGTATTTCGAACACGCCCGTGGCGCATTCGTCCTCTCGCGTTGCCCCAAAGGCGATACCCGACAAGAGAGACAAGATCGCTCCGACTACGAGAGCGATGGTTTTCATGTTGTTGATTCCTTTCTCCGGTGAGTTCGCACCCTTTACGCCCAACGTCTGAATCCATCGGCCGGCGCAGCTTGTCCGGTGGAATGATGGGTTGGGCCTCGGCGGCCAGCTATTCAACCGCACGCAAATCTCCTGTCGGTGAATCAGGCCTACCACTGACGCTGACCATTACCCATTGGCTGTCTTGGCGGAGATAGACCTCAGACCACTTGCCTGTGACCTGCAGCGGTGCTGCGTCCTTCGGGGTGACTGACGCCGAATACATGTAGTGCACAATGCCGACGGTGCGGTCGTACACCTGCACACTCAGCGGAACAAGCTCATAGCCAGTAACGGCTGGCGCATCACCGAGCACGGACTGAATAGCAGTCTCTCGGTCGTGGGTGGTCGACTGATTCATGTCCCAGCCGACATATCGAGGATGGATGGTTGAGCGAATCTTCTCGGCGTTGCGCTCCAACGACAATGACCACAGATCGTTTACCCGCTGCCATAACTCCTGCTGCTCGGGAGAGAGTCCAGTAACCGGGCGTTCAGACATGGCGTGTCATTCTCAAAGAGGCCCAACGTGACGCTTCAGGTGACGGCAAAAAGCGCAGCTTTTTGCCGGTCGGCTGCAAGCGCTTGTTGGGCGTGCTCATCAGCCGCCGGCCGCAGCGGCAAAGCTTGATCGTAGGCCTTCAAGGACACCGATTGCTCTTCCCAACTTCTGTGATGGCGATAGATTGTCATTCACGAGGAGAAGCTGAATCGTGTACGCAGGCCAAGACATTTTGAGTTGAAGATATTGCTGTACTTTCGGAAGGTCGAGGCCCTCAAGAAAGATAAGGGTTTGCGTCAAGAAGGCCTCGACCCTGTCTGGCATTGTCGCCCCCTCTATCCGCCCACCTGATTCTATGAGCTTTCCACACTCAATCAAGATTTCATTCTTCAAAACACGACCGACAAGATTTTTCTTGAGCTCATAACTGCCCTTAATTACGGTTTCCTGATTTGTTATCTTGAGCAGTCCGATGTACGCGCTTACGCCAGCAATAAACCCGGTGATGATTGCACCAAGGAAAACCACTGCTGGGCTGTTATTAATGATCTCTTCCACTCAATGGTCTCCGCAGCTGTGTCTTTGGCTTGAAGCCCAACGTAGAAGTGAGGGGCAGCCGGAGCGCGAAGCGCGGAGGGCACCAAAAGCGTAGCTTTTGGCTGTCCCCTCCACTGCCCGGTTAGGCGATATGCAACGCTTATGTTGCATTTCGGCATGGAAACTACGCTTCGCCATCGTTTTCTCCCTCGGTGTCGGTTTTCGTCGAGCCTCCAAGCAATAGCAGCATGAGGCCAGCGGGAAATGCTGGAAGACCAATGAATAACGCGCCGAGAATACCCCTGGTCGCGACTAGTTTGGCGTGGCTAATAGCTGCAATGCCACCCAAAAGAACTGACAAGCCGCCAAACGCAAGGCACCAGTTTGTGAGTGACTGGCGAGCTTTGGCTTTTTCCTGACCGCTGAACAATCCGAGCAAAAGAAAGCCAGCGGGCAAGCCAAGAGCGATCAAGCCGAAATATTCCTCAAGGGTCATTCTTGATGCCTAACGCCGTGATAACCGGGCGGCAAAAGCGTAGCTTTTGACGATCCGGTTGATTTGAGTGTTAGGACAAAGCGCTAGATGCTCGGTGAGTGTCGTTTTGGGCCTTTCCATCGGAATAGTGCCAGTGCTTCGTGAAGAATGTAGTGGAGTTTTTGCATGGACTCTGGTGACACATCAACTTCGCCGTAATGTCCGTCCGCCATGGTTGATCCGTATTTTGACCCATTGAGACTGTTCAGTACGAGAACACCACCTCCGGGAGCATGAATGGCATCGCTAACGATAGGTTTTAGATCTAATGGCTTTGGATCTCGACCGGCGCCGAGTCCTCGCGCCCTGTCTTCGAGGTGTTGCGCAGTGTTCCTTACGCCTCGCAGATCAGGAAAGAATTCGGAGATTATGGAGTGGGTCACGACGAGTTCTTGGGGCACACCTGGTTCTCGTGAGAGCACTCCGAGAAACTTATCAAACGAATCGAGGGCGTAGAGAAACGCTCGAGCATAAATGAAGGCTTGATTGTGCGCAAACTCCCTCGGCATGCGACCTTTGGACCATTGTTCTCGCTTGAATCGAACCTCGGTTTCAAAATAGATCTCGCTCCAATGGTCAACAAAAAATTGCCCGCCTTGCTCGTGTTCAACCTGTTGCCGAATTTCGGAGCGACGCCGGGCATCGAGTTTCCATTGGTCACGATCTGGCCGTGCAGGGGGAGACGATTGAGCTTGAATGAATAGATTAAGGGCCGCATTAGCCTCAAAGAACTGCGACTCCAAATTACGCAGCAAGCCTTCAATTCTCCAAGACCAATCGTGGTCCTCGTAATCTAGCCAAGTACCCGGCGTTGTAATTTCGAACACAAACATCGTAGAGCCCTAAGATCCTAACGTAATAGTGAGCGGACCTGCGCCGCTTTTGGCGCAGGTCCGCTCGACTGTTGGGTTGGGCCTCGATTAGTTCAATGCTTTCATTGTTCCGCGAAGGTTTTCCGGAACATCTTGGATTAGCATAACCGTGATGCCACCATCAACAGCCCTATTGTTATGAGATGATTTTGGATTTGCGGGCAAATTGGCATTAATGTTTTCTGGGGAAAGGTTGTACATTTTGCCGTTTAACGGATCAACGATTAGCCACCCAATTAGCCCGCCAAACAACAAGTTTCCTCCAATGTACCAGCCACTAGGGCTTCCAGTAACTGGTATTGTTTGCGTTTCAAAACCTGCTTTAGCAATGGTGACTGTATATGATTTTTTGCCAAAATAACTACCGTCAGCTTTCTTCAGGGTAATAGTAGATGGCGTATTACCTTTGAAAATCTCTAATCCCTTTTCATCTGTGATCCTGATGCTAGCATCACTAGGTGTGCTACTGATTGGCATGACATGGGTATCGCTACCCATGATCGTAGCGCAACCCGCCAAAGGCACTAAGAGTGCAAAAAATATAAATTTCAAAGCTGTATTTTTCATTTTTTTAACTCCCAAATCCCCTGGAAATAAATCGAGCATCTTCGGGGGTGAGCGAAGAGACCCAACGTGGAAATAACCGGACGGAAAAAGCGCAGCTTTTTACGGTCCGGTTGATTGTAGGGTTATGCATCGGCGCCGAAACGCTCCTTCATTACGTCAGACGCGCTCTGTTCTTTGCCCCACCGGCCCTTTTCGGAGTTAAAGGTTTCTGCGTCCTTCTCATGTCTTATCAACCAGTCTGCAAACTTCTTGCCACGGGGCGTTAAGAATAATTTGTCTTTTCCGCCAGAGAGGTACAAGAGTTCAGTTCCTTGGAGTTTTCTCACAAAGCTTCCGGGTGAAAATAGGCCAAATGAAACGCCCTTTCCTCGGGTTACAATTTCATAGCGATGTGTAAATCCTTGATCGTTGATATCCGATATATCAAGGGTGTCGTTAGTTCTGCGCATTAGGACTATATGTTGCTTGGCATCCTCAATAATTAAGTTGTCCATAAGCGAAAACAAGGCATCCTCGTCAAATGGATTTTCCTCAAGCTTCGTGACTGCAAGAGCCGTTTCCGCGGGTATCCCTTTCAAAGCCTTTGCGTAAATCTCGGGTGATATTTGTCCATATTCTGTCGGGCCGTAAAAGTTCTCCGGCTTAAACCACAGAAAGGCAAAGAAGATTGCTGTCACTACGGTAGAGTAGGAAATGACGAAGATCACTAATGCAGCTTGAGGCCACCCATCAATCTTCACAGCCGCCAGTCCTGCAGTGGCCTCTGCAAATAGTATGAAGAGACCAATCAGCCACAATGGCGACCCCTTAAAGTGTTGAAGCATCATAGTTCCTATGCATAACGTTTGAGGTAACCGGCCGTCGGAGCCGCGAAGCGGCGGAGGGAACCTGCAAGCGCGGCTTGCAGGCGGTCCGTGTTGACCGAGAGGTTAGCCGTCATTGCCGGTCGTGACGTTCTGCTGCCTAGGCGAGCCGTCTGCGACATTGCGCAACCGATCGGTTTCAAGAACCAGCTTTGCGATTTCAGCTCGAAGTTTCTCAATCTGCAATGTGGCAAGTAGGTCATCGCGTGCTTGAATCGTTGTGCGCCAGCGACGGGCGCCGTAAATGCTTAGCATTAGCCCAACGGCGAATGTGCCGCCGATAGCGGAATGTGCGGTGCGCTCATTGCCCTTTGCGACTTCAATCAGCTTTCGATTTAGTTCAAGAGTCTGCTGTTCTGCTTTCGTCAGCGTTTCCTTGGCCTCCAGCGGGATGATCGCCTCGCTCAGCTTCACCTTTCTGTCGAGGGTGGAGGAATACACCGTGACGAAGGAAAGTATGGACACGATGATCATGGCGAGGCCAAACAAACAGGCGAACTTATAGATGTTGTCAGTGGCAATTGGCAGATTGGGAACCATAGGAAGACGGCTAACGTAGAGCTAACCGGCGCTGCGCGGCTCTATCGCGCAGCGTCCAGAGAGCGAAGCGAACGGGGTTGAGCGCCGGGTTAGAGAACGCTGCCGACATGCCGATTGTGGTATGCAATGAACTCTGATCCAACTACATGCCCTGCGACAGCTTTAAATTTTTCAGGCTCTAGTGGGGCCACGAAGTAATCGAGGGCAACATGACAGTTCGGGCAAACAACGATGATGTTTTCCGGTATGTCTGGGCCAAAGTGAGGAGTACCCAGTGGCTTTATGTGATGAGCTTCCGAGTAGGTTTTGCCATTAAGATTGATTCTTGTCTCACAAAGCTGGCATACATCCTTGTGGAGGAATTTAATCTTCCTCGCAAGTTCTGTATCGCGAAGTACTCGATACGTATTTTGCGTAACACGCTCCGGTGATTCCGTTCCAAGCGGAAGCTGCCCAATATCACCTGCAACCGGTGTGGGCTTAAGTTGGTTTCTGAGCCCCCATATGCCAGCACCTAGACCATGAACCGAAAAGAACAGATCGTTATTGGACGAGAACGCTTTTGAATCCGAAGAGTTACGTTCGATAGCGCCACGAACTGTCGCTTCCAGTGCTTTCGGATACGGTGCTGGTCGGACATTCTTGATTTCTTCGTAGATAGCGCTGAGTGTGGCAATGCCGCCCAGCTTGCCAAGCGCGATTTCGATATCGTCTGACCAAGTTGCCATGTCTATTGAGTTCTCTAACGGTTAAGGTAAGGGGCGCGCCGCTTGCGGTGCGTCCCGCTTGACCGAATTGTTAGGGTTGTCGGGATCAATCTCCCATAAATATTCCCGCGCCACCCGAAAGTAGTCAGCTCGCCGACGTTGACGCGTGTACTTCCGAAGTCGCCACGTCCCATAAGCGCCAACGGCTGATAAGGCGGTAAGCCATATGATGCGGTTAGATTCTTCGTGAGAAATGGCGATTAGAATAGGTATCGGTATCGCAATAACAATATGATCTAAAGGCCTTAGCCATTCGTCAATATATCCTTGTTTACGAAAGATTCGGAGCAGAGCTCTGTACAGCACAAAAAGCAACGCCCCTGCAGAAAACAGAATTAGCCCAGCGGACCGAAATTGCGGCTTGGGGCTTGAAAGTAAAGTGGCGCCTGATACCAGCAAAACGATGCTACACACGAAAAACTTATACAAGGCCTTCCAGCGCCGAACAGTGGGGTTATGCATCCGCCTAATCCGTCGTTTTATCTCGGCGCGAAGGATCTTGCGATCGATTTTTTTCACTGGCCTAACGTGGAAGATCAGCCGACGGGCAAAAGCGCAGCTTTTGACCTGTCGGCTGTAGCGTAGTGTTGGGCGACATCGCTTCGGCTGGACTCGTGGTATTTTCGCAATCGCTTGTATCGAACGCTAATTCCCGTTGATCGCCCACGCATATTGAGTTGGCTAAATGCATAAATTTAGTCCGAACGATAAAAACCTGAACCATCCTGAAATTTCCACCATTGCAAAGAGTTCCAGTCACATTCGCACTCTGCACGTCCAGGGCAGAGACGTGCATACGTGTTTTCCTCAGAATAATAGTGGAGGGTAACCGTATAAAACGATTTGCCGCGGTTCCTTGCAAGGGGGATAGCCTGACTTTCACCATAGTGTGACAGCATGAACAGGCTACCCCATGCCTCTTTAGGTGCGGTAGTCACCTCGATTCCAAACTTGCAGGGAAACGGCTTGATGCAAGCATAGAGCCCGGCGTATTCGTAAGCGGGCCTTGTTGGCGCGATATCTTTCGGGTTGTACGGGTAGGTCTTGACACTACATCCATCGCGAGAGGCCCAGTGTTCTGGAGATAGCGAAGAATAAATGGCTCTACAGATTTCCGCTGGCGCCATATCGGAAGAAAACAACTTCCTGATCTCGGCCATTTTGCACTTACGGCTTGCGCTGCCTTCCTCGTAGACAAGCGTGCCCATCGAAGGAAACGGAAGCTCGTTGTACTTCGATGCGACGATTTCACGCAGACGAGTGTTCTCTTCATCATTGTCTGCTTCCCATGCTCTGAAATATTCGGTAGCGAGGTAAATAATAGAAAGGACTGTGAAAATCGCAGCGAATACAGGTAGCCGAAGCCTCGCTCTTATCATGGCGCCCAACAGTTGTAGTAGACGGAATCGGCCGGTAGTGGGATAGGCCGAATCGGCCTATTGTTGGCTATGACGGATGACGATAGCATTGGCTGCGATCCCTGTAACGACTTCTTACAACGCAACATAGCCGACGCATATGACTCTGTCAAACGCCCCCGAGGCGGTACTACGGTTTTGGCGCAACTATCGGACTCTGTTGGGGAATTCCGGTGTGAAGCCCGGTGCCGCGGAGTGGTATGTGCGACACGCGGAGGACTATCTGAAGGCGTTTGAGGGGCGACGGCTGGCGACGCACACGGCGGCGGAGGTGGAGGCGTGGCTGGCGGAGCGCGGCAGGATAGGCCGATTGCAGGCGTGGCAGTTTGGCCAGGTGGTGGAGGCGGTGAGGCTGTTGTTGCAGTTGGCACACGCGCCGGCTGCTGCGGCGGTCGACTGGGACTTCTGGCGGGAGGCCGGGCGCGAGCTGCCGGCGACGCACCCTACGCTTGCCCGTAGCCTCGCGCCGAAGCCCTCTGCTGGCGAAGTGGAGGGCGGCAAAGGCGTGGATGCGTTGCGCGGTCAGTTGGTGGCGGTTATCCAGCAACGCAATTATTCGATCCGGACCGAGGAGGCGTATTGCGGGTGGCTGGACCGGTTTGCGCGCTTTCTTAAAGGGGCGGATCCGCGCGCGGCGGGAGCGGTGGAGGTAAAGGCCTTTCTTCAGGATCTTGCGGTGCAGGGGCGGGTGGCGGCGAGCACGCAGAACCAGGCGCTCAATGCGCTGGTGTTTCTCTACGACAAGGTTCTGGAGCGACCGCTGGGAGATCTGGGGAGCTTTGCGCGGGCGAAGCGTCCGCAGCGTCTGCCCGTGGTGTTGTCGCGGGACGAGGTCGTGCGTCTGCTGGGGCGGATGGACGGCGTGCACGGGATGATGGCGGCGCTGCTGTATGGCACGGGGATGCGCCTGATGGAGTGTGTGCGACTGCGGGTGAAGGATCTCGACTTCGAGTATCGGCAGATCGTGGTCCGTGATGGGAAGGGGCAGAAGGACAGGGTCGTGCCGATGCCCGCGCGCCTGGTGGATGGCTTGCAGGCGCATCTGGCGAAGGTGTGGGGGCTCCATCACGAGGACTTGGCGCGGGGGGCGGGCGCCGTGTTCCTCCCCGACGCGCTGGAGCGCAAGTATCCGGCGGCGCCGAGGGAGTGGGGCTGGCAGTACGTGTTTCCGGCGAGCCGCTTGTCGGCCGATCCGCGCAGCGGTGTGGTGCGCCGGCACCATTTGCATGAGAGCAGCTTGCAGAAGGCGGTGCATCGCGCGACGCGCGAGGCAAGTTTGAGCAAACCAGTGAGTTGCCATGCGCTGAGGCACAGTTTCGCGACGCACGTGTTGGAGGCGGGCTACGACATCCGCACAGTGCAGGAGCTGCTCGGGCACTCGGACGTGTCGACGACGATGATCTACACGCACGTCTTGAACCGGGGAGGGCGTGGCGTGCGGAGCCCGCTCGACGTGGTGGGGTGAATTCCTGAGCGACGTCTTCGGAACTAGGCGACCGTGGGGGCTTCTTGTGACGGGCCTCCGAGTGTCGCAAATCTGGACGGTGTCTGTTTTTGCGATTCGCGCTGCTGTCGCCTCGCTGCGTCCGTGTTGTCGCGGGCCGGCGGGGCGGTGGCGCGTCGATGTGTCTGGATTCTGGACAGCCGACCCTCGCGGCAGGCGGCGGACCTGCATGCCGCGTTGCGTATCTAAGTATCTGTAAATAAAGAAGTGTTGTTCGCCTGCGCACGGCAGGCATTGCGCTTGCTCTACCTTTTCCGAAGAAGTTGGAAGGCCAACAATCAGGAGGAGGTGGAAATGTACGCAAGGAGATTGGCCGTTTGTCTGGGGACCTTGGCCGCGCTGACAGCAGCGGGTGGGGCGCAGGCGGAGTGGCGCGACGGCGGCGAGGTGTACGACAAGGTGTGCCGCTATTGCCATGAGGCGAACGTGGGGCCGGTGCTGAAGGGGCGGGCGCTGCCGGAAGAGTATGTCCGGCGCGTGGTGCGCATGGGCAACCGCGCGATGCCGGCGTTCCGGCCGACGGAGATCGACGACGCGACGCTTGCCGATGTGGCGCGGCGGATCAATGGCAGCGAAGCACTGGCGCGGGAGTAGCCGACATGGACAGGCGCATTTTCCTGAAGGGGGTGCTCGGCGGCGGGGCGCTCGGGGCGACGCCGCTGGCGGTGATGGCCGACTTCGGCGCGCGCGATGAGGCGCGGCGGCCGGTGATGGTGGTGGCGCAGGCGGAGTCCCCGCAGGCACTGGCGCTGGCGCGCGGGCTGGCGGCGGAGCAGGGCGTGCGGCCGGTTGCGGCAAGTGCGCAGGCGCTCGGCAGTTTCGCGGGGGTGACGGCGCTGCTGGACCGTGCAGGACGGGCGCGCGTGGTCGGCGTGATGGATGACGCGTCGGCGGTGATCTTCCAGCAGATCGCAGCGGCGCGCGGGGCGGGCCTCGTCATGGACACCTATCGGCGCGTGGGTACTGCCAGCCTCGTGTCCTTCGCGATCGATGCCTGACGCGTCGCGCGGCAATGATAAATACAACGGAGACATTCCAATGGTTTCGAAGAGCAAGGCGAAAGTGCTGCCGAAGGGTGTGAGTGCGGCCGATTTCGACAAGGCGGTGCGCGAGATCAGGGCCATCGTGGGCGATGAGCATGTGGTGGTCGACGAGGACAAACTCGCGCCCTACCGCAAGATCATGATGCCGGTGCCGGACGACCAGCACGAGCTGTCGGCTTCGGTGATGCCGGACGGCGTGGAAGAGATCCAGCGCATCATGAAGGTGGCCAACAAGTACCGCATCCCGGTCTATCCGGTGTCGACCGGCAAGAACCTGGGTTACGGCTCGGCGGCGCCGGTGCAGCGCGGGCAGATCGTGATGGATCTGCGGCGCATGAACCGCATCATCGAGGTTGACCCCGAGCTGTGCACGGCGCTGGTGGAGCCGGGCGTGACCTATCAGCAGCTCTACGACTACCTGCAGGAGCACAAGCTGCCGCTGTGGTTCTCGTGCCCGGCGCCGTCGGCGATTGCCGGCCCGGTGGGCAACATGGTGGACCGCGGCGTGGGCTACACGCCCTACGGCGAGCACTTCATGTTCTCGTGCGGCATGGAGGTGGTGCTGGCGGACGGGCAGGTGCTGCGCACCGGCATGGGGGCGATGCCGAATTCGAACACCTGGCAGGTGTTCAAGTGGGGCTACGGGCCGACGCTGGACGGGATGTTCACGCAGTCGAATTACGGTGTGGTGACCAAGATGGGGATGTGGCTGATGCCGGCGCCGCCGGATTTCCGTCCGTTCTGCATCCAGTATCCGGACGAGGCCGACATCACCAAGATCGTCGAGGCGCTGCGTCCGCTGCGCATCGCGATGGTGATCCCGAATGCGGTGGTGATCGCGCACACCTTGTGGGAGGCGCCGTGCACGCCGGTCAAGCGCGCCGACTACTACACCGGGCCGGGCGCGATCCCCGACGAGGCGGTGAAACGCATCCAGAAGGATCACAACATCGGCGCGTGGAACGTGTATGCGGGCCTGTATGGCACCAAGGAAACCAACGACGCCAACTGGAAGATCATCGAGGCGGTCGCGGCGGGCACCGGCGGCAAGATCATCACGCAGGAAGCTTCGAAGGGCAGCCAGGCGCTGGAGTACCGCTTCGACCTGATGAAGGGCAAGCCCAACCTCGGGGAGTTCGGCCTGTACAACTGGCGCGGAGGCGGCGGCTCGATCTGGTTTGCGCCGGTGTCGCAGGCGAAGGGCGCCGAGACGCTCAAGCAGATGCAGATGGCGAAGACCATCCTCGGCAAGTACGGCTTCGACTACGTGGGCGAGTTCATCGTCGGCTGGCGCGACATGCACCACGTCATCGACCTGCTGTACGACCGCTCGAACCCCGAGCAGATGGAGAAGGCCTACGCGTGCTACGACGAGCTGCTGCACACCTTCGCCAAGGAGGGCTACGGCATGTATCGCGCGAATACCGCCTTCGCAGAGAAGGTGGCCGCGACCTACGGGCCGGTGAAGCGCGACATCGAGAAGCGCCTGAAGAAGGCGCTGGATCCCAACAACATCATCGCGCCGGGACGGTGCGGCATCAGCCTGTAAGGGGGAAGCATGAAGGAATACAAGCTGTTCATCGACGGCGAGTGGGTGGGCTCATCGACGGAAACGATCCTCGACGACATCAACCCGGCGACCGGCGGGGTGTGGGGGCGGGTCCATCAGGCTTCGGCCGCGGACCTGGAGCGGGCGATTGCGGCGGCGTACCGGGCGCGGGAAAGCTGGGGCAACACGCTGGCGAACGAGCGCGAGGCGATCCTGCTGCGTGCCGCCGACGAGTTGCAGAAGCGCATCCCGGAGGTGGCCGAGGTGCTGATCGACGAGGCCGGTTCGACCTTCGGCAAGGCGATGTTCGAGGCGAGTTTCGTCGTGAATCTGCTGCGCAGCGCCGCGGGCGAGTGCCGGCGCATCACGGGTGAGACGATGCCCTCCGACAGCCCGGGCGTGTTCTCGATGAGCGTGCGCCGTCCGCTGGGGGTGATTGCCGGCATCGCGCCGTTCAACTTCCCCTTCCTGCTGGCGACGAAGAAGGTGGCGCTGGCGCTGGCGGCGGGCAACACCTTCATCCTGAAGCCTGCGACCTATACGCCGGTGACCGGGCTGAAGATCGCGGAGATTTTCGAGGCGGCGGGGCTGCCGAAGGGCGTGCTGAACGTGGTGCCGGTGCAGGGCTCGGTGCTGGGCAACACCTTCGTCGAGGATCCGCGCATCCGCATGATCACTTTCACCGGCTCGACCGAGGTTGGACGCGAGTTGTCGGCGGCGGCGGGGCGGCAGTTCAAGCGCATCACGTTGGAACTCGGTGGCAAGAGCCCGCTGATCGTGCTGAAGGATGCCGATGTCGACTATGCGGTGAATGCGGCGGCCTTCGGCATCTTCCTGCACCAGGGGCAGGTGTGCATGGCGAACTCGCGCCTGATCGTCGAGGCGCCGATCTTCGATGCGTTCTGCGACAAGCTCGCGACGAAGATCAGCGGTTTCAAGGTCGGCGACCCGCGCGATCCGCATACGGTGATCGGGCCGCTGATCGACCGCAAGCAGTGCGCGGTGCTCGACCGCCACGTGGCGGACGCGGTCGCGAATGGGGCGAGGCTGCTGCATGGCGGCAAGAGCGAGGGCGCCTTCTACCAGCCGACCATCCTCGCCGGCGTGACACCCGACATGGTGGTGTTCCGCGAGGAGAGCTTCGGCCCGGCGGTGTCGGTGATCCGCGCCGCGGACAGCGAGGAGGCGCTGCGGCTCGCCAACGATTCCTGCTACGGGCTGTCGTCGGGCCTCATCACCAACGACCTGCAGAAGGCTTTCGACCTGTCGCTGCGGCTGGAGGCGGGGATGGTGCACATCAACGACGCGTCGATCATGGATGAGCCGCATGTGCCTTTCGGCGGCATCAAGGACAGCGGCATGGGGCGCGAGGGCGGCCATCACTCGATGGACGAGATGACCGAACTCAAGTGGATCACCGTGCAGATGGGCAAGCGGCCGTTCCCGTTCTGACCGACATAAGAATCAGGGAGGAGACACGATGAAATTCAGACAGATTACCGCAGCCGCCGCACTCGCAGTCCTCGCCACCGGCAATGCCGTCGCGAAGGAGGGCGGCGACCAGTATCCGAACGGCGCCGAAGGCTGGCTGGCGGGTGCAGTGCCGCCGCCGGGAAATTATTTCCTGAACTACTTCGGCCATTACGGCGGCAAGCTGCGCGACGGGGATGGCGACAAGGTGCCGGGCGCCGAGGTCGATGCGTGGTTCGAGGCGATGCGTTTCATCAAGATGACCGACACCAAGATCTTCGGCGGCGACTGGGGCATGCATCTCGTCGTGCCGCTCGTGCAGCAGAAAGTGAAGCTGGGCGGGGACAGCAAGACAGTGAGCGGCGTCGGTGATATCACCTTCAACCCGATCATCATCGCGTGGCACACCAAGAATCTGCACTGGACGGTCGCGATGGACATCAACATGCCGACGGGGCAGTACAAGTCGGGCGACCCGAGGAAGAGCATCGGCACGAACTACTGGAGCCTGGAGCCGATCTTCGCGGCGACCTGGCTGTCCGACGACGGTTGGGAGCTGTCCGGCAAGTTCATGTACAACATCAAGCGCAAGAACAAGGACTTCCGCCTTGCGCCGGGCATGCCCAAGATGGATTACGAGTCGGGCGACGAGTTTCACATGGACTACGTCCTCGGCAAGCACTTCGGGCCGTGGGCGGTGGGTCTCGCCGGTTACTACCTGAAGCAGACGGAGAACGACAAGCTCGAAGGCGAAACACTGCCCGAGGTACCGGGTGTGTGGTCGAAGGGGCGCAAGGGCGAGGTGTTCGCGATTGGCCCGAGCGTGAGCTACACGAACAAGAACGGCACGATGTTCATCGCGCAGTGGCAGCACGAGACCGAGGCCGAGAACCGCTTCCGCGGCGACAAGGCGTTGTTCAAGCTGGTGCTGCCGTTCTGAGGCCGGTGGCGCTCATTCCGTGCGATAGACGGTGAGGTGGTCGGTGCCGGATTCCGGCACCCACACCTCGCCGCGCCGCCCGAGGATCTGGCGGATCGCGGCGTTCGATTCCGGTGAGGGGAAGGTCTCGAAGCGCTCGCTCGCCGGGTCGAAGCGGTGCATCGCGTTTGCGCCGAAGTCGCTGACCCACACGTGGTCGCGTGCGTCGACATAGACGGCGTAGGGCTTGGGGCCGTCGCCGGGCACCCGCCACGCGCGCCATTCCCGGGTCTTCGGGTCGAAGCGCGAGAGTTGCCCCGAGTTCCATTCGCTGACCCAGATCCGGCCCTTGCTATCCGACCACACGCGCCGTGCGCCCTGGTTCGGCGTCGGCGGCTCGATGACCTCGGCCTTGCCGGTTTCCGTGTCGATGCGCGCGATGTGGCTGCCGGCAAGCGAGGCGTAGTAGATCTCGCCGCCCGGCGTGCCGGTGATGCCGTAGGGGCCACGCCCGCGCGGGGCGTCGAACACCTGCACCGCGCCGGTCTTGGGGTCGAGCCGACCGTAGATGCCCGACTGGCCGGTGAACCACAGGATGCCCTTGCCGTCGAAGGCGGCGGTGTTGAGGTTGGCGTAGCCGCCTTCGGGCAGGGGGTAGCGCTTGACCTCGAAGGATTTGGGATCGACGCGGACGATGGCGTTGAGGCCGCTGTCGGTGATCCACGGTGCGCCGTCCGGGCCGACGATCACGCCATGCGGTGCGGAGCCGCGGCCCAGCGGGATGTGACGCGTCTTTCCGGTGGCGGGGTCGAGGACGCCGAGCGCGCCCTGCCGTTGTGCGGTGTACCACACCGGCCCGCCCGGTTCGGGAGCGGGTGCGATGTCGTGAGGGTGGGCGCCCGCCGGGACCGCAAAGCGCTCGACACGTACTTCACTTGCCTCGGCGGCGGTCGCCGCGACCATCAGCCGCTTCGCGGCGTCAGCCGCGTGCGCGGTCGAGGGCAGGGTCTGCGAGACGAGGGCAAGGGCCGCGGCAAGACAGCGCAGCGGTGACATCTTCCGCTCCCGGTTGGTCGATGTTCCGCTATAGCACAGATCGCGGACCTTGCCCGTCGCGTCCGCGGTGGCGTCAGCCGAGGTCGAGAATGATCTCGGCGGTGAGCGAGTTGGCAATGAAGCAGCGCTTGTGGGCGCTGTCGTGAATCGCAGCGAAGGTGGCGCTGTCGGGCGTCTTGTCGACGAAGGTGACGCGCGGCGACAGCGTGATGCGCGTGAGAGCCTGGCCCTTCTCGGTCTTGCCCAGCTCGCCGATGGGGGTGTCGGTGTAGCGGGCCACCGGGAATCCCTTCAGGTCGGCAATCGCGAGGAAGAACAGCATGTGGCAGCTCGCCAGTGCGCTGATCACCATCTGTTCGGGGTCGGCACAGTCGGGGTCGCCGAGGAAGGTGGGCGACGAGGACATGTTGACCGTCTGACCGCCAGCCAGGTTGCTGACGTGCTTGCGCGAATAGGTCTTGGGGTCGGCCGCGTGCGGAGCGCGGAACCATTCGATCGCTGCGGTATGTGTGGACATCGGGACTCTCCTCAACGGTATTTCTTGTAGACGGCCCGCGCGTCGGCATGTGCGCGGTCGAGTGTGCAGATGGACGGATCGTCGTCGTGAAGGGTGAAGAAATCGTCGGCCTGGGCGCGCATCACCATGTCGATGGCGACCTGATCCTCGACGTGGTATTTCTCGGTGATGAGCGTCGTGACTTCATCCAGATGTTCTTCGTAGGTCATTCCGAATTCCTTGCCTGCGTGCGCAGCATGTACAGATATAGCGACTCCACCTTCTCGCGCGCCCAGGGCGTGCGCCGCAGGAACTTCAGGCTGGAGGGGATGCTGGGGTCGTGCGTGAAGCAGCGGATGGCGATGCGCTCGCCCAGCGACTCCCAGCCATAGTGCTCGACGAGGCGGGTCAGTATTGCTTCGAGCGTGACGCCGTGAAGCGGGTTTCCGGGTTGCGCGCCGCTCACCGGTGTTCCGGGAAGATTTTCTGCAGCAGGCTTACCAGCGTCGTACGCTCGTCCTCGCTGAGGTGCTCGACGAGTCGCTTTTCATGGTCCTGCACGCGGCGCTTGAGCTTCTTCAGCAGGGCGATGCCGTCGGTCGTGAGCACCAGCGAATTGGAGCGGCGGTCGTTCTCGGCCGGACGGCGCTCGACCAGGTTGCGGCGTTCGAGGTTGTCGATGACGGAGACGACGGTGGAGCGGTCGAGGTGGGCGGCGCGGGCGAGTTCGGTCTGCTTGAGCCCCGCGTTGGCCTCGATGATCACGAGGATGCCGAACAGACCGGGGGTGACGTCGAATTCGCCGAGCCCTTCGGCGAAGTCACGGAAGATCGCGATCTGCGCCAGACGCAGCTGGTAGCCGGCCAGGCTGGGGAGCATACCGAAGTCGAGACCTTTCTTGTCCGTCGATTTTTTTTGTGTCATGGAATGAATATGGGGAAAAACAAAACGTTGGGTCTCCCAAGTATGCCGTCCAAACGTTGATAAAAATAGTGGAAGACAAACAATTTGACAGGGAGCAATACGATCGGTAGAGTTTGCTCATCGGGGCGCGTACGTTCACGCGCCGGTTCCAGTCGTCGCAGACGGAGGGTCGCATGAGCGGGCAGACGGTTTCCCTGGTGATGGCGGGTAGCGGCGGGGCGGGGGTGGTGACCGCCGGCAGCCTGCTGCTGGAAGCGGCGGCGCGAGCCGGTTGGTACGCGTACATGACGCGCTCCGCGGGCCCGCAGATCCGCGGCGGCGAAGCGGCGGTGATGCTGCGTCTGGGTACGGAGCCCATTGCCTCGCACGACGACCGCTTCCATTTGCTGGTGGGCGTCGACTGGCAGAACGTCGGCCGCTTCGCCGCCGAGATCCCGCTCGGGCCTGACAGCCTCATTATCGGCGACCCCGGCGAAGGCGAAACTCCCGAAGTCTTCACCCGCAGCGGCGCGCAGCAGATCGCGCTGCCGATGAAGGCGCTCGCCAAGAAGGTCCCCGACGGCCGCCCCAACATGGTCGCCTTCGGCGCCATCGCCGCGATGATTGGCCTCACCGAAGACATCGTTGCGGGCGTGCTGCGCGACACCTTGAAGCGCAAGGGTGAGGAAGCCATCGCCGCGAGCCTCGCCGCCTTCCGCGCCGGCGTCGAAGCGGCTGCCGACTTCCCCGACGTGCCGCGCCTGCCCGCGGGCAAGCCGGACACCGCCGAACGCTGGAGCATCACCGGCAACGAAGCCACCGGCATGGGCGCGCTGCGCGGCGGCGTGCGCTTCGTCGCCGCCTACCCGATCACCCCGGCGACCGAAGTGCTCGAATGGCTCGCCCCGGCGCTGCCGAAAGTCGGCGGCGTGCTCGTGCAGGCCGAGGACGAACTCGCCTCGATCAACCAGATCATCGGCGGTTCCTATGGCGGCGTGCCGTCCCTCACTGCCACCTCCGGGCCAGGACTGGCGCTGATGACCGAATCGCTCGGCCTCGCAGTCGCCGCCGAAGTGCCCATCGTCGTCATCGACGTCATGCGCGTCGGCCCCTCGACCGGCATCGCCACGAAATCCGAACAGGCGGACCTCAACGTTGCAGTGTATGGCTTGCACGGCGACGCGCCGCACCTCGTGCTGGCGCCGAACTCGGTCGCGGACTGCCTCTTTACGACGCAGTGGGCCGTGCATCTCGCCGAAAGCCTGCAGACCCCCGCGATCGTCCTCACCGACCAGGCGATGGGGCAGGCGAGGGCGGTGATGCCGCGCTCGGCCGCCGTGAGCTTCATCGGCCAGCGTGAAAAACCCGCGGCGCTCGAAGCGGGTGTGCAGTACAAGCGCTATGCCAACACCGCGTCCGGCGTCTCGCCGATGGCGATCCCGGGCATGGCGGGCGGCATGTACACCGCCGACGGCCTCGAACACAACGAGACCGGCACCCCCTCGTCGCAAGCCTCTGACCACCAGGCGCAGCTGGATAAGCGCCTGAGGAAACTCACCGGCTACAACTATGGCGAGCATTGGGCCGACATCACCGGTGACGAGGACGCCGACACCGCGATTCTCACCTGGGGCTCGAGCGCCGGCCCCGCGCGCGAAGCGCTCCAGCGCCTGCGTGCCGCCGGCCACCGCGTCAAGCTCGTCGCCGTGCGCCTCATCTCGCCGGTGCAGCCCGAGAAATTCGCCGCCGCGCTCGAAGGCGTCGAACGCGTGCTTGTCGTCGAGCAATCGCACAGCGGCCAGTTCCACCGCTACCTGCGCGCGCAGTACGACCTGCCGCGCCAGGTCAGGGCGCTTCATCACCCCGGACCGCTGCCGGTTCGCCCCGGCGCCATCGTCGAACACATCACCCAGTGGAGCTGAACATGGACGCCTGTGTAAAGCAGCGGGACTACACCGCCAAGGACTACAAGTCGGACGTGAAGCCGATCTGGTGCCCCGGCTGCGGCGACTACTCGGTGCTCGCCGCGATCACGCGTGCGCTTGCGTCGATGCAGCTCGCCCCCGAGAACGTCGCGGTGGTCTCCGGCATCGGCTGCTCCTCGCGCATTCCGGCCTACACCAGCGTGTACGGCTTCCATGGCGTGCATGGCCGCGCGCTGCCGGTCGCCACCGGGCTCAAGATCGCGCGCCCCGACCTCACCGTGCTGGTGACGGGCGGCGACGGCGACGGCTTCTCGATCGGCGGCAACCACTTCCTGCACGCCTGCCGCAGGAACGTCGACCTCACCTACATCGTCATGGACAACCAGGTCTACGGCATGACCAAGGGGCAGGCCTCGCCGACTACCGAACCGGACTGGGAAGGCAGCAAGCTCACGCCGGACGGCGCGGGCATCGAATCCTTCCACCCGTTGGTCGTGGCACTCGCGGCTGGGGCGAACTTCATCGCGCGCTGCTCGAGTTCTGACCCCAACAACGTCGCCGACATCATCACGCAGGCGATCCGCCACCCCGGCTTCTCGCTGGTGCAGGTCTTGAGCCCCTGCGTGACCTTCCGCCCGGAGCAGCAGGAGTGGAAGCACATGGTACGCACCGCGGTGGTGGATGTGACCGACGACGCCGCACGCGCTGCCCGGCGGCTCATGACCGATGACGGCTTCAACGTCGGCAAGGTGCTGTACAAGGGCGACCGACCCGCTTATCAGCCCGAGCCGAAGGGTGCGGCAGCGGTCGCCGATCTGGAAGCCGATTTCGCGCTGTGACGGCGATCAGCGCGGGGTGCGGGCACATCGGGCGCACCCCCAACCCCAGCAGAGACATTCATTATCAAAACGACGAGGAGATCGAAAAATGGCGCTGAAAATCATCGACGACTGCATCACCTGTGACGTGTGCGTTCCGGAATGCCCGAACGAGGCGATTGCGGCAGGGGGCGACATCTTCGTCATCGACGCCGGCAAATGCACGGAGTGCGAAGGGCACTACGACACGCCGCAGTGCAAGGAAGTCTGTCCGGTGGATGCGATCGTGCCGCTGGCTGCCTGAGTTCTCAATCGGTCGTGCCGTCGCCGGGAAATCAGCAGCGCCTTCGGTCGCGTGAAGACTGGGGGCGCTGCGCAGCCATGACGCGGGCGCCCGGTACTTTCATGTTTCGGTCTCGCGACGCTGCGGACTATCAACGCGGCAGGCACATACCGCTCGGGCTAGGCCTGTCTAAGCCCTGCCAGGACCCCTCGACAAGCTCAGGGCGACGGTTGTAGTGAATCGCAGCCCTGACAACTTTCTATTCCGCCGAACCCGACGACCCGTCGGGTGGTGAAGATCCGCGCAATTGACGACCGAGCGGTTCATCCATATAGTTGCGTTGGTTAATGGTTAAGTAACGCAACTATATCCCACGATGCAGGGATTTTTCAGATCCTATCTGTCGGTCTACCGACCCCTGATCCAGGCCCTGAATCGCCTGCTCCATCCCTACGAGCTGTCGTATTCCCTGTGGCAAGTGATGCTCTATCTGCACGAGCATGAGCACGCGTCGCTCGTCGAGATTTCCCACTACCACGGCATCGAAAAACCCGGCGTGACGCGCAGG
Source organism: Aromatoleum petrolei (assembly GCF_017894385.1). Lineage (NCBI taxonomy): Bacteria > Pseudomonadati > Pseudomonadota > Betaproteobacteria > Rhodocyclales > Rhodocyclaceae > Aromatoleum > Aromatoleum petrolei. The sequence continues at coordinate 4,221,976 of NZ_CP059560.1, forward strand.
GTGCAACGTCTCGAGGAGCTGGGGTATCTGAGCTGCGTTCCGGGCAATGACCGGCGCGAAAAGTCGGTTGCGCTGACGGAGCAGGGGCTGCACGTCTATTCCGAGTGCCGCGCAAAGATCACCGCGCTGGAGCAGCGCGTCACCGCCGGAATCGGCGTCACTGCACTGGAACAGGCAGTCGCCGTATTCAGGCAGCTACTCGGCAATCTCAAATAACAATTCCGGTCCTCCCCGACATGAAATCGTCACCGCTGTGGACCCGCGACTTCCTGATCGTCGCGGGCGTGAACTTCCTTCTCGCCCTGGTGTTTTACATGCTGATCGTGGTGGTCGGCGCGTATGCGATCCAGGCCTATGGATCGTCGTTGAGCGAGGCGGGTCTCGTCGCCGGCATCTTCGTCATCGGTACCTTGTCCGGACGGCTGGTCATCGGACAGCTGATCGACGTCATCGGCCGGAAAAGGACGCTGATCGGCGGCACGGCTGCATTTGCACTGACTACCTGCCTGTATTTCCTGAGCGATTCCGTTTCGGCACTGATCGTCGTGCGCTTCCTGCATGGGGCGGCATTGGGCGTGGGCAGTACCGCAGCGGGTACTGCGGTGGCGCATATCATCCCGCCGGACCGCAAGGCCGAAGGCATTGGCCATTTCAGCCTTAGCACCACGCTCTCCTCGGCGATCGGCCCCTTTCTAGGCCTGTGGCTGCTGCAGCATGCGAGCTTCGACTGGATCTTCGCGTGCAGCCTGGCGGTGTCGGTGATCGGCCTGCTGGCGGCGACCCGGCTGCAGGTCCCCGAGCTCGACGCGGCGCACCGCGCGATGCGCGGTTTCGAGTTCTCGTTCGGCCGCGTGCTCGAGCGGCGCGCCGTTCCGGTTGCCGTGGTCGCCTTCATGGCAGGACTGTGCTACGCGAGTGTGCTGGCTTTCATCAACGTCTACGCGGTCGAACTCGATCTGGTGACGGCGGCGAGTTTCTTCTTCATCGTGTATTCGGCGGTGGTGCTGATGTCCCGTCCCTGGACCGGACGCTTGATGGATCGGAAAGGTTCGAACGTGGTGGTATTTCCCTGCTGCATCCTCCTCGCGCTCGGTCTGGCCCTGCTCGCGAACGTGCAGAGCGCCGTCATGCTGCTGGCCGCTGCTGCATTGATCGGGCTGGGATTCGGCAACCTGCAATCGGTCTTCTACGCGGTCGCGGTCAAGGTGGTCACACCCCAGCGCATGGGCCTGGCGACTTCGACGTTCTTCATTTTTCTCGATGCGAGCCTGGGCTTTGGCCCCTATCTCCTGGGGCTCGCCATCTCCCAGGTCGGGTACCGCAACCTGTATTGGGCGATGGCGGCGCTCGCCGTGCTGTGCATGGGCGCGTTTTATCTGCTGCATGGCAGGCATGTGGCACGTCTGCGTGCTGCTGACGGCCATTGAGGGAGCGGCTGTGCGGGCCCGCGAGGGGCTCGCGCGACACGTCGAAAGGGTGTGCTGCGCGCTTGCCTCGGGGCTCAGTTTTCAGCCAGTGCGTCTTCCGTGGGTTCCGCTTCGAGCCCGCCGAAGCGCTTGTAGTAGTAGGGTGCGGCGGCAGGCAGAGGGCCGGTGGGTGTTTCGCACACAGCCATCAGATGCTGCTGCGCATGCCGCCAGGTGATCTGGTAGATGGCGCGGGACAGTGCTCGCGCCGAGGTGCCGCTCCAGTCCTGCGGCATCAGCTGCGCGGGAAGCTGCGGATCGTGCAGCAGCGCGCGGCGGAATTCGTGCATCGTGAGCGTCTGGATCAAGAAGCACTGTTCCGGGTCCAGCGTGCGCGTGCTGCGTAGCGAGCGCAGCACGGGGCGCATGCGGTCCGAGAATTCCCGGTAGGTCGCCTCGATCTCGTCGAGGTTCCAGCAGTCGCGCGCCAGGTCCCGCAAGGGTTTCGTCGAAAGGGCGCCGATGGTCGCGGCCTGCATCGGCACGGCCTTGTCGTGCGTCCCGGTGTCCTGGAGGATCTCCATCAACGTCGCGGTGTCGGTTGACGGGTGCCCCATGACGCCGGGTGCGACGTTGCCGTAGCCTGCCCACGACAGCTCCTTGCGCAGCATGTCGCGCTCCGGCGAACCCAGGGTGGAGGGCAGTACGACGAGCTGCCATTCGCCATTCCAGATGTCCTGCGGCGTGTCGTAGATGCGGCGGTAGGCGTGCTCGAAGCGCCGGCGGCCCGAGGTGGTGAGGCTGTAGTAGCTCTTGCGCCCGATCTGCTCCGATTCCAGCCAGTTGTCCTGCGACAGGCGATACACGCTGGTGCGCACCATGCGCTCGTTCAGGCCGAGCGGCTCTACCAGCCGGATGAAGCTGCCGAGCCAGACGGTGCCGCCGTGTGGGGCGATGAAGTCGCCGTACACGGTGATGATCAGCGAGTTGGCGCGGACCCGGCGCTCGGCCAGGTAGTCGCTGATCCACTGTTCCAGGAAACGGCTCTTCATTGTTTTTGCACCGTTATCTCTTGCGTCTGCAGGACGCGTTCGTGATGGGGTCGGCCGATTCTAACGCCATGTCGGGAGTGCGGGAAATGAACACGACGCGAAGGACGTCGCATGCGATTGAGGGACGTTTCCGGATATTGATGAAAATCAAACAATGAGGAAAAAAGCGATACAGAAATCTTGACCTGACGGCTATCAGTTTGTATCGTGAACGCAAGACGTCGGGGGTGAGGCGTCGGGATCGGCAGGCGACTCAAATCCGGTTTGCGAGGTGGACGATGCGGCACGGTGCGGTTTCGATGGCGGATGCTCACGGGATGTACGGTGTGGATCGGTGGAGCGATGGCGCTGCGGTGCGCGTCGAGGATACGGTCGCGGAGGAAATGCCGGTCGCACTGGTGTACAACGGTTTCTCGCACGCCGTGATGATGGCGACTCCGCAGGATCTCGAAGACTTCGCCATCGGCTTCAGCCTGAGCGAAGGCATCGCCGGCAGTGCGCGCGAGATCCTCGACATCGAGGTCGTCGAGCACGCGCATGGCACCGAGGTGCAGATGCAGCTGGCGGGCGAGCGCTTCGCGCAATTGCGGGCGCGTCGCCGCGCGATGACGGGGCGCACCGGCTGCGGCATCTGCGGCGTCGAGAGCCTTGACCAGCTCGCCTGTCGGCCAATCTCGAAGGTCGGGGCGACGGGGATGCTCGATGCCGGTGCCCTGCAGCGCGCCCAGGCCGAACTCCAGTCGCGCCAGCAGCTGTTCGACCTCACCGGGGCCGTGCATGCCGCCGCGTGGTGCAGTTTCGACGGCCGCGTCGAGCTCGTGCGCGAGGATGTCGGTCGGCACAACGCGCTGGACAAGCTCATCGGCGTCATCGCGGCGCAACGTCGTTCCTTTAACGACGGTTTCCTGTTCATGACCAGCCGCGCGAGTTACGAGATCGTGCAGAAGTCCGCGGCGGTCGGCATTGCCGTGGTCGCGGCCGTGTCGGCGCCCACCGGCATGGCGGTGCGCGTCGCGCAAGCCGCGGGGCTGACCCTGATCGGTTTTGCGCGCGGCGAACGCCACAGCATCTACTCGCATCCCGAGCGAGTCCACTAAAAAAGCAAACGGGGGAGACATGCCCACAAATGCCAATCCGCAATCCGTGCGGAAGGTCCCGACCTATTGCTACAACTGTGTCGCGGGTCCTGATTTCATGAACGTGAAGGTCGTCGACGGCGTCGCGACCGAGATCGAGCCCAACTTCGCCGCGGAGGACATCCACCCGGCGCGCGGGCGCGTGTGCGTGAAGGCCTACGGCCTGGTGCAGAAGACCTACAATCCGCACCGCGTGCTGCAGCCGATGAAGCGCACCAACCCGAAGAAGGGGCGAAACGAGGATCCCGGCTTTGTACCGATTTCGTGGGACGAGGCGCTGGACATGGTCTCCGCGAAGCTGACCTCGGTGCGCGAGAAGGGCCTGGTGGACGACTCGGGCCTGCCGCGCGTCGCCGCGACCTTCGGCCACGGCGGCACGCCGGGCATGTACATGGGCTCGCTGCCGGCCTTCCTCGCCGCGTGGGGGGCGATCGACTACAGCTTCGGCTCGGGCCAGGGCGTGAAGTGCGTGCATTCGGAGCACCTGTATGGGGAGTTCTGGCACCGCGGCTTCACCGTCGCGGCCGACACGCCGCTCGCGCGCTACGTGATTTCGATCGGCTCCAACGTCGAGGCCTCGGGCGGTCCCTGTGCAGTGACGCGCCACGCCGAGGCGCGGGTGCGCGGCTACAAGCGCGTGCAGGTCGAGCCGCATCTGTCGGTGACCGGCGCCTGTTCGGCCGAATGGGTGCCGATCCGCCCCAAAACCGACCCGGCCTTCATGTTCGCGCTGATCCATGTGCTGGTGTGCGAGCAGGGGCTGGACAAGCTGGATGTGGCCTTCCTGCGCGACCGCAGCTCGTCGCCTTATCTGGTCGGGCCGGATGGCCTGTACCTGCGCGACGCCGCAACCGGCAAGCCGTTGCTGTGGGATGAGCGCAGCGGCCGCGCGGTGCCTTTCGACACAGCAGGCGCGGTGCCGGCAGTGGCGGGGCGCTTCCGTGTGGAAGGTGCGATCAGCATCGACGCGGACGACGCGCGCCAGCAGTTCGACGTCGCCGAGGGGGTGACGGCCTATACGAAGCTCGTCGAGCACATGGCGAAGTACACGCCGGAGTGGGCCGCAGGCATCTGCGACGTGCCCGCCGACACGATCCGCCGCATCGCCAACGAATACTTGGAGAGCGCTTCGATCGGCGAGACCATCGAGATCGAGGGCCAGACCCTGCCGTTGCGCCCCGTCGCTGTGACGCTGGGCAAGTCGGTGAACAACGGTTGGGGCGCCTTCGAATGTTGCTGGGCGCGCACGCTGCTCGCGACGCTGGTGGGCGCGCTGGAGAATCCGGGCGGCACGCTGGGCACAACCGTGCGCCTTAACCGCCCGCACGACAACCGTTTGCTGAGCGTGAAGGCCGGTGAAGACGGTTTCATGGCGCAGTACTTCAACCCGACCGACAAGGAACACTGGGTCGCGAAGCCCACAGGGCGCAATATCCACCGCACGCTGGTGCCCATCGTCGGTAACACCGCATGGAGCCAGGCGCTCGGGCCGACGCAGCTCGCGTGGATGTTCCAGCGCGAGGTGCCGGAAGACTGGAACATGCCGATGCCGACGATGCCGGACGTGTGGTTCATCTACCGCACCAACCCGGCGATCTCCTTCTGGGATACGCGCACGCTGGTCGAGGAGATTGCCAAGTTCCCCTTCACGGTGGCCTTCGCCTACACGTTGGACGAAACCAACTGGATGGCCGACCTGCTGCTGCCCGAGGCGACCGACCTCGAGTCGCTGCAGATGATCAAGGTCGGTGGCACGAAGTTCGTCGAGCAGTTCTGGGAGCATCGCGGCGTGGTGCTGCGCCAGCCGGCGGTGGAGCCGCAGGGCGATACGCGCGACTTCACGTGGATCAGCACCCAGCTCGCGAAGCGCACGGGGCTGCTGGAGGCATACAACAACGCGCTTAACCGTGGCGCGGGTGGCGGGGCGCCGCTGAAGGCGGACGGTTACGACTACAGCCTCGATACGGCCAAGGAGCATGGTGTCGAGGAGATCTGGGATGCCGTGTGCCGCGCCTCGAGCGCGAGCCTGAGCGAAGGGCGCGAGGTGCACGACCTGGAGTGGTTCAAGGAGCATGGTTTCTACACGGTGCCGATGTCCAAGGTCGAGTGGTATCTGAGCCCGACGCTGGCACAGCAGGGTCTGCGCTACGAGATGCCCTACCAGGAGCGCCTGCTGCGCATCGGTCGCGAACTGGGCAACCGCCTGCACGAGCAAAAGATGCACTGGTGGGACGAGCAGCTTTCCGAATACATGGCGCTGCCGGAATGGCACGACGTTCCGGGGCGCTGGGCGCAGCAGATCAAGAACGCGGGCGGCAAGCCGGAGGACTTCCCGCTGTGGCTGCTGGCGACCAAGAGCATGCAGTACCACACCGGCGGCAACGCCAGCATCGCGCTGATGCGCGAGGTCGCGCAGAACGTGCGCGGCCACACCGGTGTGATCATGAACGCCAAGACGGCCAAGAGCCTGGGTATCAATGACGGCGACCGCATCGAGGTGCGTTCGCACATCGGCGCGACCTACGGTGATGCGGTGTTGGCGCAGGGCGTGCGCCCCGACACGCTGGTGATCCTCGGTCAGTTCGACCACTGGGCGACGCCGGTCGCGAAGGAGTTCGGCATGCCCAGCCTGAACACCATCGCGCCGATGTCGATGGAACTGACGGATGCGACCGGTTCGGGATCGGACATCGTCCGCGTCGCGGTGCGCAAGGTCGAGCGCGAGGAGGTAGCACAATGACCCGCTACGCAATGACCATCGACCTGCGCCGCTGCGTGGGCTGCCAGACCTGCACCGCCGCGTGCAAAAACGCCAACGCCACGCCCCCGGGCGTGCAGTGGCGGCGCGTGCTCGACATGGAGACGGGCGAGTTCCCGGACGTGCGCCGCAGCTTCGTGCCGATCTCGTGCATGCACTGCGACGAGCCCCCGTGCGAGGAGGTTTGCCCGACCAAGGCGACCACCAAGCGGGCCGACGGCCTCGTCGCCATCGACTACGACACCTGTATCGGCTGCGCGAACTGCGTGATGGCCTGTCCGTACGAAGCGCGCTCGATCGTGCATGAGGCGAAGTTCGCCTACGGCGACAAACCCATCAAGTCGGAGGAAGTGCGCTTCGACCCGGCGCGCATCTCGGTGTCGATGAAGTGCACCTTCTGCATCGACCGGATCGACCTTGCGGCCAAGACCGGCCAAGTGCCGGGGCTCGATCCGGAAGTCACCCCCGCCTGCGTCAATTCCTGCATTTCCGGCGCGATGGCTTTCGGTGACCTCGACGACCCGAACAGCAAGGTCAGCCGCCTGATCGCGGAGAACAAGACTTTCCGCATGCACGAGGAGCTCGGCACCGGGCCGGGCGTGTATTACATCTGGGACAAGGCATGAGCATGAAAACCGGGAAAATGCGCTCCCGCGACCGCGTGGGGCCGCACCAGCAGCACAACTGGGACTGGCGCGCAGCGTCGAACTTCATCGCGGGCGGAGCAGGTGGCGGATTGCTCGCCTTCGCCGCCTTCGCCAGCCTCTGGGGCGTGGACGTGCGTGCACTGCTCGTCGCCGGGATGGCGTTGATCGGTGCGGGACTCACCTGCGTGTGGTTCGAGATCGGGAAACCGTGGCGCGCGCTCAACGTGTATCGCCACATCGCCACCTCATGGATGACGCGGGAGGCGGCGGTCGCCCCCTTCGTATTCGGCGCCGGCGTGCTGGCCCTGGCGACGGGGCAGAGCGTCCTTGTCTTGCTGACGGGCGTTTTCGGCGCCTGCTTCGTATATGCGCAGGCGCGCATTCTTGCCGCCGACAAGGGCATCCCGGCATGGCGGCACCCGCGCTGCATGCCGGTGGTCGCGGCCACCGGCTTCGCCGAAGGTGTGAGCCTCTTGGCGGTCGCGGTGCCGTTCATGATCCCGCAGGTGGCAGGCCAGATCGCCGTCGCCACGGCCGTACTGGTGCTGTTGCTGTTCCGTGTACTGCTGTGGCGCAACTACCTGCGGGGCTTGCGCACCGATGGTGCCCCGGAAGGTAGCCTGCGCGTGCTTTCATCGATTGACGGCAAGTTCCTCAGGTACGGCAACCTGCTGCCGGCCGTCCTGTTGGTGATCGGCGTCATCGGTGCACCGTTGGCCGGCGCAGCACTCGTCATAGCAGGACTCTTGGCCGTCGCCGGAGGGTGGTGGTTCAAATACACGCTGGTGCGCCGCGCCGCCTTCACGCAGGGCTTCGCGCTGCCGCACCTGCCGGTGCGCGGGCGCGGAACGGCCGGCCCGGCAGTGAAGCCGGGTTGGGGCGGAGCATAGCAGTGCGAGATCGCTGATCGTTCGCACGCAGCCTGTCGAAGGGCCATGCAGGGCTTCGACTTACCTGCCCGAACGGTGATCGTGGGTTCTTGATGTTCGCGGTAACAACAACGCGGGGCGACTGAGCCCCGTCCCTGCAACGCAGGAGGAGACGAGATGTACGAAGTGCGATTCCATGGCCGGGGCGGCCAGGGTTCGGTGATGGCGTCCGGCATGCTCGCCGCGGCCATGGTGGAGGAGGGCAAGTACGCCGTTTCGATCCCGTCCTTCGGGTTCGAGCGCCGTGGCGCGCCAGTGGTGTCCTTCCTGCGCATGAGTGATCGCGAGATCCGCCAGCTCACCAATATCTACCAGCCCGACTGCATCGTCTGCGTCGACCCGACGCTCACGAAATCCGTCGACATCTTCGCCGGCATGAAGGCCGGCGGCACGCTGATACAGGCCACGCACCGGCCGCTCGCCGAGCTCGCGCTTCCCGAGTGCGTGTCGACGGTCGGTCTGCTCGACGCGGTGAAGATCGCGCTCGAGATCTTCAAGCGTCCGATCACCAACACCCTGATGCTCGGCGCCTTCGCGAAGACGACCGGTGTCGTGTCGCTCGATTCGCTCAAGCGCGCGCTCGAAGATTCCGACTTCCGCGACGCGGGCCTCGCGCAGAACATGACGGCGCTGGAGCGCGGCTACGCCGAGGTGGCCGTACACCAGATCGAAAGGAGGGCCGCGGCATGAGCCGGCACACGAGTTATCCGCTGTTCAATCTGGAGCAGGCGGGTGTTCCGGACGATCTCTGTCCGGTCGCAACCGTCGTCAGCCCGATGCTGCCCGGCGACTGGCGCAGCATGCGGCCGGTGGTCGATCGCGACAAATGCGTGAAATGCGCGGTGTGCTGGCTGTACTGCCCGGTGCAGTGCGTCGAGGAACACGCCGCGTGGTTCGACTTCAATCTCAAGACCTGCAAGGGCTGCGGCATCTGTGCCAACGAGTGCCCGCAGCGGGCGATCACGATGGTGGGGGAAGCCCAATGACGACAGCCACGCTGGAAAAGGCCGCGGCAGCCGAGGCGCCGCGCAAGCAGAAGGTCATCCTCGCCGAAGGCAACGAGGCAGCGGCGCTCGGCGTTGCGCTCGCACGGCCCGACATGGTCTCGGTGTATCCGATCACGCCGCAGTCCTCGCTGGTCGAGCACCTCGCGAAGCTGATCGCCGACGGCCGCATGGATGCGGACATCGTCGATGCGGAAGGCGAGCACTCGGTGCTGTCGGTGCTGCAGGGCGGGGCGCTGGCGGGCGCCCGCACCTACACGGCGACCTGCGGCCCGGGCCTCGCCTTCATGTTCGAGCCCTATTTCCGCACTCCCGGCATGCGCCTGCCCATCGTGCTGACCATCGTCACGCGCGACGGCATCACGCCGCAGTCGGTGTGGGGCGGCCACCAGGATGCGATGACGGTGCGCGAGGCGGGCTGGATCCAGGTGTATTGCGAGAGCGTGCAGGAAGTGCTCGACACCACCGTGATGGCCTTCAAGATCGCCGAGCACCATGACGTGATGCTGCCGGTGAACGTGTGCCTCGACGGCAACTACCTGTCCTATGGCGCCTCGCGCGTCGAGATGCCGGATCAGGCCGACGTCGATGAATTCATGGGCGAGAAGGATGTGAACTGGCACGTCGCGCTCGATCCGCTGCGCCCGATGGCGGTCGATCCGCTGACCGGCGGCACTACCGGCAAGGGACCGCAGACCTTCGTGCGCTACCGCAAGGGTCAGTGCAGCGGCATGCAGAACGCGCTGCGCGTGATCGAGGAAGTGCACGCGGACTGGGCGAAGCGCATTGGCCGCAGCTTCGCGCCGCTGGTCGAGGAATACCGCCTCGACGACGCCGATTTCGCGATCATGACGTTGGGCAGCATGACTGGCGCCGCCAAGGACGCGATCGACGAGGCGCGCGACGCCGGCAAGAAGGTCGGACTCATCAAGATCAAGACCTTCAGCCCCTTCCCGGTCGAAGCGTTGATGAAGGCGCTCGCCAAGGTCAAGGCCTTGGGCGTCATCGACCGCTCGGTGGGTTTCCGCTGGAACTGCGGGCCGATGTACCAGGAGACGCTGGGCGCGCTGTATCGCCTCGGCCGCTTCATCCCGTCGATGAGCTTCATCGGCGGGCTGGCAGGTGCGGACATCACGGTCCCGCATGTGCATCGCGTGATCAACGAAACCGAAGCCCTCCTGAACGGCGCAGCCGCCCCGACCGAGCCCGTTTGGCTCAACGAAAAGGAGTGAGGCCAGCATGGACCGAGCCACCGAACACACCAAATACCTGATCGCCGGCAGCAGCCACGCGGCGCTCGAGGCGATCAACGCGATCCGCATGTACGACCCGGAGGGCAGCCTCACCGTTGTCACGCGCGATTCTTACCTGCCGTATTCGCCCACCGTGTTGCCCTACGTCGTGTCGGGCAAATCCGCGCCGGCACGCATCTTCCTGCGCGACGAGGACTTCTTTGCCCGCAACAAGGTGAGCTACCGCCCGGAGTCGGCGCTGAAGGCACTGCACGCCGACGACAACACCGCCGAGCTGGCGGACGGCTCCAGCATCGTCTACGAAAAGCTCCTGCTCGCGACCGGCGCTTCGCCCGCGATCCCGCCGATCCCCGGCATCGATACGGTCTCCTACCATGTGCTGCGCACGTTGGACGACGCACTGAAGCTGCGCGGCGCGATCGCCGAGTCGAAGCAAGCCGTCGTGCTCGGCGCCGGCCTCGTCGGCATGCACGCTGCCGAGAACCTCGTCAAAGCGGGCGCCAGCGTCACCATCGTCGAAATGAGCGACCAGCTCACATCGGGCTACTTCGACAAGGTCGCCGCCGACATGATCGAGCAGGCCTTCCGCGATGCCGGCGCGAAGATCATGACCGGCAACCGCGTCGTGCGCCTCGAGCCCTCGGCGGCGGGCGCGAAGCTCACGCTGGAAAACGGCACCACCCTGGAAGCCGACCTGCTGCTCGTCGCGACCGGCGTGAAGCCCGACATGGCCTACCTCAACGGCAGCGGCGTCGAGCACCAGCAGGGCATCCTCGTCGATGACCGCATGCAGACCACCGCCGCCAACGTCTGGGCCGCGGGTGACTGCGCCCAGGCGCGCGGATTCTTCACCGATACGAAAGTGATGAACGCGATCCTGCCCGACGCGACGATCCAGGGCCGCGTGGCCGGCATGGCGATGGCGGGTGACCCCGGCATCAAGGACTACGCAGGCGGCGTGCCCCTCAACACCTACCACTTCTTCGGCCGCCACGCGATCTCGGTCGGTTCGAGCAAGCAGCCCGAAGGCGGCGAGGTGGTCACGCGCTTCGACGGCGCGACCGGCCGCTACCTCAAGGCCATCTTCGGCGCCGACGGCTGCCTGACCGGCATCTTCGGTGTGAATGAATTTTTCGACGGCGGTGTCATGGCCCAGCTGATCCTGCGCCGCATCGACCTCACCCCGCTGCGCGAGCGCTTCATCGCGAACCCGCTCGCGGTGGGTCGCGAAATCATGTCGCAGACCTGGCGCTAAGGAGTATTCAATGGGACGAGCTTACAGCACCATCGCCTTCGACCCCGCCAAGTGCGACGGTTGCGGCGATTGCATGACGGCCTGCGCGCAGGCCAAGACCGGCACGGACGACATCGCGCGTTCGCGCATCCAGATCTATGGCCGTGACGGAGCAGCGGACAAGACCTTTGAACTCGCGCTGTGCCGCCAGTGCGCCGATCCGAAGTGCGTCACGGTGTGCCCGGCCGGCGCGCTGAGCAAGGACGGCACGAGCGGCGTCATTGGCTGGGACGCGTCCAAGTGCGTCGATTGCCTGCTGTGCACGGTCGGCTGCAGTTACGCCGGCATCGCGCTCGACGAAACGACGGGTCATGTGTCGAAGTGCGATACCTGCGACGGCAATCCGGCCTGCGTGCCCGCATGCAGCAAGGGCGCGCTGAAGTACATCACCACCGCCAACATATACAACGAGGTCGGCGACTGGGAAGACCTCTTCGCGCCGGGACTCGCGGGCTGCCAGGGCTGCAACACGGAACTCCTAATGCGCCACACCCTGCGCCGCGTCGGCCCCGACACCGTGCTCGCGACGCCGCCGGGCTGCGTGCCGGGAATGGGCTCCGTGGGCTTCAACGGGACCACGGGCACCAAGGTTCCGGTCTTCCATCCGCTGCTCACCAACACCGCCGCGATGCTGGCCGGCATCAAGCGCCAGTACAAGCGTGTCGGTCGCGACGTGCAGGCGCTGGCCATCGCCGGCGACGGCGGCGCCTCCGACGTCGGCTTCCAGTCGCTCTCCGGCGCCGCGGAACGTGGCGAGCAGATGCTCTTCATGGTCGTCGACAACGAAGGCTACATGAACACCGGCATGCAGCGTTCGAGCTGCACGCCCTACGGCGCCTGGACCTCGACGACGCCGGTGGGCGAGACCCAGCGCGGCAAGACACAGGATGCGAAGAACCTGCCGCTGATCATGGTGAACCACCGCTGCGCCTACGTCGCCACGGCCTCCACCGCGTACATGGAAGACCTCTACGACAAGCTCGACAAGGCCATCGCCGCATCGAAGACGGGTTTCGCCTACCTGCACGTGTACTCGCCCTGCACGACCGGTTGGCGCTTCCCGTCGAACCTGAACATGGAAGTCGCACGCAAGGCCGTGGAAACCAACTTCGTGATGCTTTGGGAATACACGCCGCAGGACGGGCTGCACTTCACGAAGCCGGTGGACGACCCCTTGCCGGTCACCGACTACCTCAAGGCGATGGGCCGCTTCCGCCATCTGTCGCCCGAGCAGGTCGAGCACATCCAGAAGAAAGTCGTTGAAAACCAGAAATTCGTTGAACGCATGACGGAGCACGCACATGTCGGCTAGGGATGGTTTTGCAGCATCGAAAGGGGCAACCGGGAAGGGCGCAGCGCCGGAGACGCTCGATCCGATCGAGAAGGCCACCCGCGACGAGCTCGCTGCGCTGCAGCTCGAACGTCTCAGATGGAGCCTGCAGCACGCGTACGACAACGTCGCGCATTACAAGCAGGCCTTCGATGCGGCCGGCGTCCATCCGTCGGACCTCAAGCAGCTCTCCGACCTCTCGCGGTTCCCCTTCACGACCAAGAAGGAGCTGCGCGAGAACTATCCCTACGGCCTCTTCGCGGTGCCGATGCGCGACATCGTGCGCGTGCATGCCTCGTCCGGTACCACCGGCCTGCCGACCGTCGTCGGCTACACGAAGAACGACATCGCGATGTGGGGCTCCGTGGTGGCGCGTTCGCTGCGTGCCGCCGGCGGCACGCCCGACGACATCATCCTCAACTCCTACGGTTACGGCCTCTTCACCGGCGGCCTCGGTGCCCACTACGGCGGCGAGGCACTCGGCGCGACCGTGATCCCGATGGGCGGCGGCAACACCGAGAAGCAGATCCAGCTGATCCGCGAATTCAAGCCGACGATGATGATGGCGACCCCGTCCTACATGCTCACGGTTGCCGACGGGCTGCAGGAGCAGGGCATCGACCCCGCCTCGACGACGCTGCGCATCGGCGTGTTCGGCGCCGAGCCCTGGACCAACGAGATGCGCCGCGAGATCGAGACACGCCTCGGCATCGATGCCATCGACATCTACGGCCTGTCCGAGGTGATCGGCCCGGGCGTCGCCTGCGAATGCATCGAGACCAAGGACGGCCCGCACATCTGGGAAGATCACTTCTACCCGGAAATCATCGACCCCGTGACCGGCGAAGTGCTGCCCGACGGCACGCCCGGCGAACTCGTCTTCACTTCGCTGACGAAGGAAGCGCTGCCGATCATTCGCTATCGCACCCGCGACCTCACGATGCTGCTGCCGGGCACTGCACGCACAATGCGCCGCATGGGCAAGATCACCGGCCGCAGCGACGACATGCTCATCATCCGCGGCGTAAACGTCTTCCCGACGCAGATCGAGGAAATCCTCCTGCGCCACGACAGTCTGTGTGGCCACTACCAGCTGCAAATCACGCGGCCCGGTCACATGGATGAACTCGCCGTGCTCGCCGAAGTGCGTCATGACCTGTCCGACGCGCTCACCGATGCCCAGCGCTCGAAGATCGCCGCCGAAGTCCGGCACGAGATCAAGAGCCGGGTGGGGGTCAGCGCCGACGTCCATATCGTCGAGAGCGGCCGTATCGAGCGCACGCAGGTCGGCAAGGCCAAGCGCGTGATCGACAAGCGGCCGAAGTGATGACGTAACGACACGAGACAGGCCAAGGGTAAGACAACAACCAAGTGGCCACCGATAGCGAGTGGCACGAACGGAGACACGATAGTGAATGATCGGACGACCATCAGTCCCGGCGAGGCATTGAACGCCGCCACGGGCGAACTGTTCAGGCAGGCAGGCAGCGAAGGGCGCGACGTACTGAACGCGGACGAACTGCAACGTTTCGTCGCGAGCTTCGGCGCCGCACTGACCGAAGGTGCACCGGGCGGTGTGGACCTGCGCATCACGTTGGAGAACACGCGCGAGTTCGGCATCGTGCTCACGGCGGGCGCGGGCGGCCTCGACGGCGCGCTGGACCGCGCCAACTTTCGCAAAGACCGTGCCTCCGTTTCCGCCTCGGTCGAACTGACCGACGCTGCGGACTTCCTGCGTCTGTTCCGTCGCACCGTTGCCTATCAGAAGATGGCGGCGATCGCACAACGCGATGGTCGCCGCGCGCCCGATCCCGTGCTCGAATTCTGCTTTGGCATGATGCTGGGCCTCGGCCGGGAATATTCCGCGCGGAATCCGCAAGCCGGATTCGTCATCCGCCGCATCGAACTCGATCAGGTGCAGTTTGCGAAGAAGCCCACGGTCGGTGCGGCGCGGGTCGAATTCGGCAAGCCCGTTGCTGGCCGGCTGCCGCGCCCCGTGCACAAGATCGACAAGCTCATCCATCCCCAGTCGATCGGCATCGTCGGGGTGTCCGCGAGCGGCATGAACTTCGGCCGCATCATCCTCAAGAACCTGATGGGCAGCGGCTACCCCAAGGACAAGCTGACCATCATTCGTCCCGGCGAAACCGAGATCGACGGCGTGCGCTGCGTCGAGAGCCTGCGCGCCCTGCCGGCGAAGCTCGATCTGCTGATCGTCGCCGTGCCTAACGATGCGGTGTACGCGCTGGTCGATGAAATCATCGACACCGATGCCGTCGAATCCGTGATGCTGATTCCCGGCGGTCTTGGCGAAACGGCAAAGAGCCGCGAGCCTGCCGCCGAGCTTGCCGCGAAGATCAACGCCGCTCATGGCAAGCCCGGTGGCGGTCCGATCTTCCTCGGTGCGAACTGCCTCGGTGTCGTCTCGCATCCCGGCGGCTACGACTCCTGGTTCATCCCGCTCGAGCGCCTGCCCAAGCCGCAGAAGAAGGCGCAGCGCAATTCCGTGATGCTGAGCCAGTCCGGCGCCTTCATGATCACGCGCATCTCGCAGAACCCCTGGCTCGACCCGGCCTACATGCTCGCGCTGGGCAACCAGACCGATCTCACTCACGGCGACATGCTCGACTTCTTCGCCGAACGCGAAGGCATCGACACCCTCGGCATCTACATCGAAGGCTTCAAGGATGGCGATGGCCTCGACTTCGCCCATGCGGTGCGCAAGGCGGTGCTCAAGGGTAAGCAGGTCGTCGTGTACAAGTCCGGCCGCACCGAAGCGGGCGCGGGCGGCGTGATGGGCCACACCGCGTCGATCGCCGGCGATCCTGCGCTCTTCGATGCGGTGCTGCGTCAGGCCGGCGCGATCGTCGCCGAGGACTTCAACACCTTCGACGACCTCTTCTACGTTGCTGGCGCGCTGCATGGCAAGAAGGTCGGCACACGCCTCGGTGCCATCAGCGGTGCCGGTTTCGAGGCCGTCGGCATGGCCGATTCGATCGCCACCGAAACCTCCTCGCTGGAGATGGGCATGCTCGAAGCCACCACCGTTGAGCGCGTGCAGGCCATCCTCACCGCCAAGCGCCTCGATGCTCTGGTCGAAGTCAGGAACCCCATCGACATTAACCCCGGTGCGGACGACGAGGCCCACCTGCAGATCACCGAAGCCTTCCTCGACGACCCGAACATCGACGCCGTCGTGGTCGGCCTCGACCCGACTGCCCCATCGATCCGCGGCCTGGAGACCAGTAAGCTGCGCCCCGGTTACGACCTCTCGGACCCTAAGGGTACCGTGCACATCTACCCCCCGCTCGCGGCGAAGAGCGAGAAGCCTGTCATCGGCATCGTCGACGGAGGCTCGCTCTACGATGCGATGGCCGCGAAGCTGATGGACCAAGGCGTATGCGTGTTCCGCAACTGTGGCCGAGGCACCAGGGCGCTCGCGCGCTACGTGGAAGCGCGCGTCGAGGCGGACATGATCCGCGAACGTAACAAGTAATCCGAGACACGACGAACCCGGTGTCGGCAGGGACCGGCGCCTTACACCAAGGAGACTGAAACATGAGCGAACTTCAACCCGGCCTGAGCTCCACCCGCCGCTACGACATCGACCAGGGCCGCACGATCGGCTTCATGGGCGACGACTGCCGCGTCTACTCGACTCCCGCGCTGCTCTACGACATCGAAGTCGTGTGCCGTGACCTGCTGCTGGAGAACATCGAAGCGGGCAAGGACTCCGTCGGCACGCGCGTCGAACTCGACCACGTCGGTGCCACCCTGCTGGGCATGTGGGTCGAGATCACCGTGAAGCTTGTCGAGGTGAACGGCCCCGCCGTGACCTTCGAATTCACCGCCCGTGACGCGCTGGAAGAAGTCGCACGCGGCAAACACAGCCGCTTCATCGTCGGCGCCGAGAAGACTGCCCAGCGCCTCAAGGCCAAGCTCGAAAAGGCCATGGCCGCAGTCTGAATTGCGCACCTCTGGCGGGCAGCGCGCCCGCCGTGGTGCCGTTCATCGATGAGCGTCGAAAACGAAGCGGGCGTCCTTCCGGACGCCCGTCGTCGTTTTTGACAAAGGAGCGGAGCGTGCTCAGGCCGGGTTCTGCCGGCGTCGTCCGAACCCCAATCCGACCAGTCCGGCACCGATGAGCAACAGGGACGACGGCTCAGGAACCGCCTGCACGGGGAGGCCGTCCGTCTCGGCCTCGAGCGGGGCCTTCGTCAGCTTGAATGTGGCGTAGATTTCGTTCTTGTTCGGTTTGCTCCACGTGCATTGGCCGCTGTTTCCCTCGCACAGCCAGACCGCCGGCGAGAAGCTGATCTCCATCTCGCCGCCGTCGTCGAGTGCGAGTAGGTAAGACAGGAAGGTTGCTGCGAGGTCGGTGTTCGCCGGGCCGGCGCCCTTGTCCCAGAACGGACCCACAATGGCCTGCACCGTGGCATCCAGATCCGCGGCGCCGCCACTAGGCGAATCGAACTCGATCAACGCAGCAAGGTCGAGCTGATCGAGCTCCGATGTGCTGCCGTTGGCGCGGATTGCGCCATCCTCCTCGGCGAGCGTGCCCCAGCCGAAACGGATAGTTTCGAAGTCACCGTCGCCGCTGAGCATGAAGCTCGTGCCCGCAAGGTCCGGATCGATGGCCCAGGCAGCGTTGAGGTAACCATGTCCCTCATCGCAACTGGCGCTCGTGCAGGCGGCGCCCCAGCCGGAACCCAGGCTCCAGCTCCCGCCGGAGATCTCCACGCTCACGGACGCTGCGCCGACAAATGCCGGCATCGATAGCGCTGCCAACAGCGCGGTGCGCGTAAGCAGTCGATAGGTATTCACTGTTTTTCTCCTCCGCGCGATCGACCCGGCAGCGGGCGATGACCGGCCCGCAGTGCAGGCCTTCTCCCTGAAGCAGCACCGCCCCGTCAGGGGCTACTCCCGTTGTTTGTAACACTTTATGCGGGAACGGCACGCGGCGGTCGTGACATCGGCCACGCTTCCTGCAAATTGTTGATCCGCCTGCCATTTGCTCTTCGCGCCGCGAGAATCTGGCTCAATGCGCGCGCGCTCCAGTAGACTTTGCGAATGGAGAGCAAAGGATGAATGACGAAGACTACATGCGTGCCGCACTGGAGCAGGCGCGCGAGGCGGGGAGTTGCGATGAGGTGCCGGTCGGCGCCGTCGTCGTGCTCGATGGCCAGATCGTGGGCCGCGGTTTCAACCAGCCGATCGGCCGACACGACCCCACCGCCCATGCGGAGGTGATGGCCTTGCGCGATGCCGCCGCCCGGCTCGGAAATTATCGGCTGCCCGGTTGCGAGCTGTATGTCACCTTGGAACCGTGTGCGATGTGCAGCGGTGCAATCATGCACTCCCGCATCGCACGCGTCGTCTTCGGTGCGCGCGACCCCAAGACCGGTGTCGCCGGCAGCGTAATCGACCTCTTCGCCGAAGCGCGGCTGAACCATCACGCGACCATATCGGGAGGTGTGCTGGCCGACGAATGCGGTGGCCTGCTGTCGAGCTTCTTCGCCGCCCGTCGCGGCCGCACTCTCATCGCGTGACGGCCATGCGCATCCTGATCGACCTGGTCGCCCAGAGGCTCAGCCTATTCGGCGCGGACGGCGCCTGCATTCGCCGCTACAGCGTGTCCACCGCCCTCAATGGCGCGGGCGAAGTCCGGGACAGCGGCTGCACGCCGCGGGGGCGTCACTGCATCCGCGCGAAGATCGGCGCGGGTGCCGCGAAGGCCACCGTGTTCCGCGGTCGGCGCCCCACCGGCGAGATCTGGACGCCGGAACTCGCCGCGGCCAATCCCGGCCGCGACTGGATCCTCTCCCGCATCCTGTGGCTCAGTGGCTGCGAGCCGGGGCGCAACCGCCTCGGCAAGCTCGACTCGATGCGCCGCTACATCTACATCCACGGCACGCCCGACGATCAGCCGATGGGCGAACCGCGTTCGCACGGCTGCATCCGCATGCGCAATGACGACGTGATCGAACTGTTCGACCTGGTGCAGGCCGGGACGGAAGTGGATATCGAGGAAAGGACGTACATGGATGCCGGCGCGACCATCCGCATTCTCGACTGGACCGACGCAGCGGCCCTCGCGATGCCGCTGCGCGAACAGGTGTTCGTGAGGGAGCAGGGCGTGCCCGCCGAACTCGAACGCGACGCCAGGGACCCGCACTGCCGCCACGCCCTGGCCACGACTGCCGCTGGCCAGGTCGTTGGCACCGGCCGGCTGCTGCCGGACGGCCACATCGGTCGCATGGCTGTCGCCGCCCCGTGGCGCAAGCGTGGCATTGGCGGATTGATGCTGGAGGCCCTCGTCACCGAAGCGGTGCGTCTCGGATTCACCGAGGTGGTCCTGAATGCCCAGATCGACGCCGTCGATTTCTATTTACGGCATGGTTTTGCACCGCAAGGAGAGACCTTCATCGAAGCGGGCATCCGTCACCAGACGATGCGCCGCTCGCTGGTGCCGAAACACGCCTGAAGCTTTCAGCCGCCGGATGCAACCGTGAACCGATGCATGACTTCGCTCGCGAATTTGCCCTGCGCGTTCTAGGACCATTCGCGGAAGGTCACATTTCCGTCGCGATCCAGCAGGATCAGCGTCGAGCAGCGCGTACCGTAGCCCGGCGCGCGGATGAACGCCGGCGACAGCCACCGTTCCCAGTCTGCACTCACCCCGGTCTCAGGCAGATGATGGTCGGGCGCCGGCTCGTCGTCACGCAACAGTTCGAGGAACGCATCCGTGTCCGGCAGGCCGCCGAGTGCCGAGGTGAAACGGTCGCGTGCGAGCTTTACCTTGGGCCAGGGCGTGTCGAGCACATGGTTCGACAGCCCATAGATACCGGGGGCGAGTATCCGTACTGAACCTGTCGTGCTTTCATGGATGCCAAGCTCCCGGCCATCGCCCACCAGCAGGTTGAACGCCGCATATTGCGTGCTGACCTCGGCCACTTTCCGCAACTGCCGGTCCGCATCGTCGGTTGCGGTCAGACAGTCGCGCACCAGCGTGCCGCGCGACGGAGCTCCCGGGCGGTGGAGCGTAGGATCGCGGTAATTCGTCAGCGCGGCGAATCGCCCGCTGCGGCTGAGGCCCATCCACGTCCCGCCCGCCTCCAGATCGCGCCCCGCGAGCAGGTCCGGCGCATCGGTCCACCAGTGCGCGGGAACCGCCGGACGGGCGAGAAACTCGTCGCGGTTGGCAGCCACGACCAGCGGATAGTCCGGATGGGCGTGCCAGCCGACGACGATCAGGCACATTCGACGAAGCGTTCCGTGTGACGCGCGAAACCGGACTCCACGATGCTCGCGACCCGATGCGCATCGGCCTCGATCCTCAGGGCCGCTTCGAAACCGTCCGGATCGGTCACGCCCTCATAGACCTCCATCCACGTCACCGCGTCGTCGCGCCGCTCCATCAACCGTCCTGCGACGCCCGTGCGCTGTTCCAGCGCTGCCTGCATGGCGCGCACGGTCGCCTCAGCGTCCTCGTGCTCGGCATCCGCACGGACGCGGTAATAGACGAAGTAATGCACGCAACCCGAAGCTTCGCCGCTCATTTTTCGGGTAGCGCGTAAGGCAGGTCGAGGAACTGCAGCAGCGGCCCCTGCGAGCTGCCCAGATGCACCTCGCCTGCTTCGGCGCAACTGATCTGCATCACCGCCAGCGCCTCGAAGCCGCCCTGGGGCGCGGGAACGACGTTCACCAGCTTGCCGGCGGACTGCTCTCCGAACTCCGGTGTGAACAGGTCGGCACCGGCAGCGGGAGCCGAATCGCCCGGCACATGCACGCGATACATGCGCTTCTTGAGCTTGCCGAGATACTGCGTGCGGGCGACGATTTCCTGGCCCGGATAGCAGCCCTTGTTGAAGCTGACTCCGCCAATGACCTCGAAATTCAGCATCTGGGCGACGAATTCCTCCTGCGTCGCCGCAGTGATCAGCGGCAGGCCGGCACGGATCATCGCCAGTTGCCACGCTGCCGTACCGGCCTTCGTCGCACCGCCTGCCGTCAGCTTCGCGAACACTTCGGGCGCAACGGCAGCCGGCACCGCAACGACCAGATTGCGCTGGTCAAGCCGGATGCAGCGCAAATCTCCGGTCACCGACTGCGTCATCGGGCCGACTGGCGCGGTAATGCCGGCACTCGCGAGCGTGGCGTCCGCAGTGACTCCGCTAACACCGATCAGTACCGTGTCCGGCGTCGCGTCGGCAAGCTTCACCTTGCTGCGCAGCACGTACATCGACAGCTTCTTCTGCAGCATCGGCTGAATGTCGGCCGAAGTGGCGATCATCTGGCCGGAGTCGTCTTGCCACAGCAGCAGGCTCGCAAGCATGCGGCCCTTGGGCGTGTTGAAGCTGGACCACTGCGCAGACTGCGGCCCCAGCTTCTTCACGTCGTTCGACAGCAGATTGTGCAGGAAGCCGACCGAATCATCGCCGGCGCAGCGGATCAGGCCGAGGTGCACCAGCGGCACCGCCACGGTGTTGGATTCCACGGCGCGCACGTCCGCTTCCGGAGCATCGAAACGGATGCCCGAGTCTTCCAGCGTGGCGCCTTCGCTTACCAGAAATTCAGTCCAGGTCGTGTTCATGTGCGTTTGTCGGGGCGGAGGAGGGATGTGGAATTGGGATGAAGTATTATAGGGCCCCGCAGACGCAATGGTTGCGGGCCAAACATTTCCGCCAGCTTTTGCCGCCAGCCTGCTCGTCGCGCGTTCTGCAACGATATCCACTCCGATGAAGCCCATCGTTCTCCGCCTGCTGATCGCACTTGCGCTCGTTGTCGCGAGCGTGTCCGCCGCGGCTTGGTGGTACGCGCAGCGTCCGCTCACGCTGGCGCAGCCGCTCATCGATTTCACGGTCCAGCGCGGCCACACCATGCGCCAGGCGGCCGCGACGATCGCCGCGGCCGGTGTCGACGTCAGTCCGCGGGCGCTGTACTGGCTCGCCCGCATCACGGGCAAGGCCGGCCGCATCATGGCCGGCAGCTACGAGGTGCATCAAGGCATCACGCCTTGGCTGCTCATCCTGAAGCTTTCCAGCGGCGATGTATCGCAGGCGGAAGTCCGCTTTGTCGAGGGCTGGAACTTCCGCCAGGTCCGCGCGGCGCTGGAATCGAACCCGCACCTGCAGCAGGACACTGCAGGTCTTGCCGATGCCGATATCCTGCGCGCCATCGGGGCGACCGAGACACATCCGGAAGGTCTGTTCTTCCCGGACACCTACCTCTTCGACAAGCAGTCGAGCGCCATCGCGGTACTGCGTCGTGCATATGCCGCGATGAAGCTGCGCCTCGCCCAGGCATGGGAGATGCGAGATCCGCGGGTTCCCCTGGCGTCGCCCTACGACGCGCTGATCCTCGCGTCCATCGTCGAGAAGGAAACCGGGCGCCCGGAGGATCGCGGGCTCGTCGCCTCCGTCTTCGCCAACCGGTTGCGCATCGGCATGCGTCTGCAGACCGATCCCGCCGTGATTTACGGCTACGGCGAGTCCTTCGATGGTCGTCTGAAAAAGTGGCACCTCGAAACCGACCACGTCTACAACACCTACACTCGCGCCGGGCTGCCGCCAACGCCGATCGCGATGCCGGGCGCCGAATCGCTGAACGCTGCGGTACGCCCTGCGCAGACCGAATACCTGTATTTCGTCTCCCGCGGCGACGGGACCAGCGAGTTTTCCTCCAACCTCAACGACCACAACAAAGCGGTCAATCGTTATCAGCGGGGATCGGGAAGTTGAACCAGACGCGCGCCCGCGGGCGCTTCATCACCTTTGAAGGCATCGACGGGGCTGGAAAGAGCAGCCAGATTGCGGCGGTCGTCGCACTCCTCCTGGGCCGCGGGCTGACTGTCGACCAGACGCGCGAACCGGGCGGCACGGACCTCGGCGAAAAGCTCCGCGAGCTTCTGCTGCACGAGCCCATGCACCTCGAAACCGAGGCCATGCTAATGTTCGCCGCACGTCGCGAACATCTCGCCGCCCGCATCCATCCCGCGCTCGCAGCCGGAACCTGGGTCGTTTCAGACCGTTTCACCGACGCCACCTACGCCTACCAGGTCGGCGGACGCGGCCTCGACGCCGCCAAATTCTCCGCCCTCGAAGACTGGGTTCACCCCGGCTTCCAGCCCGACCTGACCCTCGTGTTCGATCTGCCGCCGGCAATCGCCGCAGCACGCGTCGCCAATACCGGTGCCGCGCCGGACCGTTTCGAGCGCGAGCAACGTGACTTCTTCGAGCGCGTGCGCACGGCCTACCTCGAACGTGCGCGCATGGCCCCCGAGCGCATCCGCGTCATCGCGGCCGACCGCCCGCCCGAACAGATCCGTGCCGAGATCGAGGCGATCGTCGTGGAGCGCTTCTTCCGATGATCCACCCTTGGCTGCAGGACGCTTGGCAGCGGCTGGTCGGCCTCGGCGGGCGGCTGCCGCACGCGCTGCTCTTCGTCGGTCCCGAAGGCCTCGGCAAGCGCGAGCTCGCCGACGTGCTCGCGGCAAGCCTGCTGTGCGCGGCCCCCGCGGGCGACGGGCACGCTTGCGACCACTGCGCGCCCTGTCAGCTACGGCTATCCGGCAATCACCCCGATTTGCTGCCCATCGTCCCCGAAGCCGACGCGGCGGCGGAGAGCGAGGCAGGGGACGGCGGCGACGGTGGCGAAGCCGGCAGCGGCAAGAAGAAATCCTCGCAGATCCTGATCGAACAGATCCGCGACCTGCAGGAGGCGCTCTCCGTGACAGGACACCAGAGCAGCCGGCGCGTCATCATTGTCGATCCCGCGGAGGCGATGAACGCCTTCACCGCCAACGCCCTGCTGAAGCTGCTCGAAGAGCCGCCGGAAGGCTGCATCTTCCTGCTCGTGTCGTCGGCCCCGCGCCGACTGCTACCCACCATCCGCAGCCGCTGCCAGCAGTGGAGCTTCGCGCGCCCGGCGGCGGACATCGTGGCGCAATGGCTCTCCGGCCCGGATGCACCGCCCGCGGACCTGCTCGCGCTCACAGGCGGCATGCCGCTTGCAGCCCAGCGCCTTGCGAAGAGCGGCGCGGACGTCCTGCTGCGGCGCTTCGTGAAAGACATTGCAGCGCTGCCCGCCGGTGATCCGCTGAGACTCGCCGGCCAGTGGGAAAGCTGGCTCAAATCGAAGGAAGCGGTCGCTGCCGGCTTCGGCATGCCGCAGCTCGTCGAATGGCTGCAACGCTGGGTTACCGACCTCGCTTCGTTGCGCCTTGGCGGACGGGTGCGCTTCTTCCCCGGCGAGGATGATGTCATTGCCGCGCTCGCGCAGCGCACCAGCGTGGCGGCTGTGACGAACTGCTACAATGAACTCGCCCGGATTCGCCGGGTCGCACAGCATCCGCTCAATGCAAGGCTGATGCTCGAAGACATGCTCCTGCGCTATGCGCGCGCCGTGACCGGAACCCGCCGATGAGCGAAGCTCCCAAGCCGAGCGTCGCACGCCCCAGCGTGCTGTCGCTGAACATAAACTCGAAATCCGCGCTCTACGCCGCCTACATGTCCTTCCTGGCCAACGGCGGCATCTTCGTGCCGACGCCACGCGTGCATGCGCTCGGGGACGAAGTCTTCATGCTCCTGCAACTCATGGACGACCCGACCAAGCATCCTGTCGCGGCGACCGTCGTATGGGTCACCCCCCAGGGTGCCCAAGGCGGCAAGACCCAGGGTATCGGCGTGCATTTCAGTTCGGACGAGTCCGGCAAGGCCCTGCGTGCGCGCATCGAACAGATCCTCGCCGGTCATCTCGGCTCGAACCGCCCCACCCATACTCTTTGACGTGTCATCGATGTTCGTAGATTCACACTGTCACCTCGATTTCCCCGATTTGGCCGAGCGCGAAGAAGCCATCCTTGCGGCGATGGCCGCGAACCGCGTCGGCCACGCCCTGTGCGTCAGCGTCAAAATGGAAGATTTCCCGCGAGTCCTCGCGCTCGCGGAGCGCCACCCCAACCTGTTCGCCTCGGTTGGCGTGCACCCTGACAACGACGGTGTCGAAGAACCGGACGCAGCCCGCCTGCTGGCACTTGCCGAGCACCCCAAAGTAGTCGCCATCGGCGAGACCGGCCTCGACTACTACTGGCAGAAGGACGCGCCCGAATGGCAGCGCGAACGCTTCCGCACCCATATCCGTGCCGCCCGCCAATGCGGCAAGCCGCTGATCGTCCACACGCGCTCCGCCGCCGACGACACCCTGCGCCTGATGCGCGAGGAGGGCGCCGGTGAAGCCGGCGGCGTGATGCACTGCTTCACCGAATCGCGCGACGTCGCCGAGGCCGCCCTCGATTTCGGCTTCTACATCTCGTTCTCCGGCATCGTCACGTTCAAGAACGCCAGGGAGCTGAAGGCCGTCGCGCAATACGTGCCGCTCGACCGCCTGCTCATCGAAACCGACGCCCCGTATCTCGCGCCGGTTCCACATCGCGGCAAGACCAACGAACCTGCCTGGGTCATCCACGTCGCCGAAGAGATCGCCCGCCTGCGCAATGAACCGCTCGAGCGCATCGAATCGGCCACCACCGAAAACTTCTTCCGCCTCTTTCGCCATGCCCAAGCCCACTGAATCGATCAAGCGCCTCCTCGTCTCCGCGATCCTCGCCAGCGCGTTCCTCGGTTCGACCGCGCAAGCCGACAGCTACGAAGACGCCCTCAGCTCGGCGCGTCGGGGAGACACGCCGCAACTCATGCAACTCATCGCACGCGGCGTCGATCCGAACACCGTCGACGCGCAAGGCAGCACCCTGCTGATCCTCGCCGCGCGTGAAGGGAACCTCGACACCGTGAAGGAACTGCTCAAGCACCGCCCCAAGGTGTCGCTGCGCAACGCGGCGGGTGATTCGGCCTTGATGCTGGCCGTGCTCAAGGGCGAGATCGCCATCGTCGACGTATTGCTCGAAGCGGGTGCCGAGGTGAACCACGATGGCTGGACGCCGCTGATGTATGCGGCGTTCGAGGGACGCGCCGAGATCGTCGACCGGCTTCTCGCGCGCGGCGCCGACGTCGGCGCGCTTGCCCCGAACGGATCCAGTTCGTTGATGCTTGCAGCACGTAACGGCCACATCGACGTCGTCCGCCGTCTGCTGAAGACCGGCGCCGATCTCGACCAGAAGAACGACGCCGGCTTCACGGCCGAAAGCTGGGCGCTGGACAACGGCAACACCGACATCGCCGGCCTGCTGCGCGCCGAACGCAGCCGCCGGCAGGCCGCCGGCGCCCGCTGACCGTTCCTAAGGGCGAGGCGGCGCGGAACTGCGTGCCGTTCGCCCGCGCACGGCTGCTTGCAGTGCAGGAGAGAAGCGGGCCGCCGTCGCGATCGTTGCCGCGTGGATGGCGACAGTGTCCTCGATGATTCGCGCGTACCCGCCTGCCATCGCGATCGCCACCGGCGTGCCGTGGTCCACGCACCATCGCAGGACCATCTCGTCGCGGGCAGCCAGTCCCTCGAAACTAAGCCCGAGCCGTCCCAGGCGATCGTCGCGATACGGATCGGCGCCGGCAAGATAAATCGCCAGATCCGGCTTCATCGCCTCGAGAATCTCCTCCAGACCGCCGCCGAGCGCCGCGAGATAGGTCGCATCGCCGGTCCCGTCCGGGAGTTCGATGTCGAGGGTGGATCTCGCCTTGCGGAAGGGAAAATTCTTCTCGCCATGGATACTCAGCGTGAACGCATCCGGATCGCCGGACAGGATTGCGGCAGTACCGTCTCCCTGATGTACGTCGCAGTCGATGATCGCCACGCTCCGTGCCCGGCCTTCCGCCCGCATTGACAGCGCCGCGATTGCCGCGTCGTTGAACACACAGAATCCCGAGCCGAAGTCGCGGTGGGCGTGATGCGTTCCACCGGCGAGATTCGCAGCGCAGCCCTCGACCAGCGCCTGCCTGCAGGCGGCCAGCGTCGCCCCTGCCGAGCGTCGCGAGCGCTCCACCATCTGCCGGGACCATGGAAAACCGATCCTCCGCTGCTCCGCCTGATCCAGAGTTCCATGCACGACGCCGTCGAGGTAGATCGCATCGTGCGCCCGCAGGATGTCCGAGTCGCCGGCGGCTGGCGGAACGACAAAGTCGTCCGGTGAAAACCCGCCACTGCGCATCAACTGCTTGCGGAGAAGAGAATACTTTTCCATCGGAAAGCGGTGACCCTCAGGCAGGGGGAGGACGAAATGGTCGGCATAGAACAGTTTCACGAGACAGTTCCTCGACGGGTTGCGAATTGAGCACAGTACTAACGTGTCTGATATGTCGAAATAGAGCATGGCGCAAAAAGCGCTTGACGGCTTAATTAGGGTCTATATAATTCGCGCCTCTTCAGCGCTGCGGCGGATTGTCCGGGGCGGCTGGAGGAGAAAGAGAAGCGGGTGTTGCGGCGGCGAGTTGGAAAAAAGTTTGCTGCGGTGCTTGACGAAGTGAAGCAAGTTTGTCAGAATCTCTTTCTCGCTGCTTCGGCAGCGGTTCTTTAAAAAATTGGACAACCGATAAGTGTGAGTGCTTGGTTGGCGCGACCGAAACTGCTTCGGCGGTTTTAATGTTGCAAAGATTGAGTGCTCAACAGTAAGTCAGTAATGATTTCTTTGAGTGCTTTGTTGGATTGAACTTAAGAGTTTGATCCTGGCTCAGATTGAACGCTGGCGGCATGCTTTACACATGCAAGTCGAACGGCAGCGGGGGCTTCGGCCTGCCGGCGAGTGGCGAACGGGTGAGTAATGCATCGGAACGTGCCCAGTCATGGGGGATAACTACGCGAAAGCGTAGCTAATACCGCATACGCCCTGAGGGGGAAAGCGGGGGATCGCAAGACCTCGCGTGATTGGAGCGGCCGATGTCGGATTAGCTAGTTGGTGGGGTAAAGGCCTACCAAGGCGACGATCCGTAGCGGGTCTGAGAGGATGATCCGCCACACTGGGACTGAGACACGGCCCAGACTCCTACGGGAGGCAGCAGTGGGGAATTTTGGACAATGGGGGCAACCCTGATCCAGCCATGCCGCGTGAGTGAAGAAGGCCTTCGGGTTGTAAAGCTCTTTCAGACGGAAAGAAAACGCTTCCCCTAATACGGGAGGTGGATGACGGTACTGTCAGAAGAAGCACCGGCTAACTACGTGCCAGCAGCCGCGGTAATACGTAGGGTGCGAGCGTTAATCGGAATTACTGGGCGTAAAGCGTGCGCAGGCGGTTGTGTAAGACAGGTGTGAAATCCCCGGGCTTAACCTGGGAACTGCGCTTGTGACTGCACAGCTAGAGTACGGCAGAGGGGGGTGGAATTCCACGTGTAGCAGTGAAATGCGTAGATATGTGGAGGAACACCGATGGCGAAGGCAGCCCCCTGGGCCGATACTGACGCTCATGCACGAAAGCGTGGGGAGCAAACAGGATTAGATACCCTGGTAGTCCACGCCCTAAACGATGTCGACTAGTCGTTCGGAGAGGTAACTCACTGAGTGACGCAGCTAACGCGTGAAGTCGACCGCCTGGGGAGTACGGCCGCAAGGTTAAAACTCAAAGGAATTGACGGGGACCCGCACAAGCGGTGGATGATGTGGATTAATTCGATGCAACGCGAAAAACCTTACCTACCCTTGACATGCCTGGAATCCTTGAGAGATCAGGGAGTGCCTTCGGGAGCCAGGACACAGGTGCTGCATGGCTGTCGTCAGCTCGTGTCGTGAGATGTTGGGTTAAGTCCCGCAACGAGCGCAACCCTTGTCGCTAATTGCCATCATTTAGTTGGGCACTTTAGCGAGACTGCCGGTGACAAACCGGAGGAAGGTGGGGATGACGTCAAGTCCTCATGGCCCTTATGGGTAGGGCTTCACACGTCATACAATGGTCGGTACAGAGGGCTGCCAAAGCGCGAGCTGGAGCCAATCCCTTAAAGCCGATCGTAGTCCGGATCGTAGTCTGCAACTCGACTACGTGAAGTCGGAATCGCTAGTAATCGCAGATCAGCATGCTGCGGTGAATACGTTCCCGGGTCTTGTACACACCGCCCGTCACACCATGGGAGTGGGTTTCACCAGAAGTAGGTAGCTTAACCTTCGGGAGGGCGCTTACCACGGTGAGATTCATGACTGGGGTGAAGTCGTAACAAGGTAGCCGTATCGGAAGGTGCGGCTGGATCACCTCCTTTCAAGAGACAGGTCCGCTGTCCGAGTACTCACAACTTATCGGTTGTTCAGGCAAGAGCCTCGAGTCTGACGAGGGTCTGTAGCTCAGCTGGTTAGAGCACCGTCTTGATAAGGCGGGGGTCGTTGGTTCGAACCCAACCAGACCCACCACCGGATCCTGAGGGGGATTAGCTCAGCTGGGAGAGCACCTGCTTTGCAAGCAGGGGGTCGTCGGTTCGATCCCGTCATCCTCCACCATCGTTTCGATGGGCAGCGACAGGGGCTCGCGAGTAGGGCTAAGCAGTGCGCACGGGGTGCGTAGTGCTTAGGCCTAGTGCCAGTGTTCTTTAACAAAGTGGAAGAAGTAAAGTGTGCGATCTTCGTTGCGCTGTGTCAGCGGCGCGTGAAGACGAAGATCGAACATGGGTTGTGTGATTGCATTGTCGTCATCGACGCTTTGAACCAGCGGTCGGTGGCGGCGCACAAGCGTGAGTTCGCCTATGACGTGGATCCCTGGCGACAGGGTCCAGGGTTATAGGATCAAGCGACTAAGTGCATGTGGTGGATGCCTTGGCGATCACAGGCGATGAAGGACGTGCAAGCCTGCGAAAAGCGGGGGGGAGCTGGCAATGGAGCTTTGATCCCCCGATGTCCGAATGGGGAAACCCACTCCTTTTGGAGTATCCCTGGCTGAATACATAGGCCAGAGGAGGCGAACGCGGCGAACTGAAACATCTAAGTAGCCGCAGGAACAGAAATCAACCGAGATTCCCCAAGTAGTGGCGAGCGAACGGGGAGCAGCCTGCACGACTAAACCATTTACTTAGCAGAACGGTCTGGAAAGTCCGACAACACAGGGTGATAGTCCCGTATGCGAAAAGTAGGTGGCGGGTCTGAGCGTGCGACAAGTAGGGCGGGACACGAGAAATCCTGTCTGAAGATGGGGGGACCATCCTCCAAGGCTAAATACTCGTGATCGACCGATAGTGAACCAGTACCGTGAGGGAAAGGCGAAAAGAACCCCGGGAGGGGAGTGAAATAGATCCTGAAACCGCATGCATACAAACAGTGGGAGCCTCCTTGTGGGGTGACTGCGTACCTTTTGTATAATGGGTCAGCGACTTACGTTCAGTAGCGAGCTTAACCGAATAGGGGAGGCGTAGGGAAACCGAGTCTGATAAGGGCGACATAGTTGCTGGGCGTAGACCCGAAACCGGATGATCTATCCATGGCCAGGATGAAGGTGCCGTAACAGGTACTGGAGGTCCGAACCCACTAATGTTGAAAAATTAGGGGATGAGCTGTGGATAGGGGTGAAAGGCTAAACAAATCCGGAAATAGCTGGTTCTCCCCGAAAACTATTTAGGTAGTGCGTCGTACGGACACTTGCGGGGGTAGAGCACTGTAATCGTTGGGGGGGTCACTGCGATCTACCCCGCGATAGCAAACTCCGAATACCGCAAAGTGATATACGGCAGACAGTCCTGGGGTGCTAACGTCCTGGGACAAGAGGGAAACAACCCAGACCGCCAGCTAAGGTCCCAAATACATGGCTAAGTGGGAAACGAAGTGGGAAGGCATAGACAGCTAGGAGGTTGGCTTAGAAGCAGCCACCCTTTAAAGAAAGCGTAATAGCTCACTAGTCGAGTCGTCCTGCGCGGAAGATGTAACGGGGCTCAAGCCATGAACCGAAGCTGCGGATCTCGAAAGAGATGGTAGGGGAGCGTTCCGTAAGCCTGCGAAGGTGTCTCGAGAGGGATGCTGGAGGTATCGGAAGTGCGAATGCTGACATGAGTAGCGATAAAGGGTGTGAAAAGCACCCTCGCCGAAAGCCCAAGGTTTCCTGCGCAACGTTCATCGACGCAGGGTGAGTCGGCCCCTAAGGCGAGGCAGAAATGCGTAGTCGATGGGAAACGGGTCAATATTCCCGTACCGGTTTTAGATGCGATGGGGGGACGGAGAAGGTTAGGTCAGCCGGGTGTTGGACGTCCCGGTTTAAGCGTGTAGGCGTGCCCCGTAGGCAAATCCGCGGGGCTGAGCCAAGGCGTGATGACGAGGTCTCTTCGAGACCGAAGTGATTGATACCATGCTTCCAGGAAAAGCCTCTAAGCTTCAGTCTAAAATCGACCGTACCGCAAACCGACACAGGTGGGCAGGAAGAAAATTCTAAGGCGCTTGAGAGAACTCAGGAGAAGGAACTCGGCAAATTGATACCGTAACTTCGGGAGAAGGTATGCCCCATTAGCTTGTAGGAGTACATCCGAAGGGCGAAGGGGCCGCAGAGAATCGGTGGCTGCGACTGTTTATTAAAAACACAGCACTCTGCAAACACGAAAGTGGACGTATAGGGTGTGACGCCTGCCCGGTGCCGGAAGGTTAAGTGATGGGGTGCAAGCTCTTGATCGAAGCCCCGGTAAACGGCGGCCGTAACTATAACGGTCCTAAGGTAGCGAAATTCCTTGTCGGGTAAGTTCCGACCTGCACGAATGGCGTAACGATGGCCACACTGTCTCCTCCTGAGACTCAGCGAAGTTGAAATGTTTGTGAAGATGCAATCTCCCCGCGGCTAGACGGAAAGACCCCATGAACCTTTACTGTAGCTTTGCATTGGACTTTGACGGGACTTGTGTAGGATAGGTGGGAGGCTTTGAAGCGGTGACGCCAGTTGCCGTGGAGCCAACCTTGAAATACCACCCTGGTGTCGTTGAGGTTCTAACCTGGGCCCGTGAATCCGGGTCGGGGACCGTGCATGGCAGGCAGTTTGACTGGGGCGGTCTCCTCCCAAAAGGTAACGGAGGAGTACGAAGGTCGCCTAGGTACGGTCGGACATCGTACTGATAGTGCAATGGCAAAAGGCGGCTTGACTGCGAGACCGACAAGTCGAGCAGGTGCGAAAGCAGGTCATAGTGATCCGGTGGTTCTGTATGGAAGGGCCATCGCTCAACGGATAAAAGGTACTCTGGGGATAACAGGCTGATTCCGCCCAAGAGTTCACATCGACGGCGGAGTTTGGCACCTCGATGTCGGCTCATCACATCCTGGGGCTGTAGCCGGTCCCAAGGGTATGGCTGTTCGCCATTTAAAGTGGTACGTGAGCTGGGTTTAAAACGTCGTGAGACAGTTTGGTCCCTATCTGCCGTGGGCGCTGGAAGTTTGAGAGGACCTGCTCCTAGTACGAGAGGACCGGAGTGGACGTACCCCTGGTGTACCGGTTGTGACGCCAGTCGCATCGCCGGGTAGCTAAGTACGGAAGAGATAACCGCTGAAAGCATCTAAGCGGGAAACTCGCCTCAAGATGAGACTTCCCCGGGGCCTCGAGCCCCCTGAAGGGTCGTTGAAGACCACAACGTTGATAGGTCGGGTGTGGAAGCGCAGTAATGCGTTAAGCTAACCGATACTAATTGCCCGTGAGGCTTGATCCTATAACCCTGGATCACAGCGAACTCAACACGCCATACAATCACACACCCCACACACTCCCTACTTCTCCCCTTTGTGACCCCTTACAGTCTGACGACCATAGCGTCCCGGAACCACTCCTTCCCATCCCGAACAGGACAGTGAAACAGGACCGCGCCGATGATAGTGCTCTCCTTGAGTGCGAAAGTAGGTCATCGTCAGACTAACTACAATAAAAACCCGCTGACCTCAGGTCAGCGGGTTTTTGCGTTAACGATGTGTCGCGTGTTCGGCACCGGCGCAAGTTGGTGTATGTTGTTGTCAACCTCCGCTAGGCCTCCGTGCGTTGCCCTGAACCGGTGCCGGAGGATTTGTGGCCCACGAATCTGACCAATTTCGAGGAGATAGACGATGCAACCATTCCGTTTGCGCAAGGCGCAAGTCATAGTCGCGCTGCTTGCGGGTCTGTTGGGATGTGGTTTCGTGTATGCGGAGAAGCCCGATCACGCGGGTGGAGGCAGTAAGGGCGGACACCAGGAGCGTGGTGACAAGGGGCACGGCGGGAAGGGGGCAGGGCAGCCGAAGGTCGAGCGGGACGGAAGGGGATCCGCGGATCGGGATGGCCGGGATCGCGTTGTACGTTCGCGCGATGATGGCGGACGCCATGTGGTGACTCGGTTTGAGACGCGCGAGCGGACGGTGATCCGCGAGTATTTCGCTCGCGAAGGCGTTTCGGGAAAGTGTCCTCCCGGGCTTGCCAAAAAGGGCAATGGCTGTATGCCGCCCGGGCAGGCAAGAAAGTGGTCGGTGGGGCGGACGTTGCCGCGGGATGTCGTGTATTACGATCTGCCGCCTGCGCTCGTCGTTGAACTCGGGGTTCCACCTGCAGGGCACAAGTTTGTCCGCGTTGCGGGGGATATCCTGATGATTGCGATTGGTACGAGCATGGTCGTGGATGCAATCGAGGATCTGGGCGGGCTCTGAGAAGGCGGGCGAGCCGTACGGGGATTACCTGTTGAAGGTCGTTCGGATTTGACCGACGGCGGCGCGGAGAGTGCGCCGATTTTGCGTTGCCGTAGGAGGGGAAGGGCACGTCGCAGGTAGCGAGGGCTCGCCAGGGCGATCTCCGCCGTGCCCTTTGCCTTTTATTCAGGCGCTGCCGAGATGCCGGCCGCCGCTGCTGGGGCGGGCGATGCCGGCGGCGTCGTAGAGCTGCGGCTTCCGGGCGGCTTCGAGCAGGATCGACATGGCGGCCTGATTGTGCTGGAGGCGCTCGGAGATCAGCTTGCCGTTCAGTTCGTTGCGGGCCTGCGCATCGCGTGCGAGCGTGTGAATTTCATCCCAGCGCCTGATCGTGTCGGGCAAGGGCTGGCACACGTTGCGGATCGCCGCATCGGTGTTCGGCCGACGCAGCTTGCCAAGCAACAGGGCGCGGTCGTTGTGGATGCGCTGCAGCTGGTGAAAGCGCTCGGTCTTTTCGCGGGTGAGGACGAGGAGGCCGTCGGCATCGCCGGCGAGAAGCAGGGCTTCCTCGCGTTCAAGCAGCGCAAGGAAGCCGCGCAACAATACTGCCTCGCTGTCGATCAGCTGGACGAGCCGTTGAAGTTCGGGTTGCAGGCTCACGGACACTATTTCTGCGCGTCTAGCATCTGGCGCACACTGTCGATGAGTCCGTCGGCGATGCGGTTGGCGTCGATCTTGAAGCGTCCTTCGCTGATCGCCTGACGGATTTCATCGACACGGCCGCGGTCGATCTCGGGGGTCGAGGCCATCGCGGCTTCGGCCTTGTTGAGGCTCGACGATAGCGAGGACAGTTCGACCTTTTCATTCGCCGCGGTGGCGACCGTCGTGCTGGCCGGACGTTTTTCGCGGGCCTCTGCCACGGGGGCGGAACCCGGCGGTTTGAGCGTTCCTTCGATTTTCATGGCGCTACTCCCATTAAGCGGTCTCTGATCGTGTTTACGACCGCCGGGGCGAAAACTTTAGGCAAATATTTCGACGGGTTGCGAGATCAGAAATCGAGCTCGACGACGCCGTCGCCACGCGCTTTGCCCGAGACAACCTGGCCGCTCCCGAGTCGCACGCGGACGGGTTCTCCTGCGGCCGCGGCATTGAGCGCGCGTCCTTCATTGGTGACGGTAAAGCCGCTACCGGTTCCGATGACCTTGACGTTCTGGCCCTGCCGCACCGTTTGCGGCAGGCGGAGCATGTCGGTCCGCAGCGTATTGCCTGCGGCGATGGTGAAACGGGCGTTGTGGCCGACCGCCTGAGTCATGTCGGTGAGGGTGTTGGGGGCTTCGGCGGCGAGATCTCCGCTGCGGCGCTCAAGATCTGTCGGTGCGATCACCTGGCCGGCACGGATCGGACGTGCGGCAACCAGGTAGTCGCTGACGACGGAGATCTGTGCAGGCACATAGATCGTCCAGACGACGGGAGAGTCGCAGCGGACGCCGACATTGATCCGACCCCAGGCGCGTGTACCCGGAGGGAGGAAGGGAACGAGTTCGGAGCACGCCGGGAGCTGGTTCTGCGGGTCGACCCCATCTACGGTGATTCCGACCTTGCCCGGCAGGCCCGAAGTCTGCTCGCCGAGAAACGCCATCACGGCTTGGCGGACTGGCGGCAGGGGCTGCTGTGCGGCGGCGATGCCGGCCGCGAACGTGGGGCCCAGGGCAAGCAGGGAGATGATGGCGTTGCGGAAGAAAAGTCGCATGAGTCGGTTCGAAAGCATGGGCGCATTCCACCATGCGGCCGGCCGAACGGCAACCGGCAAAGTTTTCCGCCGGCGCTTGCCGGGCGCTGCCGCCTCACTGTGGAAAGCGGCGGAATTGGCCGGTATTTGCCGGTCTTATCGCGGTTAGGGGCTTGCCGGTGCGGGACTAAGATTGCTGGCATGGAAGGTGCAATGAACCCGGTGCCGGCCGATGAAGAGCTTAACGGCCGTTGGCGACAGAACTTGAGGTGATGCCATGAAAACCCAACTCGACAGCGCGCTGCAGTTTCATCAGTCGGCACTGAACCTGCAGGCGCAGCGGCAGCAGATGCTGGCGTCGAATATCGCGAACGCGGATACCCCGAATTACAAGGCGCGCGACATCGATTTCCGCTCCGCGCTGAAGGGGGCGCTCAGTGAACGCATGGGGCCGCTCGCGTTGGCGAGCACGTCTTCGCGCCACCTCGATGTAGCGGAGCAGATGCAGTTCGGCGCCTATGTCGGGTATCGCCGCGAGTTCCAGTCCAGCGTGGACGGCAATACGGTGAACATGGACGTGGAGCGCGCCGCCTTTGCCGAGAACTCGGTGCACTACGAGGCGAGCGTGACCTTCATCAACGGCCTGCTGCGCAGCATGCAGACGGCGATCACCGGCCAGTAAGGGGAGGGTAGGCGTCCATGAGCATGTTTAATGTATTTGCGATCGCCGGGTCCGCGCTGCATGCGCAGTCGGCGCGGCTGAACGCCACGGCGTCGAACCTGGCGAATGCGGATAGCGTCGCGGGGCCGGACGGCCAGCCCTATCGTGCGAAGCAGGTGGTGTTCACCGCTGCGCCGGTGTCGGGGCCGAACAGCGTCGGCGTCACGGTTTCGAACGTCGTCGAGAGCGCGGAACCCGGGCGCCTGACTTATGACCCGAGCAATCCGGCGGCGAACGCTGAGGGCTATGTCGAGATGTCGAACGTGAATGTGGTCGAGGAGATGACCAACATGATTTCGGCCTCACGCGCCTACCAGAACAACGCGGAAGTGATGAACACGGCGCGCACCTTGCTGCAGCGGACGCTGCAGATCGGCCAGTAAGGTTTGAGGAGCGATCATGGCAACGGTGAATAACAACGTGTCCGCTGCGGCCGAGTCGGCATTGGCCTTGCTCGGGCGCAAGGACAGTGCTTCGTCGAAGGACGAGGTGGATAGCCAGGGGCGCTTCCTGACGCTGCTGACGGCGCAGTTGAAGAACCAGGATCCGATGAATCCGCTCGACAACGCCCAAGTGACTTCGCAGCTCGCGCAGATCAGCACGGTCGATGGCATCGAGCGGCTCAACACGATGCTGACCCAGATCCTTGAGGGTCAGCAGTCTTCCGAGTCGATGCAGGCGGCGTCGCTGGTGGGGCGTGGCGTGCTGGTTCCGGGCTCGGGCCTGAAGCTGGGCGACGCGGGGTCGATCGGCGGCTTTGCGCTCGACGTGCCGGCCGATGCGGTGACGATGCACATCAAGGATGCGCAGGGCCTGGAGGTGGCGGCGGTGGACTTGGGTTCCTTCGATGCAGGGACGCACAACTTCCAGTGGGACGGCACGACGCTCGACGGTAGCCGCGCAGCGAACGGCAAGTACAAGGTGAGCATCGAGGCGGTGACCGGCGGCAAGCCGATTACGGCGGAAGCCCTCGAATTCGGTGCGGTGACCAGCGTGGTGCGCGGCACCAAGGGTACCGATCTGCAGGTTGGGGACATGGGCATCTTCAAGATGTCCGATGTCCGGCAGATCGTTTGAAGAATTGTTTGAGATCGAGTTTCCAGGGAGACGGCCATGGCTTTCCAGCAAGGTTTGAGCGGACTTAACTCGTCAGCAAAGGCCCTCGATGTCATCAGCAACAACGTCGCGAACGCGAATACGGTCGGCTTCAAGGCGGGGCGCGCGGAGTTCTCCGACGTGTTCGCGGCGGCGCTGAATGGCGCTGCGGCCGGCGTGCAGGTGGGTATCGGTTCGGCGATTGGGGCGGTGACGCAACTGTTCTCGCAGGGGAACATCACGACGACGAACAATCCGCTGGACGTCGCGATCAACGGCAACGGCTTCTTCCGCATGTCCTCGCCGGATGGGTCGATTGCCTACTCGCGCAACGGGCAGTTCGATGTGAACAAGGACGGCTTCATCGTCAATTCGCAGGGCTTCCAGCTCACCGGTTACGCGGCGACGAACGGCGTGATCCTGACCGGGGGCGAGCCGCAGCGCCTGCAACTCGATTTCTCCGACGTGCAGCCGAATCCGTCTTCGCAGATGACGCTAGCGATGAACTTTGACTCGCGCGAGCCGATCTCGCCGTCCTTTGACGTAACCAACCCGACACCGCTCGACCGCACGAACACGGCTGCGGGGGGGTACAACTTCTCGACTTCGGCGACCGCCTACGACACGCTGGGCAACGCGCATACACTGACCTTCTTCTTCCAGAAGACCGCTGCGGGCACGTGGGATGGGTTCTACCAGGTCGATGGCACGGGCGACGCGATCGCGATTCCGGCGCCGGGCTCGCCGCTGCAGTTCGACACCGCTGGCACGATGACTGCGGGTGGCCAGTTCGACCTCACCTTCCCGGAGTTTGCAGGCACCGGCGCTTCGGCAACGCAGACGATCAGCTTCGATTTGGCGGATTCGTCGCAGTTCGGTAGCGCGTTCGGCGTCAATACGCTGCGCCAGGACGGTTTCGCGTCCGGTCGCCTGACCGGCATCACGATCGGCGACGACGGCGTGATCCTCGGGCGCTACAGCAACGGTCAGAGCCGCGATCTCGGCCAGGTGGTGCTGGCGAACTTCCAGAGCCCCAACGGATTGTTGTCGCTGGGTGGCAACCTGTGGGCGGAGTCGCCGGATTCGGGCCAGCCGATCGTCGGCGTGCCGGGCAGCGCGAACCTCGGTTTGCTGAACGCGGGTTCGATCGAGGAGGCGAACGTGGACCTCACGGCGGAACTGGTCCAGCTCATCGTGCAGCAGCGCGCCTACCAGGCCAATGCGCAGTCGGTGCGCGCCCAGGATCAGATCCTGCAGACGCTGGTGAACCTGCGCTGATCGGCATAGCACGATTCGCGGGATAGGGGGAACGGATCATGGATCGGCTGATCTACACGGCGATGACCGGGGCGAAGCACACGATGGGCCAGCAGGCTGCCGTGTCCCACAACCTGGCGAACGCCACGTCAACGGGTTTTCGTGCGGAGCTTCACAAGTTACGCGCGGTCCCGGTGCAGGGCGAAGGGCTCGCGACGCGCGCCTTCGTCGTCGACGCGAGCGTGGCGTCGAACTTCGAGGCGGGCCCCATGCAGCACACCGGGCGACCTCTGGACGTGGCGGTCGAAGGCAAGGGCTGGCTGGTGGTGCAGTTGCCGGACGGGCGCGAGGCCTACACGCGCGACGGCAGCCTGCAGCTGAGTCCGAACGGCGTCGTGCAGACGCGCAGCGGCCTGCCTGTGCTGGGCGACGGCGGTCCCGTGACGATCCCGCCGGACAACGAGTTCCTGATCGGCAAGGACGGCACGATTTCAGCGCTCCAGGCGGGCGGGGCCGAGAACGTCATCAACGTGATCGGCCGGCTCAAGCTCGTGAATCCGCCCGAGGCCTCGCTGGTGCGTGGCGACGACGGGTTGTTCCGTCTGCAGGATGGTGCCGTGGCGCCGCAGGACGAGAACGTGCGCGTGGCGGGGGGGTACCTTGAGGGCAGCAACGTGAGCGTGGTCGACCAGATGGTGCAGATGATCTCGCTGGCGCGGCAGTTCGAGATGCAGACCAAGATGCTGCAGACCGCCGAGGCGAATGATCGGGCGGGTGCGCAGGTGCTTTCCGCCCGCTGACGGGTGGCGGGCGGGTAGGGGAATTAGCGGGTGTTTTCGGCGGGTGTTCGCGCGATTGAGCCGATCGTTCGCGCCGTAAACTGACCCCGAGACTGCAGGCAGACCGTCTGCCTGCGAAGGAAAGGGAGTCAGGATCATGATTCGCTCATTGTGGATTGCACGGACCGGCCTGGAGGCGCAGCAGACCCAGCTGGACGTGATTTCGAACAACCTCGCGAACGTTTCCACCAATGGTTTCAAGCGTGCACGCGCCGTGTTCGAGGATCTGCTCTATCAGACGATCCGTCAGCCGGGCGCGCAGAACACGCAGCAGAACCAGATCGGCAGCGGCCTGCAGATCGGCACCGGCGTGCGCACGGTGGCGACCGAGCGCATCCACACGCAGGGCAACCTGCAGCAGACGGGCAATCCGCTCGACATGGCGGTGCAGGGCAACGGCTATTTCCAGGTGACGCTGCCGGACGGCACGCCAGCCTACACGCGCGACGGCGCATTCCAGCTCGACTCGCAGGGGCAGATCGTGACGGCGAGCGGCTATCCGCTCGAACCGGCGATCATCATCCCGAACGACGCGCAGACGATCACGATCGGCAAGGACGGCACCGTGAGCGTGCTGCAGGCCGGCCAGACTGCGCCGACGGTGGTGGGCAACATCCAGATCGCGACCTTCGTGAATCCGGGGGGCCTGTCGAGCGCGGGCGAGAACCTGTTCCGCGAGACCGCCTCGAGCGGCGTCGCGACGCCCAATGCGCCCGGGACCAACGGTGCGGGCGTGCTTAATCAGCAGTACGTCGAAACCTCGAACGTGAACGTCGCCGAGGAACTGGTGAACATGATCACGACGCAGCGCGCCTACGAGCTCAATTCGCGGGCGGTGCAGACGTCAGACCAGATGCTGGGACGGCTGACGCAGCTGTAAGGAGCGGATCATGATGCGTCAGGTGCTGGGGGCGATTGCGGTGCTGCTGCTGTCGGGTTGCGCGTCGATCTATTCGACGCCGCCGACGGTAGTGCATCAGCCGATGACGGTGCGGCCGGAGGCACGCGCGCAGATGGCGCCCGCGAACGGCTCGATCTACCAGACCGCGCAACTGCGTCCGCTGTTCGAGGACCGTCGCGCACGGCTCGTCGGCGACACGCTGACGATCAATCTGGTCGAACGCAACACCGCGCAGAAGCGCGCCAACAGCAGCGCATCGCGTGCCTCGGACGTCACTGGCGGCATCACGGCAGCGTCGAAGGTGCCGCTGTCGGGCCTCGCGGGCATGAATCTGCAGGCCGGCGTGGAATCGGATTTCGAGGGGGCGGGCGCGTCGGCGGCGAACAACGTGTTCAACGGCACGATCACGGTAACGGTGATCGAGGTGTATCCGAACGGCAACCTGCTCGTGTCCGGCGAGAAGCAGATGGCGATCAACCAGGGCAACGAGTTCATCCGCTTTTCCGGTGTGATCAATCCGAACACCGTGACGGCCGCGAACACGGTGCAGTCGACGCAAGTCGCGGATGCGCGGATCGAATACAAGGGTAGCGGTTATATCGACGAATCGAACACGATGGGATGGCTGCAGCGCTTTTTCGTTGCGGTGTCGCCGTTCTGAGCGCATGGATGCGTCGCGGGAGTCGATGATGTGGGGCAATGGCAGGCTTGTTCGCGCGCTCGCGTGCGTGCTGGTGATGCTCGTCGCGGGAACGGCGTTCGCGGCCGAACGGCTGAAGGATCTGGCGACGATTGCCGGGGTGCGCGAGAACCAGCTCGTCGGTTACGGCCTCGTGATCGGTCTCGACGGCAGCGGCGACCAGACCACGCAGACGCCCTTCACGGTGCAGAGCATCATCAACATGCTCGGCAACATGGGGGTGACGTTGCCGCCGGGCACGAACCTGCAGCTTAAGAACGTCGCGGCGGTGATGGTCACTGCGAGCCTGCCGCCGTTCGCGCGGCCCGGGCAGCAGATCGATGTTACGGTGTCGTCGATCGGCAATGCGAAGAGCCTGCGCGGCGGCACGTTGGTGATGACGCCGCTGAAGGGCGCCGACGGGCAGGTGTATGGCGTCGCGCAGGGCAATCTGCTGGTGGGCGGGGCAGGGGCTGCGGGCGGCGGTGCCTCGCAGACGATCAATCACCTGTCGGCCGGGCGCATTCCCGGCGGCGCGACGGTCGAGCGTGCCGTACCCACCGCGCTCGCGCAGGGCGAGTTCGTGACCTTCGAGCTCAAGGACACCGATTTCGGCACCGCGCGCCGCGTCGTCGATGTGATCAATCAGGCGACTTCCGGCGGGACCGCGCAGGCACTCGACGGGCGCAGCATCCAGGTGCGCGCGCCGCTCGATCCCTCCGACCGCGTGGCCTTCCTCGGCAAGCTGGAGAACCTCGAGGTCACGCCGGTGCTCCAGGCGGCGAAGGTGATCGTCAATTCGCGCACCGGTTCGGTGGTGATGAACCAGGCCGTGACGCTGCAGAACGTCGCTGTCGCCCACGGCAACCTGACCGTCACGGTGGGCGTCGATACCGCGGTGAGCCAGCCGGCGCCGCTATCCGGCGGCCGCACGGTGACGACGCAGAGTGGATCGGTGGATATCAAGCAGGGGCAGGGCACGCTGCACAACGTGCGCAGCGGTGCGAACCTCGCGGAGGTCGTGAAAGCGCTGAACGCCCTCGGCGCCACACCGATGGATCTCGTGAGCATCCTGCAGGCGATGAAGGCCGCGGGTTCGCTGCGCGCGGAGTTGGAGGTAATCTGACATGGTTGCCGCCACCCAGATAAACGCGATGGATCCGCGGGCGCTTGCCGACATGAAGCGACTGGCGCGCGACGGCAACTCGCCCGAGGGCCTGCGCGCGGCGGCCAAGCAGTTCGAGGCGCTGTTCATGCAGATGGTGCTGAAGTCGATGCGCGATGCGATGCCTTCGACGGGCATGTTCGACAGCGACCAGACGCGGCTCTTCCAGGCGCTGCAGGATCAGCAGATGGCGATGAACATGGCGCAGGGGCGCGGTGTCGGCCTCGCCGACGCGATCGTGCGGCAGCTTGGCGGCGAAGCTCCTGCCCAGGCTGGGGACGGTGAAAGCAGCCTCGATGTGTCGCGCATTCCGCGGCGGGCGGCAATCGTTGCCGGTGGCGAGTTGCCGGCGGCAAACGCCGCCGTCGATCCTGACGAACTGGCGGAGTTTGCCGCTCGGCTCGGTGCGGCGATCGGCAAGCCACGTGGTGATGCCGGCGGGCTTCGGGGGGCGGGCGACGCCGGGGAGGCGGTGGAGGTGCAATCGTCATCGCGCCCTGTCCCAGAAGGCGCGCGCGATTTCGTCAATCGCGTGTGGGCACACGCGGGTGAAGCCAGCCGCAGCACGGGTATCCCCGCGCATTTCATGGTCGGGCAGGCGGCGCTGGAGACGGGCTGGGGGCGTGGCGAGCTGCGCCGCGCTGACGGTTCGCCGAGCTACAACCTTTTCAACATCAAGGCGGGGCCGAACTGGAAGGGCGCTGTGGTCGAGGTGCCGGTTACCGAATACGCGAACGGCCGTCCCTATACGGAAAACGCGCGTTTTCGTGCCTACGGCTCGTATGCCGAGGCATTTCGCGACTACGCGAACCTGCTGCGCGGCAATCCGCGCTATGCGGAGGTGCTGGGGCAGACCGACGCCGCGGGGTTCGCCCGCAGCCTGCAGCAGGCGGGCTACGCGACCGATCCCATGTACGCGGACAAGCTCACGCGCATCCTCGGCGGCGCCACGTTGCGCACGGCGCTGGCGGGATGAACCGCAGTTGGCAGGGCAGATCTGCCTCTGGCAGGGGTCTTGCTTA
The DNA here is from genome assembly GCF_017894385.1 of Aromatoleum petrolei. Taxonomy (NCBI): domain Bacteria; kingdom Pseudomonadati; phylum Pseudomonadota; class Betaproteobacteria; order Rhodocyclales; family Rhodocyclaceae; genus Aromatoleum; species Aromatoleum petrolei. Next base: position 4,264,662 of record NZ_CP059560.1, read on the forward strand.
CTAATGTCGCAAGAGCAGCGGTAACGAGGGAAACATCATGGCTGGACTACTGAGCATCGGTCTGACGGGCATCAACAGTTCGCAAGCGAACCTGTTGACGACCAGCCATAACATCACGAACGCCAACACGCCGGGCTTCAATCGCCAGACGACGATCCTGACCACGGCGGATCCGTTCTTCTCCGGGGCCGGCTTCTTCGGTCAGGGCGTCGAGGTCGATGGCGTGCGGCGCCAGTACGACCAGTTCCTCAGCCAGCAGGTGCTCAACGCATCGGCGCGCAAGGAGGAATTTTCCGCCTACAACACGCAAATTTCGCAGATCGACAACCTGCTCGCCGACACCAGCTCGGGCCTGTCGCCCGCACTGGCGGACTTTTTTGCCGGCGTGCAGGATGTTGCGACGAATCCGTCGAGCGTCCCGGCACGTCAGGCGCTCATCTCCAGCGCGGAGTCGCTCGCGGCGCGCTTCAACGGGCTCAATACTCGTCTCAACGAGATTCGCGATATCAACGAGGGCCAGATCGTCAGCGCGGTCGACTCGATCAACGCCTATGCGCGCCAGATATCCGACATCAACGAGCGCATCGCGCTCGCCCAGGTGGGCGGGACCTCGATCCCGGCGAACGATCTGCTGGACCAGCGCGACAACCTCGTTGCGGAGCTGAACAAGTTGGTGAAAGTGAGTACGACGACCGAGTCGGACGGCTCGCTCAGCGTGTTCATCGGCAGCGGCCAGCCGCTCGTCGTCGGTACCGCGGTATCGCAACTCGTCGTCGCGGCGGATTCGTCGGTGCCGTCCGACCCCTTCCGTGGCGAGATTCGCCTGGCGACGCCCGGCGGCGGCTCGGTGCTGATGCCCGACTCGGTGCTCACCGGCGGCCAGCTCGGTGGCTACCTGCGTTTCCGCAACGAGACGCTCAACGCGGCACGCGAACAACTGGGAGATCTCGCGATTGCGGTGTCGTCCGAGTTCAACACGATCCATGCCGCGGGGTACGACCTCGACGGGACAACGACCGGCATTGCCTTCTTCAAGGATCTGAGCAGCTTCGCCGCCACGGATCTCGGGCGGCGCGAGGCGGCCGGTGCCTTCGCCGTCGTGCTCACCGATCCGCGCAAGGTCGCCGCATCGGGGGCGCCCACGGCGACCGTGGGAGCGGGCGGGAGCAACAACGAGAATGCGCTGCGGCTTGCCGCGCTGCAGACGGAAAAGGTCATGAACGGCGACACGGCGACCTTCCAGTCGGCGTACGCGCAACTGGTCAGCTTCGTCGGCAACAAGACGCGCGAGGTGCAGATCGGCGAACGCAGCCAGGAATCGCAGTTGCAGCAGGCGATCGACGCGCAGCAGGCCCTTTCGGGGGTCAATCTCGACGAAGAGGCGGCGAACCTGATCCGCTTCCAGCAATCTTACCAAGCCGCGGCGCGGGTCATGTCGGTCGCCGGGACGCTGTTCGACGAAATCCTGTCGATTTCGCGTTGAGCGGGGTGAAATCATGAGAATCTCGACCAGCATGATCTTCGACGCGGGCCGCAACTCGATGATGCGGCAGAGCGCGGATCTCCTGCATACGCAGCAGCAGCTTGCCTCCGGGCGGCGCATTCTGAGCCCGTCGGACGACCCGATCGGCGCATCCCGTGCGCTCGAAGTCACGCAATCGAAGGCCGTCAATACGCAGTTCGAGACCAATCAGGGCTATGCGAAGGATGCGCTCGCATCGCTCGAGAGCAATCTCGGGAGCATTACCGACGTCCTGACCTACATCCGCACGCGCGCGGTGGAGGCGGGCAACGGCGCGTTCAGCGCCAGCGAGTACGAGGCGATCGCGACCGACCTTGAGGCGCAGTTCGGCGCCCTTCTGGGCATCGCCAACGGCAAGGACGCGACCGGGGACTTCCAGTTCGCCGGCTACCAGACGGCGCAGGCGGCCTTCTCCGGTGGTGCGGCGGTTCCGTCGGCCGGCCCGGGACCGGTGATCTACGACGGTGATGACGGCGAGCGCGCCATGCAGGTCGGCTCGACCCGTGTGATGCCCGTCGCCGAGCCGGGCAGCAAGGTGTTCATGGCCGATCCGGCGAGCGGGGAGTCGCGGGTGTTCGGTGCAATCTCGCAGTTCATCACCGCGCTCAGGGATCCGGCCAGTAACAAGGCGACTGCGGTATCCCAAGCGATCGGCGAGATGGACGTGGCGCTGGAGAACGTCAGCACGATACGCGCCTCGGTCGGTTCGCGCATGGTCGAACTCGACGCGCTGGGCGAATTGGCTGCGGTCCAGGACCAGCAGTACGCCGAGACGCTGTCGCGCTTGCAGGATCTCGACTACAACGAGGCCATCTCGCGTTTCACGCAGCAGCAAACGATTCTCGAGGCCGCACAGCAGTCCTATGTGCGTGTGACGGGTCTGTCGCTCTTCAATCTGCTCAGCTGAGGTCCCGAACGTGTTTCGCGTGCCTGCCCGCTTCGCGCTGTGCCTGATCCTGCCCGTGTTCACGGGTTGCGCGCTGCTGCAGGATCACGGCACGAAGGTCGCCGCTGGTGTGGGAGCCGCGCTCACGGCGTCGGAACTGGACCTGTTCGAGCCCGAGTTCATCGGCGGGGCATTGATCGCCTATGCGATCTACGATCCCTTGGCGCCGACCTGGGACATCTCGGTGACCCGGCTCGACGAGGAGCGCGTGCGCTTCGACCTGCGCATGAAGAGGCTGGTTACCGGCGGGGAGGGCGAGGCGCGTCAGGTCTTCGTCCGCAATGCGCGGGAAATTGCCGAATCGAAGGGATTGGCCGGATTCGACGTGATGCGTTTCGAGGAAGGTATCGATTCCACCCGCCCGTTCGCGCACCGCGTCGCGAGCGGCGAAGTGCGCTATCACCGCTCGCGCACCTTTCCAGGCATTTGAACCCGCCTAGACGAACGCGCGCAGCAGCCGGTCTATGCCGTCGAAGCCGGATTCGAAGATGTGCTGCAGCACCGGCGCGAAGCTGCCCAAGCTCAGCAGTAGCACCACGAAACCCACCGAAAGCGTCACCGGGAAACCCACTGCGAAGAGGTTGAGCTGCGGCGCCGCGCGCGTGAGCACGCCGAGTGCCGTGTTGGTGATGAGCAGCGCCGCGACCATCGGCAGGGCCAGCAGCAGGCCCGAGGCGAACATTACGGCGGCGTAGGACGCGATCAGCATCCACCCCTCGCCCTTGGGCAGCCTGCCGACCGGCAGCCATTCGAAGCTCGCGACGACGACATTCACGAGCATCAGGTGGCCGTTCATCGCAACGAATACGAGCAGCGTGAGCAGGCCGAGGAATTCGGCGATCACCGAGGTCTGGCCACCGGTCTGCGGACTGAAGAACACCGCGAAGGACAGGCCCATCTGCAGGCCGATCATCTCGCCGGCGACGTCCACCGCGGCGAACATCAGCCGCATAATGAAGCCCATCGCGATGCCGATGAAGGCCTGCTGGGCGAGAATCGCCAGCGCGAGCATCGAGTCCGCCGGGACCTCGGGCATGGGCGGCAGTGCGGGGAGGATCGCCATCGCCATCGCCATGCCGACCGCCAGGCGGATGCGCACCGGCACCATACGGTTGCCGAACAGCGGGGCCGCGCTCACCAGCCCGAGCAGGCGCGCGAGTGGGAACATGAGTGCCGCGAGCCAGGCGTCGATCTGGGCGGAGGTGACGCTCAGCATTGCCGGCGCTATCCGATCATCGTCGGTATTGACTCGAACAGGCGCCGCGTGAAGTCGGTGATCAGGGCGATCATCCAGTGGCCGGCGACGACCATCGTGACGAACACGGCGATCAGCTTGGGCACGAAGGTCAGCGTCATCTCGTTGATCTGCGTGGCGGCCTGGAAGACGCTGACGATCAGGCCGGTGATCAGCGCGGCGAGGAACATCGGCGCGGCCAGCATCAGGGTCATCTCGACGGCTTGGCGGCCGATATCAACGACGGTACCCGGGGTCATGGCGGAAACTCCTCTCCTATACCGCGAAGCTGCCGACCAGCGACCCGATGAGCAGGGTCCAGCCGTCGACGAGCACGAACAGCATGATCTTGAAGGGCAGGGAAACGATCACTGGTGACATCATCATCATGCCCATCGACATCAGCACCGACGCGACCACCATGTCGATGATGAGGAAGGGGATGAAGACGAGGAAACCGATCTGGAAGGCGGTTTTCAGCTCGGATGTGACGAAGGCCGGGATGACGACGCGCATCGGCAGGTCCTCCGCCTTCTCGACCGGCGGCGTCTTCGACAGCTTGGCAAACAGCGCGATATCCGGCTCGCGCACCTGCTTGAGCATGAACGCCTTCACGGGCACCGTGGCGCGCTCGAGTGCCTGGTCGAACTGGATTTCGTTGCGCGACATTGGTAGGTAGGCGTCGGTGTACACCTTGTCAGCGATGGGCGACATGATGAAAAAGGTGAGGAACAGCGCCAGCCCCAGCAGCACCTGGTTCGGCGGCGAAGTCTGCGTGCCCATCGCGGTACGCAGCAGCGCGAAGACGATGATGATGCGCGTGAAGCTCGTCATCATCAGCACCACCGACGGCACGAAGCTCAAGGATGTGAGCAGTAGCAGGGTCTGTACGCTGAGGCTGTAGGTGGTGCCTCCGCCCGGTGCCGGTGTTCCGGTGATGGCGGGCAGGCCCTGGGCGCCGGCCGCGACCGGCAGGAGCAGCAGGGCAAATGGAGCGAGTAGGCGAATCAATCCCGGGCGGGCGTCATTTCGCATCATTGCGACGCTCCATCGAACGTTTCAGCCAGCCCTGGAAATCCCCGAAGGGGCCGGACGTTGCGGGCGCGTCGGGCGATGTGTTCTGCAGTGCCTCCTCGGGCAGGGTGTGCAAGGTACGGACATTGGTCGGCGTGACCCCCAGCACCAGCACCTGACCGCCGACTTCGACGAGCACGACGCGCTCGCGTGGCCCGACCGGCACGGCGCCGAGCACTTTCAGGCCGGCGGCGGCGCCGTGCGGGGCCGAGAGCTTCTTGATCAGCCACAGGCAGCCCAGCAGCAGCCCGAGGACCACGGCGAGGCCCAGCAGCATCTGGCCCAGCCCGTCGGTGATGCCGGGGGCGGCCGGAGTCGCCGCGTCTGCGGCGAAGAGCGGCGAGGCTGCAGCAGTTAGCGCGAGCGGCACGAAGCGGACTGATCTGGGGAGTTTCGGAAATTGCGTCACGGCGGATCTGCGCTTCTTGGGATGGGAGAAGCATACCCGTGCGCGTGTCTTGCCGAGGGGGCAATAAGACGGGCAAAAGGGGGACAATTCGCTGCTTTGCCGCGAGCGATCCGCATCATCCTGCGGGCCGCCGTAGCGACGGCCCGGACGGATCAGCCGCGGATTTTCCGCATCCGCTCGGCGGGGGTGATGATATCGGTCAGGCGGATGCCGAACTTGTCGTTGACGACCACGACTTCACCCTGGGCGATCAGCGTGCCGTTCACGAGCACGTCCATCGGTTCGCCGGCAAGGCCGTCGAGCTCCACCACCGAGCCGTGCGCCAGCTGCAGCAGGTTGCGGATCGAGATCTTGGTGCGACCGAGTTCGACGGTGAGCTGGACGGGGATGTCCAGGATCATGTCGAAGTCGTTGAGTCCGCCCGTACGGGGGGCGGACGCGCCGAAGTCGGGGAAGAGGTGGCTGGCGGGTTTCGCCTGGTAGGGCGACTCCGCGGCCGCCGCGAGGTCCGCGGCAACGCGGCGCGCCTCCGCGTCCGGGCTGGTTTCGGCCGCTGCCTGTTCCATCATCGCGGCGGCCCAATCGTCTTCGCTGACCTGGTTGTCGGGATCGTTGTCGTTGTCAGCCATTTCGGCCTCCGAATGTTGTGGAGTCGTCGTCGTTGGCGAGGAAGCGTTCCACCCTGATCGCGTAATTCGTGCCCTGCCTGCCGTAGGTCACTTCGAGAACGGGGCTGCCGTCGACTTCGGCCTCCAGCGTCTTGGGCACGTCGATCGGGATCACGTCGCCGACGCGCATATTGACGATATCGCGCAGGGTGACTTCCGCGCTGCCGAGGTTGCACACCAGTTCGACATCGGCGCTTTGCAATTGTCGCGAGAGCAGGCTGATCCAGCGGTTGTCCTGGCTCAGGTGGTCGCTCTGCATCGTCGAATAGAGCAGGTCGCGGATCGGCTCGACCATCGAGTACGGGAAGCAGATGTGCATGTCCGCCTGCGAACCGCCGAATTCCAGCGAGAAGCTTGCGGAGATGACGATTTCCGACGGTGTGGCAATGTTCGCGAATTGCGAGTTCATCTCCGAGCGGACGTACTCCATCTCGATCTTGAACACCGGCGCCCAGGCGCGCGTGTATTCGGTGAATACGACGTTGAGCATGCCCTGGATGATGCGCTGCTCGGTGGGGGTGAAGTCGCGACCCTCGACCCGCGAATGGAAGCGGCCGTCGCCGCCGAACATGTTGTCCACGACGATGAATACGAGGTTCGGGTCGAAGACGATCAGCCCGGTGCCGCGCAGGGGCTTGGCCAGGATGAGGTTCAGGTTCGTCGGCACCACCAGGTTGCGGACGAATTCGCCGTACTTCTGCACCTTCACCGGTCCGACCGACACCTCGGCGTTGCGGTGCATGTAGTTGAACAGCCCGATACGCAGGTAGCGGGCAAAGCGCTCGTTGATGAGCTCCATCGTGGGCATGCGCCCACGGACGATGCGTTCCTGGGTGGCCAGGTTGTACGGGCGAACGCCCGCCTGGTCCCCGAGTTCCTCTTCCTGTTCCTCGGGCTCCCCGGCGACGCCCTTTAGCAGTGCGTCGACTTCATCCTGGGAGAGAAAATCGGAAGACATGACGTCCTCTTACTGGATGATGAACGAGTTGAACAGCACGGCCTGGATCGGACCCGTGGGGGTCGTGGCCTTTCCGTCGCCCGTCTTGGCGGCCGGCGTGCCGAGTACCCCGTTGGTGCGACGGACGATCTCTTCCGCGAGCGCTTCGCGCCCTTCCATCGTAGACAGTTCGGATGGCAGTTTGCTCGACAGCAGCAGGTTGATCTGGTGGCGAATCTCCGGCATGAAGGCCTTCAGGTTTTCCCCGGTCTTCGCATCGGTGACGCGCAGGGCCATGACGACCTGGAGGTAGCGCTCGCCTTCGGCCGGAGCGAGGTTCACGACGAAGGGGTCCAACGGCACGAAGGTCGGCGGCTTGTTCAGATCCACAGTCGCGACGGCCGGCGCTTCTTCCGTCTCGGCGTCGGCTGACTGGCTCTTCTTCATCAGCAGCAGGCCCACCACCACAGCCGCGAGCAAAGCCACAATGGCGACGGCGGCGATCAGCAGGATCAGGAGCTTCTTGCTCCGTTTCGGCGCCGGTGCGGGGGCTTCAGCTGCTGCGGGAGGGGGGGTAGGGGCCTTGGCCATGTAGTTCTCCTGTTTCCACAACTGAATTATCCGCGATAACTCGTGTTACCCAATTGCGGAAAAGTGGGGAAGACTGGCCCCAATTCATCCCTCAGGCAAAGGTATCGACCATCCCCAGGCCCGTGCGGGACCAGGACGCAGGAGCGAGGGGAGCCGTCCGGGCCTCGACCGGATCCGCTCCGTTCGCGCCGCGATGCCCGCGACCGGATCCGTTTCCGGAATCCTGCCGGGCGCGTTGGTCGCCTTGCGTGCTCACGTTCGCCTCGCCGAGGTTGATGCCAGCCTGTTGCAGCACTTCGCGCAGGCGGGGCATCGCTTGTTCGAGTGCGTCGCGTGCCGCGGCAGAGGCGGCAACAAAATGCGCGGTCGTCTGGTCGCCGTTGATCTGGATTGAAACCTCGAGCTTGCCGAGATGGGCGGGCGTGAGGACGAGTTCCGCCTTCGATTCGTTGCGCCCCACCATCCACATCATGCGGTTGCCCACGTCTTCGGCCCAGGCGCGTTGGCCGGCCGGTGTGTGGACCTGCAGTTGCGGCGGGGTCTGTTCCGTGCGCGCCGCGCCGGGAGCGAAGGCCGATGCGTGCAAGCCTGCTGCCTGCGCGTCCGCCTCGATCGCCTGCAGGCCGGGTGCCGGTGGTGCGGACTGTTGTGAAGCCATCTGCAGGCGTGCGCCGAACGCTGCGGGGGTGTTTCCGCCGGCAATGTCGGCTTTCACCCTGGCAACTGCATCGGCGACGCTCCCCGCTTCCGCGCCGGTCTTTCCCGGCGCCTCGTTCCGGGAGGCGGCTTCCGCGATCAGTTGTCCGAGCGTGGATGCACCAGGCTTGCGTTTCGGGGTGTCGAGGAGCACGTCGGAGGTCAGCAGGGCATCGCCTTCCGCGGGGGCTTCAGCTGCCGGCAAGGCGGCAACGCCCGGCATCAGGGCGGCAAGGCTTGCCGCCTGGGCGGCGGGATCCGCCGTTGCGTCATCGTCCTGCCGGGCGGCCGTGCCGTCCTGCGCTTCACCCTCTGCCGTGTCGGCGTCCCGGGCAGCATCATCGCCGGGCTTTTCCGCGTGAGTCCTTTCCGTGCCCTGCGTGTCGTCGGTCCGCTCCGGTGCATTCGATTCGCCGCTGCGTCGCGTCTCGTCCGATGCGTCGCGGCGTGGACGTTCCGCCCTCTGCGCAGCGCGTTCCTGCGGTCTTTCCCGTTCCGGGCGAGCGAGGGGGCGTTCGGCCGCGTTCATGCGGCGGTCGAGCGCGCGGGAGAAACTGTCGTCGTTCAGCTCGCTTCCGCCGGCCCGGCCTCCCTCTGCGGAACGCTGGAGCGGCTGTGCCGCAGCAGACGGAGCATTCAGGCGCAACATGCTGCTCAAGACCTGATTCGACATGGTGGATTCCCTTTTACGGCTGTATCTGCCGTGACTACAGCAAGGCGCATGCCAAGCTGTTGAGCGAGGGACGGAGACTCAGGATTCGCCGCTGTCTTCGCGGTTCGCGTAGCGTTTGGCGGAGTGCTCGTCGGACTGTCGTTGCTCGAGGCGGGCTTCCTTGCGCGCCTCGCTGAGGTCGTGGCGCTTTTGCAGCGTGTCGAAGGCCTTGACCTTGTTGCGTTGGGTCATCCATGCGTTCTGACCGGCGACGGTCATCTGGCGCGAGCGTTCGACGTTGGTCTTTTGCGCCGCGATCGCTTCGTCGATGCGGCCGATGAAGGCGCTGAAGTTGCGCCACTCGTCGGGGCTGATGCCATTGCGTGCCGCTTCGAAAAAACGGGCCTCATATTCGTCGCGATAGTTCTGCAGCAGTTCCAGCTTGCGTGTGCCCTCCTGCTCGCTGGCGATGAGTTCGCCCAGTCGGCGCGCCGCATCGTCCATGCGCGTCTGGCTCAGTTCCAGCAGGGGCTTGAGGGGGAAGGGCTTGCTCATGGTGCGGAGATGGTCTGCGCCGGATGCCCCGGCTTGTTGTCAGTTTGCAGGCATTCTAAACGAGCGGGGGCACTTCGGCCCGTGACAGCGCTCACCCCGGGGCAAACAGTGCACCGAGGCTCGCAAGCGCGTTCGGATAGCTTTCCTGCTCGTCGATCCTTTGCTGCAGGAATGCCTCCAGCTTCGGGTACATGGCGACGGCGCGGTCGAGCAGGGGGTCCGAGCCGGGCTGGTAGGCGCCGACGGCGATCAGGTCGCGCGAACGCTGGTAGCGCGAGAACAGCTGCTTGAAATGCCGGACGACCTCGAAATGCTCGGGGCTAACGAGGCCGTGCATCGCGCGCGAGATCGACTGCTCGATGTCAATCGCGGGGTAATGCCCCTGGTCGGCGAGTGCGCGCGACAGCACGAAGTGTCCGTCGAGGATCGCACGCGCCGAGTCGGCAATCGGATCCTGCTGGTCGTCGCCCTCGGCGAGGACGGTGTAGAAGGCCGTGATCGAGCCGCCGCCTTCGAGTCCGTTGCCGGCACGCTCGACCAGGGCGGGCAGGCGCGCGAATACGCTCGGCGGATAACCGCGCGTCACCGGCGGCTCGCCGATTGCGAGGGCGATTTCGCGTTGTGCCATCGCATAGCGCGTGAGCGAGTCCATGATCAGCAGGACCTGCTTGCCGCGGTCGCGGAAGTACTCGGCGATGGTCGTCGCGTAGGCGGCACCCTGCAGGCGCATCAGCGGGCTGGTGTCGGCAGGAGCAGCGACCACGACGGAGCGCGCACGGCCCTCGGGCCCGAGGTTCTGTTCGATGAACTCCTTGACCTCACGGCCCCGTTCGCCGATCAGGCCGACGACGATCACGTCCGCGGAGGTGTAGCGCGCCATCATGCCGATGAGCACCGACTTGCCGACGCCGGACCCGGCGAAGAGGCCGAGGCGCTGCCCGCGCCCGACGGTGAGGAGCGCATTGATCGCGCGAATGCCGACGTCCAGCGCCGTGTTGATCGGCGCTCGGGTCAGCGGGTTGAAGGGGCGGCTCTGCAGCGAGCGGCTTTCCGTCGCATCGAGTGGGCCGAGGCCGTCGAGCGGTCGGCCGGCGCCGTCCACGACGCGCCCCAGCATGTGCTCTCCAACCGGCAGGTGCTTGGCGCGGTCGGAGGTGCGGCGTCGGGGAATAGGCCGCGCACCGAGGACGATGCGCGGCGGGACCGGTTCGACAGGCATGACGGCGGCACCGGGGGCAAGGCCGAACACGTCGTCGGTCGGCATCAGGTAGAGCTTGTCGCCGTTGAAGCCGACCACCTCCGCCTCGACCGTTGCGCCGCCGCTCGCGTGGATGCGGCAGTCAGCACCCAGGGGGAGGCGCAGCCCGGCAGCTTCCATGACCAGGCCGTTGATGCGTGTCAGGCGTCCGGAAACCTCGAACGGACTCACGTTCGCCAACTGGCGCCGGTGGGCGTCGAGGTAGCCGGTCCATGCAGCGGCACGCGTCGTGCTCATTTGCCGTCGTTCCAGGATGAGCCGCGGTGGCCGAGTCCCTCGAGAATCCTGCGCCAGCGCGTCTCCACCGTCGCGTCGATCTCGCTCGCAGTCCCCTGCAGCCGACAGCCGCCCCGCGTCATGGAGTCGTCCTCGATGATCTGGTGGTGCAGGTGAGTGGGCTGCTCGGCAATGTAGGTGCGTATCAGCGTAACGTCGTCGGGATGCACGTGGATCCGCACCTGCGCCTGCGGTAGTTGGTTCAATGCCGTGCGCACGGTTTCGATGAGTGCCTCTTCCGGATTCTCGGCCAGTGCGCGGCGGACCATCTGGCGCGCGACCTCAATCGCCAGCCCGACGACTTCGTCCGCCACCTCCTGATCGAGTTGCTTCAGTGCCCCGTCGAGCCCGTCGGCCAATTCTGTGAGGCGGTTTGCCTGCTGGCGGGCGAGCTCGGCCCCCTCCGCATAGCCGGCCTCATAGCCCTCGCGGCGCGCGTCGTCGAACATCGCCTCGATCTCGGCCGCAGTTGGCAGCTGGATCTCCGGTTGAACGGCCGGGGGCGGTTCGGGCGGCGGAGCTGGCTCTGCAACGGGTTCCGGTGGAGCAGGCGGAGAGAGATCGGCATCCGGAGTGTCGGCCTGCGATTCTTCCTGCTCGCCGAACGCCGGGGGCTCCCAGCGACGGTAGGCGCCGACCGCCTGATGGCGAGAGATGCTCATGACCAGCTCCGGAGCGGTTGGGGAAGCTTACACGAATGCATCTTCGGACCCCTTGCCGCCAAGCACGATCTGGCCTTCCTCTGCGAGGCGACGTACCACCTTGAGGATCTCCTTCTGCTCCGCTTCGACCTCGGAGAGGCGAACCGGACCCTTCGCCTCGAGATCCTCGCGCAGCATGTCGGCCGCCCGCTGCGACATGTTCTTGAAGATCTTCTCGCGCAGCTCCGGGGCAGCGCCCTTGAGCGCGGTGACGAGCGAGTCGGACTGCACTTCGCGCAACAGCGTCTGCACGCCGCGGTCGTCGATGTCCATGATGTTCTCGAACACGAACATCTCGTCGAGGATTTTCTGCGCCAGGTCGGGATCGTACTCGCGCACGTTGTCCAGCACTGCCGTTTCAGCCGCCACGCCGACGAAGTTGAGGATCTCGGCCGCGTGGCGCACGCCGCCCATCGAGGCCTTCTTGACCGTGGAGGCGCCCGCCAGCATGCGTGCCAGCGCCTCGTTCAGTTCCTTGAGGGCGGCGGGTTGCACGCCGTCCAGCGTGGCGATGCGCAGGATCACGTCGTTGCGCAGGCGGTCGGGGAACTGCTTGAGGATTTCGCCCGCCTGGTCGAATTCCAGGTGCACGAGGATCGTGGCGATGATCTGCGGGTGTTCGTTCTTGATCAGGTCGGCGGCGGTCGCCGCATCCATCCACTTGAGGCTCTCGATGCCCGCGGTGTCCGAGCCCTGCAGCACGCGTGCGATGATGTGGCCGGCGCGTTCGTCGCCGAGCGCCTTGGTCAGCATCGCGCGGATCTGCTCTTCGTCGGCTTCGACTGGCGCGCCCTTGACGCGATGGGCCTCAAGTTCGTCGAGCACCGCCTCGACCTTCGAGCGCTGTTGCGCGGGCAGGCTCGCCATCGCCATGCCGAGCTTTTGAACTTCCTTCGGGCCGAGCAGCTTGAGGACTTCCGCCGCCTCGTCCGAGCCGAGCGCGAGCAGCAACATCGCGCTCTTTTCGATGCCTTCATCCATTGAGCTCATCTCTTGCCTTCCTCATTGACGCCCATCCATTCCCTGATCAGGTTCGCGATGACGCGTGGGTCGGATGTGGCGAGTTCCTTCGCGCGGGCCAACTTCCCGTCGAAGGTGTTCTCGGGCTGCATGTGCGACAGGCTCACCACCGCGCCTTCCTCTTCCTCCTCGGGCTCCGGGGCGGGCGGAGACGGCGGTGCCACCGTGCGCAGCAGCGGACGCACCACACCGAAATACACGAAGGCGAGGGCGACGAGGATCACGACATACTTCAGCACTTCCTTGCCGAGGTCCACCATCTCCGGATCCTTCCATACCGGCACCTGTACCTGAGATTCCGCGCGGCCGGCCGCGAACGGCGCGCTCGACACGTTCAGGCTGTCGCCGCGCGCCTGGTTGAAGCCCATCGCCTCGCGAACCAGACTGGTGATGCGGGCGATCTCCTCATCCGAAAGCGCTTCCGCGCGCGACTCTCCGTTTGGCAGCGTTTCGTTACGGTGGTTCACGACAACCGCCACCGACAGGCGTTTCACTTGGCCGAGCGCCTGTTTCGTATGCTGGATCGTGCGGTCGAGTTCGTAGTTGATCGTCGCTGCACGGTTGCCCGTGAAAGCCGCCCCCGGACCTGCGGGGGTGCCCCCGGGGGCGACCGACGGCGAGGTGATCGGGGCAGTGGCGGGAACGGGCGGCTGGTTGCTCAGCGCCCCGGGCACGCCTTGCGCGGCCGGCTCGCGCATTCCCTGCTCGTTGATCTGCTGGCTGCGGATCGCCTGATCGGGCGAGGGGTTCGGCTTGAAGGTCTCGGCGGTGGCCTCGACCTGGTTGAAATCGACGTCCGCGGTGACCTGGGCCTTGAAATTGTCATCGCCGACGATCGGGGCGAGGATCGTCTCGATGCGGCGGATATAGCCCGCTTCGACCTCGCGCACGTAACTGAGCTGGGTCGCATCGAGGCCCGCGTTGCGCAGCGGGTCGGGGCGATTCGTCAGCAAGGTGCCGTTCTGGTCGATCACGCTGACGTGGTCGTTCGCGAGTTGCGGCACGCTCGACGCGACCAGATGGACGATGCCGGCGACCTGGGCGGAATCCATCGTCCGTCCCGGGTGCAGGTTCACCATCACGGAGGCGGTCGGTTTCTGCTCGTCGCGCAGGAAGCCGGATTGCTTCGGGATCGCCAGATGCACGCGCGCCGACGCCACCGATGCGATCGACTGGATGGTGCGCGCGAGTTCGCCTTCCAGTGCGCGCTGGAAGTTCACCTGCTCGTGGAATTGCGACACCCCGAGCTTCTGGTTCTCCATCAGCTCGAAACCGACCAGTCCGCCCTTGGGCAGACCCTGTGCGGCAAGGCGCAGGCGCACGTCGTGCACCATCCCCGACGGGATCAGGATCGCGTTGCCGGCGGGCGAAAACTTGTAGGGAACGTTCTGCTGCTGCAGCGCCGAGACGATCGCGCCGCCATCGCGCTCCTCGAAATTCGAGAAGAGCACCGCATAGTCCGGTGCCCGCGACCACAGCCACACCCCCACCAGCATGGCGATGGCGATCGCCACGGCAGCACCCGCGGCGAGCTTCTGGCGCTGGCTCAGCTCATTGAAGCGCTGCAGCGCCTGCTGGGCCGGCGGCAGGGTTCCCCGATCAACGGCGGTGTCGGCGGTGGCCATGGTGGAGTCCTTCGATCACGTCACATTTACGGATGACGGCATTGTCCGTCTGGGCGCGCAAATCGCGCGAGTGGAAAAGCGGCATTTTTTGCCGCCTATTTGCCGGTTAACATGGGCGCATGGGAGCTTAATCTGCCAGCCGTGAAAACAGGTCCTGCGCGCCATGTCCGCTGAAACACCTTCTGCCGCCTCGAATGCCGCGCCCGGCACGGAGCAGCGCCTCGACGCGGCCCAGCTCGCCGAGGCGTTCGAGATGTTCGCGCGTGCGTCCGAGGAGCTGTCCACCGCCTACAACGCGCTGCAGGGGCAGGTCGCGCAGCTCACCGAACGCCTTGCGGTGCTGCTCGGCGCACTGCCTGCGGGCGTCGTCATGCTCGATCGCGGCGGCCGTGTCGGGCAGTGCAACAGCGCGGCCGAAATCCTGCTGGGCGGCGATCTTGCCGGCCGCCCGTGGGGCGATCTTGCCGCCGCCCTGCATAGCACCGAAACGCCGGGCGAAATGACGGTCGGCGAGGAGGCTGGCGCCCGGCGCGTTTCCTTGTCCGAGGCGGAACTGGAATCCGGCGAGGGGCGCATCATCCTGCTGCACGACGTCACTGACGCGCACCGCATGCGCCTGCAGGCCGAACGCAACGAGCGGCTGGCGGCGATGGGCGAGATGGTTGCCGGCCTTGCCCATCAACTGCGCACTCCGCTTGCCGCGGCCCTGCTTTACACGGGCAACCTCAAACAGCCCGAGCTTGCCCCTGCAGATCGAGCGCGGGTGGCCGAGCGGGCGATCGAGCGCCTGCGCTACCTGGAACGCCTGATCCGCGACATGCTGCTGTTCGCGCGCGGTGACAGCCTCGGCCGCCAGCGCTTCGGCATCTGCGATCTTGCCGGCGAACTCGTGCATACCCTCGAACCGCTGGCACGGGCACGACAGATCACCTTTTCGTCCGCCTGCGGATGCGGCGACGCGACACTGATTGGTGACCGCAAGGCCCTGGGTGGGGCGATCACCAACCTGCTCGAAAACGCCATCCAGGCCACCGAGCCTGGTGGCGCTGTAGACCTCACCGCCACGCTCGACGGCGACGCCGTGTACTTCCGCATCCGCGACAACGGCCGCGGCATCGATCCGGCCCACCAGGTGCGTCTGTTCGACCCCTTCTTCACCACCCGCGCGGACGGCACCGGCCTGGGGCTCGCAATCGCACGCGGAGTCGCGCGAGCACACGGTGGGGACATCGCCGTCGAATCCAGCCCGGGCAAGGGCGCATTGTTCATCCTCAGCCTGCCCCTGCCGTGCCCCGATGATGGGAACGACCTGCCGGCAACGAAGGAACCTTCATGATCGAACAGATCAACATCCTCGTCGTCGAGGACGACGCCGCACTGCGCGACGCCGTATGCCTCACGCTCGAAATGGGCGGCCATCGTGTCACCGGTGTTGACGGCGGGCCGGCCGCGCTGGTCGAACTCGGCCGGCAAGCCTTCAACCTCGCGGTCAGCGACCTCCGCATGCAGCCGATGGACGGCCTCCAACTCCTCGGCGAGATCCGCTCGCGCCTGCCCCAGTTGCCCGTCTTGCTGATGACTGCCTACGGCGACGTCGACAAGGCGGTTGCCGCGATGCGCGGCGGTGCCTGCGATTTCCTCATGAAGCCTTTCGAGCCCGACGTCCTGCTCGAACACGTGCGGCGCTATGCCTCCCAGCCGCCGGGCGCCGAGGATACCGTGGCCGATGACCCGCACACGCGCAACCTGCTCGCGCTCGCCGCTCGCGTCGCCGACACTGACGCCACGGTGCTGCTCACCGGCGAATCGGGCACCGGCAAGGAAGTCTTTGCGCGCTACATCCACGACCACTCGGCGCGCCGCGCAGGGCCATTCGTCGCGATCAACTGCGCCGCCATCCCCGAGAATCTGCTCGAAGCGACGCTGTTCGGCTACGAGAAGGGCGCATTCACCGGCGCGCAGACGTCCCAGCCGGGCAAGTTCGAGCAGGCACAGGACGGCACCATCCTGCTCGACGAGATCTCGGAGATGCCGCTCTCGCTGCAGGCCAAGCTGCTGCGTGTGCTGCAGGAGCGCGAGGTCGAACGCGTCGGCGGCAAGAAACCGGTCGGGCTCGACATCCGCGTGCTGGCCACGAGCAACCGCGACATGGCGCGGGAGGTCGCGGCCGGCCGCTTCCGCGAGGACCTGTATTACCGCCTCAACGTCTTCCCCCTCGCGATTCCCGGTCTGCGCGAACGTCCCGGCGACATCCTGCCGCTCGCGCGTCACTTCCTCGCGCGTCACGGGGAGCGCCTCAAGCGCCGCGCCCGGCTGAGTCCCGAAGCCGAACAACTCCTCGTGCGCCATTGCTGGCCCGGCAACGTGCGCGAACTCGAAAACGCCATGCAGCGCGCGCTCATCCTTGCCGCCAGTGACACGATCACTGCCGAGACGGTGCATCTGTCTCTTCCGAACTGGGTTCCGACGGAAGCGGCGCGGGCAGCTGATACGGGGCCCCGTTTCGAAACGGCCCCCTCGCCGGCAAATTTTGCCGTGTTGCCGGAAAATGTTGCCGCTTCCCCTGCGCAGAGACCCGATTCGGCTGGCGTCGGTCGGCCGGCAAACATGAAGGATCTCGAGCGTGAACACATTCTCTCGACGCTGCGCGAAGTCGGCGGATCGCGCAAACGAGCCGTCGAAAAGCTAGGAATCTCGGAACGGACCTTGCGTTACAAGCTGCAGCAGTACCGTGACGAGGGGTACGAGGTGTAGCAAGATACCGTTCGCCCTGAGCCTGTCGAAGCCCTGCCAGCGCCCTTCGACAGGCTCAGGGCGAACGGTTGTATTCTGATCAAGCATCCGCCTTTTGGCACGACGATTGCTCTGCTAGACTGAGCACAATGGATACTCGGTCTTGGGGTCGAGAGCATGGATACGCATGGAATCAACCAGATGATCGGCGAATTGCGTGCCACAGCGCAGGCTGCGGGCGCGAAATCGTCTACCCCTGCCAATCAGGCAGCCGGCGGTGTCGATTTTGCCGAAGTGCTGCAGGGGGCGCTGAAGGACGTCAGCGCGGCACAGCAGGAAGCGCGCGGCATGGCGCAGGAGTTTTCCGCCGGCGATCCCAACGTCAATCTTCAGGACGTCATGGTCAACCTGCAGAAGGCCAACCTGTCCTTCCAGCAGATGGTGCAGGTGCGCAACCGTCTCGTTACCGCGTATCAGGACATCATGAACATGCCGGTGTGACCGGGTTCGGCGCTGATAATTTGGAAGCCGCCTCCAAGGCGGCTTCTTCGTTTTCGGCGGTTGGCTTCAGTAATCCTCGCGCGTTCTCTGGTCGCGTTCGAGCTTGAACATGTAGCGCTGGATTCTTGCCGTCGCCTGGTTTGACAGGCCAATGAACTCGCAGCCGGCGCGCCGCACCTTTACTCCGTTTGCCTTCACTACCTCGAACAGGTTCCTGACCTTGAGGCTCACCGGCAAGGGATTGCCGTCGGGCAGCCGAAGCGAGCACTGGTTGTATTCCGTGCCCGGCTCGAAGGGCAATTCCCTCGGCGGCACGAGCACCGCCAGACCTCCGCCACTGATATCGACGATGCGCACCTCAACTTCCCGACGGCGACCGTCGTCGCTCGCGCAGGTGATCACGCAGACGAGCGGCTCGGCCTGTGGCGTCGGCAGACGATAAAACTCGCGCCGTTGCAGGCGGATGATGCTTTCGGGGAGTGCCGCGCGCAGGGCAGGTTTGCCCGCGTGGTTGATGCGTGTCGGAGTTTCCAGCGCGAACTGCAGTTTCACGTTGTCGAGGCGCGTCGCGCAGACGAGGCGTGCAGCGTCGCCGGCCTTCGCGTTGCCCATTTCGTCGGGGCAGGCATCGACGATCACGGCCCCGTCGTCAGTCACCGCGAGCGTGAGCGTGATGAAGGATTCTCCTCCGTCGACGAACGCGGTCAGGAGCAGGCGTTTCTCGATCAGAGCCTTGAGCAGGCGAGCGATTTCGAGCGGGTCCCGCACTGCGTAGCGGGAAAAGGCGTCGGCATCCAGCGGTCGCTGCGTCGTCGTGGTTTCGGACGGTTCGGGCATCGGCAACGAGTCGGGGCAAAACAGCGTTTATAGCACGACTAAGGGCGGGCTGCTCCGGCCAGCGGCCGTGCCTGCGTGCCGGGCACGGTCTGTTCGACACGGTAGATCCACGCGAGCAATTCGGCCACGGCGACATAAAGCTCGGGCGGGATGCGTGCGTCGAGATCGACCTGCATCAGTAGGCCGACCAGTTCGGGGGATTCGTGCACGAAGACGCCGGCTTCGCGCGCGCGTTCGATGATCTCGCGGGCGATCAGTCCGCGCCCCTTGGCGACCACGCGCGGCGCGGCGTCCCCCTTGCTGTAGGCGAGTGCGACGGCCTCGCCGCGCGGCCCCCCATCGTGCTCAGGCTTCGCCATCGCGGCGCTCCGCAACGAAACCCGTCAGCGGAACGTTGGCCGCTTCGAGGGCGCTGTCGAGTTCCGCCCGCGCATTCGCGAGCGCCTCCACCGTGGCGTCGTCGTCGGCCATCAGGCGCAACGCGACCCCCGCCGGTGTCAGGATCAGGTGCGCTTCCACTCCGCCGAGCCGTGGCAGGCTCAGCCGCAAGGTGGACTTCCACTCCGTCGGCGGCTCGTCCGAACCCGGTTCGCGGTCGCGCTGCGGATCCTCGATTTCCCATTCCATCGTCTGTCCCGGCCAAATCTGTCCCTGCCAGACGTAGTTCTGTGTCGCCATCGCGTCGAGTTGCTGATAGACGACCGGCACGAGCCGCTCGGGAAGGGTGGCTGTGCGCATGCCCGGAGCCTGTGCCGGATTCGTGCCGCTTGCGGCGTCGGATTCGTTCGCTGCCACCGCCGTCGCGCCCGCCCCTTGTGCCGGCGCGTTCGCCGCCATTTCGGTGCCGGCCCGCAGCGGGACTGGCGAATGAGCGAGGGCGGCGGCATCGGCCGGGCCGGCAGGCTGAGGCGCCGTCCGCCGCAAATGCTCGCCCTGAGGCTCCTGCAACAGCGCCGAGGTCGAGAGCCTGCCGGAGAGCCATTGCAGCTGGTGGGATTCGTAGAACAGGCCGCTCTGGGACAGCGCCTGCTGCAGGGCCGGGGCGAGTGTCGCGGCGGCATTGTTGGTCGGTGGCGCCGCAATGATGGGTTTTCCGGCCGCGAGTGAGGCCGGCTGCGGAGCCGGTTGTCCCGTGAGCAGGAATCCGATCAGCCGCCCTGCGGCGCTGAGCGTCGGGCGAGCGCCTTCATTGCCCGTGAGCATCGGCTCGGCGAGCTGGGCGAACACCGCCTTGGGCGTGCTTTGAGTGACGACCAGTTCCAGCGTGTCGCCGGTATTCGCCGAGTGGTTGAGCGCGAGCGTGTAATCACGTCCGCCGACGATGGCCTTGAAGGTGCCATCGGGCAGCCGGCGGTCGATCGTCGCGACGAAGCGCTCGCCGGGCAGAAGCTCGGGAAGGCGAGCCTGGATCTCGCGCACGCGCGACGTGCCATTGATCGGCGGCTCGCTGTCGAAGAGGCTCGCCTCCGTGATCAGACGCAGGCGGGCGGCGAGATCGGAGGGGATCATCGTATGCGCTCCTGTGTCGTCAGACCGTCCGGAGGCCGGTCAGATCCTCAGGGGCCGAAGGCGCCGTAGGCGGTGCGTACCGCACGGTCGCGTGCTGCGCCCGACAGCAGCTTGCGCACGCTGGCGAGCCAGGGGTCGACGTGTTGGCGGATTTCGACGTCGTTCTCGAGCATGGCGGCGATCAGCTCCGCCTTGCGTGCCGCCTCCGCAGCGCCGAGGGGCTCCTGCGACGCACCCGCGGCGCGCATGATCTCGTCGCGCAACGCGGCCATCTCGCGTTCCAGCGTCACGAGGCGATCCCAGTCGTTTGCCCGTGCCGCGTCGATCATCGCCGCCGACACGGTACTCATCGATTCGTACAGGGCGAGCGACGACATGGTGGTCTCCTCAGGCAGCCGCGGTAGCTGCCGGCGTGCCCGGCGCGATGCCGGCCCAGGCCTCGCGCAGGCTTTCGAGCAGTCCGTGGACTTCGTCCAGGGCGGGACGGCTGTTGTGCAGATTGGCGTAAACCAGGCGTTCGCTCATGTAGTCGTACAGGGCAGACAGCCGCGCGGCGAGTTCGCCGCCTGCGTTCAGATCGAGGCTCGCCTTGAGTCCGTTGAGGATAATCTCGATTGCCTTGGAGATCGCCTGGCCCTTCGCCGGGATTTCCTGATTTTCCATTGCAGCGGAGGCGGTGCCGATGGAGAGCAGCGCGCCATCGAAGAGCATCAGGATAAGCTTGTGCGGGTCCGCGGTGCTGACACCCGTTTCGACGCCGACTTGTGCGTAAGCTGAAGCTCGATTGGGGAATGAGCCAAACATTTTTGCTCCCGTTTACTCGCCGATCTTCGGCAAATTCGCAAGTTGCTGCGTTAGATAATTGCTGGTTTGAGTCATGCTCGAAATCGCTGAGTCTAGTGCGGTGAATTGGGCACGGTAGCGTTTCTCGACCAACTCGATGCGGAGAGTCAGAGCTTCACGTTGTCTCCCGAGCGACTTTACCGAGTCGTTGATGCCATCCGTACGCCCCGCGATGAGTCCGTCGCTGCTCAAAAAGCCGTCCAGGGTTTTCGAAAGCGACTTCGCGAAACCCTTGATGCTGTCGTTGCCGGTAAAGAAGGCGGCGACGCCTTTCGCGGGATCCGCGAAGGCAGCATCGAGCTTGGTACTGTCTACGGCAAGCGTACCGTCAGCCTTGAACGAAACTCCAATTTCCGACAGCCGCGTCGTTACGCCCAGACCCGTCAGGGCGCCCCCAATGGCGCTTCGCAACTGTCCTTGGATCGACCGTGCGGTAGAGTCGCCGGTGAGCGTCGACGCCTTTCGTGTTTCGGCATTGAAGGCCGTCAGGTCCTTCATGACCTTCGTGAGATCGTTGTACGCCTTGACGAAGGCATCAATCCCGCTGCGCGCGCCGCTCGTGTCCTGTGCCACCGTCAGGCTCGCGGCAGCGGCTGTTTCCTTGGTCAGGGTCAGGGTTACGCCCTCGATCGCGTCGGAAATGATGTTGCTGCTTCGCTTGATCGCGATGCCGTCGATCGTGAGGGTGGCGTCCTCCGCTGCCTGCACCTGGTAGAGTCCGGCACCCTCAAGGCCCACACCGCTTACCGTGAATGCACTGGTCGTTCCGGTGTCCTTGCTCGAAAAAACGAGTTGCTTGACCGTGCCGTTGTCGATGACGTTCGCGGAAATGCCGAGGTCGGCGCCATTGATCGCATTGCGCAGGTCTTCGATGCTGCCGCCCGCGAATTCGATGGTCTTGGTCTGCGCACCCATGACAACGGAGAGGGTTCCCGCGCTGGGTGTGAAGGTCGAGCTTTGGCTAGTCGCCGTCCGTTGCACAGTGGCCAGGTTGGTGACCTGTATCGCGTACGATCCGGCGCCGGCCGTCGTCGTGGAACTCGCCGTGTATCCGGCGTCGGGCGCGACGGTTGACTTGGTGGTGGAGAATTTTGCCGAATCAGCGAGCGCGTCGACCGCCGTCTGAAAAGTGGAGAGCGCGCTCTTCATCTGCCCGAAAGCTGAAAGCTTTGCCTGGAAAGTGGCTTCCTTCCGGGCTAGGGTGGACAGCGGCTGGCGTTCCACGGTCATCAATTGGGAGACCAGACCGTTGATGTCGAGGCCCGAACCGATTCCGTTTGCCGTTAGCGCCATGACTGCCTCCTCTATGCCTGTTGCTTGACAAGCAACCCTTGCAACTTGTCCAGGGCCTTCGAGATCGCGAGGATCTCCTCGGACGGGATTTGCTTGATGACCTCGTCGGTACTGCTGTCGATGATTTTGATGACCGTGCGGCCAGTATCGTCATCTAAGGAAAAAAGCAAATTCTGCGCCACCGGTGCGAGCGCTTTCCGCACCTCATCCAGCGCTTGCTGAACCTGCGAAGGATCGGACGGCGTTCCGCTAAGCTGTGGCGGACGCTGCAGCGAAACGGCCGATGTGCCGTCAAGCCGGCCGGCTTGGCTTTCGGGGACCGGAGGAGCAGATTGCGCGGTATCGGACAAGCGTGGTCCCAGGCCGAGAGTCGCCGGTGAGATGCTTTGGATGCTCATGATGATACCTCGTCCCCATTGGTAAAAGGCGCGGAACCCTTGCGAGCCCCGCGCCGATTAGCTCCATTTGTTACTTTGCGCTTAGCCGCGGAGCAGGCTCAGCACGTTTTGCGGCAGCGAGTTCGCTTGGGCGAGCATTGCAGTGCCGGCCTGCTGCAGGATCTGCGTGCGCGACAAATTAGCGGTCTCGGAAGCGAAGTCGGCGTCCATGATTCGCCCGCGCGCCGCCGACAGATTTTCAGAACTGGTTTGCAGGTTAGCAATGGTGGAGGCAAACCGGTTTTGCACTGCGCCCAAGTCAGCACGCATCGTATTGACTGCGTCGATTGCGCCATCCAGCATAGTCAGTGCCTTGTTTGCTCCGGCGACCGAACCTACATCAATGCTATCGAAGCCGACGCTCGCAGCGGCAAGACCCGTGGCTATTGTAGTTCCATCTACACCGTCGATGCCTAGCGCAACTCCGTCGTTGGTACCAGCCGCGAACGCGACAGTGTCGGTGCCGAACAAGCTGATCGAGAGATTCCCTGCGCCGTCATCGTCGAGTTGCGCTGTTACGCCTGATTCAGACGCCTTGACGTTAATTGCGTCGACCGTCCGTGACATCCATTCCTTGTACTCAGTGGTCGTAACGGAGGTATTGTCCCCAACCGACATATCTGTGCCGGAAATTGTGATGCCATTCAAGGTGAAACCGCCCACCTCCAACGACGTGCCAGCCGTTGCACCCGCAGCAGCGCTCAAGTCATCTGTTCCGGCCGGCGCTACCGCAGCTCCTGTTGCTTCCGCATAAGTGGATGATCCGAGTGCCGTCGAACGAGAGTCACCGAGCGAGTTGATCGCGATCGTCTGGTTCGCATTTGCACCGACTTGGAACGTAAAGCCACCGCTGGTGCCATCCAACAGCGCCGTTCCGTTGAAGGATGTCTGGTTCGCGACTCGGTTGATTTCATTCTTGAGCTGCGTGACCTCGCTCTGCAGAGCCGAACGATCGTCTGCCGACAGCGACCCGTTTGCAGCTTGGACCGACAATTCCCGCATGCGCTGAAGATTGTCTCCGATCTGTCCCAGCGCGCCTTCGGCGGTCTGGGCCAGGGAGATACCGTCGTTGGCATTGCGCGCGGCCTGGTTCAGACCACGGACTTGTGCGTTCATCCGTTCCGAAATTGCGAGACCCGCGGCGTCATCTTTGGCGCTATTGACGCGCAGACCGGAGGAAAGGCGCTGCAGCGAGGTGGCCAACGAGCTTTGTGATGTCGTTAGATTCCGTTGTGCGTTGAGGGACGGAACGTTGGTGTTGATCGTGAGTGCCATGATATTTCTCCTAGCGAGAATTGACTTCGGTTATCCCGGCTTCATGCCCTGTTTGCATCTGCGCGGGCGTTTTGTGTGCCGTTGAATCCATTAACGGAGGGCCCGGAAAAATCTTTAGGGAATTTGCAAGGAGATTTGTCGAGGGGCTTGTGAGGGCCCACGCATGGCCCGCTCGCGCATCACTCTTGGGTGCCGGCGCCCTTGCGGAGGCGCGTCCGGTTCAGACGACGGGATGTGCGACGACCTTGTTCTTGCCCGCCTGCTTCGCTCGGTACATGGCCTCGTCCGCGCGCTGGATGGTGCTGTCCACCGTGTCGTCAGGCTTCCACTCGGTGACGCCGGCACTGAAGGTGATGAGCACCTTGCGGTCGTGCGTGAGGAAGAAATTGCGCGTGAGTTCGCGTTGCAGGCGTACCAAGGCGGCCTGGGCCTGTTCGAGCGTGGTGTCCGGGTAGAGGAGGATGAACTCTTCGCCGCCGTGGCGGGAGATGGTGTCCTGCGGCCGGAGGCTTTGCCGGATGATGGTGGCGAGGTGGACCAGGGCTTCGTCGCCGGTGCGGTGGCCGAAGCTGTCGTTGAGCTGCTTGAAGTTGTCAAGGTCCAGCAGGGCGAGGCTCAGCGGGCTGTGGTGGCGGCGGGCGCGGGCGGCTTCCTTGTCGAAGGCTTCTTCCAGCCCGCGACGGTTGAGCATGCCGGTGAGCTGGTCGTGGCGCATCAGGCGGCTGGCTTCGTCGAGCTGGTGCTGCAACTCGTCCATCTTCGCTTCGGCGTCGCGCACTCGCTCGCGCGTGGCCTGCAGCTCGTCGCGTGAGCGGGCTGCTTCGTCGCGCATCGCGCGGGTTTCGTGCATGACTTCGAGCAGCACCCCGCCGATCTCGCCGATGTCATTGGCTGCGGAAATGCGGTCGGCGCAGCTGCCGATGCGGTCGTGGTAGGCACCGGTGGAGGCGGCAAAGTCGGCGAGATGGTCGATGAAGCCGGCAAGCATTTCCTTCAGCGAGCGCTGGGCTTCGGAGTGGTTGTGCTTGAGCTGGCTCTGCTTGTAGATGACCTCGCGCAGGCGGCGCTCCGCGTCGTCGATGTGGCGGACGTTGACGGGTTTGCCGACGAGCTCGCGCAGAACGTCGATCTGCCCCTGCAGCCAGGTGTCGTCGACGACGATCTGGTCGATGTTCTCGAGCAGCAAGCGCAGGAGATTGAGGACCCCGGTGTGGATTTCGGCGCGGTCGCCCGCGACGAGTTCGAGGCGGTAGCCGAATTTCCGCAGACGGGTGGACAGCGAGGCGAAGTCTGAGACGGTGCTGCTGGTACGTGCGGCGCCGGTGAACGCAGCGACTTCCTGGGCGAGCTCGGGCTGTTCGACCAGAAGGGGCGGCAGGACGGTTTCCAGCACCAGTTGGAGCGCCTCGCGCAGGGCGGCGAGGAGTTCGCCCGCTTCGCCGGGGGCAACAAGGCGGGGTGCGGGGGCCGCGCCGGACACGCCGGTCGGGGGCGTCAGGGGGGCTGCGGCATTGGGCTGGGGCGAGGGGAAAGCCATTTCGGACGGCGCCTCGGGGCTTGCCGGCAACCTCGACCACGCGTCGACGAGTCCGCGCAGGCGGGTGAAGAGCGTTTTTGGGTCGTTTGCGGCGAGCACGCGCTCGAGCGATTCGCGCTTTCGCGCAATGGTCCAGCCGATCTGGCGCGTTTCCCATTGCCTGAGGAGGGTGGCAATGAGCTCGTTCCAGGCGGGCTCCTGGTCGGACTTGAGGCTTGCCAGGTATAGGCCGAAAGCCTGCCGCGCCTTGTCCGTGTTCCCCTCGGCGAGCGCCTGGTCGAGCGCGCGTGCGAAGCGGGCCCGTTCGGCTGTGTCGCGCGGAAGCTGGCGGGCGAACGCGGCAAGGAGGCGGGCTTCTGCATGCGCCGACGCGGGGGGCGTCCCTGCGACTTCGTGGTAAAGCGCGGTGAAGTTCTCGGGTGTCGGCGGAAGGCGACGGGCTGCGATGAGGCGCAGGACTTCGCGGGCGATTTCCGACGGCAGGGTGGGGGGCATGGGACGGCCGGCCAGATGGGGAACGGTAGGGGCCGGATATATTAACCCGGACGAATTCGTCCGGGTCGGAGCGCGATGGCGCTGTGGCGCGAATTCCTGCACGAGGAGGTCGGGGTAAGCTCGCGATCGGGGTTCCGGCTGGCGGCCGGACATTCAGGGTGCTGGGCGGGCTTCATCCCGCCAGGGGGAGGTTCAGCAGTCGTCGGTCAGGCGGGCGCGCATGCGGAGCATGGCGACCGCGAAGATTGTTGCCGCAGCGAGGGTGGTGGCTTCGACGACGTGGCCGGTGCCGAGCATCAGGCCGGAGGTGCCGCCGCAACCCATCAGAAGGCGATTGATCCACTGTTCCATGTCGGTCTCCGTCGGAAAGAAAGCCCTCTGCGGGGCCGTGTTGATCGAGTGCTGTAAGTATATACAGTATTCGGATTCGGCCGCAAGCTCGGGGTTCGGTGTTCGCGTGTCGGAGGCGGGCTGGGTGATCACAATGAAAAAGGGGCGCCGAAGCGCCCCCTGATCGCGGTCCTGCCGTGCTTACTTCTTGCGCGGCGGCGGCACGTCGGTGCAGCTGCCGTGCGCGACTTCCGCGGCCATGCCGACGGTTTCGCCCAGGGTCGGGTGCGGGTGGATGGTCTTGCCGATATCCACCGCGTCCGCGCCCATCTCGATGGCGAGGCACACCTCGCCGATCATGTCGCCGGCCGAGGGGCCGACGATCGCACCGCCGATCACGCGATGCGTTTCGGCGTCGAAGATCAGCTTGGTGAAGCCATAGTCGGCACCGTTGGCGATCGCGCGGCCCGAAGCGGCCCACGGGAACTTCGCGGTCTCGACCTTGCGGCCTTCCTTCTTCGCCTGTTCTTCCGTGTAGCCGACCCAGGCCACTTCCGGATGGGTGTAGGCGACGCCCGGGATCACGGTGGCGTCGAACGCCGACTTCTCGCCGGCCGCGACTTCGGCGGCCACGTGCGCTTCATGCACGGCCTTGTGCGCGAGCATCGGGTTGCCGACGATGTCGCCGATGGCGAAGATGTTCGGCACGTTGGTGCGCATCTGCGCGTCGACCGGGATGAAGCCGCGGTCGGTGACGACGACGCCGGCCTTCTCGGCACCGATCTTCTTGCCGTTGGGGCTGCGGCCGGCGGCCTGCAGGATCATGTCGTAGCGCTGCGGTCCGCCCGGAGCCTTCTCGCCTTCGAAGGTGACCCACAGGCCGTCGTCCTTCGCCTCGACGGCGACGGTTTTGGTCTTGAGCATGATGCTGTCGAAGCGGTGGGCGTTCTGCTTCTCCCACACCTTCACGGCGTCGCGGTCCGGGCCCTGCATCAGGGCGTCGAGCATTTCGACGACGTCGACACGGGTGCCGAGGGTCGAATACACGGTCGCCATCTCGAGGCCGATGATGCCGCCGCCGATGACCAGCATCTTCGCCGGCACCTGGCGGAGTTCCAGTGCGCCGGTGGAGTCGACGATGCGCGGGTCGCGCGGGATGAAGGGCAGGTGCACTGCGGCCGAACCGGCGGCAATGATGCACTGCTTGAACTTGATGACCTTCTTCTCGCCGGTCTTGTCCTGACCGTCGCCGGTCGTGACTTCGACTTCGACGTGGTTCGGGTCGAGGAAGCTGCCGTATCCGCGCACGACGTCGACCTTGCGGCCCTTGGCCATGCCGGCGAGACCGCCGGTGAGCTTGCCGACAACCTTGTCCTTGTGGGCACGCAGCGCGTCGATATCGACGGTCGGCTTCGCGAAGGTGATGCCCGCGGCCGACATGTGCTCGGCTTCGTCCATCACGGCGGCGACGTGCAGCAGCGCCTTCGACGGGATGCAGCCGACGTTCAGGCACACACCGCCCAGCGTCGCGTAGCGCTCGACGATGACGGTCTTGAGACCGAGGTCGGCCGAGCGGAACGCGGCCGAGTAGCCGCCGGGGCCGGCGCCAAGCACGAGCATGTCGCACTCGATGTCGGCACCACCGGCGTGGCTCGCGGCGGCCGGGGCCGCCACAGGCGCAGCAGCCGGAGCCGGCGCGGCAGCGGGGGCTGCCGCAGCGGCCGCAGCTGCAGCTTCCACCTTCAGCAGCACGGCGCCTTCGCCGACCTTGTCGCCGACCTTCACCAGCACTTCGGTGACGACGCCTGCGGCCGAGGACGGTACGTCCATCGTCGCCTTGTCCGATTCGAGCGTGCAGATCGCGTCGTCGACCTTGATCGTGTCGCCGATCTTCACGAACAGCTCGATCACCGGGACGGAATCGAAATCGCCGATATCCGGAACCTTGACTTCAACTTGGCTCATGGCGCGGCCTCCTTACAGCATGACCCGACGGAAGTCGGCCAGCAGTTGCGCGAGATAGACGTTGAAGCGGGTCGCCAGCGCGCCGTCGATGACGCGGTGGTCGGCCGTGAGCGACATCGGCAGCGTCAGGCGCGGCACGAACTGCTTGCCGTCCCACACCGGCTTCATCACCGACTTGTTGACGCCAAGGATGGCGACTTCCGGCGCATTGACGATCGGTGCGAAGTAGGTGCCGCCGATGCCGCCCAGCGAGGAGATCGTGAAGCACGCGCCCGACATGTCGGCAGGGCCGAGCTTGCCGTCGCGGGCCTTCTTCGCGAGTTCGCCGGTTTCCGCGGCGATCTCGAACACGCTCTTCTTGTCGGCGTTCTTCACCACCGGCACGACCAGGCCGTTGGGGGTGTCCGCCGCGAAGGCGATGTTGAAGTACTTCTTGTAGACCAGGCTCAGTTCACCACCACTCGCATCGAGCGAAGTGTTGAACTCGGGGAATTCCTGCAGCGCGCGCACCGAGGCCTTGATGATGAAGGCGAGCATCGTGAGCTTCTTGCCCGACTTCTCGTTCTCCTTGTTCATCAGAACGCGGAAGGCTTCGAGGTCGGTGATGTCGGCGTCTTCGTGATAGGTCACGGCCGGGATCATGACCCAGTTGCGGGCGAGGTTCTGGCCGGAGATCTTCTTGATGCGCGACAGCGGCTTGGTTTCGATCTCGCCGAACTTGGAGAAATCGACCTTCGGCCAGGGCAGCAGATCGAGGCCACCACCGAGGCTGGCGCCGGCGGCGGCCGGAGCGGCCTTGCCCGGGACGACGCCGGTCTGCATCGCGCCCTTCACGAAGGCGATGACGTCTTCCTTGAGGATGCGGCCCTTTGGACCGGTGGCCTTGACCTGCGCGAGATCGACGCCGAGCTCACGTGAGTAGGCACGAACCGACGGGCTTGCGTGCACCTTGCCGCCGAGGGTGACGGCGGACGGCGCAACGGCAACGGCCGGGGCGGAGAGCGCCGACTGGCTGAAGGCGGCAGTCGAAGCGGCGGGAGTAGCTTGAACGGCGGTGGTTCCGGCTGCGGCAGGGGCCGATGGGGCGGCCGGGGCTGCTGCGGCGGCTGGAGCGGCGCCCGCACCTTCGACGACGATCAGCACGCTGCCCATCGACACTTTGTCGCCGAGCTTGACCTTCACTTCCTTGACGACGCCGGCGGCCGAGGACGGCACGTCCATCGTCGCCTTGTCCGATTCGAGGGTCGCGATCGCGTCATCGACCTTGATCGTGTCACCCACCTTCACGAAGAGCTCGATGACCGGTACGTCGGTGAAGTCGCCGATGTCCGGGACCGTGACTTCGATCGGGCCGGAGGCAGCCTGCGCTGCGGCGGGCGCAGCAGCGGGTGCAGCAGCCGGTGCCGGTGCTGCGGCAGGAGCCGGAGCAGCCGCGGGGGCAGGCGCTTCGGCGGCTGCGCCGTTGGCCGTCTCGACCTTGATCAGCACGCTGCCTTCGCCGACCTTGTCGCCGAGGGCGACCAGCACTTCCCTGACCACGCCGGCGGCCGAGGAGGGCACATCCATCGTCGCCTTGTCCGATTCCAGGGTCGCGATCGCGTCATCGATCTTGATGGTGTCGCCGACCTTTACGAACAGCTCGATGACCGGGACGGAATCGAAATCGCCGATGTCCGGGACCTTCACTTCAATGATTTGGCTCATGTTCTTGTCTCCCTCGCTCTCTTAGACGCTCATCGGGTTGGGCTTGGCGGGATCGAGGTTGTACTTCAGCAGGGCTGCGGCAACCTTGTCGCGCGGGATGAGGCCGTCGTCGGCGAGCGACTTCAGGGCGGCAACGGTGACCCAGTGGCGGTCGACTTCGAAGAAGTGGCGCAGCTTCTCGCGGGTGTCCGAGCGGCCGAAACCGTCGGTGCCGAGCGTCGTGTAGGTGCGCTTGACGAAGGGACGGATCTGCTCCGAGAACATGCGGATGTAGTCGGTCGCGGCGATCACCGGGCCGGTGGTGTCCTTCAGGCACTTCTCGACGTGCGACAGGCGCGGCGCCTCCATCGGGTGCAGCATGTTCCAGCGCTCGGCGTCCTGACCGTCGCGGGCCAACTGGTTGAAGCTCGGGCAGCCCCAGATGTCGGCTTCGACGCCCCAGTCGTTCTTCAACAGGTCGGCCGCGGCGATGACTTCGCGGAAGATCGTGCCGGAACCCAGCAGCTGCACGCGCAGCTTGCCTTCGGCGCCCTTACGGAACGCGTACATGCCCTTGATGATGTCGGCCGCAGTGTCAGACCCTTCGCCGGCAGGCATCTCGGGATGCTCGTAGTTCTCGTTCATCACCGTGATGTAGTAGTACACGTCCTGCTGTTCGGCGAACATGCGGCGCATGCCGTCCTGCACGATGACGGCGACTTCGTACTGGAAGGTCGGGTCATAGCTGACGCAGTTCGGGATCATGTTGGCCATCACGAGGCTGTGGCCGTCCTCGTGCTGCAGGCCTTCGCCGTTCAGCGTCGTGCGGCCGGCGGTGCCGCCGATCAGGAAGCCGCGGGTACGCTGGTCCGCAGCCGCCCAGCACAGGTCCATCGTGCGCTGCAGGCCGAACATCGAATAGAAGATGTAGAACGGCACCATCTGCACGCCATGCACCGAGTAGGCGGTGCCGGCGGCGATCCAGTCGGCCATCGCACCGGCTTCGTTGATGCCTTCCTGCAGCACCTGGCCGGTCTTCGATTCCTTGTAGAACATCAGCTGGTCATGGTCTTCCGGAACGTAGTTCTGGCCTTGCTGGTTCCAGATGCCGTACTGGCGGAACATGCCTTCCATGCCGAAGGTGCGCGACTCGTCCGGGACGATCGGCACGATGTGGCGGCCGATCTGCTTGTCCTTGAGCAGCGTGTTCATGATGCGCACGACCGCCATCGTCGTCGACAGCTCGCGGCCTTCGCCCGAAGCCTTCAGCAGCGCGGCGAAGTTTTCGAGCGCGGGCACGGCGAGCGGATCGGCCGTGCGGCGGCGCTGCGGCAGGAAGCCGCCGAGCGACATGCGCCGCTCCATCATGTACTTGTACTCGGGCGAATCCTCGGCGAACTTCAGGTAGGGCAGCTCGGCGAGCTTGTCGTCCGGCACGGGGATGCCGAAGCGGTCGCGGAAGCGGCGGATCCCCTCTTCATCGAGCTTCTTCTGCTGGTGCGAGATGTTCATCGCCTCGCCGGCCTGGCCCATGCCGAAGCCCTTGACGGTCTTGGCGAGGATCAGCGTCGGGGCGCCCTTGTGCTCGACGGCGGCCTTGTAGGCCGAGAAGATCTTGAACAGATCGTGGCCGCCGCGGTTCAGGTGCCAGACCTCGTCGTCGGTCCAGTCGGCGACCATCGCCTTCAGTTCCGGCGTGTTGAAGAAGTGCTCGCGCACGTAGGCGCCGTTCTTCGCCTTGAAGGTCTGGTACTCGCCGTCGACGCATTCCATCATGCGCTTCTTCAGCAGCCCCTTGGTGTCGCGGGCGAGCAGGGCATCCCAGTGCGTACCCCAGATCAGCTTGATGACGTTCCAGCCGGCGCCGCGGAACTC
Source organism: Aromatoleum petrolei (assembly GCF_017894385.1). Lineage (NCBI taxonomy): Bacteria > Pseudomonadati > Pseudomonadota > Betaproteobacteria > Rhodocyclales > Rhodocyclaceae > Aromatoleum > Aromatoleum petrolei. The sequence continues at coordinate 4,296,139 of NZ_CP059560.1, forward strand.
GGCTTCCAGTTCCTGGATGATCTTGCCGTTGCCGCGCACCGGGCCGTCCAGGCGCTGCAGATTGCAGTTGATGACGAAGACCAGGTTGTCGAGCTTTTCACGCGCGGCCATGCCGATTGCGCCCAGCGATTCGACCTCGTCGGTCTCGCCGTCGCCGAGGAAGGCCCAGACCTTCCGGTCCTGCGCCTTGGCCATGTCACGGCTGTCCATGTACTTCATGAAGCGCGCGGCGTAGATCGCGCACAGGGGGCCGAGGCCCATCGACACCGTCGGGAACTGCCAGAAGTCCGGCATCAGCCAGGGGTGCGGATAGGACGAGATGCCCTTGCCGTCGACTTCCTGGCGGAAGTTGTCCATCTGCTCTTCGCTCAGGCGACCGAGCATGAAGGCGCGCGCATAGACGCCCGGGACCGAGTGGCCCTGGAAGAAGATCAGGTCGCCGCCGTGCTCTGCGCTCGGGGCGCGCCAGAAATGCGAGAAACCCACGTCATAGAGCGCTGCCGCCGACGCGAAGGAGGCGATGTGGCCGCCAACGTTCGTGTGTTTGTTCGCACGCACCACCATCGCCATCGCATTCCAGCGGATGTACGAATGGAGCTTGATCTCCATGTCCGGGTTGCCCGGGTACTTCGGCTGCTGGCTGGCGGGGATGGTGTTGATGTACTGGGTCGTCGCCGAATAGGGGATGTCGATCCCTTCTTCGCGGCCGGCTTCGATCAGCTTCTCGATCAGGAAATGCGCGCGGTCCTGGCCTTCATTGGCGACGACGGCCTGGAGGGCGTCCAGCCATTCCTGCGTCTCGATCGTGTCCGGGTCCGTCTGCAGCGTTACGTTGGGTGTCGCGGCCATGCTCTGTCTCCGTATGTTGAGCTTCGCGGTTGGCGAATCCGCCCTTGATAGGTGGTTCGGGTCGAATCCGTGAGGTGCCGGTCGAGGTCGTCGAGCAGCATTTTTCGCATTCTAAAACGAGATTTCAGGATGTGCAATCATCTCCGATGCTCATTTCGGGCAGGGAAACGGGCATGCGGAAAGCACGGCAAAAGCCGCAGCGCGAGCGGCCTCTGGCGCGATCGTCGGGGCGGTGGCGGGACGTGTGCAGCGGGGAACAGGTGATCCGCCCAGCTGGGGGCGGGAAAAAAATCGGCCGGGAGAAAGGGAGGGAGAGGAAGATCTCCCGGCCGATTCGGAAAGCGGAATGCTGAGGGGGCTAGCGGCCCGATGCCCTGCGACGGTCTTCATCGTAGGCAAATACCACGCGTCCGTCGCGAACCTCGCCCATGAAAATATCATGAACGCTGGTAATCGTCTCGTGGCGGTCCTTCGAAAAGGGGGTGCGATACGTCATGACCACGCCCTCGATCTTCTCGTTGAGGTTCTCCAGCGCCTCGCGGACGCGGTCGCCATCGGTGGTGCCTGCCTGGCGGATCGCTGCGGCGAGCAGAAGAAGAGAATCATACCCCTGAGCGGCGGCGGGTGGGACAGGAATGCGCGCGCTGCCGGTCGATTCGCGCCATGCCTCGATGAAGGCCTTGCGCCGGCTGCTCGTCGGCTCCGGGATGAATGTCTGCGGCATGCGTGCACCTTCTGCGTTGGGGCCGGCGTTGTCGATGAAGTTCGACATCGCCAGGGTCCAGCTGCCGATCAGCGGCACCCGCCAATTGATGCGTGCCATGCCGTTGGCGATCTGCGCGAGCTCGGGCCCGATGCCGTAGGTCAGGATCGCTTCCGCGCCGGCCTCGCGCGCCCGGCGCAGCGGCATCGTCATGTCGGTCTGCTGCAGGTTGAAGCGTTCGACCGCGACCGGCTTCAGGTTGCGCTCGGCGAGCGTGCGTTCGAGATCCTCGCGCCCGAGCTGGCCGTAGTTCGTCGCGTCATGGAAGATCGCGACGCGCTTCAGCCCGCGCCGCTCGACGGCTTCGCTGACGATCATCGCCGCCTGTATCGTGTCGTTTGCCGAGATGCGAAAAACGAAATTGTCCGGATGCTGCGGGGGCAGGAATTGCCGGGTCACGATCGAGCCAGTGGCGACCGAGGTGATGATGGGGATGCGCGCCTCCTGGTAGAAGCGCTGGCTCGCGAGGGCGACACCGGTGTTGACGATACCCAGTCCTGCGACGACATGATGCTTGTTGATGAGCTCCTGCACCACTTGGGCGCCGCGTTCATTGCGCGCTTCGTCGTCGCGCTCGATGAGTTCGATCTGCCGGCCGAGGACGCCGCCTTTCGCGTTCAGCTCGGCGGCGGCGATGCGAATACCTTCGCGCATGGAGATCCCCATCGGGCTCGATCCGCCCGTGAACGGCCCGGATACCCCGATGCGTATGGGGTCGGCCGCGAGTGTGGGCAGGGCGAGGAGACACAGCAGTGCGAGGAGCAGGCGCAGCACGCGGAAATCTCACATCAGATGGGAAGGCCAACAATGTACGTGGGGGGGCGGTCGGGCAGAATTGGCGAAAACCCCAAGCGCACCGCCGGTGCTCCCCTTTAGGGGAAAACCCGACTGACGCCGCCGCGCCGCCGCCATGACAATTGCGGCGGTCCGCACCGCTTGCGCAGATGCGCGTTTGTGCTGCCTGTCGCCCCATCCTGCCGCCCGTTTTGCACTCCGATGTCCGACCCCATCGATTCCGTCCGCCATGCACGGACCCGCCTGTACTGGACCGCTCCCTACGTGGCGGTGGGTGTCTTCGCGCTCACGATGTTGGGTCTTGTCTGGCTGTTGCAGTTGCGCGATGCGGAAACGCAACGCAATGCGGTTGCGCGCGACGTGCAGTGGGCCGAGCAGACGATGCGCCTGCACATGCAGGGCACCGAGGAGTTCCTCAACCAGCTCGCCCGCGACCTTGCCGTGTCGGCGCTCGACCAGAACGGCTTCCAGGTGCGCGCCAACCAGCACATCGCCAACAACGGCGAACTCGTGAACGTCGTGTGGGTCGGCCCGGAAGAGCTGGTGCGCTGGACTGCGCCCTTCGATACCACCGACTGGCTGACCGGCGATGCGTTGTCGCGTATCCAGGCAACCGCGATGTATCGCGCGCGCGACACAGGGCATGCGACCTACGGCGAGGCCTATCAGACGCCTGGAAAGCGCTACGTGCTGGATGTGTTCGTCCCGGTGCGCCACGGGCGCGAGTTCCTGGGGGCAGTCGTCGGTGTGTACTCGATCGAGCGTGTGCTGCAGTACCTCGTGCCCAGCTGGTTTGGCGAGAAGTACCATCTTGCGCTGATCGGCCCGCAGGGCGAGACGCTGGCGGTCAATTCAAGCGTCGTGGACCTCGATCAGTCGATTTCCTATTCGATTCCGCTCGACCCCCCGGGTACCGGCCTGGTGCTGCGTGCAACTGCATTCCGCACCCCCAGCCAGCTGCCGCAGGCCCTGCCGACGGCGATGATCGTCGGCTTGTCCGTGATCGTGTTGTGGACCCTGTGGCTGCTGCGATCGCACGTGCAACGCCGCGTGCGCGTGGAGAAGGAACGCGACCGGCTGTTCAACCTGTCGCTCGACCTGCTGTGCATCGTCGGCCTCGACGGCGTGTTCCGGCGCGCGAATCCGGCGTTCGAGCGCATCCTCGGCTATCTGCCGGACGAACTGCCCGGGCGAGGGCTGCTCGATCTCGTGCATGCCGACGACGTTCCCTTCGCCGTCGAGCAGATGCGCCGGCTCGCGGACGGCCAGCCGGTGAGCTTCGAGATCCGCTGCCGTTGCGCCGACGGCAGCTTCCGCTGGCTGGACTGGAGCATCAATCCGGTGCGCGAGGAAAAGCTGGTGTATGCCGTCGCGCACGACATCACCGGCCGCAAGGCGGGCGAGGAGGCATTGCGCGCGGAGTCGGCCTTCCGCAAGGCGATGGAAGAGTCGGTGATGACCGGCATGCGCGCCATCGACCTCACGGGCCGGATCATCTATGTGAACTCCGCCTTCTGCCGCATGGTCGGCTTCGAAGAGGAGGAACTCCTCGGCGCCACGCGTCCCTTCCCCTACTGGGCGCCCGAGGAGCTCGATGTCTGCAGCCACAACCTCGATCTGACCCTGCTGGGCCGGGCGCCGCCGAGCGGCTTCGAGATGCACATCCGGCGCAAGAACGGCGAGCGCATCGACGCACGCTTCTACCTGTCGCCACTGATCGACGCCAATGGCGTGCAGACGGGCTGGATGGCCTCGGTCACCGACATCACCGAGCCGAAGCGCATCCGTGCCGCGCTGGAGGCCGCGCACGAGCGTTTCGAGGCGGTGATCGACGGCCTCGAGGCGGCGGTGTTCGTGGCCGATGCGCGTACCGACGAGATCCTGTTCGCCAACCGCGCCTTCAAGAACATCCATGGCTTCGATGCCGTCGGGCGGACGGTGCGCGTCGTCGCCGTGCCGCAGCCCGAGCGCGGCGATTACCCGGTCGATCCGCGTGGCCTGACCGCCGCCGACCTGCCGCGCGAACTCTTCGACGGCGAACTGCAGCATCCGCTCTCCGGCCGCTGGTATCACGTGCGCGAACACGCGACACGCTGGGTGGATGGGCGCGTCGTGCGCATGGGCATCGCCACCGACATCACCGAACGCAAGCAGACTGCAGAAGTCTCGCGCCAGCAGGCCGAGCGCCTGCAGCGCACCTCGCGTCTGATCACGATGGGCGAGATGGCGTCCACGCTCGCGCACGAGCTCAACCAGCCGCTGTCGGCGATCGCCAACTACTGCATGGGCTGCGTGACGCGCATCCAGTCCGGCAGCGCGCGTGAGGAGGATCTGCTGGCGGCGATGCAGAAGGCGAGTTTCCAGGCCGAGCGCGCCGGCAAGATCATCCGCCGCATTCGCGAGTTCGTGAAGAAGAGCGAGCCGCGCCGCAGCGCGGTGCAAATTTCGGACGTGCTGGACGACGCGATCGGTTTCGCCGAGATCGACGCCCGGCGTGTGAGTTCGCGTATCGTGTCGGAGGTGGCGCCCGACCTGCCGGCAGTGTTTGCCGACCGCATCATGATCGAGCAGGTCGTCCTGAACCTGATCAAGAACGGCGTCGACGCGATGGCCGACCTGCCGTCCGAGCAGCGCGTGCTGACGGTGCGCGCGCGCGCGCTGGGGCCGCGGGCGGTGGAAGTGGCCGTGATCGACCGTGGGCACGGCATTGGTGACGAGGAGCGCAGCCACCTGTTCACACCCTTCTACACGACCAAGTCGGAAGGCATGGGCATGGGACTCAACATCTGCCGCTCGATCATCGAGTTTCATGACGGGCGATTGATTGTGGACTCCAATCCGGAAGGGGGTACCATCTTTTCGTTCACCTTGCCTACAGAGTTCGCCAGTGACCGCACCGTCCGCCGCACCTGAACAATGCATCTACGTCATCGACGACGACGAAGCCCTGCGCGATTCGCTCGTGTGGCTGCTCGAATCGAGCGGCTATTGCGTGCAGGCATGGGAATCCGCCGAAAGCTTCCTGCGCGACTACCTGCCGACGATGACAGGTTGCGTCGTGCTCGACGTGCGCATGCCCGGCATGAGCGGGCTGGAACTCTTCGAGGAGCTCAAGCGCCGGCACTTCACGCTGCCAGTGATTTTCATCACCGGCCATGGTGACGTGCCGATGGCAGTATCGGCGGTGAAAAAAGGCGCCGTCGATTTCATCGAGAAGCCGTTCAGCGAGCGCGACATGCTGAGCCTGATCTCGGAATGTCTTGCGGCCGAGCAGCAGAGCCGCGACAAGCGGCAGCTCGAGGCCGACACCGCACGGCGCCTCATGCACCTCACGCAGCGCGAGCGAGAGGTGCTGGATCTCATCATCGCGGGCAAGCTCAACAAGCAGATCGCCGACGTGCTCGGCATCAGCATCAAGACGGTGGAAGTGCACCGGGCACGCGTGATGGAGAAGATGGAGGCCAACTCGCTGGCCGAACTCGTGCAGAACGTGCTGGCGGTGCCCGGAGGTGGCGGCCGCTGATGGATGTGCTGCCGTTGCAGGAGGAGTCATGGGCGTCGGGAAGTGTCTGGTTGCAAGCCTCGTACTCGGGTGCATGGCCCCGGCCGTCGCGGCCCCCGACCGTCCCGTGGAGCAACTGGTGCGCGAGCGCTGTCGCAAGTGCCACGGCACGAACGGCCTGAGCGGCGAGGCCGAGTTTCCCAAGCTTGCGGGGCAGGACGTCGAATACCTCACCCGGCAGATGGCCAACTTCAAGACCGGGGTGCGCACCAGCAAGCGCATGAAGCAGCGCGTCAAAGACCTCTCCGGCGGCGAAATGCGTGCGCTGGCCGAATATTTCAGCGCCAAGCCGATCGTGCCGGAGCAGGGCGCCGACCCGGTGCAGGTCGATGCCGGTCGCCACATCTATTATTCGGGCATCCCGGCGAAAGGCGTCACGGCCTGCACCACCTGCCACGGACCGCAGGGCCGCGGGGCGATGTACCTGCCGCGCCTCGCCGGGCAGCATGCGCAGTATCTTGGCTCGCAGTTGCGCGCCTTCCGGGAACATTCCCGCACCTCACCCAACATGGTCATGCACACGGTGGTGGAGAACATCGCCGACGCCGAGATCGAGGCCGTCGCGAAGTTTCTCAGCGTGATGGAGTGAAAGCCGTCGGCGGGCCTGCCGCCGATCATTGTGGTTCGTCTCTCAAGTTTGGGTACCTACACCCGTTAATGGTCCTTATTACATTAATATTTGCGGCCATTAAAATTCGAGGGGGTAGTTTGTGCCGAACCTATACGGACTGAGTGTCGGATTCCGCCTGCGTCTGATCGTGATCGTCGCGTTCGTTCTGTTCGCCGCGGTGATGGTCCAGGCCGTGGTCTCCTTCCGGGGAGCGATGGAGGATGAGCGCAAGGGGACCGTCCAACATTCCGTGGAGTCGGTCCATGGCACGCTCGAGTACTTCCAAAAGCGCGAGGCGGCCGGCGAATTGAGCCGCGAGGACGCCCAGGCGGCTGCCAAGGCCGCCATCAAGGGCTTGCGTCATGGTGATGGCGAGTATTTCTTCATCACCGACATGCATCCGCACACCCTGATGCACCCGATCAAGCCGGAACTCGACGGGCGCGACATGAGTGATGCCGCCGACCCCAAGGGCAAGCGCCTGTTCGTCGAATTCGTCAAGGTCGTGCGCAAGGACGGCGCGGGGTTCGTCGACTACCTCTGGCCAAAGCCGGGCGAAAGCGAGCCGCAGCCGAAGATTTCGTACGTCAAGGGTTTTGCGCCCTGGGGCTGGATCATCGGGACCGGCGTCTACGTGAACGACATGAATCGCGTGTTCTGGCGCCAGACGACGCAGACCCTGGTCTTCGCCGGCGTGGCGGTGCTGTTGCTGATCCTCGTCTCCTGGCGTATCGGTCGCGGCATCCTGCGCCAGCTCGGCGGCGAGCCGTCTGAACTGCAGCGTATCGCCGCCCGGATCGCCGAGCGCGACCTGACTTCGCACGTGAAGGTAAAAGAGGACGATTCGCGCAGCATCACCTACGCGATGGACCAGATGCAGTCCCGCCTCGCTGAAGTGATCCGGCGGGTGCGCGACAATGCCCACGATGTTACCGACGCCGTACACCAGGCGGCCGATGCGGGGCAGGCGATCCACGACGCGGCTCTGCATCAGACCGAGGTCGCCGGCAGTACCGCGGCCGCCATCGAGCAGATGGCCGTGAGCATTGCGCACGTGTCCGATAACACCGACGAGGCGCGCAGCAACTCGCAGCGCACCGCGGAGGTTGCCCAACGCGGCGAGGATCTCGCCCGCGATGCTTCGGAGGGCATTGCGCAAATTTCCGATACCGTGACCAGCGCCGCCAAGCAGATCCAGGTCCTGCGCGATCGTTCCGGCGAGATTGGCGAAATTGCCGACGTGATTCGCGAGATATCCGACCAGACCAACCTGCTGGCGCTCAATGCTGCGATCGAGGCCGCCCGCGCAGGTGAGCAGGGCCGCGGATTCGCCGTCGTTGCCGACGAGGTGCGCAAGCTCGCCGAACGCACCGGTGCTGCCACGGCGCAGATCTCGCAGGTGATCGTATCGGTGAAGGCCGAGACCGAAAGCGCGGTGGCGAGCATCGAAGAGATCGTGCCCAAGGTGGACTCGGGCGCCCGCCGTTCCAAGGAGGCAGCCGATGCATTGCGCCAGATCCGCGAGGGGGCTCACGACACGCTGGGGCGTCTCGAAGACGTCGTGCTGTCGATGAAGGAGCTCACCGCGGCGAGCAACAGCGTCGCAACGAACATGCAGGAGGTCGCACAGATGGCCGAGCGCAGTAGCAGCGAAATCCGCAGCAGCACCGAGTCGACGGAAAAATTGAAGCACAGCGCCGAAGCGCTGGAAGCCCTCACCGCGGGTTTCCGCGTCGACTGAAATCCTTCCGGAAACGGGGTATTTTGCCCCGTTTGATCCTGGTCAATAGGGCAAAGTTGACCGATCGGTAAACTTTGCCTTCCGATTCATATCGCCCAGGGTCACCCCATGCCTGTCACTCAGACCGTTCCCGCGGCCGCCCGCATGTTCCTGTCCGGCAACGACGCGGTCGCGCGTGCCGTCTGGGAAGCAGGCACCCGCGTCGCAGCTGCCTACCCGGGCACCCCGTCGACCGAGATCCTCGAAGTCCTGTCGCGCTACCCCGACCTGCACACCGAGTGGTCGGTCAACGAGAAGGTTTCGATGGAAGTGGCCCTCGGCGCCTCGATGGTCGGCGCGCGCGCCTTCTGCGCGATGAAGCATGTCGGCCTCAACGTCGCCTCCGACGCGCTGATGACGATGACCGTCACCGGCACCGAAGGCGGCCTCGTGATCGCCGTCGCCGACGACGTCGGCATGTCCTCGTCGCAAAACGAACAGGACTCGCGCTACTGGGGCCGCTTCGCCCACGTCCCGGTGCTCGAACCCGCCGATTCGCACGAAGCCTACGCGATGACGCTCGCTGCGTTCGAGCTGTCGGAGCGCCTGAAGAGCCCGGTGATCCTGCGCCTGACGACGCGCATCTGCCACGTGAAGGGGGTCGTGCAGACCGGCGAGCGCATCGAGATCGAACCCGCCGGCTTCGTCAAGGACCCGCGTCACTGGGTCATGGTGCCGGGCAACGCCAAGCCGCGCCTCCCCTCGATGTTCGTGCGCGAGGCCGCCGCGCGTGCCGAGGCTGAGATCTCCCCGCTCAATTTCCAGGTCGACGGCAGCGACCGCCGCATCGGCTTCGTCGCCTCGGGCCCCACCTTCATGCACGTGCGCGAGGCCTTCCCCGATGCGCCCGTGTTCAAGCTCGGCCTGTCCTGTCCGCCGCCGCTGGAAAGCCTGCGGCGTTTCGCTGGCACGGTCGATAGCGTCCTGGTGGTCGAGGAAACCGAGCCGCTGCTCGAGACCGAGATGAAGGCCGCCGGCATCGCCTGCCATGGCAAGGACGTATTGCCGCGCATCGGAGAACTTGCGCCCGATGTGCTGGAGCCCGCGGTCAGGCGCCTGCGCGGCGAGGTTGTGCCGGAGCCGGAGCACGTCCCGGCGCAGCAGGTCTTCCCGCGCCCGCCGACGATGTGTGTCGCGTGCCCGCACCTTGGCGTGTATTACACGCTGTCGCAGATGCGCAACGTCATCATCTCCGGCGACATCGGCTGCTACACCCTCGGCGCCGGCCATCCGTGGAACGCGCTCGACTCCTGCATCTCGATGGGCGCGTCGATGGGCACCGCGCTCGGCATGGACAAGGGGCGCGGCAAGGTCGACGAGAACAAGAAGGTCGTCGCGGTCATCGGCGACTCGACCTTCATGCACATGGGCATGCAGGGCCTGCTCGACATCACCTGGAACCGCGGCAACGTCACCGTGCTGCTGCTCGACAACCGCGCCGTCGGCATGACTGGCGGTCAGGACAACCCCGGCACCGGACGCGACATCCACGGCGAGGAAACCCCGCGTGTCGATTTCGCCAAGCTGTGCGAGGCGCTTGGCGTGAAGAGCGAACGCATCCGCGTCGTCGATCCCTACGAGTTGCCGGTGCTGTTCAAGGCGCTGCGCGAGGAAACCAAGATCGAGGAGCCCTCGGTCATCATCACGAACCGCCCCTGCGTGCTCATCGATCACTATCAGCCGGCCAAGTCCTATACGGTCATCGAAGATCGCTGCACCGGCTGTGGCAACTGCGTCGAGGTCGGCTGTCCGGCGATCCACGTCACGCGCCGCGACAAGGCCGTCAAGGCGTCCGGCAAGGAGGTCGATCTCTCCTTCGTGCGCATCGAGACCTCGGCCTGCACCGGCTGCGGCCTGTGCGTGCAGCCCTGCGCGCCCGAGGCCATCGTGCATGCCGACCCCGTCCAATCCGTCCAGTCCGTGCAGTTCGTCAGGAAGTGAGCGCCACCATGTCCCAGATAACCAACATCCTCGTGTGCGGCGTCGGCGGCCAGGGCGTCATGACGGCGACCGAAATCCTTGCCGAAGCTGCGATCTCCCTCGCCTTCGACGTGAAGAAGACCGAAGTCGCCGGCATGAGCCAGCGCGGCGGGGTCGTCACCTCGCACCTGCGTTTCGGCAGGGTCGTGCTGTCACCGCAGATCGTGCCGGGCGAGGCGGACCTGCTCATCGGATTCGAATCGGCCGAGGCACTGCGTTGGAGCCACATGCTGAAGCCGGGCGGTGTCGCGCTCGTGAACTCGGGGCGCATCGTGCCGCCAGTGGTCAATCTCGGCCTGTTCGACTATCCGGAAGATCCCGTCGCCAAGATGCGCGCGCTGGGGCTGACCGTGCATGCGTTCGACGCGACGACGATCGCGACCGACCTCGGCAACATCAGGCTCGGCAACACCGTGATGCTCGGCGCCTGCGCCGACCACCTGCCGTTCCCCGCGCAGGTGCTGCGTGATGCAGTGCTCGCGCGTTTCGGCACGCGCAAACCGCATCTGGTCGAAGCCAACCGCCAGGCTTTCGAGGCCGGTCGTCAGGCCGTCGGTGGCGACGCGTTGGCAGCCTGAGGGGCAGCCGTCGTTGCGCCGTCCGCGCGGGATGATTCAAGCGGCCATCAGGTACAACCGCGCGCGCTGACCGTTTCCAAGGGCGCTGTCCGCTCGGGGTTTCCTCGCCGTGTCGGTTTGAAACACAAGCCCCTGATCCTGCGATAAAATGCCAGGTTTTTCATCAGGGCTTCTTTCATGACGGCTCGCATCATCGACGGCAACGCCCTCTCCGCGCGCGTGCGCGGCGAAATCGCAGATCGCGCTGCTGCGCTGAGTGCGCAGGGTGTGCAACCCTGCCTCGCCGTGATCCTCGTCGGCGAAAATCCGGCCTCCGCCGTATACGTCCGCAACAAGGTGTCCGGCTGCGAAAAGGCCGGCATCCGCTCGCTGCGCTACGATTTTCCGGCTGATGTCGATGCCGCCGAAGTCATGGCGAAGATCGCCGCGCTCAACGCCGATCCGGCCGTGCACGGCATCCTCGTGCAGCTGCCGCTGCCCAAGCAGTTCAACGAGGCGGAAGTGCTCGAGGCGATCAGCGTCGACAAGGACGTCGACGGCTTCCACGCCGAGAATGTCGGCCGCCTGTCGCAAGGCCAGGAAGCCTTCCTGCCGTGCACGCCGCATGGCGTCATGAAGATGCTCGAGGCCGAGAAAGTGCCAGTGCAGGGCGCCGAGGCCGTCATCATCGGCCGCTCGAACATCGTCGGCAAGCCGATGGCGATGCTGCTGACCAATGCCGGTGCGACCGTCACCGTGACGCACTCGAAGACGCGCGACCTCGCCTTTCACACCCGCCGCGCCGACATCCTCGTCGCCGCTATCGGCAAACCGCGTTTCGTCACGGCCGACATGATCAAGCCGGGCGCCGTCGTGATCGACGTCGGCATCAACCGCCTCACCGAGGGGCCGGATGCCGGCAAGCTGTGCGGCGACGTGGACTTTGCGGGGGCGAAGGACGTCGCCTCCGCGATCACGCCGGTGCCCGGTGGCGTCGGCCCGATGACCATCACCATGCTGCTCGCGAACACCGTCGAGTCGGCCGAACGCGCGCTGCGCAGGAAAGGTTAATTCTCATGAGCGACAAGCCCCTGATCGGGATCATCATGGGATCCAATTCCGACTGGCCCACCATGCAGGCCGCGGCGAAGATCCTCAAGGAATTCGGTGTTCCCTACGAGGCGCGCGTCGTCTCGGCCCACCGTACCCCGGACCTGATGTTCGCCTACGCGGACACCGCCCGCAGCCGCGGGCTGAAGGCGATCATCGCCGGTGCCGGTGGTGCCGCGCACCTGCCGGGCATGGTCGCCGCGAAGACCACCGTGCCGGTGCTGGGCGTGCCGGTCCAGTCCAAGGCGCTGTCCGGCCAGGATTCGCTGCTCTCCATCGTGCAGATGCCGAAGGGCATCCCGGTGGCGACTTTTGCGATCGGCGAGGCCGGTGCCGCGAACGCGGGCCTCTTCGCCGTTGCGCTGCTCGCCAACGAGGACGCCGCGCTGGCGAAGAAGCTCGAGGATTTCCGCGCCCGCCAGACCCAGGCGGTGCTCGACATGACGCTCGACGAGGTCTGATGTGATCCTGCCTCCCGCAACATTGGGAATGCTCGGTGGCGGCCAACTCGGCCGCTTCTTCGTTTCTGCCGCCCATGAAATGGGCTACAAGGTCTGGGTGCTGGACCCGGATCCGAACAGCCCCGCCGGTCTGATCGCCGACCGCCACATCGCCGCCGCATACGACGACTACGCCGCGCTCGACGAGATGGCGCATGGCTGTGCGGCCGTCACGACGGAATTTGAAAACGTTCCCGCGACGACGCTCGACTACCTCGCCAAGTTCGTTCCCGTGCACCCGTCGGCAAGTGCCGTCGCCGTGTGCCAGAATCGTGTCGCCGAAAAGACGTTCCTCGCCGATAACGGCCTGCCGCACGGCCCCTTCGCGGTGATCCGCTGCGAGGAGAATGTGCGCGATGCGGACGAAGCGCTCTTCCCCGCGGTGCTCAAGGTCGCCCGCTTCGGCTACGACGGCAAGGGGCAGGCGCGCGTCGCCAACCGCGAGGAGGCGCTGCACGCCTTCCACCAGTTCGGCGGCGAATCCTGCGTGCTGGAGAAGATGCTCAAGCTCGACAGCGAACTGTCGGTCGTGCTTGCGCGCGACGAGGCTGGCGCGGTGCGCTGCTTCCCGGCCGGCGAGAACAGCCATCGCCACGGCATTCTCGACGTCACCATCATGCCGGCGCGCGTCGAACCGATGCTGGCCGAGCGCGCGCGCGACGTGGCGCAGGCCATCGCAGAGCGCCTCGACTACGTCGGCACACTGGGTGTCGAATTCTTCGTCTGCGGCGGCCAGCTCTTCGTGAACGAGATGGCGCCGCGCCCGCACAACAGCGGCCACCACACCATTGACGCCTGCGTCACCAGCCAGTACGAGCAGCAGGTCAAGGCCCTGTGCGGGTTGCCGCTCGGCGAGCCGCGCGCCCACAGCGCCGCCGTGATGGTGAACCTGCTCGGCGAGCTGTGGTACGACGAGAACGGCGACTACCGCGAACCCGACTGGTCGGTCCTGCAGGCGATCCCCAACCTGCGCATTCACCTGTATGCCAAGCACCACGCCCGGCCCGGTCGCAAGATGGGCCACTTCACCGTGATTGGCGAGGACGCGGCACAGGTTCTCGCCACCGCGCTGCAGGCTCGCGCGGCGATCGGCATCCGCGATGACGGGCACTGATCCTGCGCAGCAGGCGGGCGAGCGCGATGTCCGGCGTGCGGCCGAGTTGCTGCGCGCCGGCGAGCTCGTCGGTATGCCGACCGAGACGGTGTACGGTCTTGCCGCCGACGCCCTGAACGTCGACGCCGTCGGCAAGATCTTCAGTGCCAAGGGCCGGCCGTCCGATCATCCGCTGATCGTCCATCTTCCCGACGCTGCGCACCTGGTGCGTTGGGCGCGAGCCATCCCGAAGGAAGCAATCGCCCTCGCGAATGCCTTCTGGCCCGGCCCGCTGACACTGATCCTCGAGCGCGAGGAGGGCGTACCTGATGCCGTCACCGGCGGGCAGGACACGGTCGGCCTGCGCGTGCCGGATCACCCCGTCGCGCTCGCGCTGCTGCGCGCATTCGACTCCGGCATCGCTGCCCCGTCCGCCAACCGTTTCGGTCGTATCAGCCCCACCACTGCCGCGCATGTGCGCGAGGAACTGGGTGACAAGGTCGCGCTGGTGCTCGACGGCGGCCCCTGCCAGGTTGGCATCGAATCGACCATCCTCGATCTTTCGCGCGGCATGCCCGTGATACTGCGCCCCGGCGCGATCTCCGCCGACGACATCGCCCGCGTCATCGGCCGCCGGCCGGCGGTGCGCACCTCGCATGCAGAGGAGGGCGCCGCTGCGGCCGAGTCCGACGAGCCGCGTGTTTCCGGCTCGCTCGCGGCCCACTATGCGCCGCGCACCCCGCTGCGACTCATCCCCGCCGCCCGCCTGGTCGAGGAAGCCGCTACGCTGGCAGGCGAGGGCAGCCGCGTTGCCGTCCTCGCACGCACGTGCGCGGACCCCAAGGATGCGCGCCTCACCTGGCGCAACGCCCCCGCCGACCCTGCCGGCTTTGCGCACGAACTCTACGCAAACCTGCGCGACCTCGATGCCTGCGGTGCGGATTTCATCGTCGTCGAGGCGCAGCCGGAAACCCCCGACTGGCAAGCGATCTCCGACCGCCTCGGCCGCGCAGCGGTGGGGTCCGGCGACGGAGAGGCTGAACTCGACGAACACGACGAAACCTGAGTGAAAGTTCGCCCTTCCAAAATGCCGGGAGCGTCGCTATAATTCGCCGCTCTTGGGCCGATAGCTCAGCTGGGAGAGCGCTGCGTTCGCAATGCAGAGGTCGAGGGTTCGATCCCCTTTCGGTCCACCAAATTCAAAAGGCCAGACATTGCTCTGGCCTTTTTCACGTCTGCCTGAAGCGCCAGTATTGGCGCGGGTTGCAGCGATTCGTGCGAAAGGTACGGTCGCGCCACAAAGACCACATTCGTCATAAATCGCACAAGAATTAGGCAGAGAGGGCTCTCTGCTCTCTGTTTGTGCGAAAGGCGGTTTTGCACGCGCCTTATACAAATCAACGGGTTGCGAAGGCATGTTTGAAACGTGCCGTGGCGGGCCAGGGCGATCGTGATCGAACTGATACCGCGAGCAGGCCTGGCCGCAGGAGAACGTGGTGACGGCACCCCAGCCCAACAATCCCCTGCACGGCTACTGGAGCGGATCTGGTGTGCTACGGCCGGGCGGTAAGGCGGTCCACTACGTCCTAATGGCGGTTGATACGCTTGTAGCGGTGGCCCACCGTGATGACCTTCCCACTGGTCGACACCACGACGTAGGCGTCTAGCTGGTGCTCGAGCTGCTTGGCGCGCCGCTCGCCGACGTGCTTGAGCAATTGGATGCGTGACGACTTGTCGAAATAGCAGATGACGGCGCCCCTGTGGTCGTACGCCTTGCGTCCCCATTCGATTAGGTAGTCGATCATTGATTCGGAGATGGCCCTTTGCTGCATCTGGGCGACCGCGTGATTGCTGAGCTGCATACCAAATCTCCCGTAATGATGTGGCGATGGGAAGAGTTTGACGCCGCTAGTGGCTCACAGATTGAGCCACATCTCTTGAGGGGACAAACTAAATACTGGCTCATTTCATGAGCTACGTACCGTGGTAACGTCACGATCTTTATGGCATAGGAAAACCGGATGCAAAAACCGGCTGGAGAAATCGTCCTATCGGCGAGCGACCTCTCCTTTTTCGCGGAATGCGCCCATCGGACCTGGCTTGATCGGTTGCATTTGGACCATCCGATGGAGAAGGCCGAGGATGATGAGCAAGCCCTGCTCATCCAGGGAAAGGGATACGAGCACGAGGAGCGGTTCTTCGCGACTCTAAAGGAAGGGGCGAGCTCCTGTGTCGAGATCGACTCCGACTGGTCGCTGGAAAGGAAGCTCGAAGCGACGCGGGCAGCCATCCTCGACGGCGCGCAAGTGATCTACCAAGCGACGCTCAAGCGGGGCAACCTGATGGGGCACGCGGACTTTCTCGTGCGATCCGGCCGGGGAAGCGGGGGGCAATGGCTGTACGAGGTCGCGGATACCAAGCTGGCCCGCTCGACCAAAGCCAAGTTCCTTCTCCAGCTCTGTTTTTATTCCGACCTGCTCTCGGATATCACCGGCGAACTGCCCCTCCACATGCACGTCGAACTGGGGAACGGAAAGCGGGAGAGCTTCAAGGTCAGCGACTATTTCCACTACTACCGCTCGCTGTTGGGCCGGCTGCTCGACTACCTCGCACCCTATCCCGACGGGACGGAAGTACCTTATCCGTCACCTTGCGATCACTGCGACTTGTGCCCCTGGCGGGAACGTTGCGCGGCCAAGCGGATCGATGACGACCACCTTTCCGCCGTCGCGGGAATCACTCGTCAGCAGATAGCCCGCCTCGAAGCCGCCGACATTCGTACCGTGGCCGCACTCGGGGCGCTCCCTGCCTCGCCGACCTTCCCCAAGATCGCGCCCGAGACCTTGGGGAAGTTACACGAACAAGCGCGTCTGCAGATCATTGAACGGGAGATGGGCAGCCAGGTTGTGGAGTTGCTTCCCATCGAAGCGGGAGCGGTTCGTGGATTCGCACGCCTTCCGAGGCCAGACGATGGAGACTTGTTCTTCGACATGGAAGGCGACCCCATGGAGGAAGGGGGCCTCGAATACCTGTTTGGCTTGTATTACTTCGATGCCGGGAAGCCCGTGTTCAAGGCGTTCTGGGCCCATACCCGCGAGGAAGAGCGGCTGGCTTTCACCGAGTTCATCGACTTCGTGATGGCCCGCAGGAGGGCGCATCCCGACATGCACTTGTACCACTACGCGCACTACGAGAACGCGGCAATCAAACGCCTGATGACTTCGCACGGGGTTCGCGAATCCGCCGTGGACCGGTTGCTCCGCGAGGGCCGGTTGGTGGACCTGTACAAGGTCGTGCGGGAAGGCGTCCGCGTGTCGAAAGACAGTTACTCGATCAAGGCGATCGAGGCGTTCTATTCCGAGAAGCGCACCTCTGACGTGAAGAAGGCGACCGATAGCATCGTCGTCTACGAACAGTGGCGAGAATCCAAAGATCCCGCGCTCCTCGAATCCATCCGCAAGTACAACGAGGAGGACTGCCGTTCGACCAGGCAACTGCGTGATTGGCTGCTGTCCTTGCGTCCCGACGAGCTGCCATGGTTCGAAGCGGCTGCCACCACAGCATCGAAGCAACCGGCACGTGCGAAGTCCGACAAGACACAGGAGCACGAGAAGCTCCTGGAGGAGTTCCACGAGCGTCTGGTTGCGCATCCCGAAAACCCAGATCTCGATCCGGAACTGGCTAAGCTGATCGACTCGCTCCTCGACTTCTACCGACGAGCAGCCAAGCCGCAGTGGTGGGCGCTATTCGACCGCCGAGAGGCGGAACTGGAAGAACTGATCGAGGAGCCGGAAGTGATCGGCGGCCTCTACGACCCTGAGTACGTTGGCGAAGGCGAGCGGTGCGGAACATACCGGTACCGCTATCCCGAGCAGGACTTCAAGGTGCGCTCCGGCGACCGAGCCGTTCGTCTCGACAACCTCAAAGAAGCCTTAGTCTGGAAAATCGACGAAGACGAGAATACGGTTGAACTTGAGTTTCGCTTGGGTGACGGGGAGCTTGAGCCTCCCTCGTCAATGTCGGTCTCGATCGGTGCACCGGTCGACACCACCACGATGCAACGCGCCGTATTCGCTTTCGCGGAGTCCCTCGTCCAAGGAGGGAGCCGTTACAAGGCGGTCCGGGATTACCTGCAGCGGCGAACGCCGGACATCCGCGGGCTAGAGCCAGGCCAGCCAATCGTCGGGACGGACGCGGCGCCCCTCGCCGCCGCCATATCCGCGGTCGAACGGCTCGATTCTTCCTACCTCTTCATCCAGGGGCCGCCGGGAACAGGCAAGACCTACACGGGATCGCTTCTGATCGCTTCGCTGCTGAAGGCCGGGAAGCGGGTGGCCGTCTCGTCCAACAGCCACAAGGCTATCAACAACCTTCTCGAGGCGGTCGACAAGCGGATGGAAGAGTCTGGGTGTTCCTACTTCGGGATCAAAAAGATATCGAAGGAGGAGCAGGCGGTCGAGAGCCGGTTCATCGCGAATTTCGATTCCGACAAAGCGATCCTCGAGGCGAACCCCGCGCCCCAACTTGTCGGGGGTACGGCCTGGACGCTCGCCAGGCCCGGTTTCAGGGATACGTTTGACTATCTGTTCATCGACGAGGCCGGTCAGGTTTCTCTGGCGAACACCATCGCGATGGGCATGTGCGCGAAGAACCTGATCCTGCTCGGGGACCAAATGCAGCTCGGGCAGCCGATTCAGGGCAGCCATCCCGGCAGGAGCGGGGAGTCGGCGTTGGAGTACCTCCTTGACGGAGAGTCCACAATTTCAGCGGACAGAGGAATATTCCTGGGGGTGACCTACCGGATGCATCCAGATGTCTGTAGGTTCATATCCGACGCGATCTATGACTCCCGTCTTCTATCGGCGGATTCGACGCTCCAGCAGCGGCTTGTCCTGGACGGTTCGGCTCACCCTGCCCTCCGTCCGACCGGGATCTGCTATTTCCCGATAGCGCACGAGGCGTGCTCGCAACGGAGCGAAGAAGAGGCCGCCGCCGTGCGGGAAATCGTTGAAAGTCTCCTCAGACAGCGGTATCGGGACGGCCAGAGTCGGGAGCATGCTTTCTCCCTCGAAAACATCTTGGTCGTGGCACCGTACAACATGCAGGTCAATCTGCTGAAACGGGTTCTGCCCAATGGCGCCCGGGTCGGCACGGTCGACAAGTTCCAAGGGCAGGAGGCAGAAGTGGTCATCGTATCGATGGCGACCTCAAGCGCAGAATACCTGCCGAGGAATCTGGATTTCCTGTTCAGTAAGAACCGGATCAACGTGGCCGTCTCCCGGGCGAAATGCCTCTCTGTCGTTCTTTTCAGCCCGAAACTCCTGAATCTACGCTGCAAGTCGCCCGGCGAAATGGCACTCGTGAACACCTTCGCCTACCTGAGAGGAGAGAACTGAAGTGGCCCAAGCGGCACGCTTGCGCGACATTGTCGCCATCTTGGAAGCGAGAAAACATCCTGTGCCTCGCGATGTTTTACTGAACGAGTTGGATGTCTCGCTTGCGACGTTCAAACGCGACATAGAGGTGTTGAGGGACCAGTTCCAAGCGCCGATCACCTGGTTGCCCGGCGAGGCCGGACGCGAACGCGGGTACGTCCTGGAGGACAAAGGCTGGTCGTCGGGTAAGCTGGGATTGCCGAGGGCCTGGTTTACGTCGAGCGAGATCCACGCCCTCTTGATGATAGATACGCTGGCCAGCCACATCGCGCCCGGCTTGCTGACGGAACATCTGCAACCTCTCATCACGCGGATAACGCTGGCACTGAGCGCGGCGGACGACACGCCCGAGGATATCCGCTCACGCATCCAGATCCTGGCGTCGGCAGCCCGTCGGCGGGATGCGGCCCATTTCGAGAACGTGGCCCAGGCGACGGTGCGCAGGAACTGCCTGGAGATCCTCTACTTCACCAAGAGCCGGAACGAGCGTAATAGGCGGGTCGTCTCCCCGCAGCGCCTCATCCATTACAAGGAAAACTGGTACCTGGTCGCCTGGTGCCACAAGGCGGAAGGACCGAGGGTCTTTGCATTGGACGGCGTCGAGGAAGCGAAAGTGCTGAAGGAACCCGCGGTCGAGGCGGACAAGGCGGCAATCGACGCCATGGTCGGGAAGGACTTCGGGATCTATTCGGGCGGCGACCGAAAATGGGCGAAGTTGCGGTTCTCCGCGCTGCAAGCGCGGTGGGTCGAGGCCGAAGTCTGGCATCCGGAACAGACGGCTTCCGTCCAGGAGGACGGATCTCTGGTGCTCGAGGTGCCATACAGCGACCCGCGCGAACTCCTGCTCGACGTCCTCAAGTTCGGCCCCGAGGCGGAGGTGCTCGAACCACCCGAACTCCGGGAGGAAGTGCGCTCGCGCCTCCGCCGGGCCCTGTCGCAGTATGAATGATTCAGTGGCTCATTATGTGAGCTACAGCGATCGTTACGATAGCGATATCGACGCGTTACGGCATGGATTCGTGGAAAGCGTCCCACGGAAATTTCACGATTGGAGCGAATGAATATATGGATGCTTGGGAAATTGCACTGAACAAAATAAACGAATTGGTTCTGGCAAAAAGGTTAAAGAAGTCCGTACCGTCGAAGGAGGGTATGTGCTTTTTCGAATGCGACCAGGGGCAATTCGCTTTGGAAGTGCCTCGCCGCACTAGAGGCGTAAAAGGAGCGAAATTTTGGTTCTCATTTCCACCGTCGGTACCCCTCGGCATCGAGGTCGAAGAAAAAGCCCCAGGTGATGGCAGGAATAACAAACTTAACACGACTCCTGGCTCGCGCATGGGCGAGTCCTACGCATGTTGGAACATATTAGTCGGCAATTCCAAGGAGAAACCACGCCAGACCATCGAAGCCATATTGTTCGGATTGAGCGGATCTGCGGAGTCATACGTGCCGGACATGGAGATCGAAGCCGGGATTCAATTTAGTAATGAACACGATCTCGAAAACGAGAAGCCAGAGTCAGCTAAAGAACTTACGGTCTCGGAAAGTGACCAGAAAGGACTGGAAAGCGATACGGTTAGCCTTAGCACGAGCGAACGGGAAGCCGTCGTCAAGGTTCGGTTTGGCCAGGGCGCCTTCCGATCTTCGCTCCTAGATATCGCTGGCGACGTCTGCTGGATGTCCGGTATCGAGGGGAAGGAACTGCTTATAGCCTCGCACATCCAGCCTTGGGCTCATTCCGAGAAGAATCGTGAAGCGAGAGGATGCCCCGACAACGGCCTACTGCTCTCATCACTTTGGGATGCAGCGTTCGACTCCGGACTGGTGACATTCGACGAGGATTGGCGGGTAGTTTCGTCCCCCGCGCTCAGCGAGTCCGCGAAAAAGCACCTTGGGCTTCAGGAAGAAAAGTTTCTTCCAAAGAGTTTCAGAAATCCTCGACGTGCCGAGTATCTAGCTTACCACCGCGCGGTAGTTTTCAAGCGATAACGGTTGCCTAGACATTCGAGTAATCCATCAAAGGAGCTGCCCTATATGGGAAAAAAGATAATCGTCTCGTCTGACGAGATTGCGGTCTGCCCGAAGTGCAACCACCAGTTTTCGCTCGACCAGGGTATTGCCCGCCATACGATCGAGCGTTATGAGCAGGAGTTCTCGGACGCCCTAGCGAGCGAGAAGAAGGAGCTCGAGGAGAGTTTGGCCAGGGAGGCCGAGCGGAAGGCCAACAAGCTCTTTGCAGAACAGATCGCCAAGCTGAAGGAAGACTTGGCCGACGTCCGTAAGGCCGAGCAGGATGCCCGCGCCCTGGTCACGAAAGCCGAAGCCGATGCGAAGGCCAAAGCAGCTGAGGCGTTTGCCCAGGAAAAGTCGGCCCTCACCGAGGAACTCACCGCGAAGAACGCGCAACTCGCCTCCTTTCGCGAGCAGGAATTGGCACTTCGCCGCCAGAAGCAGGTACTTGAGGATAAGCAGGCCAACTGGCCTGCCCCCGATTCTCCGGACACATTGCATGGCAACATGTGTCTAGGAGGAATCGATGCGAACAAGAAGGAAGTTCTCGGACGAGTTCAAGCGCGAGGCGGTGCGTTTGGCAACGCAGCCGGGTATGACGGCGACAGCGGTCGCCCGAGATCTGGGACTCGAGCGCAGCGTGCTGCGCCGATGGATGTTGAATGCGGAAGAAGGTCGCACCGATTTGACGCCTGGCAGGCCTCTGAAGAGCGACAGCCAGGCGGAACTTGAGCAACTGCGGCGCGAACTGGCGCGGGTGAAGATGGAGCGCGATATCTTAAAAAAGGCGCTCGGCTACTTCGCGAAGGACCCGACGTGAAGTTCGGCTTCGTTGCCAAACATCGGGCGGTGTGGCCGGTTCGGGTTCTATGTGAAGTGCTCGGAATTTCCCGCAGCGGCTTCTACGAATGGTTCAGTAGGCGGCCAAGCCCGCGTACCCGCGCCAACGAGAAGCTCACGGGGCTGATTCGGCAAAGCTTCGAAGCGAGCGATCGGACCTACGGTAGCCGACGTGTTTGGCACGACGTGCTTGCCTGGGGCGAGCACTGCGGCATTCATCGCGTTGCTCGCCTAATGAGGGCGGCCGGGCTGGCTGCGCGCAAGAAGCGTCGTCGCTCGCCCAACGATGCGGGCCTGCGGCCCGAACACAGCATTGCACCGAATCTGCTGCAGCGCGAGTTCGAGGCGGATGCGCCGAACAAGAAGTGGCTGGCCGACTTCACGTACCTGTGGACCGACGAAGGCTGGCTATACGTTGCGGCCGTGCTGGACCTGTACTCGCGAAGAATTGTCGGCTGGTCAATGAAGGCGGAAATGACTGCGCAACTGGTCATCGATGCGCTCTTGATGGCGGTCTGGCGGCGCGGTAAACCCAAGGAGCTGTTACACCATTCCGATCAGGGTAGCCAATACACCCGCGAAGACTTCCAGCGGCTGCTAGCCGACCAGGGCATCGTTTGCAGCATGAGTCGAAAGGGCAACTGCTGGGATAACGCCGCGATGGAGAGCTTCTTCTCCAGCCTCAAGACGGAACGTGCCGCGCGAAAGCGATATCCGACACGCGACGACGCTCGGGCGGACGTGTTCGACTACATTGAACGCTTCTACAATCCGCGGCGGCGTCACTCCGTGCTTGGATATCTCAGCCCGGTTCAGTTTGAAGAAAATATGGTGGCTGTGTAGCTACCGAAACTGTCCGGAGAATCGGGGGCAGGCCACTCAAAGAGCCTGAAAGCGCGATCAGGTAGAGGCGGTCGTCCCGGATTTCCCAGGTTCCCACGTAGCCTCGCCAGAGTGCCGTGTTGCGGTATGCAAAATCCGGCCGGCTACCAGCGAGCGCAAAGTAATCCTCAAGAGGTTCGGAGCACATCCGGACCTGGCGTTCCCGGTACTCAAGTTTTTCACCAATCTGGGCCGTCATTGCGCCTCCGAAGTGCGGTCTCGAACTGTTGAGAGAAGACTTTCCCTGAGCGGCTGCCTGATAGTATGCAGGATGCGCACGCTATAAGCATTGCTCGCTTGTCATCACTCGACCTAAAGTAGCACCCGCGAGGCTCACCGGGTGAGCCAGCCGACAACAAGAAACGGCCCATGGATCGCACCGAACGCTTCTACAAAATCGACCAACTCATCACCGAG
Organism: Aromatoleum petrolei; assembly: GCF_017894385.1. NCBI lineage: Bacteria > Pseudomonadati > Pseudomonadota > Betaproteobacteria > Rhodocyclales > Rhodocyclaceae > Aromatoleum > Aromatoleum petrolei. The sequence goes on from NZ_CP059560.1 coordinate 4,319,322, forward strand.
CGGCGGCTCGTCGCCTTCAAGGACCTGCTCACGGCGCTGGAAGTGTCGCCTGCCACCTTGAAGCGCGACCTCGAATATATGAGGAACCGCCTGAGGGCGCCCATCGTGTGGGACCGGGACGCCGGCGGCTACCGTTTCGACAAGCTCGAGGCCGCCGCGGGGGCGCAGTACGAGCTGCCGGGGTTGTGGTTCTCCTCACAAGAGATCCATGCGCTGCTCACCATGCAGCACCTGCTGGCGAGCCTAGATCCGGGCGGACTGCTCGCGCCGCACGTCGCCCCCTTGCAGGCGCGGCTCAACGGCCTGCTTGGGACGACCGACGATCCGGCCGAGGAGATCCGCCGCCGGGTGCTGATCTTTGGGGTGGGCAAGCGAAACATGAAGCTCGCGCACTTCGAGAAGGTGGGCTCGGCGCTGCTGCGAAGAAAACGGATTCGGGTGAGTTACTTCGCGCGCGGCACGGGCGAAATCACCGAGCGCGAGTTATCGCCACAGCGCCTGGTGCACTACCGTGAAAATTGGTACCTCGATGCCTGGTGCCACCTGCGTGGGGCCTTGCGCAACTTCAGTGTGGATGCCGTCCAGCGGATCGAGAGCCTGGAGACGCCTGCCCGTGAGGTACCGCGCCGCACGGTTGAGCGCGAGCTCGGTCCTGGTTACGGCATCTTCGTCGGGCGCGACCAGGACGTTCGCTGGGCGCGCCTCGCTTTCAGTGCGGAGCGGGCGCGCTGGGTCGCTTCGGAACACTGGCATCCGCAGCAGAAGGGCACGCTGCAAGAGGACGGTCGTTACGTGCTGGAGCTTCCCTACACCGACGATCGCGAACTGCTGATGGACATCCTCAAGTACGGCGCCGACGTCACGGTGCTCGCGCCCGAAACGCTGCGCGAGCGAGTGGTCGCGGAGCTGGCACGCATGAACGACCTGTATCGCTGATCCACGGGTCGACTGGCTCATCTGGTGAGCTTTTCAAGAGATACGCTGAGCACCAGATATTCAACGACAAGGATACGTCCATGGCACACAACATCGGCGAGATGTTCTACTGCGGTGAAGAGCCATGGCACCGACTTGGAAAGCGCCTCGGCCGTCCCGCCAATCTGGAGGAAGCTCTCGAACATGGCGGCCTTGACTGGGAAGTCGGCACTGTACCTATCGTGCCCGCGGGCGAGCCTGCCTCCGAGATTCCCCACCGGGTCGCCGTCGTGCGCAAGGATCGGAAGCCGGGCGAAGCCGGCCGGGGGTGATCGGCGTCGTTCATCCCGGTTTCCGGCCACTGCAGAACCGGGCGGGCGCGGAAATGTTCGATGCGGTCCTCGGCCAGGGGCAGCCCATCTACCACACCGGTGGCTACCTTAAGAACGGCGAAGTCATCTGGTTGTTGGCGAGGCTCCCCGAGCACATCCAGGTGCGCGGGAACGATGTGCTGGAAACCTACCTCCTCTTCACCAACAGCCACGACGGTTCAGTAGCCATTGACATCCGGCTCACCACGGTGCGCGTCGTCTGCCAGAACACCTTGTCGCTGGCTCTGCACAAGAAGGCAGTCGGCAAGGTCTTCCGGCGCGCGCATGACGGGCGCTACGAATTGTTGAAGGAGCAGGCGAAGGTGTTCTTCGACTTCTGCGTGAAGCAGAGCCAGGAAACGCAGGTGCTCTTTGCCCGCCTCGCGCAAACCGAATGCGACGACAAGGCGTTTGAAACCTTCCTGACACAACTTTTGCCAGACCCCACACGACCCGTCACGGCGGGCAGCAACCCCCAGGTGGAACGCGCCTGGCAGACCCGGCTGGCCACCGCCCGGGCGACTCGCGCGCAGGTGTTGAGCGTGCACCGTGCTGGCATTCCCGCTCGCGCTCTTGAGCCTGAGGACAAGACCTGGTGGGGCGCGCTCAACACCATCACCGGCTGGGTCGATCACGTACAGGATACCGACAGCGAACACTATGCTCACATCCTGTTTGGGGCGGGCGACCGCATCAAGACGAACGCGCTAGATCGGATTCAGGCGATGATGGCCTGAGTAAGGAGGATGTCATGGTGACCGACGATCAGGATCCCGCAATTCCCGCATTCCTGCGCCTGCCGCCCGCCGAACGGCCGCGGCGTATGCGCTGCCTGACGCCAATGATTTCGCTCACGGCTCTCGCCGCGGCGCGCGACCGCTACCAGGCACAGTTCGGCACGCAGCCGGACGAGAGCCGCTTGGATCACCGTGGCATCTGGCACCGGATCGAGCTCATCAACCTCGCCTGCGAACGCGGAATTTCCCTCGACGCCTTACCGGAGGCTTTGGCGGCAGACCGCAAGGTGGACGACCCGACGCGCTAACGGACCGCGAGGCGTTGCGCCGCCCGCGGCAACGCGGTCGTGGGCATGCATTCAAGGATCCCAGGGGAAAGATTCATGCCGGGACAAGGCAATCACTGGAAAGCCCTCCACGACGACGAGGAATACATTCGCAAACAACCTCCGCAGGGCTGCGAGGCCGGAAGCCTCGTCGGCCGCTGGTTCTGCGGCGGTGTCGTGCGCGATATCGCGCGGGGTGAGCAGGCTGCCTGCGGCACGGTGGCGAGCGGTTCCGAAAGCACAAGGAGTTCCGAGAGGATGGTGCGATTCGGCGCTTCTTAATCTGATCGTCCGGAGTTCATGGCCATGACAATCGAAGATGCCTCTGACAGTCCGTTTGGTCCAGAAGAGAAGGTCACAACCCCGCTGTCGCGCGAGGCACTGTACGCGCTCGTCTGGTCGGAGCCGATGCTCAAGATTTCCACGAGGTTCGGTGTTTCCTCCAGCTACTTGGCAAGGGTTTGCACGTCCATGAACGTGCCGAGACCGGAGCGTGGATATTGGGCGAAACTGGCAGTCGGTAAGACTCAGCCGAAGCCGCCCTTACCCGATCCTCAGCCAAGCGACCATCTGGTCTGGTCGCGGGACGGCGATCATGTGCAGGTTCCTAAACCTCTGCCACGACCGCCGGTTCGGGCCAAACGCGCGGTGAAGGTTTCTACGGCATCGAATGACGTCCATCCGCTGGTGAAAGGCGCGAAGGCCCAATTCGAGGCCGGACGCATGTCTTACGCGGGAAAGTACCTCAAGCCGTCCAAGCGACTCCTGATTGATTTCGCGGTGACCAAGTCTGGTCTCGACAAGGCCTTGTCGTTTGCCAACCTGCTGTTCTTGTCCCTCGAAGCGAGCAGTCATCGAGTCCGGATAGCGACGAACGACGAGCACTTTCAGCGTGCAGCAATCGATGAACGCGAAAAGCCAAGCAAGGGTAATCATTACAACAATTTGTGGTCGCCCGGGCGGGTAACCGTCGCCTATGTGGGAACGGTGGCGATTGGTTTGACGATCATCGAGATGTCAGAGGAGGTGGAAGTCCGCTACGTCAATGGCGAATACATTCGTGTGGAAGACTACGTGCCACCGAAGCGGGGACGGTACGCGGTGGACCATACGTGGACGACGAGAAAGGATTTTCCGACGGGCCGGTTATGTTTGCAGGCCTACTCACCCTATTGGAGAGCCAAATGGATAAAGCAATGGCGTGAAACCAAGGATCGTGATTTGGCCGGCCAAATCAAGGAGATCGTCAAGGGATTGGAGCAGGCTGCGGGAGAAATCGCGGTCCTTGTCGAAGAAGGGGAGCGTCAGGCGAAGATTGAACATGAAAAGTGGGAGGCCCAGTGTGAGCAGCGGCGCCGAGAGGAGGCCGTGCGGCTGGCTGCGAAGGCGCTCAAGGACAGTAGGGATGACATCCACCGCATCATCGAATGTTGGGCAGAGGTAAACCGTATTGAGCAGTTCTTTACCGATATCGAACGGCGCGCCGACGAACTCAGTCCTGGTGAGCGAGCTCAGCTACTGGACCGTTTGAAGCGCGCCCGCGAATTGATCGGTCCGGTCGACGCGCTTGAACATTTCATGGCGTGGAAGACGCCAGAAGAGCGATAACTCTCAGCGATGCGGATCGTCCGAGTACATCAGTTCGATAGTCGCATCGGGGATCGAACTCAGGACCGCATAGTCACGGCGCGAGTGCGGTTCAAGAACCCCCGCATCCGAACAAGAACTGCCTCCTGTTCGGGGGTGAGTTCCACTTCGATCGGCGGAGCAGGGCACTCGGAGGAACTTGCCTCGGACGGGTGGATCGAGCGGCGCTTCACCAAGTGGATCAACTCGAAGGCTGCTGCCGCCCGAAGGGGGTAGCGAACGCATCTTCCGAACTTGACGTAGTCCGGGCCGCGATCCTCGATGCGCCACCGTTGTAGGGTTCTCGCGCTGATGCCCCAGTAAGCGGCGAGTTGTTGTTCACTCATGTAGGCGGGTTCCATAATCGACGTCCTCCTTACTCTCGTTTGTCGTGCGGATATGAAGGCGCTGTCTAAGAGGTTTGGCAACTGCTGCCGACGACGTGTGTGAGCCAGTTCTGTCGGCGCCACGCACGCCGGTTCATCGTCAACCAGGGCAACCGGTCGCCCGCCGGAACTAGACGGTGTGCGTCGTTTGTACTAACATTGCGGCAGTTGATCTAACAAACGAGGTGCCGTGATGGCTGCTATCGCATCCTCTCCTTCCGCCCGGTCTGCCCGCTTGGGGCTACGCGCCACTCACGAACAGGAAGTGGTGTTGCGCCGCGCCGCCGAGGTGGCGCATAAATCCCTGACCAACTTCATCCTGGACAGCGCCTGCTTGGCCGCCGAGCAGACTTTGCTGGACCAGCGCCTGTTTATGGTCTCCGGTAGTCAGTACCAAGCCCTGATGGATTTGCTGGAACAACCGGAGCAGCCCAATGAAGGCTTGCGTGATCTGTTTTCGCGCAAGGCGCCTTGGGATGCGAAGTGACATTGCGCGGACCTGAACCCCTGAGCATCCAACATCGGCTGGACGGATTCGACTGTGGCAAACTGGCCTTGAACGACTGGCTGCTGCGTCACGCCCGGCAGGCCCAGGGCAGCGGCTCAGCCAAGACCTTCGTCGTGGCCGATGATGACCGGGTAGCAGGCTATTTCAGTTTAACCGTCGGTCAGATCGATACGCTGGACGCGCCCGAGCGCATCCGAAAAGGGATGGGACAGTACCCGTTGCCGGTGGTGATTCTGGCGCGGCTGGCGGTTTCGGCGCGAGATCAGGGGCGAGGCATAGGCTTTGGTCTGCTGCAGGATGCGATCCGACGCACGATGCTGATTGCCGAGCAAGCCGGCATCCGGGCGATGCTGACCCACCCCATCGATGAAGACGCGGCGGGGTTCTACACCCGGTTCGGGTTCAGCGCCTCACCGCTGCGTGAGCAGCAACTGCTGTTGCTCCTGAAGGATGCCCGTCGCTGGGTACGCTGAACCATGAGTTGAAGGCGCTCCATTCCTTGTCGGCGTGCGTTGTGAACGTGTTCGACTACTGGTCGGAACGCAGTACGGCACCGCTGATGGCAGCGACGAACGTGGCCACTGCCAGGAGTGGGGTAGGCGTGATGCATCTCCGATGCCGCGTCAATAGTGCGAACTGCACTTGTATTTGAAGCTACCTGCGACTACGATTCCGGTCTCATACGGGGTTGGTTACTGGTCGCCCCAGCACCACCAACACATGAGGCCAGCCTTCCGCTGGCCTCAGTCATTTCTGCCGCAGCACTCAGTGTTGGCGCGGATTGCAGCCGTTTGCGGTGGTACGGCCGGGCAAGCTGGACGTCATTTTCCGCCCGCAGGCGCTGAGAATTCTCTCTTTTCTCCGTTTGAGCTGTGGGTGGTCGTGGCACTGTCTCCTTAAAAGTCGATCGATTGCGAGGCGGCGTTTGCGTCAATGATGCCAATCGGTCTGAATCGCCCTAATCTACGACCTGACCGTCGTCACGTGTAATACGGAAGATTTGCGGTTGGCCGAGGTGCGTAGCAGCAGTCCTTTCAACCCGCCCGTGACGACGATCTGAGCGGTCGCGCGTAGTCATCGGTATCCGGAGCGCTTCAGCCGTCGCCTACAGGGCGTCCGGCCTATAATGCGCCCCCACGATGCCTTTCCCGCAAAATGCCTTTTCCGCAAAAGTCATGAGAGTTAACCTGAAAGTCCCCTTCGCCGAGAAGGACCAGGCGAAGAAGCTCGGCGCCCGCTGGGATGCAGGACGCAAGGTCTGGTACGTCGAGGGACGTGCCGATCTGGCTGCGTTCGCGCAATGGTCGCCGACGCCGCATGATGCGTCGGCCGCCGATGCGGGTGTGCACAAGCGCGGCAGTGCGAACGGAGTGTCCGCGTCTGACTCGGTGCAGGTGGGTAGTCGTTACGTCGAGCGGCCGCGGGTATGCGATTGCCTCCCGTGGGAGGATTGTGACAAGTGTCGGCCTGCCGCGACGTCGAACTAGTGAGGGGGTAGACGTGGAAGTGGTGGCGGTCATCGACTTTGAGACAACGGGGCTGTCGCCGGCGCAAGGCGACCGTGCCACCGAGGTTGCTGCGGTGATCGTGGCGGATGGGGAGGTGGTGGATCGCTATCAGAGCCTGATGAACGCCGGGGTCCGCATCCCGCCATTCATTGAATCGCTCACCGGAATTTCCAACGCCATGATCCGCAGTGCCCCGCCGGTGGCAGAGGTGATGCGGGACGTGTCGGATTTTGTCGGCGATTACCCGCTCGTTGCCCATAACGCCGCATTCGACTCGAAATTCTGGGACGCGGAGTTGGCGCGGGTGCAGCGGACCCGGGCGCAGGATTTCGTCTGTTCTCTTTTGCTGGCGCGGCGGATTTTGCCCCAGGCTCCCAGTCACAGGCTCGGTGCGCTGGTTGAATATGCGAATCTCCCGGTCGCGGGCCGATACCACCGGGCATTGGCCGACGCGGAGATGGCGGCGAGCCTGCTGATGTACCTTGAAGACGAGCTGCTCCAGCGCCATGAAGTGCGCGACGTGTCGGTGGAACTCCTGCGGCGGATCCAGCGGGCGCCCAAGAGCCAGCTGGCGAAGTGCATCGCGGCTCGGAGGGCCTAAGGATCCGTTCCATAGCCTGTGACCGGCCGCAGGGGGAGAACGTGCGCGTTTCTTCTACGGGATGCTCGGTGCATCGAGCAGGAAATTCGTCGCCGGCGCGGTGAGGTGTTCCTGGGGCGCTTGGGCCTCGTCTTTGAGGGACACGCCGGACAACTGTCTGCGCCGTGCCTCAGTCATCAGCCAGAGCAGCTTTTCGGCCGCGAGGTCGAGGTGGAGCCCTTCGCGCCGGATGTTGGAGATGCAGTTGCGCTGTGCGTCCGTCGTGCCCGGCCGCGGCTGCCACGTGAGGTAGATGCCCATGCTGTCCGGGGAGCTGAGGCCGGGGCGTTCGCCGATGAGGACGGCGACCATGCGGGCGTTGAGCGCCTGGGCGATGTCGTCGCCAAGGGCGACCCGGGCCTGTTCGGCAATGACGACGGGAGCCAGCCTCCAGGACCGTGGGGGAAGTTGTGGCAGGAGCGCGTCGAGGAAGGGGAGGGCGTTGCGTTCGATTGCGAAGGCCGAGAGGCCGTCGGCAATGACGAGGGCGAGGTCGAACGGCGCGTCGTCCCGTGCGCGCTGCGCTTGCAACGCGGCGCGCGAGGGGGTATCGAGGCGGCGGCCGAGGTCGGGACGCTGGAGGTAGGCCGGGCGGTCGGGTGCGGCGCTGTGGACGAGCTCGAATTGCAGGTCGCGCGCACCGAGGCCCGCGCTCAGGGATTCGACTGGTAGCGCATGATGGACGGCGTCGCGGGCGCGGGCGTGTGCGAGCTGGAATTCCAGATGGGCGTGTGTCGGGAGGCTGCTGCCTGCGCGTCCCAATGCGATCCGCGCCGAGGTGAAGCGGCGCAGCTGCGCCCAGCGATCGGGAATCAGTACGGTTTCATCCTGGTCGTCCATGGCGATTGCCTCAGCGCACGTTGGAGAGAGCGTGCCGGAAGGGAGCGGGCAGGTCCCGCGACAGGGCCAGCCGTTCGCCCGGTTCGAAGATGCCGCTTTCGTGCAGCCAGGTTTCGAACTCGGGAGCGGGGCGCAGGCCGAGCACTTGGCGGACGTACATCGCGTCGTGGAAGGACGTGCTCTGGTAGTTGAGCATGACGTCGTCCGCGCCGGGCACGCCCATCACGAAATTCACGCCGGCGACGGCGAGCAGCGTGAGCAATCCGTCCATGTCGTCCTGGTCGGCTTCGGCGTGGTTGGTGTAACAGACGTCGCAGCCCATCGGCACGCCCAGCAGCTTGCCGCAGAAGTGGTCCTCGAGGCCGGCGCGCGTGATTTGCCTGGCGTCGTACAGGTATTCGGGGCCGATGAAGCCGACGACGGTGTTCACGAGCAGGGGCTTGAATTTCCGCGCGACGGCGTAGGCTCGCGCCTCGCAGGTCTGCTGGTCGACGCCGTGGTGGGCGTTGGCCGACAGGGCGCTGCCCTGGCCGGTTTCGAAGTACATGAGATTGTCGCCGACGCTGCCGCGTTGCAGCGACCGCGCGGCGTCGCGCGCCTCGGCGAGCCGCGCGAGGTTGATGCCGAAGCTCGCGTTGGCGGCCTGCGTTCCGGCGATGGACTGGAACACGAGGTCGACCGGCGCGCCGCGGCGGATCGCTTCGATGGTCGTGGTGACGTGTGTGAGGACGCAGGCCTGGGTGGGGATGCTGTATTTGGTGATGACGGCGTCGAGCAGCCCGAGCAGGCGCGTCACGGCCTGAATGTTGTCGGTCGCGGGATTCACGCCGATGACGGCGTCGCCGCAGCCGTACATGAGGCCGTCGAGCATGCTGGCGGCGACGCCGGCTGGGTTGTCCGTCGGGTGGTTGGGCTGCAGGCGGGTGGCCATGCGGCCGGGGAGGCCGATGGTGTTGCGGAAACGGGTGACGACGCGGCATTTCTTCGCGACGAGGATCAGGTCCTGCACGCGCATGATCTTGCTCACGGCTGCCGCCATCTCGGGCGTGAGTCCCGGCGCGAGTGCAGCGAGCGTGGCTGCGTCGGCCGCTTCGGACAGCAGCCAGTTGCGGAAGTCCCCGACGGTGAGGTGGCTGACGGGCGCGAAGGCGGTCGTGTCGTGCTCGTCGATGATGAGGCGGGTGACTTCGTCCGTTTCGTAGGGGATCGGCACCTCGTTGAGGAAGGTGGCCAGCGGCAGTTCTGCGAGCGCCATTTGCGAGGCGACGCGCTCCTCGTCGCTGCCTGCGGCAAGGCCGGCGAGCCGGTCGCCCGAGCGCGTCGGCGTGGCCTTGGCGAGCAGGCTCTTCAGGTCGGCGAACCGGTAGCTCTTTCCATCCACGGTGTGTGCGTAGCGGGGCATGGGGTCCGGCTCCGGTGGCGGCATGTATCGATTGTAGTCAACGTCCGGCTTTGATCCGCAGTCGGAGTGCGGCGCCCTGCTCCGGGTATGCCGGCACCCGCGGATTTTCTGTCCTATCATGGATTTGGGGCATTTTCCGCATGGCGATTGACTATCCGAATGTGCCAGCGGACGAGTGGCCCGGCCATTGGTCTCGACGTGGGTCGTCCATGTGCGGAGGGTGTCATGCGCAGATCGCTTGCTGTTGCATTCCTGGTTGCTCTCGTCGCGGCTTACCCGGCCGTGGCACAACAGCGCCCCGGTTTGGCCGGAGAGGGGAAGGCGGACCGTCCGGGGCTGGCCGCCGGATCCGACTCGGGAACTGATGGCGATCGGCAAGGGCCGGGAAGGAGCGGCGCCGCGGAGTCGTCTGTCGATGTCCAGGCGCTGCGTCACGAGAATGCGGTACTCAAGCGCAAGGTGGGTCTCCTCGAGAAGCAGGTCGACTTGCTGCGGCAGCGCCTGGATTCGCTGGAGGGCGGGCAATGACGAAGGCGGAATTCGACCAGCAGATGGCCGACCTCGACCGGGAACTCGCGCAGGTGCCGTCTACGTCCGTGAAGTCCGTGGCGGCGACGCCCACCGCGGGGCCGGAGTGGTGGTCGAACCAGAATGCGATGACGATGAGTGCGGTGGTGCTGATCTTCGGCATCGTGGTGCTCGTCCTCTGCGCCGGGCTGATGCGCAGTTCGCGCCCGTCACCGGAGGCCATCCTGCGCGTGTTCGGGACGGTGCTGATCATCACCGGTGCATTGTTCCTGGTGGTCGCCGGATACACAGACCAGCAGGTCGCGCCGGTGATGGGCCTGTTAGGGACGCTTGCGGGCTATCTGCTCGGAAAGGGCTCCCCGAACGAGCCGAGGCCGCCGCGTACGGAGAAGTGAAGGGCGGTCGCCGAGCGTTGGGCGCATAATCGACGCTTGTTCCCGACGAAGGAGATACGCATGGAGCACGTGCTGGGCGTGGTTGTGCTCTTCGGCATCATTGCCTGGGCTTGTGTCCGGGCGATGCGCGGGCCGCGCTCCTAGACGCAGCCACGCGATGGTGCCAGCCGGTCGACGCTGGTCGCAGAAGGTCACCGAAAGCAGCCGGGCGCTGGATCTGGAGCCCGGGGTCTTTGCGCTCGTGGATCCGCGGGAAATTGCACTTTCGTTGCAGCGTTCGGCCGAGGCGAGCGTGAATCGGAAGGCCGGGCCGTTCCGGTCGGCGATGTCGATGCTGAATTTCTACATCAACCGCGCGGGCAGGAATCTCCCCGCCGAGCGGCGTGCCTGCCTGGAGGCGGCGAAGGGCGAGCTGCGTCGCCTCTACGGGCGGACTGAACTGCACGACGCCGATTGAATCGGTGGCTCATGGCGTGTCGGTAGCGCCGGTGCGACCGTCGAAGGTCTCCGCAACGTAGCGCCGCATCAGCGGCGCCTCGGGGCCGACGTGGAAGGCGAGCCGACGCTCGCGCAGGCCGAGGTCCGCGGCGGTGAAGCGTTCCAGGCGCCGCTGGTGCTCGATCCAGTTTTCGTCGAGGAAGTATTCGATGTAGCGTTCCGGGCGCGCGGTGTCGCGGAACAGGCCCCAGGACAGTGCGCCCTGGCGCAGGCGGGCGCGGCGGGTTTCCTGCATCACGGCGTTGAAGCCGGCAGCGCGCGCGGGGTCGATCAGGTATTCGATGGTGACCATCACCGGCCCCTTGTCGGGCTCGATGTCGATCGCGGGCGGTGGCAACGTGGCGACGACGGCTGCGGGGCTGTGGTCGTCGTCGTGCGCGCCGATGGCGACGTGGCGGCGGGTGAGCAGCAGCACCAGCGGACCCACGACGGAAGCGATGAGGATGCTGATCGCGACCGACGTGAGGTTCGCGACGTAGCCCCACAATGCGGCGCCTGCGGCGCTGCCGCCCATCAGGGCCATCTGGTAGATCGACATGCCGCGCGCGCGCACCCAGTTGGGCAGGCCCATCTGCGCCGCCACGGTGAGCGCGTTTGCGGTGGCGATCCACGCCACGCCGGCGACGAACATGGCAGGCAGTGCGACCCACAATGTCGGCACGAGGACGACGACAGCGGCGCTCCCGGCGTGGAGGAGGGTGCCCCAAACGACGAAGTCCTCGCGTTCCAAACGCTTCCGCAGACGCTCGAGGTTCAACGCCGCGACAATTGCGCCGCCCCCCATGGCGGCGAGCAGGCTGGTGTAGGCCGTTGCGCCGCCCGAGTGGAGGTCGCGGACGACGAGCGGCAGCAGCGCGGTCAGCGAGGTCGATTGCAGGAAGAACAGGAAGATGCGTGCGAGGACGGCGCGCATCGGCGGCGACTGCATCACGTGCTGCAGCCCCACGCGCATCGCGGCAAGGAAGCGTTCGCCGGGGAGGGCGCTGAGCTTCGGTTCGGATTGCCAGCGCAGGATCATCACGAAGGCGAAGATCGAAAGCAGCGCGTTGATCAGGAAGACGTAGGCGCTGCCGGCGCCCGCGAGCAGCGTGCCGGCGACTACCGGGCCGATGATGCGCGACATGTTCATCGCGACACCGTTGAGTGCAAGCGCCGCGGGCAGTTCGCGGCGCGGCACGACGTCCGGGATGATCGCGGCGAACACCGGCCAGCGCAGGGCGAGACCGATGCCGTTGGCGAAGGTGAGCGCGAGCAGCAGTTCGGCCGTCAGCAGGCCGGAAAACGCGAGCCCGCTCAGCAGCACGGCAACCGTGGCAACCCACAGCTGCGTCACGGCAAAGTACTTGCGCCGATCCACGATGTCCGCGAGGGCGCCGCTCGGCAGGCCCAGCAGGAATACCGGCAGCGTCGAGGCCGCCTGCACCATGGCGACCATGAAGGCGCTGGTGGTCAGCGAGGTCATCAGCCAGGCCGAGGCGACATCGTTCATCCACATCGTGATGTTCGCGGCGAGCCAGGCGAGCCACAGCATGCGGAACATGGCCTGGCGCAGCGGTGCGAGGGCGGATGGACTGACGTCGGATTCGTTGGGCAAGGCGATCTCTCCGGTGGCGAGCTTCCGCGGTGACCGGGAATGGGCCTTGTTGTGTGTTTCCCGTCGAGACGAGTATAGCGAGCCCGACCGCCGAGCCGCCTGCCTTGATCGCAAATGCCAGGGGGCGAACCGGGAGCACATGAAGCTTTCGCTTGGTGCCCCGGTTGCGTTCGGCTAATCGCAGAGCGCCGCGGCGTGGTGCCGCAGGTGATCCTCGATGAAGCTCGCGATGAAGTAGTAGCTGTGGTCGTAGCCCGGTTGGCGGCGCAGCGTCAGCGGGTGGCCGGCGGCGCGGGCGGCGGCTTCGAGGGCTTCGGGCTTGAGCTGGGTGGCGAGGAAGTCGTCGCGGTCGCCCTGGTCGACGAGCAGGGGCAGGCGCTCCTGCGCGTCGGCGATCAGCACGCTTGCGTCCCACTCGCGCCAGCGCGTGCGCTCCTCGCCGAGATAGCGCGAGAAGGCCTTTTCGCCCCACGGGCAGTTCATCGGGTTGGTGATCGGCGCGAAGGCCGAGACCGAGCGGTAGCGGCCGGGATTGCGCAGCGCGCAGACGAGCGCGCCATGCCCGCCCATCGAGTGGCCGCTGATCCCGCGGGCGTCCGACACCGGGAAGCTGGCTTCGACGAGCGCCGGCAGCTCGTCGACGACGTAGTCGTGCATGCGGTAGTGGCGCGACCACGGTTCCTGGGTCGCGTTGAGGTAGAAGCCCGCGCCGTGGCCGAAGTCCCATGCGCCATCCGGGTCGCCCGGCACGTCGGCGCCGCGCGGGCTGGTGTCGGGCGCGACGATGACGAGGCCGAGCTCCGCGGCGACGCGCTGGGCGCCGGCCTTATGCATGAAGTTCTCGTCGGTGCAGGTCAGGCCCGAGAGCCAGTACAGCACGGGCAGCCTGCCGCCCTGTTCGGCCTGCGGCGGCAGGTACACGGCGAAGGTCATGTCGCAACCCAGGGTCTGCGAGCGGTGACGGTAGCGCTTGAGCCAGCCGCCGAAGCTCTTCTGGCAAGAGAGGTTTTCGAGGGTCATGGAAGTCCCCTGCCGCGCATCAGAAATGGATCACCGTGCGGATGCTCTTGCCCTCGTGCATCAGGTCGAAGGCCTCGTTGATCCGGTCGAGCGGCATGGTGTGCGTGATGAAGGTGTCGAGCGGGATTTCGCCCTTTTGCGCCTTCTGCACGTAGCTCGGGAGTTCCGTGCGGCCGCGCACGCCGCCGAAGGCGCTGCCGCGCCACACGCGGCCGGTGACGAGCTGGAAGGGGCGGGTGCTGATCTCCTGGCCCGCGCCGGCGACGCCGATGATCGTCGATTCGCCCCAGCCCTTGTGGCAGCACTCCAGCGCCGCGCGCATCAGCTTGACGTTGCCGACGCACTCGAAGGAGTAGTCCACGCCGCCGTCGGTCATCGCGACGATCACGTCCTGGATGGGCTTGTCGTGCTCGTTCGGGTTCACGAAATCGGTCGCGCCGAGCTGCTTGGCGATCTCGAATTTGTCCGGGTTGATGTCCACGCCAATGATGCGCGAGGCCTTCGCCATCTTCGCGCCGATGATGGCCGCGAGGCCGATGCCGCCCAGGCCGAAGATCGCGACCGTTGCGCCTTCCTCGACTTTCGCGGTGTTGAGCACGGCGCCGATGCCGGTCGTGACGCCGCAGCCGAGCAGGCACACCTTCTCGAGCGGGGCATCCTTGGGGATCTTCGCCAGCGAGATCTCGGGCACGACCGTGTATTCGGAGAAGGTCGAGGTGCCCATGTAGTGGTAGATCGGCTGGCCCTGGTAGGAGAAGCGCGTCGTGCCGTCGGGCATCAGGCCCTTGCCCTGGGTGGCGCGCACGGCCTGGCACAGGTTGGTCTTGCCCGACTTGCAGAACTTGCACTCGCGGCATTCGGCCGTGTACAGCGGGATCACGTGATCGCCGACCTCCAGCGAAGTCACGCCTTCGCCGACCGCCTCGACGATGCCGCCGCCCTCATGTCCGAGGATCGCCGGGAAGATGCCTTCGGGGTCGTCGCCGGAGAGCGTGAAGGCGTCGGTGTGGCACACGCCGCTCGCGACGATGCGCACCAGCACCTCGCCCTTCTTCGGCGGCTCGACATCCACTTCGACGATCTGCAGGGGCTGCTTGGGGCCGAAGGCGACGGCGGCGCGCGACTTGATGGTCATGGCGAGGGCTCTCTCTGTTGTTGTCGGGGATAGGCGATGAAGTCTAATTGATGCGGCAGTGTCGATAATCGGCATGCCGGCAATATACTGTTGCTCATGAGCAATAATTGCCACATCCGGGGGGCGCGGTAGGCGTGTCGGGCTTGAATCGTTGGGAAGGGCTGGACGAATTCCTCGCCGTGGCCGAGCACGCCAGCTTCTACCGTGCGGCGGAGCAGCTGCGCGTGTCCTCGTCGCACGTGAGCCGTCAGGTCGCGCGCCTGGAGGACCGGCTGCAGGCGCGGCTCTTCTACCGCACGACGCGGCGCGTGTCGCTCACCGAGGCGGGGCAGGTCTTTCTCGCGCGCTGCCAGCGCCTGGTTGAGGAGCGCGACGAGGCCTTCCTCGCCATCAGCGACCTGCAGAGCGCGCCGGCGGGCCTGCTGCGCATGAGCGCGGCGGTGGCTTATGGCGAGCGTTTCATCGTGCCGCTGGTGAATGAGTTCATGGCGCACCATGCCCAGCTGAAGGTCGAGATCGAGCTGACGAACCGCAACGTCGACCTCGTGCACGAGGGCTTCGACCTCGCGATCCGGCTCGGGCGCCTGAGCGATTCCAGCCTCGTCGCGACGCGCATTGCGCCGCGCACGATGTACCTGTGCGCGGCGCCGTCCTACCTCGAACGCTATGGCCGGCCGCACACGCTGTCCGAGCTCGGGCGTCACAACTGCCTGCTCGGCACCAGCGACACGTGGATGTTCCAGCTCGACGGGCGCGAGTATCCATTCAGGCCCAGCGGCAACTGGCGCTGCAACAGCGGCTATGCGGTGCTGGATGCGGCCTTGCGCGGCTTCGGGCTGTGCCAGCTGCCCGACTACTACGTGCTCGGGCCGTTCCAGCGCGGCGAACTGGTGCCGCTGCTGGAGGCGAATCGGCCGCCGAATACCGCCGTGTGGGCGGTGTCGCCGCAGCGCCGGCATCCGCTGCCCAAGGTGCGCCTGCTGGTCGAGGCGCTGAAGGGCGGGTTGGCGCAGTGCCCTGAATACCGGGGGGCGGCCGTTTGACTACGCTGCGGCGTCGGGCTCGCCGCAGTGTTCGAGGATTTCCCGACGCGCCGCATCGCGCAGCGCCAGTGCGGCGTTCCAGTCCTTGCCGTGCGGCAGGATAGGGCGGCCGATCGTCACGCTAACGGGGCCGTGGCGCGGCCGCCAGGTTTCGTCGGGCAGCACCGCGCGCGTGCCGCGGATGGTGACCGGCACCACCGGCAGCTCGGCCTCGCATGCGGCGAGGAAGGCGCCGAGGCGGAACTCCTGCAGGCCGGGTCTGCGTACGAAGGTGCCTTCGGGGAAGTAGAACAGCGCCGCGCCCAGCCGTGCGCGCTCGGCGAGCCGCCTGGCGGCGTCCGCGCTGTCCTGCACCGCGAAGCGTTCGATGAATTCGGTGCCGAGTCCTTGCAGGAAGCGGCAGGCGATGGCGTTGTCGAGCAGCTCGCGCTTGGCGACGAAGACGAAGGGGCGGGGCAGCGCGGCGGCGGCGATCAGGCCGTCGAGGTAGCTCGCGTGGTTCGCGACGACGACGCAGGGCGCGGATGCGGGCAGGTTTTCCCGTCCGCGGACGTCGATGCGGATGCCGATCAGGGCCGCGAGCAGGCGTGCCCCGGTGCGTCCGATGCGCCAGCCGAGCGCCGGGCGACGCAGTGTTGCCACTGCGATCCACACCGGCACTGCGAGCAGCACGAGCGCGGTCCATGCCCAGACTGCCCACAGTGTGCCGAGGGCGCGGCGCAATCCCTGCGCGGCCCTGCGCGTTGCGGCGGTCGCGGCGAGGTGCAGCATCTGCATGCGCACGCTGTGCTGGCGGCCGAGCACGCCGCTTTCGTATAGCTCCCGCGTCGCGGCGCGTCGGATCTTGCCGCTGGAAGTCTTGAGCACGCTGTGCGGCGGTGCGAGCACGATCTCGTCGAGAGGCACGCCCAGCAGGTCCACGGCGAGATTGCCGACATCATGTTCGAGCCGGCGGCGTTCAACCTCGTCGGCGCTGCGTGTCTCGACCACGGCGACGAGCCGTTCGCTTGCCGTTGCGGGATTGGCAACCCCGAACACGGCAACGCAGCCACGGCGCACGCCGGGCAAGGCGCCGATGGCGTCTTCCAGCTCGTAGGGGTAGAGGTTGCGTCCGCCGCGGATGATCATGTCCTTGACCCGGCCGGTCACGAAGAGCTCGCCCTCCGCGAGGTAGCCGAGATCGCCGGTGTCGAGCCAGCCGGCGCCCAGCAGCTTGCGCGTCTCCTCGGGATTGCGCAGGTAGCCGGCGGTGGCCGAGGGGCCGCGGAACTCGATGCGGCCGATGCGGCGCTCGCGCAGTTCCTCGCCATCGGGGCCGACGATGCGAAGATCATGGCCGGGCAGCGGCTGGCCGCAGCCGACGAAGCGGATCGCGCTGGCGTCCCCGCTGGCTGCGCGGACCGCCTCGGTGCGGAAGAAGGCTTCGCGCACGACGCGGTCGATGCGCGGGCCGCGTCCGGCCGGCGGCACGGCGAGGCCGACGGCGTTCTCGGCCAGCCCGTAGGCGGGGGTCATGGTTTCGCGATGCAGGCCCAAGGGCGCAAGGCGCGCGGCGAAGTGTTCCAGCGTGTCCGGATTCACCGGCTCGGCGCCGTTCGCGGCGATGCGCCAGTGCGACAGGTCCAGCCCGGCCAGTTCGCTTTCCTCGACGTGTTTCAGGACCAGTTCGTAGGCGAAGTTCGGTGCCGCGGAGAGGGTGCCGCGGTAGCGGTGCAGCGCGCGCAGCCAGCGCACGGGGCGCGACAGGAAGTCCAGCGGTGACATCAGCACGAGCAGGCAGCCGTTGTACAGGCTGCCGAGCCAGGCGGCGATCAGGCCCATGTCGTGATAGAGGGGCAGCCAGCTCACCGTAACGTCGGCGGAAGTGATTGCGACGCTGCGGCTCCAGGCGCGGATGTTGGCGAGCAGGTTGGCGTGCGTGAGCATCACGCCCTTGGGGTTGCCGGTGCTGCCCGAGGTGTATTGCAGCAGCGCGAGCTCGTCCGGCCGCGGCGTCGCGGTCGCCGGACAGCCGGCTTCGGCCGCGAGCTCGCGCGCGGTGACGGTGTGCCGGAGACTGCCCGAGGGCGTGGAGATCAGGCGGGCGACCGGCTGCACTTGTTCGTCGGTGATCAGCACCGGCGCGCGGCAACTCTCGAGGATGCCGGACTGCCGGCGCAGGTGGTCTTCGAGCTGGGAGGGGCGCGTGGGCGGGTACATCGGCACCGGCACGCCGCCCGCGAGCAGGGCGCCGAAGAAACTGGTGAAGAATTCGAGCGAGGTGGGCAACATGATCGCCACGGCATCGCCCTGCGCGAGCCCGCGCTGCTGCAGACCCGCGGCGATGTGCTGCGCCCCCTGCAGCAGCTCGCGGTGCGTGAGCGTGCCGACCTCGGCGTCGTCGTGCAGCAGGCGGATGTGCACATGATCGGGCGAACGCTCCGCGTGCCAGAGCAGCACGTCGATGAGCGTGGCGGCGCCGGTCGGCGCCTCGATGCGCGTGGTGTCCGGCGCGGCGGCGAGTTCGGGCGCGGAGGAAGTCGCCTCCGGCCGTGCGGCGCGCAGGGCGGCAAAGAGCTGGCGCGGGGTCTCTGCCGTGGCGAGAGTGTTTTCGGGTAGGCGTGCGTGCGCGGCACGCTCGATGCGCGCGAGCAACTCGACGCGCGCGAGGCTGTCGAGTCCGAGGTCGCGTTCGAGGTGGCTGTCGAGCCCGGCTTCGGGCGGCTTGCCGGGGCGCAGCTCGCCGACGAGCGTGCGCACGATGCCGAGCACCTCGGCCGCGTCGATTGCCGGACGGCTTCGGTTCATGATGAGGTTCCGACCGCGAGGTCCGTCGCGGCGCGCACGGGCCGGGTCTTCCCCCCTTTTTAGCCCTTGGTCGCGAGTCCTGCCGTGACGGCGTCGCTCGCGGGCAGCGGGCGCACGCTGCGGCAATCGGTGGCGCGGATCTGCTGCAGCATGTAGTCGGCGGTCAGGCCGGGCAGCATCGCGCGCAGGTAGCGGGCGAGGTTGAGCATCTGGCGGTTGTCGAGTTCGGTGTCGCAGTTCGCGCGGCCGAAGTCCTCGTCGGGCGGGATCTGCGAGAAGCCGAGCCGCGCATTCGTCCCGACCTCGCGTTGGGAGCCGGCGACGAACACCAGCAGGCACAGCGTGTGGCAGGTACTGCCCGGGGCGACGCGGGTGTTGAAGCCGCGGTTGCGCAGCATCGAGCCGACGGTGATCGCGGCGCCGACGCTGCCGTCGGCGACATCGAGGGTCACGGCCTTGCCGCGGCACGAACGCTTCGCAAGCGCATCGCTGGCCAGTCGCAGCGCGGAAACGGCCTCGGGCGTGAGTGTCCCGCGCAGCGTGAGTTCGCACTCTGCGCCGCGTTGCGTGGCGGCTACGTTGCCGCCCTTGTAGACGAAATGTTCCGCCTTGGCGTCGGCTCCCGGTTCCACGGTCGGGGCGACGCCACAGGCGGCGACGACGAGGCCGGTCGCGACGGCGGCTAGGAGATGCCAGGGGAAGCGGATGCGCATGGGGTCTCTCTCCTGATGGTGTGCGGCAAACAGTCCGGCGGCCTGCGGTCGTATGCGCGGCCGAAATCATCGCAGCGCCAACGTATTGCCGCGCAACTTACTAAAATATCATAGCAGGGGCGCGCACCCGGAACGGTGCGGCGCACGATCTGGAGGGCAGCGGAATGGCATGGAGCACCTTCGAGCACGAGGCCGACGTCGGCGTGCGCGGCACCGGCGATACGCTCGCCGAGGCCTTCGCCGGTGCGGCGACGGCAATGACTGCGGTGATCTGCGACCCGGCCGTCGTCGTGCCGCGCGATCCGGTCGGCATTGCCTGCGCGGCGCCCGATCGCGAGCTCCTGCTGGTCGATTGGCTCAATGCGCTGGTGTTCCACATGGCCACGCGCCGTATGCTGTTCTCACGCTTCGAGCTGACAGTCGACTCGGATGCCGGCGGTTGCCGCCTCGCGGCGACGGCTTGGGGCGAGCCGGTGGAGGTCGCCCGCCACCAGCCGGCGGCGGAGGTGAAGGGGGCATCGTTCTGCGAACTGCGGGTCGAGCACGGTGCTGCAGGCGGCTGGCTCGCGCAATGCGTCGTCGATGTCTGAGCGATGCCGCCCGAACAGCCTTTTCCCGGGGCGGGAGGTTGCCGCACCGGACTGCCCGGAACGCATCTTTCGAGCCTCGAAGATGGCAAGCACGATCTTGCCAGCCGGTGCATTTTGGTTGTTTTGCCCGGCCGCCGCGTTGACCGCGGCCCGCACGGCAGCACGCGCGTCGAGCAAGCCGCCGGCGTGCCGCGGCTGCGCCGCGGCTGAGCGCGGGACGGGGTCGTGGTCGCCGTCGCCCCCAAAGCGCAGATCATCAGTGCCATGATCTTTCTTCTCGTTCCGGTGATGATCAACGACGCGCGCGTTTGCTCCGGCCGGAGTACGGGTGCGCGAGCCAAAGCTTCGATGGCCAACGTCACCGTCGTCGAGAAGACGTGAAGGGCACCCCAAATGCACTCGGATTGACCCGCGTCAACCGGCCTGCGCGTGCCGGGAATACGCTTTCCGATTGGAGTGGCAGATCCGCGTCGGGCTGCAGACGGCCACTCCCGCAGGAGGATGCCATGCCGCTGCACAATGCCGACATCGCGGCGATCTTCGGCGAGATCGCCGACCTACTGGAGATCGAGGACGCGAATCCTTTCCGGATCCGTGCCTATCGGCGCGCGGCGCAGGTGCTCGGCGAGTTCGGGCGCGATCTGCGCCAGATGCTCGCGGACGGCGAGGATCTGACCGCCTTGCCCGGCATCGGCAACGATCTGACGGCTAAAATTCGCGAAATCGTCGTAACCGGCCATTGCGCCCAGCTTGATCGCCTGCACGGCGAATTGCCGCCCGCGATCGCCGAGCTGTTGCACATTCCCGGTCTGGGGCCGAAGCGGGTGCGTGCCCTTTGGCACGATCTCGACGTGCAGACCACCGAGCAGCTGTGCCGTGCCGCTCGCGACGGGCGCATCCGGGTACTGCCCGGCTTCGGCGAAAAGACCGAGCGCAGGATCCTGGAGGCCGCCGAGGTGCACCTCGCCCGCGAGCGGCGCTTCAAGCTCGCCACGGCCGCGCAGTATGCCGAAGGGATGGTTGCCTATCTGCGCCGCGTCGAGGGGGTCGAGCGGGTCGAAGTCGCGGGCAGTTTCCGCCGCATGCGCGAGACGGTGGGCGATCTCGACATCCTCGTGATCGCCGCCGCCGGCAATGCCGTGACCGAAGCCTTCGTGACCTACGACGAGGTTCGGGAGGTGCTCGCGCAGGGCAACACGCGCGCGAGCGTGGTGCTGCGCTGCGGTCTGCAGGTCGACCTGCGGGTCGTCGCGCCGGAGAGCTACGGCGCGGCGCTGTGCTACTTCACCGGCTCGCGCGCGCACAACGTCGCGCTGCGCCGCGGCGCCATCGCGGTCGGGCTGAAGCTCAACGAGTATGGCGTGTTCCGCGGCGACCAGCGCATCGCGGGCGAGACCGAGGAATCCGTGTATCGGGTTCTGGGCCTCGCGTGGATTCCGCCGGAGTTGCGCGAGGACCGCGGCGAGATCGAGGCCGCGCGTCGCGGGCGGCTGCCGCATTTGGTGCGCCGCGAGGACCTGCGCGGCGATCTTCACGCCCACACGCGTGCGACCGACGGCCACAACAGCCTGCGCGAGATGGCGCTGGCTGCACGCGATGCGGGACTCGAATACCTCGCGATCACCGAGCATTCGCGTCGCCTCGCGATGGCGCACGGCCTCGACGCGGCCGGCCTCGCGCGCCAGATCGACGAGATCGAACGGCTGAACGAGACGCTCACGGGCATCCGCATGCTCAAGGGCATCGAGGTCGACATCCTCGAGGACGGCAGCCTCGACCTGCCGGACGCTATCCTCGCGCGGCTCGACGTGGTGGTCGGAGCGGTGCATTCGCGGTTCGATCTGCCGCGCACGCGCCAGACCGAGCGCATACTGCGCGCAATGGAGAGCCGCCACTTCACGCTGCTCGCGCACCCGACCGGGCGCGTGCTCGACGAGCGCGACCCCTACGACGTGGATATGTCTCGCGTGATCCGCCGTGCGCGCGAGCGCGGCTGCGCCCTCGAGCTCAATGCCCACCCCACGCGGCTCGACCTGCTCGACACCTGGTGCATGGCCGCGCGCGACGAGGGGGTGCCGGTGGCGATCAATTCGGATGCGCACAGCGTGCGCGACTTCGACAATCTGCGTTTCGGCGTCGGGCAAGCGCGGCGAGGCTGGCTGGAAGCCAAGGACGTGCTGAACACACGTCCGCTGGCGGTCTTGCTGGCCTGGCTGAAGTGCTGAACGGCCTGCCTGCGGACGGCCACGACTAGGGAGAGTGCGACATGGCGGCAAAGCAGGTCTTGTTTCATCAGGCATCGTGCGCGGCATGTCGGTGCTGGTCGATGCGGTCAAGGAGACGCTCGGGCCGCGCGCGCGCACCGTCCTGCTCGAACAGCCCCACGGCCCGCCCATCGTCATCAACTCCGGCGTGGTGGTCGCCCGCTCGATCGAGCTCGCCGACCCGTTCGAGAACATGGGCGTCGGGCTCGTCCGACAGGCCGCCGCGCGGACCTCGGAGCTCGCCGGCGACGGCACGACCACGGCAATGCTGCTCGCGGCTGCAATCGTGCGCGAGGGCATGAAGCACGTGACCGCGGGCATGAATCCCATGGATTTGAAGCGCGGCATCGAGAAGGCGAGCAGTCGCGTTGCCGCGGCACTGCAGGCGATGGCGCGACCGTGCGCGACGCGGCGCGAATTCGCGCAGGTCGCATCGATCTCGGCCAACAACGACGCGAGCGTCGGCGAGCTGATCGCCGAGGCCCTGGATCGGGTCGGGCGTGACGGCGTGGTGACGGTCGACGAGGGCTCGGCCTTAGCGAGCGAGATTGAGGTCGTCGAGGGCACGCGATTCGCGCGCGGCTATCTGTCGCCCTACTTCATCAACACCGAAGAGGGGGCGCGCGTCGTGCTGGAGGAGGCGCTCCTGATGCTGTGCGAGCGCAAGCTGTCGGCAATGGGCGAGCTGCTGCCGGTGCTCGAGACGGTGGCGCAGAGCGGTCGTCCGCTGCTGCTCGTCGCCGATGAGGTCGAGGGTGACGCATTGGCCATGTTGGTCGTCAATAACGTGCGCGGCACGCTGAAGGCCTGTGCAGTGAGGGCGCCCGAATTCGGCGAGCTGCGCGCGGCGATGCTGGAGGACATCGCGGCCCTGACGGGCGCGACGGTCATCAGCGAGGCGACGGGGCTCGCGCCTCAGCAGGCGGGGCTCGCCCAGCTCGGCAGTGTCCGGCGGGTGGAGGTCGACCGCGACAGCTGCACCCTCATCGGCGGCGGCGGCCCCGCGCGCCTCGAAGCACGGCTGGCGCTGCTCCGCGGCGAACTCGCGCGTGCCGCCGGCGAGCCCGAGCGCGAAATGCTGCGGCTGCGCCTGGCGCGGCTCGCGGGTGGGGTGGCGCTACTGAAGGTAGGCGGGGCGACCGAGACCGAGATGAAGGAGCGCCGCGCGCGCGTCGACGACGCGCTGCATGCGACGAGCGCCGCGATCGCCGAGGGCGTGCTGCCCGGCGGGGGTGTGGCGCTGCTGCGCGCGCGAGAGGCGCTGGCCGGTCTGCGCGGGGACAACCGCGATCAGGACTGCGGTATCGACATCCTGCGGCGTGCGCTTGAGGAGCCGATGCGTCAGCTTGCCGAAAACACCGGCGTCGAGGCCTCGGTGGTGATCGACCGCGTCGGCGCGGGCGAAGGAGGCTTCGGCTTCAACGCCGCGAGCGGCGACTACGGCGACCTGCTCGCGATGGGCGTGCTCGACCCCTGCAAGGTCACGCGTACCGCGCTGCAGAACGCAGTGTCGGTGGCCGATCTGATTCTGACCACCGACTGCACGGTTGCCACTGTGCCGGCGAGCGTCCCATGGGCCGCGCGCGAGTAGGAAGGGCGCGACGCTCAGTGCCAGAAGTAGACTCGCACGAAGTTTTCCGATTCGCCGTAGCGGAACTCGAGCTGGCCGCGATGGGCATGCTGCAGCGCCTCGCCGATGCGGCGCGCGAGATGCACGCCGGTCGTCGTGATCACGAGGCCGCCGTCTTCGTCGACGATCTCCATGATGCGCTCGATCGGATGTTCGCCCCTTTCCGCTTGCGCCGTGTGTTCGATCAGGCTCAGGTATTCGTCCTTCTCGGCGGGGTCGAAATCGCCGCCGACCAGAACGATGCCGGCCGGGAGGTTATCGCGCATCCGCTTGCACGCCGGGCACAGGCGCGCACGCGCATCCGGCGTGGTCGCGCCGCCGCGCCAACGGCCCCCGTGAAAGACCGCTCCGCATTCAGGGCAGGCGGCCGGCTCGGCGGGTTTGCCGCGGTCGGCGTAGGGGTCGTGACGCTGTTCCTGGATCAGCCGGTCGTGGCGAACCGGACGCGAAGAGGTGGCTTTGGCGTGGCGAGACATGATGACCTCCGAGAACCTGCGGTGAAGCCGGCGGTTGGGGTGCGGCGGGCAGGGCATCGAAGCCGCCTGCCATCATTTTCTGTTTAGCAATCCGCCGATCGGTCCGCTTTGACGGATGTCATATGTTCGATGATTTGTCGGCTATGCCTAAAAGGGGCTTTTGCCGGAAACCGAAACGCGATGACGAGGACCGAGAACCTGACTGGCGGCAAAATCGGGAACGGTCCGAAGTGCGGTTTTCTCGCCGAGCCCGCCGCGTACGGCGAGGACGTGCGCGCGGTGCGGACGATTGAGACCCATATGCATGCCCTCGATCACCGCCGCGCCCGATGCGATGCGCAGCTCCCTCTTGGCGGTCTCTACATTCGCTCGCATCCCCGTCACCCATGACATCGTCCAATGATCGGAATAGACAGTGATGGCCGACCGTGCGTCGCCGGCGCGGCCCCGCGGTGTCGATACATGGACGGCTTGGTAAAGCCTTGCACATGAGGCGGATCTCGGCGTGCGTGGCCGAGGTGAAGGGGGTATCGTTCTGTGAGTTCAAGGCCGAGCCCCATCCCGCCTGCGGCTGACTCGTACAATGTGTGGTGGATGTGGGAGCCATGCCCCCCGGTTTTGGCTATCCTGAACATGACAGGCGCACGTCGCGCATCTTCGGTGTCGGGGCACGGACGGACTGGCGCCATTCGGTGATGATCACATCCAGGGAGGTAGTGCCATGGCAATCATCGGCATCGATCTGGGAACGTCCAACTCGGCCGCGGCGGTGCTGCGCGGTGGACGTCCGGTTCTGATTCCCAGTGCCGAGGGTGTGAGTCTCGGCGGCAAGGCGTTTCCGAGCTACGTCGCCGTCACCGCCGACGGGCAGATGCTGATCGGCGAGCCGGCGCGGCGCCAGGCGGCGGCGAACCCGGAAGGCACGACGACGGCGTTCAAGCGCCGCATGGGCACGCGCGAGCGCATCCGCTTGCGCGACCGCGAGTTTTCGCCGGAGCAGCTTTCCGCCTTCCTGCTGCAGAAGATCAAGCGCGACGCGGAGGCCTTCCTCGGCGAGCCGGTGGCGAAGGCCGTCGTCACCGTGCCGGCCTATTTCGACGACAACCAGCGCAGCGCGACCAAGGACGCCGCGGGAATCGCAGGGCTGGAGGTCGTGCGCCTCGTCAACGAGCCGACTGCGGCCTCGCTCGCCTACGGGCTCGACCGAGTGGAGCAGGAACTGCGCATCGCGGTGATCGACCTCGGCGGCGGCACGCTGGACGTGACGATCATGGAGTTCGGCAAGGGCGTGTTCGAGGTGCGCTCGACGAGCGGCGACACGCGCCTCGGCGGCACGGACATGAACCAGGCGATTTTCGAGGCGCTCGCGCAACGCTTCTACGAGCAGAGCGGCATCGACTGCCGGCGCGACGTCAAGGCGGCCGCGCGCCTGCTGGAGGCGGCAGAGATTGCGAAGATCGAGCTGTCGAACAATGTAACGACGCACCTGTCGCTCCCCTACATCGGCGTCGCAGGCGGCGAACCCAAGCACCTCGAGATGGATCTCGGCCGGGCGGACCTCGAGCGCCTCGTGCGCCCGACAATCGAGCGCTGCCGCGGGCCGGTCGAACAGGCGCTGCGCGACGCGGGGATCAGCTCGCAGCAGGTCGATCGCATCGTGTTCGTCGGTGGCCCGACGCGCATGCCGGCCGTGCGCGCCTTCTTCGAGGAGATGCTCGGGCGCAAGGCCGAGATGGGTGTCGACCCGATGGAGTGCGTCGCGAGCGGCGCGGCGATCCAGGCCGGCGTGTTGACGGGCGAGGTGCAGGACATCGTGCTGGTCGACGTCACGCCGCTGACGCTCGGGGTCGAGACCCTGGGTGGCGTCGCGACCGCGCTGATCAGCCGCAACACGCCGGTGCCTGTGAAGAAGACCGAAAGCTTCACGACCGCGGCGGACATGCAGACCTCGGTGACGATCCACGTCTTCCAGGGCGAGCGGGCGATGGCGGCGGACAACGTGAGCCTGGGCGAATTCAACCTCGACGGCATCCCGCCGGCGCCGCGCGGCGTGCCGAAGATCGAGGTCACCTTCGACATCGACGCGAGCGGCATCCTCAACGTTTCGGCGAAGGACCTCGCGACCGGGCGCAGCCAGTCGGTGCGCATCAGCGGTTCGACGCGGCTCGCGGGCGACGTGAAGGAGCGCATGGTGCGCGAGGCCGAGCAGTACGCCGAGGCCGACAAGAAGCGGCGCGAGGAGGCAGAGGTCTTCAACGATGCGGACGGTCTGTGCTACCAGGCCGACAAGATGATCGCGGACTTCCCCGACAAGCTCACGCAGGAGATCAAGGACCGCATCGAGCAGGCGCGCCGCGAGACGCGCGACGCGCTGGGCCGGCGTGACGTGGCGGCGGTGAAGGAGAGGGTCGAGGCGTTGCGCAAGGTGCTGAAGGAGGCCGGCACGATGCTGTACGTGCAGACCCAGCCGCCGGGCAGCGGGCCGTACCAGGAGACGCGTTACACGCCGCCGGGCGGCTCGGGCGGTTCGGGACCGTCCGGCGGGGCGACGGGGCCGGGCGGGCGCGTGGTCGATGCGGACTACCACTGAGGAAATCATCCTCTCATGGCCGACACGAAACGTGATTACTACGAAGTGCTCGGCGTGCCGCGCGAGGCCGACGCGAAGGCCATCAAGGACGCGTTCCGGGCGCTGGCGCTGAAATACCACCCCGACCGCAACAAGGAGCCGGGCGCGGAGGAGCGCTTCAAGGAAATCGCCGAGGCCTATGCGGTGCTGTCGGACCCGAAGAAGCGCGCCGACTACGATGCGGGCGGGTTCGAGGGGCTGAAGGGCGTGCGGCCGGAAGACCTCTTCGGCGGCATCGATTTCGAGAACCTGTTCGGTGGGCTGGGTTTCGACTTCGGTGGGGGCATCTTCGACCGTTTCTTCGGTGGTCGTCGGCCGGGCGCTCGTGGGCCACGCGGCCCCCTGCGCGGCGAGAACATGGAGGTGCTGCTGCGCGTGCCGCTCGAGCGCGTGCTCACGGGTGGCGAGGAAATCGTCCATGTCGACCATCCGGTGCAATGCCCGGTATGCAAGGGCGCGCGCGCAAAGCCCGGGACGGCGCCGCGCGTGTGCGAGACCTGCCAAGGCAGCGGACGGCAGGTGCGGACGAGTCGCGAGGGCGGGATGATGTTCGAGCAGGTGACGGCTTGCCCGGAGTGCGGGGGCCACGGCAGCTTCATCGATCACCCTTGCGAGGAATGCCACGGCCGCGGGGTGGTGCCTCGCTCCGAAAAACTCACTGTGAAGATCCCCGTTGGCGTCGAGGAGGGCATGGCGTTGCGCATCCCCGGGCACGGCTACGCGTCGTCCGAGCCGAACGGGCCGCCGGGCGACCTCTTCGTGATCGTGCGCACGCTCCCCGATCCGCGTTTCGAACGTGACGGTGCCGACCTGTGGCGGGTGCAGGATGTGGTGGTGACCGACGCCGTGCTCGGCACGCAGATCGAAGTGCCGACGCTGGACGGGCCGGCCAGCGTCAAGGTGCCGGCGGGTACGCAGCCCGACACGGTGCTACGCCTGCGCCACAAGGGGCTGCCCGACTTCGGCAATCGCGGCCGCGGCGACCTGATGCTGCGGCTGCGCGTCGTGGTGCCCGAGCGACTGTCCAATGAGGAGCGCCGGTTGTACGAGCAACTGCGTGCGCTCAGGCGCTGAACCGGCTTGCGAAACGCTTGGAGGCGGAAGATGGAACTCCGGAGATTCCAACAACGTGGCCCCTACGAGTGGGAACTGCCCGCGACGGGACGCATGCGCGTGCCCGGTGTGATCTTCGCGTCGCGCGAGCTGATGGAGGCGATGGACGAAAAGGTCGCCGAACAGATCGCGAACGTCGCGAGCCTGCCGGGCATCGTCACTGCCTCCTATGCGATGCCCGACGCGCATTGGGGATATGGTTTCCCGATCGGCGGCGTCGCGGCCTTCGATGCGGACGAAGGCGGCGTCGTGTCGGCGGGAGGCGTCGGTTTCGACATCTCCTGCGGCGTGCGCGCGCTGCACACCGGGCTCAAGCAGGCCGACCTTGAGGCGCACAAGAAGCGGCTCGCCGACGTGCTGTTCGCGCGCATCCCGGCCGGCGTGGGGAGCACCGGCGCGCTGCGCCTGTCCGGCCCGGAGACGGACGCGATGCTCAAGGGGGGCGCGCGCTGGGCGGTGAAGGAAGGTTATGGCAGCGAGGCCGACCTCGCGCACATCGAGGAGTCGGGCTGTGTCGCCGGCGCCGATCCGCACGCGGTGTCGGACATGGCCAAGAAGCGCCAGCGCGACGAGATGGGCACGCTCGGTTCGGGCAACCATTACCTCGAAGTGCAGGTCGTCGACGAGGTGTTCGACGCGGCGGCTGCCAAGGCTTACGGGCTGGCCAAGGGCGACATCGTCGTCAGCATACACTGCGGTTCGCGCGGTCTCGGCCACCAGATCGGTACCGACTACCTGCGCGAGATGGTGATCGCGGCGCCGGCCGCGGGCATCGCTTTGCCGGACCGTGAACTCGCGTGCGCACCTCTGACGTCGGCGCTCGGCCAGCGTTACCTCGGCGCAATGCGCGCAGGGATCAACTGCGCGCTGGCGAACCGGCAGATCCTCACGCATCTCGCACGCGAGGCCTTCGCCCAAGTTTTTCCGCACGTGCGCCTGTCCATCCTCTACGACGTGTCGCACAACACCTGCAAGGAAGAGACGCACCGAGTCGGCGACGAGCGGCGGCGGCTCTTCGTGCATCGCAAGGGCGCGACCCGTGCCTTCGGCCCCGGTCACGCGGAACTGCCGCGCGAGTACCGCGAGGCCGGACAGCCGGTGCTGATCGGCGGCAGCATGGGCACGGCCTCGTGGATTCTCGCCGGTGCCGCGGGCACCGAGGAACGCGCCTTCGGCTCGGCCTGCCACGGCGCGGGCCGTGCGATGAGCCGCAACGAGGCGCTGCGCCGCTGGCAGGGCCGCAACGTCGTAGACGAGCTCGCCGCGCGCGGCATCCTGATCCGCAGTCCGAGCTTCCGCGGCGTCGCGGAGGAAGCGCCGCTCGCCTACAAGGACGTCGGCGCGGTCGTCGATGCGGCCCACCGCGCGGGGCTCGCGGTGAAGGTCGCGCGGCTCTTGCCGCTCGTGTGCATCAAGGGCTGAAAAATACATCGGCACTGAACGGAGGAGGGAGTGATGGAACGGACGTCGATCATCCGCAAGGCGCCATCAGAACTTCGGACGCAGCCGAATCTCGTCGACTACGAGGCGACGCGGCGTGCCTTCTCGTGGGACCTCGCGCGCGAGGCGCTCGCGGGCCTGCCCGGCGGGGCGCTCAACATCGCCTACGAGACAGTCGTGCGTCACGCGGGCGGACCGCTGCGCGACCGCCTGGCATTCCGCTTCCTCGGCCAGGACGGAGCCGTGCGCGACCTGAGCTACGCCGATCTCGCGGAACTCACCGCACGCTTCGCCAACGTGCTGCGCGGGCTCGACGTCGTGCGTGGCGAGCGCGTGTTCGTGCTCACCGGGCGCATCCCCGAGCTCTATGCCGCGGTGCTGGGCGGCCTGCGCGCCGGTTGCGCGGTGTCGCCGCTGTTCTCGGCCTTCGGGCCCGAACCGATCGCGACGCGCCTGAACATCGGCCAGGGCGCGGTGCTGGTGACGACCGAGTTGCTGTATCAACGCAAGGTGGCGAAGATCCGCGGCGAGCTGACGACGCTGCGCCACGTGCTGCTGGTGTCGGACGACGGCACGACCACCGAGGTGCCGGACACGCATGACTTCGGGCGCCTGATGGCCGCGGCCTCGGACGACTTCCCCACCGTGCCGACGCGCCCCGATGAGCTCGCGCTGCTGCATTTCACGAGCGGCACGACGGGCACGCCCAAGGGCGCGATGCACGTGCATGGCGCGGTGGCGACGCACTGGGCGACCGGCCTCTACGCGCTCGACCTGCATCCCAACGACGTGTTCTGGTGCACGGCCGACCCCGGCTGGGTCACCGGCACCTCCTACGGCATCATCGCGCCGCTGCTGCACGGCGTGACCTCCATCGTCGACGAGGGCGACTTCGACGCCGAGCGCTGGTACCGCATCCTGCACGAGCAGAAAGTCACCGTCTGGTACACCGCGCCGACCGCGATCCGCATGTTGATGAAGGCGGGGCCGGAACTCGCGAAACGCTACGAATTCCCGCAACTGCGCTTCGTCGCCAGCGTCGGCGAGCCGCTCAACCCCGAGGCCGTGTGGTGGGGCAAGGAGGTGCTGGGCTTGCCGATCCACGACAACTGGTGGCAGACGGAGACCGGCGGCATCATGATCGCCAACGTGCCGGCGCTGGACATCAAGCCCGGTTCGATGGGCCGTCCGCTGCCAGGCGTCGAGGCCGCGATCGTGCGCGAAGGCAAGGACGGCCTGGTCGAGGTCGTCGATGAGCCCGACGTCGAGGGCGAACTCGCACTGCTGCGCGGCTGGCCGGCGATGCTGCGCGGCTACCTGAACAACGAGGAACGCTACCGCAAGTGCTTCTCGGGCGTGTGGTACCTCACCGGCGACCTCGCGCGGCGCGACGCTGACGGTTACTTCTGGTTCGTCGGGCGCAAGGACGATGTCATCAAGTCGGCCGGTCACCTGATCGGCCCCTTCGAGGTAGAAAGCGTGCTGATGGAGCACCCGGCGGTCGCCGAAGCCGGCGTGATTGGCAAGCCCGACGAGATGGTCGGCGAAATCGTGAAGGCCTTCGTGTCGCTGAAGAAGGGCTATGAGCCGAGCGAGGCGTTGCGCATGGAACTCCTCGCACATGCGCGCCGGAAGCTCGGCGCCGCGGTCGCGCCCAAGGAGATCGACTTCGCGACGACGCTGCCGCGCACGCGCAGCGGCAAGATCATGCGCCGGCTGCTGAAGGCGCGCGAACTGGGTCTGCCGGAAGGGGACACCTCGACGCTGGAGGCCGGCGCATGAACGCGACGCGCAAACCGAAGGCGGCGGCCCCCGAACGCCCGTTCAAGCTGCAGCTCCTTGCCGACATGCTGCGCATCCGCCGCATGGAGGAGAAGTGCGCCGAGCTCTACGGCGCGCAGAAGATCCGCGGCTTCCTGCACCTCTACATCGGCGAGGAGGCCTGCGCGACCGGCGCGATGCACGCGCTCGATGCGGACGACAACGTCGTCGCGACCTACCGTGAGCACGGCCACGCGCTGCTACGCGGCGTGCCGATGGATGTGATCATGGCCGAGATGTTCGGCAAGGCGGCCGGCTGCTCGCGCGGGCGGGGAGGCTCGATGCACCTCTTCGACGCATCGCGGCGTTTCTACGGTGGCAACGCCATCGTCGGCGGCGGCCTGCCGCTGGCGGTGGGGCTCGCGCTGGCGGACCGCATGCAGGGCATCCGCCGCGTCACCGCGTGCTTCTTCGGCGAGGGCGCGGTCGCCGAGGGCGCGTTCCACGAAGGCATGAACCTCGCGGCGCTTTGGCGGCTGCCGGTGCTCTTCCTGTGCGAGAACAACCTGTACGCGATGGGCACCGCGCTCGACCGTTCGGAGTCGCAGACCGAGCTGTGCGTGAAGGCGGCGAGCTACAAGGTGCCGACGCTGAAGGTGGACGGCATGGACGTGCTGGCGGTGCATGAGGCGACGCGCCGCGCCGCGCAGCAGGTGCGCGAGGAGGGCGGCCCCTTCTTCGTCGAGTTCCGCACCTTCCGCTTCCGCGCGCACTCGATGTTCGACCCAGAGCTGTACCGCGACAAGGCCGAGGTCGAGGAATGGAAGAAGCGCGGGCCGATCCACAGCTTCTCCGCGCAACTGAAGGCCGTGGGCGAGCTGACCGAGGACGGCTTCCTCGACCTCGATGCGGAAGCCGAGGCGGAGGTCGCCGCCGCGGTCGCGTTCGCAGAAGGGGCCCCGTGGGAGCCGGTCGAGGACCTGCTGCGCGACGTCACGACACCGGGAGTGCAGCGATGAGAATCAGCTACCGCGAGGCCATGCGCCAGGCGCTGCACGACGCGCTCACGAGTGATCCGCGCGTATTCCTGATGGGCGAGGACGTGGGCCGCTACGGCGGCACCTATGCGGTGTCCAAGGGCTTCTACGACGAGTTCGGCCCCGAGCGCATCCGCGACACGCCGCTCTCCGAACTGGGCTTCGTCGGCGCCGGCATCGGCGCGGCGCTGGGTGGCATGCGCCCGATCGTCGAGGTCATGACGGTGAATTTCAGCCTGCTCGCGCTCGACCAGATCGTGAATAGTGCCGCGCTGCTGCGCCACATGTCGGGCGGCCAGGTGTCGGTGCCGCTGGTGATCCGCATGGCCACCGGCGCCGGGCGCCAGCTCGCGGCCCAGCACTCGCACAGCCTGGAGAACTGGTATGCCCACATCCCCGGCATCCGCGTCCTCGCCCCGGCGACCATCGCCGACGCGCGCGGCATGCTCGCCCCGGCGCTCGCCGACCCCGATCCCGTCGTGATCTTCGAGCACGCTCAGCTCTATAACATGGAAGACGAGCTGCGAGATGAGCCAAATGAGGACTGGCGGTGCGACATCGAGCGCGCGGCGATCCGCCGTCCCGGCAGCCAGGTCAGCGTCATCACCTACGGCGGCAGCCTGCCCAAGGCGCTGGAGGCCGCCGCCGAGCTCGCGCGCGACGGCATCGACGTCGAGGTCGTCGACCTGCGCGTGCTGCGCCCGCTCGATACGGAGACCATCGAGGAGTCGGTGAGCCGCACGCACCGCGCGCTGATCGTCGACGAGGGCTGGCGCAGCGGCAGCCTGGCCGCGGAGGTGATGGCGCGCATTGTTGAGGACTGCTTCTACGACCTCGATGCGCCACCGGTGCGCGTGTGCAGCGAGGAGGTGCCGATCCCCTACGCGAAGCACATGGAAGACGCGGCGCTGCCGCAGCCGGCGAAGATCGTCGCGGCGGTGAGGGAGATGCTCAATGTTTGACTTCACGCTGCCCTCCCTCGGCGCCGACATGGACGAGGGCAAGCTCATCGAATGGAAGGTGAAGCCCGGCGACACGGTGCACAAGGGTCAGGTCGTCGCGATCGTCGATACCTCGAAGGCGGCGGTCGACGTGGAGATCTGGCAGGACGGCGTCGTGCATGAACTGCTGGTCGAGGCGGGGGAGCGGATTCCCGTCGGCACGGCGTTGGCGACCCTGCTCGAACCCGGCGAAAAGGCACCGCCGAAGGGGGCGCCGTCGAAGGGCGCGCGGGCAGGCGGGAAGGAAGCGAGGCGTGCGGCCGGGGGCGCTGCGGCCGTGGGAGAAGGACGGCCACTGGCCGCCGCTGCGGCCGTTCACGCAGAAGGCGCCCGCCTGCGCATCTCGCCGGCTGCGCGCAAGCGTGCCGACGCGCTCGGGGTGGATATCGCGCGCCTCACGGGCTCCGGCCCCGGTGGCGCGGTGACGCTGGCCGATGTCGAGGCCGCCGCGCAGCCCGGCGCGCCGAAGGCCGTCGAAGCCATTCCGGCGGCACATCCCGAAGCCGACAGGAACGCCGAGATGCGCCGCGCAATCGCCGCGGCGATGAGCCGCTCGAAGCGCGAGATCCCGCATTACTACCTCGTCGAGACGATCCCGATGGCGCGCGCGCAGCGGTGGCTCGCACAGGCGAACGAGGGGCGGCCGATCACCGCGCGTCTGCTGATGGCGGTGCTGCAACTGAAGGCCGTCGCCGCGGCGCTCGCGCAGTATCCCGACCTGAACGGCATCTTCCGCGACGGCTGTTTCGAGCCGGTGCAGGCCGCGCACATCGGCGTCGCGATCTCGCTGCGCCAAGGCGGGCTGATCGCCCCCGCGCTGCACGACGTCGGCAGCAAGCCGCTCGACCAGCTGATGCGCGAGCTCGCCGATCTCGTGAAGCGCACGCGCGCCGGTTCGCTGCGCAGCTCAGAGATGTCGGACCCGACGATCACCGTGACGAATCTCGGCGATCAGGGCGTGGAAGCCGTGATGGGTGTGATCTACCCGCCGCAGGTCGCGCTCGTCGGCTTCGGCCGCATCATGGAGCGGCCGTGGGTTGAGGACGGCGCGCTGCTCGCGCTGCCGACCGTCGTCGCGAGCCTCGCGGCGGATCACCGCGTCTCGGACGGGCACCGCGGGGCGCTGTTCCTCGCGGAACTGCGCGAGCGACTGCAACGGCCCGAGGAGTTGTGACCGGGAAGGGCGACAGGGACAAACAAGGGGAAGGCGATGGCCGAGAAATATCCCGAACTGCGCGCGAATGTGATCGCGATCCTGCGTGGCATCGCGCCCGAGGTCGAGGCGGACGAGTTGCGCGACGACCGGCCGCTGCGCCAGCAGGTCGACCTCGATTCGATGGACTGGCTCAACTTCCTGATCGGGATCAGCGAGCAGCTGAAGGTGAGCATCCCCGAGGCGGACTACGGCCGCCTCGTGACGCTGGGGAATCTGCTCGACTACCTGCGCGCGAAGCTCGGCTAGCGGGGCTCACATCGCCCCCGCGCCCCCACGCGCTCAGACGCCCGGTTGCTGCATGATCACCACCTGCGCCGGCATCGGCGCGGGGAAACCGGCTGCCGCAAGAGTCTCGCGGATGACGCGGTTGCCGTCGAAATACACCTGCCAGTAGTGGTCGTTGTGGCAGAAGGGGCGCACGGCGAGCACCGGGCCGACGAGGTTGAATTCGAGGATGTCGACTTCCGGCGCGGGGTCGGCGAGTACGTTCGGTACCGCGAGCAGCTTTTCGCGCAGCAATTGCATCGCGGTGAGGTGGTCGGCGCTGCCCGCGAGCTGGCATTTCAGCTCGACGCGGCGGTAGGGGTTGGCGGTGAAGTTCTGGATCGTGTCGCCGAATACCTTGCCGTTCCCCACCAAGGTCATGACGTTGTCGGGGGTGTTGATCGCGGTCGCGAACAGGCCGATCTCCTTTACGGTGCCGATCACGCCGGCCGCGCTGATGAAGTCGCCGACCTTGAACGGGCGCAGCACCACGACGAAGATGCCCGCGGCGAGGTTGCCGAGCAGTCCGCCCCAGGCCGCGCCGATGGCGACGCCGATACCGGCGACCAGGGCGGCGAAGGTGGTGGTCTGCACGCCGAAGTAGCCGAGGATGGCGACGACCAGGATGATGTTCAGGGTCACCGACAGGAAGCTGCCGACGTAGCGCATCAGCGTCGGGTCGACCTTCTGGCGCTCCATCGCCTGCTGCAGCAGGCGCCCGGCGAGTCCGATCAGCCAGCGGCCGACGATCCAGAAGATGATTGCTGCGACGACTTTCAGACCGATGTCGGTGGCGTAGGTCATGACGAGCTGGCCGTATGTGTCCATCTGTTCCATGGCAATGCTCCGGGTCGGGTGACGGAAAGTGGAGACGGCACCTGGAATGCAGGAAATGTCGTGCGCGTCATGCAACAAGACTAGACCGCAAATATTGCAAATGCACGGTCAAACGTCATGAAACGGGTCATCCGTGCAGTTGCGTCGCCCCGAACGTGTGCGGCAGATGATGTGGAGCGCAGACATGACACCGGCCCGAGCCGGGCGATTGCTCGCCCGGGACGGGCCGGCGTTGCGGGGGCAAGGCTTCGCGGGAGAGGCCTTACATCACGGCGATTTCGATCTTGCGCGGCTGCGCGTGCTCGGCTTTCGGGATGCGCAGCTTCAGCGCGCCCTGGTTGAACTCGGCCGAGACCTTGTTCGCATCGAGCTCCTTCGACAGGGTGAACACGCGGCGGTAGCGGGGCAGCGTCACCTCGGCATGGGACGATTCCATGCCCTCGGGCGCGTCAAGACTGATCTCGCCCTCTATCGTCAGCGTGTCGCCTTCGATCTGCAGGTTCAGCTTGTCCTTCGGCACGCCCGGCAGGTCGGCGTACAGGGTGATCCCGCCCGCATCCTCGATGACGTCGACGGGCGGCAGCAGGGCCATCTCGCTGGCCGCCGTCTCAGGCTTGCGGGTGACGTTGGTGGTGTCGCTCATGTCCGGTTCCTCCTCACTCGATGCTGATGCGGCGCGGCTGGGCGGCCTGCCTGCGCTGGACGCTGACGTGCAGCACGCCGTCGCGGTACTTCGCGCTCACGCCGTTCGGGTCGGCGTCGTCGGGCAGGGTCACGACGCGGCGGAAACGCCCGGAGAAGCGCTCGTCGATATGCACCGTGGCTTTGGCTTCCTTCGGTGGCAGGACGCTCGCGCGCTCGCCGGTGACCGTCAGCACGCCCTTTTCGAGCTGCACGTCGATCGTCGCCGGGTCGATGCCGGGCGCGAAGGCGTAGATCTCGATGGACTGCGGCGTGTTGCCGACATTCATCGCGGGGAAGCCGCCGCGCGCGAGACCGCGAATGCTGGGAGAGAACTCGTACGACTGCTGCATTTCGCGCTGCAGGCGATCGAGTTCGGACAACAGATCGCGGGGAAACACTGATCGGTAGAACATCATGATCCTCCTTCGGACAGAGACGGGCGTCCGCTCGCAACGCCCATGTCTCCGGATATAGAGGCGGTCGGCAGGACTTCAAGTCCACGTGCCAACCGCCGGGCCGGAAGGAGGAGGGGAGCCGCGGCGCGGCCCGCGGAGGAGCGGTCAGGCGAAGTTGCCGAGCGGCTCGACGGAGCCGTCGAGCGCCATCAGCAGGGTCTCCACCTGCAGGCCGGGGTGCTTGTCCGTGATGGCGGTGGCTAGGCGATCCAGGTGGTCGCGGTGCACGGCGGCTTCGCGCACGGGTTCGGACGCCAGGTCTTCCCCGAGGATCGCCTTGTACGC
Organism: Aromatoleum petrolei; assembly: GCF_017894385.1. NCBI lineage: Bacteria > Pseudomonadati > Pseudomonadota > Betaproteobacteria > Rhodocyclales > Rhodocyclaceae > Aromatoleum > Aromatoleum petrolei. The sequence continues at coordinate 4,355,976 of NZ_CP059560.1, forward strand.
GCCGCAGTCGCGGTGGTCCATGACGACGACCTTCTTCACGTCGTGCAGCTCGATGGCGACGGCAAGATGATCCCAGAAGGTGCGGTTCCAGGCGGGGTATTTGTCCGTCAGCGCGCCGAGCGAGGCGCCGGCGAGCACGATGTGGTCGTACTTGTGCGTGAGACCTCGGTCCGCCATGTAGTGCTCGACGCTGTCCATGAGGCGGAAGTCCATGCAGGTGAGCAGCAGGATGTCCGTATGGCCGCCGGCGAGCGCGGGGCGGGTCTGCGAGACGGTGCCCAGCAGCGCGATGCCCGCCGCGAGGGTCGCGCGCGTGAGGAAGGTGCGACGGGCCTCGGAGTGATCTTCCCCATGCCCGTGCTTGCAGTTGCAGTGGTCGTGAGAGTCCATTGTTCGCCGTTCTTTTTGATGGAATTCAGATGGAGCCGGGCGCAATGGTATACCTCGGAAAGATCTCGAAATATGCGTTAAGAATACTTAATGGTGCTGGGGAAAATCGCCAATTCCCTGGCGAGCCAGGCTTGTTACCGATTCCGCTTGATGCGTTTGGATTGTTTGGCTTGCGCCGGGGGCGGCAGTCCGGGGCAGTCCTGTTGGCCCAGGTTGCGTGCCAGTTCGCCCAGCACGCGGGCGTGCATTGCATCGCCGTGATTTCCGCGCAAGGCCGCCAGACGCGCAAGCAGGCAGATCTGCTTCACCACGGAGTCGAACTTGCGCGCGCTGCGCGGCACGCTGTCGATCGCCTCCTCGTAGATGCGTGCGAGGGCCGGCCCGTCGTCGGCACACACGCCCGCGAGCAGCCGCGCGGCGAGTTCGGCGTCGGCCGGCTTCACCGCATCGAAGAAGTCGCCGCTGTGCGCGAATAGCGCGCGCGCAGCCTGTGCACACATGGCCGCCTGATCCATGCCGCGCTTGCGCGCGGCAGCGTCGTCGGCTTCGAGGAGGAGCCAGTCGAGCTGTAGCCGGTTGATCATCAGGTAGGGATCGAAGCCCGCATCGCCCGGCGTGCCTTCGGCCCCGAAGTAGGCCTCGCGCGCCCGCGCGAGCAGCGCGCGTACGGTCGGCCAGTCGCCATCCTTCGCCGCGAGCACGGCGGCTTCGCGCTTGAGCGCGCTGCCAAGGAGGGCGCAGCGTTCGCCGTTGGGCGGCAGGATCGTGCCGGCAGGCATGGGCTTCGCCAGGGCGATAAGGTTCTCGAGGCGCGCGACGGCCGATTCGATCAGGGCGGCGTCGCCCTGCGCCTCGCCCATGCGTGCTTCGAGGTTGGCGAGTTGTTCGACGACGCGCACGGGCACGCGGCCGCTGCGGTCCTCGCCGGCGAGCGCGATGCGATAGGCGGCACAGGCGCGTTCGAAGCCTTCGCTGCCGAGTTCCGCATAGATCGCGCCGATGGCGGCCTGCACTTCGGGCAGATCCTTCCACGCCGCCGGGACATGCGCGAGGATGGCCGCAATGTGGCGTGCGACCTCGGCCACGCCGCGAGCGCGGTGCGACAGGTCGACGCGCACGCGTGCGAGGGCGTCGGCGAGGTCGACCGGCGACACGATGTTGGTGGGGACGCGCGCCGTGCCGTCGTCGGCGGGGGCTTCCAGCATGTAGTGCGGATCGCCGTAAGCCTGGTAGGCGCCCCAGGTGTTGTACTGCGGGAACTGCTCCCAGGCGTCGCGGCGCGCGGTGAATACGGCGGGGCCGAAGGGTTTGCCGTCGCGCACGAAGCTCTCGAAGAAGCTCGTCGCGAAGAGGCGGGCGGCCTCGTCATTCACCTGCCAGCCGGCTGCGACCACGCAGCGCACGCCGATCTCGATCAGCTCGCGGGCGAGGCTGTAGGCGAGCCGGTTGGCGGTGTCCGGCGCGACGGACATCGCGCCGAGGTGGCAGCAGTTGAGGAACACGAGCTCGGGCACGACTTCGAGCTGCGACACCTCCGCGGCGGTGAGCAGCATGCCGTCGGAGAGGACGACGCCGGTGCGCCGCGTGCCGTCGCGCGCCGTGGCCTCGAACACCCCGTGCGCGGCGATGACCAACACCTTGCACGGCTGGCGGAAGAGGCGCGCGAAGACGTCGAGCGCCTCCTGGCCTTCGCCGTAGCTGACTTCGTAGCCGCATTCTCCGAGCAGGTCGCGGATCGCCGCGCCTTCGGCTGCGGCTCCGGGCAGGTCGGGCAGATGGTCGTCCGGTGGCGCGGGCAGCGCCCGCGCGGGATCGCCGAACTGGGCGTAATAGCCGTGGGTGGAGGGGTTGGCGATCACGCAGGCGAGCTTGCGCGTGATGCTGAGCGGGTTGCGGCGGAAGCGCCCGGAGGCGAACTGGCGCACGATCGCCGTGTTAAGCGCCATCGGCTGCTCGTCGGCCTGCAGCATCTCCCACGGCAGGTTCGCGGTGTAGCCGTCGACGACCAGGACGAGTTGTTCCGCCTCGCGCGCGGCCGCCTTGAAGTCCAGCGGCACCATCAGCTGGAACAGCGTGCGCGACAGGTCGGCGTTGTAGTGGTCCTGGGTGATCGCGTTGCGCACCAGCGCCTCGACGAGGCCGGGCTGGCGCTGGTGCAGGACGCTTTCAGCGCGCGCGCGTTCGGACAGGAACACGTATTTCAGGCGTGCGGCGATCGCGCGGCTGTCGTCCGCCGCAGCCTGCCCACTGCCGTCCGCGGGGCCGTCATCCGCGGTGACGAGCATGCGCGGCCAGTAGCCGAAGGGCGCGAATACCGACAGGCGCGGCCGGGCGCCTTCGCCCTCGTTGAGCCGTTCGGCGACCTCGATGCGCGACTCCAGGCGGCGCAGGTCGCCGGCCATGCGTTCGGGCAGCTGGCGCACCGCGCGGGCGGCGCTGATCGCGGTATCCATGAAGAGTTCGATCAGTTCGAGACGTGCGACCCGCAGCCGCGTCAGCGGCATCGCATCGGCGAACTGGTGATTGGCGGCGAGCACGCCGCGCACGATGGATTCGATGGAGTCGTCGACGCTGATGTGGGCGGTGGAGTTGTAGCCGATCAGCAGGCTCGCGAGCGTGAGCTCGCTCGCGCCCTCGTCCCCGCCGTGGCCCTCGGTGCCCTGGCGGTCGTGCGAGTGGAGCAGGTAGCGCAGGACGCCGGCACGCACGGTCTCGACGATGTCGGCGGCGGACAGTTCGCCGAAGCGCCCCAGGCCGACGATCACCGCGCCGCGGCCGGTGCCGCGCAGGCGGTCTTCCCGGCTGCGTGCCTGCAGCACGACGGCCGCCGAGCCGATTTCGCCCGCATACACGCCGAGCCGTTCACGCTGGCGCAGGGCGCCGTCGACCAGCGCGTCGTTGATCGCGGCCTCGGCGCCGGCGATCGCGTCGCCGAGGTAGTGGCCGCACAGGATGGGCTGGCGCGCGAAGCGCAGGTCCATCGCGCTGACGGACACCTGCAGCGGGTGGATCGCGGTGACCGGACGGCGCCGTCGCGGGCGCGTGCCGACGAGGCTGCACGCGAGTTCCTCCTCCGTCGGCAGCACGGGCGGCGGGGCGTCGTAAGTCGCGGTCGGGGCAGCGGCGCCGCGCGTCGCGGGCAGGCGGCCGAGGCGGCTCGTGGTGCCGGTCTGCAGCAGGTCGACGACGGCGGGGAAGTATTCCTCGGTGCCGGTCAGCGCGCCGTGGTCGACGGGCATGTACCAGTATTGTTCGGTGGGCAGGTTCGCGAGCCGGCCGGATGCCCAGCTCACCGACCCGTCGCCCAGCGGGGTGCCGATCAGCTTGATCTGGCCGCCTTCCAGCGTGGTGCCGCAGGGGGTGTTCTCGGCTTGGCCGAAGACGTAGCTCACGCGCTCGACGGGCTGCGGCGCGTCGTTCGTCGCGAGCGGTCCTTCCCACAATCCGCGCGCGGCCGTGAGCGTGGCGGTGCTCGGTTGACCGCCGATGCCGTCGCCGAACCAGCGGTCGCGGTTGGCCTTGGCGGCGGCCGGCCAGATGGGGGCGCGCAGCCAGTCGTCGTGCAGCGTCGGCCCCGCGTCGATGAAGCCGGGGCGCGGCAGCAGCTGCATCGCGCCGGGGAAGCCCGCTACGATGTCGAGCACGCCCTGCATGCCGTGGCCAAGGTCCATGCGCGCGAGCTGGCGCATGGTGCCGGACTTGCCGAGTAGGGTCTCGACCATGAGGTGCGAGCCGTTGTTGGGCGTGCCCAGCATCACCAGCCGTCCGCCGGGGCGGCGCACGACCTCCGCCCACAGGTCGGGGTGCGTCGCGATCATCGTCCGGCACACGAGGCCGCCCATGCTGTGCGCGAGCAGGCGCACGGGCTGGTTGGGGTGCGTCTTCAGCGCTTGCCGGAGGATGTCGGACAGGCGCTCGGCCGCGCCGCCCGGGGCATGGATGGGCCGGCGCCAATCGTAGGGGAAGCGGATGACCCGGTGCGTCGCCTCCAGATGCTCGGCGAGGTCACCGTAGAACATGTCGAACAGTGCTTCCTCGCGCACGTCGGCCTTGTCCATCGCGATCTTGGCGAGGCCGCCGGTCGCGAGGTCGAGGAAGTCGAACCACACGCGGTCGCCGTCGCCGGACTTGCGCCCTTCCTTGCGCAGCTCGAGGTGCGAACCCATGATGCCCGGCAGGAAGATCACCACCGGGCGGCTGTCGGGGCGCGGCGCCTCGCGCAGGGTGGTGCGGCTGGCGGCGCGTTCGCGTGCCTCGGCGGCACCGGGTTCGCGGCGGCGCGCGATGGCGCTGAAGGTGGGCAGGGTGGCCGGGTCGCTGCTCGTGAGCCAGTCGCGCAGCGCCGTGCGGGTGTGGCGGTTGGCGAAGTAGCTGAAGTGATTGACCGAGGCGCCTTGGTCGAAGAGGTAGCGCGCCTCGTTGCGCATCGCCAGGCCCGCGTACATCGAGTCGGTGTCGACGACGAGGTCGTTGTCGTGGCGGTCGAACAGCATCCAGTCGGTGAACATCACGCCGAGGCGTTTCAGGATGCTGGTTTCCTGGATGTCGCCGCTGATGACGGCCATCGCGATGCCCTGCTTGCGCTGTGCGGTCGCGAGCAGCGTGCCCATCGGGGCGTCGGTGAGCATCGCCTCGATGCCGGGGACGAGACGCGCATCGACACGCTTGTCGGCAATCTCCAGCACGACGCGCTTGAATGCGGACAGCACCGCGCCGCCGGCCGGCCCGGTCACGGCGCCGACGAGCCGGGTGGTCAGGCTCAGGAGCCCGGACAGGAACAGGTCGAGGTTGTCGGAGAGCAGCGTCGTGCCGCGCGCGGGGCAGGCCACGCGCACGTAGCGTTCGATGCGGAAGTTCTTGTCGGCGAGCTCCTGGCGCAATGCGCGCAGCGTGTCCTGCTCGCGCGCTGTGAGGAGGTCGCGCAGGCGCTTTTCGCGCTCGGATTCGCCCGCGTTGGGCGGCGGGGCGTGGCGATACGCGGCGATGGCGTCGTCGCTCAGGCCCGCGAGGCAGAGCAGGTCGCCGACGAGGCCGCCGCGCGAATGCGTGACGACCGACAGGCGGGCGCCGGCGGGCAGCGTGCGGGCGAGCTGCAACGCGTTGTCGATCGGGCTTTCGGAGAAGGTGCGATGCTCGAAGCCGAAGATGCGCTCGCCGAAGCGGCGTGCGAGGGGATCCCAGTCCGCGGCGGCGCTGCCGGCGCGCAGATCCTTGAAGCTCCCCAGCGTGTGCGAGGCCGTGCCGTGGATGAAAAGCAGCATCGGCGCGTCGCCGATCGCGGCGAGGCGCGGGTCGTTGGCGGCGCAGCGGTCCGAACTGCCGAGGCCGTCGCCGTCGCGCCACTGGTAGAGCCCCGGTTCGCCCGCGAGGCGGCTTTCGATCGCCCACATCAAGGCCTTCGCGCCCAGCCACGAGGCGCCGGCGGAGGCGAGATCCTCCGCGCGCTCGCCCAGCCAGTCCTGCAGCCATTCCAGCGCCTTGTCGCGCGCGGCGTCGGCGATCGCGTCGTGCCCCAGCGTGAGCACCGATACGCCCGACCATAGCCAGTCGGGAATGCCGCGCGCCGCCGCGGCCGGGTCGCGCAGGGCGGCGAAGTCGATCGAGCCGTCGGCGCGCACGGCGTCGGGGCGCACCCGCGCGAGGTCTTCGCGGAGCTTGTCGGCGCGGATGAACACGGTGGTGCCGTCGCCCGCTTCCAGCGCGAGGAGGCTGTCCTCGCGCAGGCGCGCGTCGGTCGTGGCGGCCGCGTCGCGGCCCGGCGCGCTCAGCGCATAGCTGGCCTGCACCGCGACGACGCCGTCGAGGAAGGGATCGGGGGCCGCAGTGTCGGCCGCGCGCGTGCCTGCCTTCAGGGCTGCGGGCAGGGCGTCGGCTTCGCGCGCGGTGCCCGGCAGGTGGAAGACGAGTTCGCTCGGTTTGCGGGGTGCCGGCATCCTGGCCTCCTGCGGCGGTGGGGATGGACGCGCCGGCCGTCGAGGGGCCGGCGCGGGGCGTTACGCGAACACCTTGAAGCGGCGCGCGCTGCGGGTGCCGAAGATCTGCGGATCCTGCGGCAGGCGGGTGGAGGGCAGATAGTTGCGGATTTCCCTGAACCAGTGCTCGTAGGTCGCCGTCGCGGGCAGGTTTTTCAGCGTTTTCAGTGCATAGAAGGTGAAGGCGCCGTTGGGGCGGCCGTTGAAGCTGGTGTCCCAGCTGAACTGGGTGTCGAGGCAGCCCGCCAGCAGCAGGTCGCCGCCGGCGCGCGTGAAGCCGCCGGACAGCCGCGTCGGGCGCGTCGTGTCCGCGGGCAGGGCTTCGCGCTTCATCCACACCGACGGGGGCAGGAAGCGGGCGCGCGGCATGCCGGGGTCGAGATCGCTCTCGTCGCCGCGCGTGACGGTGCCGGAATGGCAGCTGTCGGAGATGAGGACGATGCGCACACCGCCCGCACGCCGGCTGAAGAGGTCGTGCAGTTCGTCGTCGAGCAGCACGTTGCCGCTGTCGATGTCCCACGGGCACAAGGCCTCGTCGCGCGCGTCGGGCTCGTCGCCGTCGGTGTCGGGCAGCCAGGTGCCGTGGCCCGAATAGGTGAGCACGATCGTGTCGCCCTTCGCCGCACCGGTGACGAGCGTGTCGATGGCCTGCACCATCGCCGACTTGGTCGCTGCCGAGTCGAGCAGCTTGCTTGTCGAAAAGCCGCGTTCGGTGAGCGCGGCCCCCCAGTCGCTGGCGTCATTGACGCAGCCGGAGAGGTCGCTGTCGGTGCCGGGGTAGTTGTTGATGCCGATGCAGAGCGCGCGCCTTGCCATGAGAGTCTCCTTCGGATGTGGAGCATCCCCGCCTCCCGCGGCGGCCCCTGCTGCCCGCATGCCGGAGCAATGCGGTCGGAATCGGGCGCAACCTTGCTGTCGGGGTATGTGGGCTGCCGCGCCCGGGACGGGGCGGCGCCGCGCATTTATTCTGTTTAATTATCTGTGTAGAGCCCGCCTACCCCTTTGTCAAACCCGGCCTGTGTCAAGCCGTGACGTCATCGAACGCGCAAAGGCGCGCGACCTGGGCGATGTCGGCGACGCCGGTGGCGGGCAGGCCGTTCTTCGCCTGCCAGGCCTTGATGCAGCGCGCGCTGGTCTGGCCGAAGAGGCCGTCGGCCTTGATGTCAACGCCGCGCAGCGACAGACCCAGCTGCAGGCGGCGCACATCGAGCCCGCGCATGATCGGCGAGCCGACCGCGAGCGGGCGCGAACCCGGGGCCGGGCCGTCGAAGCAGCCCGGCGGCAGGGCGGACAGCGTCGCGGGCGAGATCTCGGCGTTGCGCACGACCAGAGGCAGCTCGAGGTTCCAGTAGCCCTGGTCGATCAGGCGCTGGAAGGCATCCATGCGATACACGGTGGGGCGCAGGTCGGCGCGCGCATGGCCGCCAAGCCAGGCGCGCCGCGTCGCCACGTAGCCGGCGATCCATTTCCGTTCGCCCGCGTCGGCCACGCTTCCGTGCGCGGCGTTGCAGCGGTCGCGCATCGCCTTCCATGCGCCGTGCACGAAGCTGTCATACACCACGGCGCAGCCCAGAGGCGAGGCGATGCCCTCGCGGGCGGCCGTGCGCATCGCCGGCTGCCAGTAGTGCTCGTCGAAGAAGGCGTCCTGCACGTCGCGCATCACCGCGTCGTCGGCGCCCGCGCGCAGGATGTTGTGCAGCGCGCCGTCGCTGTCCAGCGCGAGGTCGACGGCATCGAAGCGCGGCAGGTAGCGCTCGAGCAGCGGGGCGAATTCGGCGCCGGGCGCCGTGCAGTACTGGCGCAGCAGCTTGGCGAGGTTGCCCGAGCCGAGCGTCGTCTGCGAGCGTCCGTAGGTGAGGTGGCCGGTGTCGCCGCGGATGATCGTGACCATGCCGTAGTCGCCCAGCACTTGTCCGGTCTCGAAAAGATTGACGATGCTCTCGGCGGTCTTCTTTTGCGTGGCTGTCAGCATGGACTCGACTCCTGTCGTCGGGGAAACTCGGGGGGAAGGGATGGGGGCGGTGCTCAGCCGCCGGAGCCGCTCCGGTCGTCGAAACAATCGATCAGCGCGATCACCAGGTCGCGCGATGCCGCGCGGAACTTCAGGCCGGCGAGCGCGCGCCGCGCCGAGGCCTGATAGCCATGGTTATAGTCGGCGACGATCTGGCCCGCCAGCCTGTGGAAGTCCTTGTGCATGCGCGCGAGATGCGCAAGGCGATCGGCGGGCAGGGCGCCGTTGCCGTCTATCCAGCGGCCCAGCTCGCACAGGCTCTCCGAGCTTGCTTCGGCATCGTCCAGCGCGTCGGCGCTGGATCGCCCGCTGACATAGGCGTTGAGCCGCTTGCGCCAATTGAGGTGGGCCTCGATGGTCTGCTTCAGGTCCAGTCCGTGCCGCCTCCACTCTTCCCGTTCCAGGAACGCGGCCAGATCGGGCGAGCGTTCGCCGAGCAGCCGGCGCAGCCAGGCGTCGATGTCGAGGTCATCGCGCCGCAAGGCGGTGAGCAGGCGCGACTCTTCCGGGCCGAGATCGTCGACCGAGGCCAGCAGGAAATGCTTCTGCAGCATTGCCTCGAATGCCTCCGCCGGCAGCGGCTTGCCGATGAGGTAGCCCTGCAGGAAGTCGCAGCCGAGCTCGCGCAGGAAGCTCACCTGTTCCGTGGTCTCGACGCCTTCCGCGGTGACGTGCAGTCCGAGACTGTGCGCCATGTTGATGATCGCCTCGACGAGATGCGCGTCGTTGCGGTCGTCCGGGCAGTCGTTGATGAAGCTGCGGTCGATCTTGACGATGTCGACGGGAAAGCGCTTGAGATAGGACAGCGACGAGAAGCCGGTGCCGAAGTCGTCCAGCGCGTAGCCGATGCCCAGCGCCTTGATGTCGCGCATGCGCGTCTCCATCGATTCGCTGCCGCCCATCAGCACCGACTCGGTGATCTCGACCATGAGGCTGCCGCGGTCCATGCCGAACTCGTTCAGCACGCCGGCGACCAGGTCGGGCAGGCCGGCTTCGCGGAACTGCACTCCGGACATGTTCACTGCCAGCCGCAGCGTCCGGTGCCCTTGTTCGCGCCAGGCCCGGGATTGGCGCGCAGCCTCGCGCAGCGCCCATTCGCCGATGCCGATGATGAGGCCGCTGTCCTCGGCCACGGGGATGAACTCGAGCGGCGAGACCGGGCCGCGCTCGGGGTGGGTCCAGCGGATCAGCGCCTCGGCGCCGACCAGTTCGCCGCTGTCGGCATCGACGATGGGCTGATAGTGCAGCGAGAAGGCCTGCTGTTCGAGCGCGGTGCGCAGGTCCGCCTCGAGCTTCAGGCGCGCCAGCGCGTCGCTCTGCATCTCGCGGGCGTAGAACTGGAAGCGGTTCTTGCCGGCCTGCTTGGACTTGTACATCGCGATGTCGGCGTTGCGGAACAGCGTCTGCACGTCGTCGCCGTCGTCCGGGTAGACGGTGATGCCGACGCTGCCCGACATGCGGTGCTGCATGCCGCCCAGCGAGAACGGATCGCGCAGCACGCTGACGATCTTCTCGGCGATCGCGTTCAGGTCCTCGGGCTCGGCGAGGTCGTGCACGACGATCGTGAACTCGTCGCCGCCGAAGCGCGCCACGGTGTCCTGCTCGCGCACGCAGAAGGTCAGGCGGCGCGCGACTTCGACCAGCAGTTCGTCGCCGGTGTCGTGCCCCAGCGTGTCGTTGATCCACTTGAACCCGTCCAGGTCGAGGAACAGCAGGCCCACGCGGCTACGGTAGCGCCGCGCATGCGTCATCGCCTGGTCGAGGCGGTCCTGCAGCAGGCTGCGGTTGGCGAGGCCGGTGAGCGGGTCGAAGTTGGCCTGGCGCCAGATCGCTTCTTCCTGCTGCTTGCGCTGGGTGATGTCGTTGAACAGCGAGATGAATCCCGCGATCTTGCCGCGGTCGCCATAGATCGCGGAGATCGTTTGCCACTGCGGGTAGATCTCGCCATTCTTGCGCCGGTTCCAGATCTCCGATTCCCACAGGCCCTTGTGGTTCAGCGAATCCCACATGTTCGTGTAAAAGGCCGCATCGTGGCGCCCGGAAGAGAGCATCGACGGACGGTGCCCGAGCACTTCGTCCGCGGTATAACCGGTGATCGCGGTAAATGCCGGATTGACGGCCGTGATCTTCGCATTCGCGTCGGTGGTCATGATTCCCTGGTTCGACGCGTTGAACACGACCATCGCCTGCTTCATGCGAGTTTCGATGCGCTTGCGCTCGGTGATGTCCTGCATGCTCAACTGCAGCAGCGTTCGGTCGCCATGGCGGAAGCTCATGCAGCGGATCTCGGCATCCCACTCCTCGCCGTCCGGGCGGCGGTTGCGCCACTCGAACACGCTTTCGCGCGCGTCCAGGCAGCGCGCGAGCCGCTCATTGCCGGCCTCGCCCGACGGGCGCCCGTCCGGCTGCACCGGCGCGGCGAGGTTGAGCGGGGAGCGGCCGATCATGCTGCGCCGGTCCGGGTACCCGCACAGGGCCGCCGCCGCGTCGTTGCAGTCGATGAAGCGGCGCGTGCCGGGGTCGAGGATCACCTGCGCGATGTGAGAATGCTCGAACAGTGTCTTGTTGTACGTTTCGCTGTCGACCAGCGCCTGCATCGCCTCCTTCTGCCCGGAGACGTCGTTCATCACCCCGACGAACTGATGCGGTTCGCCGCCGGGGGAGAGGATGGGCGCGATGCGCAGGTCGCTCCAGTACAGCTCGCCGTCCTTGCGCCGGTTGAGCATTTCGCCCTGCCAGCTGTCGCCCCGCAGGATCACCTTCCACAGGTCCTCGTACACCTCTCGCGGCGTCTTGCCGGAGCGAAACAGCGCCGGCGTCCGCCCGACCGCCTCGTGCGCAGGGTAGCCGGTGATGCGCGAGAACGCGGGATTCGTATACCCGATCGTCGCCGAGCGGTCGGTGATGACGATGCCCGAAGTGCTCGCATCGACCGCGACCTTGAACAGCCGCAGCCGGTGCGCCGCGCGGCGGCGCTGTTCCAGCAGCACGCCGGCCAGCACGATCAGCAGCAGCGCGATGATCTCGACGTGCATGTGCAGCAGCGTGGTCCGGCCCAATTCCGACCGATCGACCACGTGATACACCGTCCACGGCGCATTGCTCAAGCGTACACCTGCGAGCAGCCAGCCTTCGTGCCCGCTGTAGTCGGCTTGCGTGACGTCGACGAGATCCGGCAGCCGGCCCGACAGCTCGCGTGGCAGCGTGCGGTCGACGAGGCGGATTTCCGAATCCCCCGGTTTGACCACCGCGGGGTCTGCGATCAGTTGGCCCTGTTCGTTGGCGACGAAAATCCGGCCGATCTCCATCCCGGGGCCGGCGAGGTAGCCGTTCAGCGTGGTAAGCGTGATGTCGAGCGCGACGATGGCGCGGAAGCGGCCGGCAGCATCGTAGACCGGTGCGGTCACCGAACTCATGATGCCCTTGCCGGCTTCGTCGACGTAAGCCTCGCTCCATTTCAACGCCTGCTCGGGATTGTTCTCGGGTGCGGCGCGTGTCACGACGGGGTGCGTCAGCATCTCGTCGCGCCACGACAGGTACTTCGACTGCGCGTCCAGCGGGTAGACGCTGACGAAGCCCGCGCGTGACGTGTAATACACCCAGGCCGCCTGGGGAACGTTTTCGCGCACGCGCTGGAACACGGGGATCAGGTGCAGCGCGACCTCGATCTCGCGCTCCATCGGTGCGGGGAGGGCTGCGGGATCGCCGCGGCCGAAGACATACGCACCCAGGCCGGGCGGTACATCCTCGGGAACGTGCGTCGTGGCGAACAGGCCGGGTTCGGGGAACGTCGCGAAGGCCTTGCGCAGCGGGCTGCGTGCATGGACGACCTCGTCGCGCATCGCGCGTTCCGCCTCGACCCGCAGGATCGCGACGTGGTCGGTTGCGGACTTCGCCGTGGCATCGAGTGCGCCGCTCATCGCCTGCAGGCTCTCCCCCGAAAGGCGCAGCGCCGCGGCGACGCGGAAGGACCACAGCTCGTAGAAGCCGAACCCAGCCAGCGCGATCACTGCGGCGTACGCGATGAGCACGACCCGGTTGAGCTGCGGAGCTTTCACACACCACCTGATTTGCTGGGGACAACTCCCGCAAATCTAACGTATTACGGTGACAGGGAGATGCCGAAATGACGGCAGGGCACTCAATATCTCACGAAATGGGCGGAGGAGACGGCTGCCGGCCTGGTCGCCGGTTCCTCCCCCTGAAGGGGAGAGAGCAATTGCGCCGGCTGCAGCCTTCGCAAGCTCAGTGCCTCAGCCCAGCATTGTCGACCGTGCGCTCCACGATGCGGCGCAGAAGCGTGGTTGCGAACGCCCCCGCGGGCGACTGCAGCGCCGGCGGTCGCGCGGCCAGGAAGACGGTGCGCGGCCTGCCGGGCAGCGTGTACAGCGCCACCGTCATCGGGCACAGCGCGATGTTGCGCACGTCCTCGGCGACCATCCGGCCCGACACCTGCGCGCTGCAGAAGGAGAATATCTCGGCGTCGCCGTAGAAATCCGCGCGATGGCCGAGATCCGGCGCCGTGCGCGCGAGCATTTCACCGAACCGGCTCACCGCCGGCGGTGCCAGCCCCTCGTCGACGAACGCGTCGAGCAGTGCCGCACGGGCGTCCGCGTAGGCAAGCGGCTGCAGCTCGCGCACGATGACCTCGTCCGCGGCCCGCACCACGGCGCCCGCCATGAGCAGGGCGGCGACAAAAAAAACGAGCCCCGCCCGAACGAGCCGGGCAGGGCGCATACGGTCGCCGTATTGGAGGAGGGCGCCGCGAAGGAGGAGTACGGTGCCGGTCAGAAGCGGTAGCTCGTCTTGATGCCCGCATACACGCTGCGGGTCGGGCCGGGTTCATAGAAGCGGTCGTTGCCGTCGCCGACGATCACCGAGGCGACGTGTTCCCTGTCGAACAGGTTATCCACGCGCACCATTTCCTGGAAGGTCCAGTGCCCCGAACGCTGCTCGGCAGTCAGGCGCAGGTTGGCCAGCGTGTAACCGGGCGCGGCGCGCTTGGTGTTCGTATCCTCGACGTAGACCTTGCCCCGATGCAGGACTTCGACGGCGGTCGCCAGTCCTGCCCGCGGCTTCCATTCCAGTTCGGCGTAGGCCGACAGCGCGGGGATGCCGGGGATGCGCTTGCCGTCCTCAATCGTCCGGCCGCCTGCGACGAAGTCGTCGTCGTAGACCGCGTGCAGCCTCGTCAGCGACAGTCTCCCGCGCCAATTCCGCGCGAACTCCGTATCGGCGGCAAACTCGACGCCCTGGCGCAAGGTCGAACCTGCGTTCTTGAACACCGTGCGCCCGCCCAGGGCGCTATCCACCACCAGTTCGTCCTTGGTGCGGATCTCGAACAGGGCGACGTTCACGCGGGTGTTTTCCCCGACGAAAGCCTTCGCGCCCAATTCGTACTGCTTGCTAGTGGCCGGCTTCAGGCCGAAGTTGAAGCCGTCCGTCGAGGTCGTGCCGGAATAGGAGAGCTCCGTCAGGGTTGGCGTCTCGAAGCCGCGCGCCGCACTCGCATACAGGTTCACGACCGGGCTCAGGTGATAGACGATGCCCAGCGCCGGAGTCGTCTTGCGATAGCGGATGTCGCCGCTGTCGTCGGGATTGCCCGTCACGATGTACTTGTCGTCCACCTCGAACTTCACGTCGCTGTGGCGCAGGCCCGCCTGCAGCGTCCACTTGTCGAGCTTCCAGCTGCCCTGCACATACGGATCGACGCTCGTGACCGTGTCGGTCTCGTTCCGGCGAAGCCGTCCCTTCACGCCCACCGCGCTCGGGGCGAAGGCGCTGCCGAGGAAATTCTCGAAGCCCTTGCGCGCATCTTCCGAGCGGTCGTAGTCGACGCCGGCGGTCAGCGTCAGGTCGCCGGGGCCCGCCGTCAGCGTATGTGTCCAGCGCGCGCCCATTCCGTGGAAGCTGCGATCGAAATCGATGACCCCGCCCGAATGACGGGGCCGCGTTGCGATGTTCTGAACCGCCGTGGGGATCGCCTGGAACTGCGTCACGCTGCGCTCGCCCGCGTAAGCCGACAGATGCAGCCGACCCGCGCCGAAGCGCCGCTCGTAGGTCGCGCCGCCCTGGCGGTGGTCGATGCTCTTGCGCGTGTTGAAGGTCTCGGCGACGCTCTCCACGTCCTGCGGATCGTCCTTGAAGGTGTCCCAGGTTAGCCCCAGCGGGTCATCCGTGTCGTCCTGCCGCAGCGCGTTCGCCACCAGCGTCAGCTTGCTTTCCTGGTCGGGCCGGAACACCAGCTTGCCGAACAGCTGGTCGCGCGTCGCCGCGCTGTGGTCCCGATAGCCGTCGGTATCGAAGCGCGACGCATCCACGACGTAACCCACTCCGTTCTTCTCGCCTTCCGCACCGATATCGACCTTGGTCGTGCCCCACGAACCGCCCAGCACCCCGCCGCGCACCGTCGGCGCACCCTTCGGGTCGCGCGAGAACAGCTGGATCACGCCCCCGGCATGGTTGCCATACACGGTCGAGAAGGGCCCGCGCATCACCTCGATGCGTTCGGCCGTGTCGAGATTGAAAGTCGCCGCCTGGCCCTGACCGTCTGGCGTGCTGGCGGGAATGCCGTCGGCGATCAGCTTCACGCCGCGCACGCCGAAGGCCGCCCGGCTGCCGAAGCCGCGCACCGAAATCTGCAGGTCCTGCGCGTAGTTCTGACGGTTCTGCACCACCAGCCCCGGCACCCCCGCGAGCGCCTCCGACGCATTCACGCCGAGATTGCCCGCCTGCACCCCCTGCATATCGACCGCGTCCACGGAGAAGGGCAGATCGAAGCTCTCGGCCTCGACGCGGCTGCCCGTGACGACCACCGGGTTCAATATCGGAGCGGGCTCCGCGGCCCGCACGGTGGATGCCCCCACACAGGCGAGCAGCGCCAAGGGAAGCGGTCGAAGCCGGGTACGCAGGGAGGGGGCGAGGGCGTTGCGGGTGGAAGCGAACATGATTCCGGATCCTGTCGGTTGGAGTACGCCGCGTGTGGCGTTTGTACCAACTTTAAGGATCCGCGCACAGTCCTGCGTCCATAAGTCCGCGGAATCGACCTACAGAAAATCATGAGATCGCACGCGCAGGCTGCCGCCCGGTGCGGCTTCAGCCGTGCCAGATCACCAGATACTTCTGTCGCCAGCGCAGCGAGCGCCACCACCTTTCGCCGGCCTCGTAGAGCGCGACCCCGTCGGCGGACAGGGTGTAATAGTGCGAGCGCGTCCCTTCCTTCGCGCAGGGCACGATGTAGCCATTGCGCTCGAGAAATCCGAAGTAATGCACTGCCATCGGCGCGCCTTCGAGGTGAGTGAGGCAGGAGAGATCCCACAGGTGTATGAAGGGATGCCCCGCATGCATGGATCGCAACATCTGCAGCACGTGCCAGCGATGCGGCACGGGTTCGCGGCGAGGGGCGTCATCGGCACGCGCAAGCATCACGATCTCCAGGGTCTGCATTTCCAGGCTGGATCGACGGAGCCCCCCGCTTGGTCCACCCGCCGGGACCGGCAGCGGGGCGGAAGTCAGCCGCAAACAGCATGCAGCCGGCTGAGCGATGCCGGGCGAGCCTTCATCCCGTTTGATTGCGCAGCCGACACTTGTTTTATAGCCCGTGGAAAGTGGCTTGTCTTCGCGTCTGGGATACTTGTTACGGATGGAACGAGGGTGCCGTTCGCAGGGCGCTTTCCCGCCCGACGGACGGGCAACGCACGCCCCGGCCCGCCTGCGCCTTCGTGAGATTCGTGAGCGAACTGTTTGAGGGTCAGCTCGAATGAGGTTCAGGCACCGGGGCTTGGCGGTCGATAGGGCGGAGGGTGATTGCGCGGCGGGAGATCGGCCCGAGCCGACCTCGTGCTGCAATCCGGCGGGTCGCTGCCGTTCACTCGCTGATGGCCCCCAGTGGGCACCTTCGTCACCAGCGTGGGACCGCGCCCGATTGGATCAAGCCGCCATATTGGCCCGCGCTATGTGCAGTTTTTTGTAGCTATCGATTAGGCGCTGGTGCCTGTCGAGCCCTTCCAGCTTCGTGCTTGTCGGCGTTAGGCCGAAGAAGCGCACGCTACCGTCCACCGCCCCTATCACCGCGTCCATCCGCGGGTTGCCAAACATCCGGCGGAAATTGACCTCGTAATCGTCCAATTCAAGGTCGTCGTCCAGCAGCACCTCCAGCACCACATTCAAGGCCTGATATAACAACCCGCGCTCGGCCGTGTTTTCATTATATTGGAGGAAGGCTTCCACCTGTTCCTTCGCCGCTTCAAATTGCTTCAAGGCGAGATTAATCAGCAGTTTCAACTCCAAAAGCGTTAGTTGACCCCAGGCCGTATTCTCGTCAAATTCGATGCCGATCAATGTAATGATATCGGTGTAGTCATCCA
The DNA here is from genome assembly GCF_017894385.1 of Aromatoleum petrolei. Lineage (NCBI taxonomy): Bacteria > Pseudomonadati > Pseudomonadota > Betaproteobacteria > Rhodocyclales > Rhodocyclaceae > Aromatoleum > Aromatoleum petrolei. Next base: position 4,372,715 of record NZ_CP059560.1, read on the forward strand.
GTTCGCTGTCTTCCAGACGTTCAAGCAGCGCCCCCAGGCTGGCATCGTCGAGGCGATGCAAGTTCAAGATGTCGGCGCGGAACAACAGTGCTTTGTTGGTGTTGTCCCAGATCAGGTCTTCCACTGGATAGACTTCTGAGTATCCCGGCACCAGGATGCGGCAGGCCGTCGCGCCGAGCTGGTCATGCACCGCCATGTACACTTCCTTACCCATGTCTTCGAGAATGCCGAACAACGTTGCGGCTTCCTCGGCATTGGAGTTTGCACCCTGACCAGAAAAATCCCACTCGACGAAATCATAGTCGGCTTTGCTGCTGAAAAAGCGCCACGACACCACGCCGCTGGAATCAATAAAGTGCTCGACGAAGTTATTCGGCTCCGTCACGGCGTTACTTTCGAAGGTGGGCTGGGGTAGATCGTTCAGGCCTTCGAAACTGCGCCCCTGCAGCAACTCGGTAAGGCTGCGTTCCAGCGCCACCTCCAAGCTCGGGTGCGCCCCAAACGAGGCAAATACGCCGCCAGTACGGGGGTTCATCAAGGTGACGCACATCACCGGAAATTCCCCGCCCAGCGACGCATCCTTCACCAGCACGGGAAAGCCCTGCTTTTCCAGCTCCTCAATGCCGGCGAGGATGCCAGGATATTTTTTCAACACTTCGTTCGGCACATCGGGCAGCGCGATTTCGCCTTCCAGGATTTCGCGCTTTACCGCCCGCTCGAAGATTTCCGATAGGCATTGCACCTGTGCCTCGGCCAGCGAATTGCCGGCACTCATGCCATTGCTGAGGAATAAATTGTCGATCAGATTGGCGGGAAAATACACCACCGCGCCGTCCGACTGACGAACATACGGCAGCGAACAGATGCCGCGCTGCACATTGCCGGAGTTGGTGTCGTACAAATGCGAGCCACGCAATTCGCCATCGGGGTTGTAAATCTGCAGGCAGTACTCGTCGAGAATTTCGGTCGGCAGCGCATCGTCAGGGCCGGGTATGAACCAACGCTCGTTCGGGTAATGCACAAACGCCGCGTTGGCAATGTCTTCCCCCCAGAACTGGTCGTTGTAAAAATGATTGCAATTCAGACGCTCGATAAATTCGCCCAATGCCGACGCCAGCGCGCTTTCTTTGGTAGCACCCTTGCCATTGGTAAAACACATCGGCGAGTGCGCATCCCGAATATGCAGCGACCACACGTTAGGAACAAGATTGCGCCACGAAGCGATCTCAATCTTGATGCCCAGGTCTGCCAACACGCCCGACATATTGGCGATAGTCTTCTCCAGCGGCAGATCCTTTCCAGCAATGTAGGTGCTTACGTCTGAATCCGGATTCAGTGTCAGCAAGGCCTGAGCGTCGGCATCCAGATTTTCAACTTCTTCAATTACAAACTCAGGCCCGGTTTGCACCACCCTCTTTACCGTGCAACGCTCGACGGAACGCAAAATGCCCTGGCGGTCTGTGGCGGAGATATTCTCTGGCAACTCGACCTGAATCTTGAAAATCTGCTTGTAGCGGTCTTCCGGATCAACAATATTGTTCTGCGACAGGCGAATGTTTTCGGTAGGAATATTGCGAGTATCGCAGTACAACTTCACAAAATACGCCGCACACAAAGCCGACGAAGCCAGAAAATAATCAAACGGGCCAGGCGCCGAGCCATCGCCCTTATAGCGGATAGGCTGATCGGCCACCACTGTGAAGTCATCAAATTTGGCTTCAAGACGAAGCTTGTCGAGAAAATTGACCTTAATTTCCATTGGGGAATCCCGAAATAGCGTTCAAACTGATTTGGCCGCCATTATCACCGTTTCTGCAGGTTTGGGTCGGACTTTGCCGTTGGGTTCGATCAACAGCCGCTGAAAGCGGAAGCGCCACGGACGGATGCCGTAGAGCGCACTGCGCCGCCCCCTCGGGGAGACGTATATGGCGGTTGTGGCCGACGAGCTGGTCGATGTGCCGCTGCACCCCTACAGCCAGCCGAAGTACATGACCTGCGTGGACCTGGGCCCCTCGGTCGCGCTGTACACAGAGGGCTGGGACCCGCAACGCATCCTTGATGCGGGAGGATGCCAGGTCGCTCAAGCGGGAAATCGCGACGAAATGGATGTATCCGCCGGCGCCGGATTTCCCGCGCGTCGCGGCACTTGCGGGGCGTTGTCGTGGTCTGAGCTTGCGAAGGCCGTGCTGCGGCCGTCTTGTGGAGGAAGGGTGCATGTCCGGTCCGTCGTCCCCGATGATTGCCGGTCGCGGAATGACGCGGGCGGAATTCCTGCGCCTTGCGGCGGGCGCGGCGGCGGGGCTTCTCGTCGGCGGCGGAGCGAGGGCGCAGACGCCCGACGAGTCTTCCGGCGCTGCGATGCCGACGCGCTCGATTCCTTCGACCCAGGAGCCGTTGCCGGTGATTGGCCTCGGCACCTACGTGGGTTTCGACGTGCCGCGCGAGTCGGCGGAGTATCGCCGGCTGCCGGAGGTGTTGCGGACCCTGTTCGAGGCCCGCGGGTCGGTGATCGATACCTCGCCGATGTACGGGCGGGCGGAGGCGGTGACGGGGGAGCTGCTTGCTGCGGGCGGGCTGCGCAACCGCGCCTTCGTCGCGACCAAGGTGTGGACGCGCGGGCGGGCCGAGGGGATTCGGCAGATGCAGGAGTCGATGCGGCTGCTGCAGGTGGAACGCCTGGATTTGATGCAGGTGCATAACCTGGTCGACTGGCGCGTGCACCTGTCGACGCTGCGCGCCTGGCAGGCCGCGGCGCGCGTGCGTTATATCGGCATCACGCATTACACGAGCGGTGCCTATGGCGAGCTGGAGGCGGTGATGCGCGAGGCACAGTTCGACTTCCTGCAGGTCAATTATTCGGTCGACGAACGGGAGGCGGAGCGGCGCATCCTGCCGCTGGCGGCCGAGCGCGGCATGGCGGTGCTGATCAACAGGCCCTTCGGCGGCGGCGGGGTGTTGCGCCGCCTGCGTGAGCGGCCGCTGCCGCCGTGGGCGGCGGAGATCGGGGCGACAAGCTGGGCGCAGGTGCTGTTGAAGTTCGTGTTGAGCCATCCGGCCGTGACCTGCGCGATTCCGGGGACCGGGCGGCCGGAGCACATGGTGGACAACGTGCGTGCGGCCATCGGCACGCTTCCCGATGCGGCGTTCTGGAAGCGCCATATCGATTCGATCGACGCCTGAGCACTTTGGCCCGGAGGCCAGGAGGGGGATGGGATTCCGCCGCATCGGCTTGACCCATCCCGCCCCCAGCTCTCCCCTCGACGGGGAGGGAGCAACTGCTTTGACTCGGCCCGGCATGACGTAATCGACCGCCGGGTTCATATTGCTGCGGAGGCAAGCATGACTACGCGTTTCCGTTCCGATGCGGTCCCCGATCCCCGGCGCCGCAACTTGATCCTTGCCGCCGCGGCGACGGTTGCGCTGGCCATGCTGCCGCGTGCTGCGTTTGGCGCGTCGGACGGTTTCCGCATCGGCATCATCGGCACCGGGCGGATCGGCGGCGCGCTGGCCGAGCTGTGGGCGAGGGCCGGTCACGAGTTGCTGATCTCGTCGCGCCATCCGGACGACCTGAAGCCCCTCGCCGCACGCCTGGGCGCGAACGTGCGGATCGGCACGCCGCGCGAGGCGGCGGAATTCGGCGACGTCGTGCTGATTGCGGTGCCCTACGGGGCGCTGCCTCAGGTGGGACGCGACTATGCGGGGCTGATGGCGAGGAAGGTGGTGCTGGAAACCGGCAATCCGCGACGCGAGCGCGACGGACCGATGGCGACGCCGGCATTGGAGCGGGGCACCGGGGTGGCGTCGGCCGAATACCTGCCCGGCGTGCGCCTGGTGCGGGCCTTCACGTCTGTGCCGCATACCGCGCTGCGCGGTGAGGCGCATCGTGACGGCGAGCGTATCGGCGTGCCGCTCGCGGCCGACGACCGCGACGCGCTGGCGGTTGCCGCGCGCCTGGTCGAGGACGCCGGCTTCGAGCCGGTGCCGGTCGGGGGGCTGGCGCGTGCCAGGGATTTCGATGTCGGTTCGCCGGTGTTCGGCCGGGCGCTGACGGCGCGCGAGCTGCGGCAGGTGATGGGCGTCGCGCGCTGAGGACGGGTGGGCGATGTTCGGGGCGCTCGTCCGTCGGGTGGTGCCGGTTCGCGAGGGCGAGACGCTGCCCTTGCTGCTCGCGACCGCCTGCGGCTTCGCGATTCTGTATTCCTACTACCTGTTGCGTCCGGTGCGCGACGAGATCGGCGCGGCGGACCGCGGCAATCTGCAGATCCTGTGGACCGCCGTGTTCGTCGTGATGCTGCTGGCGGTGCCGCTGTATTCGGCGGCGGTGGCGCGCTGGCCGCGGGCGGTGTTCGTGCCGCTGGCGAACCGCTTCTTCGCGGCCAACCTGCTCGCCTTCTATGCCGCGCTGTATCTGCTGCCCGAGTCGGCGCGGGCATGGATAGACCGCGTGTTCTACGTGTGGACGAGCGTGTTCGCGCTGTTCGTCGTCACGGTGTTCTGGGGCTTCGTCGCGGATCTCTTCCGTCACGAACAGGGCAAGCGCCTGTTCGGCTTCATCGCGGTCGGCTCCTCGCTCGGCGGCATCGCGGGGTCGGCGACGACCGCGGTGCTGGCGCAGCATGTGCCGGTGTTCCTGCTCCTGCTGATCGCCGTGCTGCCGCTGGAGGCGGCGTCGTGGTGCACGCGGGCGCTCGATCGCCATGCGCAACGCCGGCCGGCTGTGCTCGCACGCGAACCGGAGGCGCGCATCGGCGGCAGCGCGTGGAGCGGGGCGCCGCTCGTGTTCCGTTCCCCGGCCTTGCTGCGCATCGCACTGTGGCTGCTGCTGATGACCTTCGCCTCGACCATCCTGTACTTCGTCCAGGCGCACATGCTCGGCGAGGCCTATTCCGACCGGGCGCTGCGGCGGGTCTTCCTCGCCCGCGTGGATGCTGTCGTGAATGGGGTGACGATCGTGATGCAGGTCTGCCTCACCGCCCACATTCTGCATCGTATCGGGGTGGGGCTGACGCTGGCCCTGCTCCCGGTCGTGGCGCTCGTCGGTTTCGTGGTGCTCGGCATTGCGCCAGCACTCGCCGCGCTGGTGGCCGTGCGCGTGCTCTACGACAGCACCCGCCATGCGCTCGCAAAGCCTGCACGCGAGGTGCTGTTCACGCTGGTCGGTCGTGAGGAGCGATACAAGGCCAAGACCTTCATCGACGCCGTGGTGTATCGCGGCGGCGATCTTGCGAGCGGCTGGATCTACGCGGGGCTCGCGGCCTTGGGTCTGTCAGTGGGCGCGATCGCGCTGGCTGCAGTGCCGTTGACGGGCTGCTGGATCCTGGTCGCGCGTCAACTGGGGCGCTGGGACGAGCTGGATCGCACGTGAGCCCCGGCCGGCGGATGCATCGCGACTATCCTTGACAAAGGTAAATTTTGTACAATATCGCAGTAAACTTTACCTTTGGCCGGCGCTGAGGTGTGCGGCGCTTGAATCCTTGCACCTGCGTCGCTGCTGTTGTCCTGACGCAGGACAGCTTCGACAATTTCCGAAAGACAAGGTCATGGACAGGTGATCGAATGAATCTGCCTGATTTTCGGTGGCGATCGCTCAACACGCGGATCACCCTCGTTACGCTGTGCATCTTCCTGGTCAGCATCTGGTCGCTGGCCCTCTATGCCAGCCATGCGTTGCGCAAGGACATGCGGCGTCTTATGGGACAGCAGCAGTTCGCGACCGCGACCGTGCTGGCCGCGGGCGTCAATGACGCTCTTGCGAAGCGGCTGCATGCGCTGGAGATCTTTGCCGGCACGATCGCCGCGACCTCGGGGCACGACGCATCGGACTTGCAGACACTGCTGGAGCGCAATCCGGTCTTGCTCGACTTGTTCAATGGCGGGGTTGCCGTACTGGATGGCGGCGGCACCGCGATCGCGGGCCCGCCGGCGTCGGCCGTCCGGATCGGGGTGAATTTCGCCGATCGGGATGATGTTGCGGCCGCACTCAGGCAGGGAAGTGCGACGATCGGGCGGCCGTCGATGGGCGAGGATGCGCGTGCGGCGATGTTCGGGATGGCGGCGCCCGTCCGTGACGCCACGGGTCGCGTGGTGGGGGCGGTGCTGGGGATGACCGAACTGTCGAAACCGAATTTCATCGATCGGATCGCCGGCAACGCGTATGGTCGCACCGGATCGTACGTGCTCGTTGCGCCGCGCGACCGGCGGGTGTTCGCCGCGTCGGACAAGGCGCGGATCATGGAGGTGCTGCCTGCTCCGGGCGAAAATCCGTCGATCGACCGGTTCATCGACGGTTTCGAAGGGTCCGGGGTAATTCGCAATGTGGTCGGTGCGGAAGTTCTTGCCTCGGTCAAGAGCATTCCGCTGGCGGGCTGGCTTGCGGCCGTCACCCTGCCGATCGAGGATGCATTCGCGCCGATCCGCGCGGTACAGCGGCGCGTGCTGGTTGCCGCGTTCCTGCTCAGCCTGTTCGCTGCGGGGCTCACGTGGGTGCTGCTGAAGCGCCAGCTCGCACCGATGCTCAATACGGTGAAGACGCTGGCCGCAATTTCGGATCTGAAAGCGTTTCCGCAACCCTTGCCGGTCGTCCGGCAGGATGAGGTGGGTGAGTTGATCGGCGGGTTCAATCGGCTTCTGGAAACCCTGTCGAAGGGTGATCGTGCGCTGAGGGAAAACGAGCGGAAGCTCGCCACGATTCTCCAAAACGTCGATGGATACATCTACATGAAGGACAGGAGCGGACGGTACCTGTTCGCGAATCGCAAGGTGTGCGAATTGTTCGGCGTGACGGAGCAGGAGATCGTCGGGTACGGGGACGAGAAGTTCTTCGATGCCGACACCGTGGCCCAGATTCGCTCGGGCGACGCACAGGTCCTGACAGAAGGGCGTTCGTTCCGGATGGAAGAAACCAACCGCAATCGCAAGGACGGACGCACCTCGACCTACCTGACCGTCAAGCTGCCCCTGCGCGACGAGAGTGGCGAGATCTACGCGCTGTGCGGAATCTCGACGGACATCACCGAGCGCAAGCAGGTCGAGGAAACCTTGCGCGAAAGCCGCGTGTTCGTGCAGGGCGTGCTGGATTCGGTGCCGAGCCAGATCGCCGTCCTCGACGGCAGCGGGATCATCATCGCCGTGAACGAACCGTGGCGGCGATTTGCCATCGAGAACGGCGTCGAGCCGGGAGGAACCGCACCCAACACCGATGTCGGAACCTCATACCTGGCGATCTGCGGTGCAAGCGAAAACGGCGCCACCGACGGGGCCGGCGAAGGGATCCGGGCGGTGCTCGACGGTCGATTGCCGAGTTTCAGCTTCGAATACCCCTGCCATGCGCCAAATGCCCAGCGCTGGTTCGCGATGACCGTCAACCCGCTGGGGGCCGACCGCAAGGGCGTGGTGGTCATGCATACCGACATCACGTCCCGCCGGCTCGCCGAAGACCGATTGCGCCTTGCTGCCAGTGTTTTCACCCACGCCTACGAGGGGATCGCGCTCACCACGGCGACCGGCGAGATCATCGACGTGAACGAAGCTTTCTGCCGCATCACCGGCTACAGCCGCGAGGAAGTGCTGGGCGGCAACCCGCGCATACTGAAATCGGGGCGGCATGACGAGGCGTTCTATGCCGCACTCTGGCAGCGTCTCGCCGAGGATGGCTGCTGGCAGGGCGAGATGTGGAATCGCCGCAAGAGCGGGGAGATCTATCCCGAACACAAGACCATCACCGTCGTCCGCGACGAGCATGGCCAGGTCCGGCATTACGTTGCGCTGGGGTCCGACATCACCGAGCGCAAGAACATGGAAGAGCAGATCCGCCAGCTCGCCTTCTATGACGCCCTGACGAACCTGCCGAATCGCCGCCTGTTCCACGATCGCATGCATCAGGCGCTGGCGGCCAGAAGGCGCACGGGCCGGCAGGGTGCCCTGCTGTTCATCGATCTGGACAATTTCAAGCCGCTGAACGATACGCACGGCCATGACGTCGGCGATCTGCTGCTGGTGGAAGTGGCACAGAGGCTGCAAAACTGCGTGCGTGAGATGGACACCGTGGCGCGCTTCGGCGGCGACGAATTCGTGGTGATGCTCGGCGACCTGCTGCCCGATCGGGTGGAGGCGCGCCGCCACGCCGAGCATATTGCGCAGAAGATTCTCGCCTGCCTGTCCGACCCTTATGTGCTGACGGTCGAGCACGCCGGCCAAGGCGCTCGCACGGTCAGGCACCATTGTTCGGCAAGCATCGGCGTTGCAATGTTCCTGGACACCGAAGTCAGCGAAGACCTCATCCTCAAGCGGGCGGATGCCGCGATGTACGAGGCCAAGGAGGCCGGCCGCGGGGCGATCCGCATCGTCGATTCCGTTGCGGGAGCGACGCTCGTGGAGCTGGAAGCGCTCGACTGAGCGCAACCGGCGCGCTTGCGCCGCGACGGCCGCGCGCCGGGGCCGCGGACGATCATTTTCCCTTCGCCAGCTTCGCCTTCAGGTCGGCAAACGGGTTGTACGTTGCCACCGCGCCGTTGTCCGTCTGGATCGAACTGCCCGCCTGCGCTTCGAGCTGGCGCTGGTGTTCGTTGTCGTGGCAGTAGATGCACAGCAGCTCCCAATTGCTGCCGTCGGGCGGGTTGTTGTCGTGATTATGGTCGCGGTGATGCACCGTCAGTTCGCGCAGGTTGGCGAGCGTGAACTCGCGCGCACAGCGGCCGCAGATCCACGGGTAGATCTTCAGCGCGCGTTCGCGGTAGCCGTCGCTGCGCGTGTCGGCGTTGCGCCGGGCGTCGGCGACGATGCGGTCGAGCTTGCTGTGGTCGAAGGTCTTCATGGCTGGACGATTTGCGTCTGTCTGGTGGAGGTTTCGATTCCGGCGGGCGCTCGTGGGTTCATCGGACGTCCGAGGCGTCCCGCTGCCTTCAAAGCAGTGCTTCGATGTCGTCGGCGATGGCTTCCGGCGGCGTCATCGGGGCGTAGCGCTCGACCTGCGTGCCGCTGCGATCGACGAGGAATTTCGTGAAGTTCCACTTGATCGCTTCGGTGCCGAGCACGCCTTTCGCATGCGCCTTCAGCCACGCGTAGAGCGGGTGGGTGTTGTCGCCGTTGACCTCGATCTTGGCGAACATCGGGAAGCTGATGCCGTAGTTCGTCTCGCAGAACGCGGCGATCTCGGCGGCGTCGCCCGGCTCCTGCGTGCCGAACTGGTTGCACGGGAAGCCCAGCACCACCAGCCCGCGCGCGCGGTATTTCTCGTGGAGCTGCTCGAGCCCGGCATAGTGCGGGGTGAAGCCGCACTGGCTGGCGGTATTCACGATCAGCAGCACCTTGCCGGCGTATTCGCCGATCGTGGTGCTGCCGCCGGTGAGGCGTTCGACGGTGATGTCCTTGAGCTGCGAGTCCATGGCTTGTCCCTCCGCATTCTGCCGGCCGCGTGGCGGCAAAGCCTCCCGGCGTGAGCCGGGAGGGCCGTTTCACGCCGTCACAGCAGCCCTTCGGCCTTCATCGCCGCGACCACCGCGGGGCGTGCGGCGACGCGAGCCTGGTAGGCGGCGAGTGCGGGCCATTGCGACAGGTCGAGCTCGATGAACTTCGCCCAGCCCGCCACCGTGAAGAGGTAGGCGTCGGCGACGCTGAAGTCGGCGCCCATCAGGTAGTCCCTGCCGGCGAGCTGCTCGGCCAGGTAGGCGAAGCGACGCTCCAGGTTCGCGCGGCACATCGCCTTCCACTCGGCGGGCGTCGCCGGGTTGAAGAAGGGGCTGAAGTTCTTGTGGATCTCGGTGCCGATGAAGGTGAGCCAGCCCTGCAGCTTGTAGCGCTCGATGCTGTCATTGGCCGGCGCGAGCTTCCTGCCCGGCACCAGGTCTGCAAGGTACTGGACGATCGCGGGGCCTTCGGTGATCACGTCGCCATTGTCGAGCTGCAGTGCCGGGACGTAACCCTTGGGGTTGATCTTCCAGTAGTCCTGCCCCGATGCGGTGACCTTCGTCTTCAGGTCGACGACTTCCGTCTCGTACTTCAGACCCGCTTCCTCGAGGACGATGTGGGGAGAGAGCGAGCATGCACCGGGTTTCAAAAACAGCTTCATTGATGGGCTCCTTCACGGGGGTGGGGGATGCGAGAGATAACGCCCGCCGCTGGCGGCGCAGACGTGTGGCAATGTTTTCCGGATGGCGTTCCCGGTTCCCCGGAGCCTACTCGCCGGCCGTGCCGGTGGCAATCGGGGTGCAGACCGTGCTGGCTTGCCCGCGGAGCGCGGGAGTTTGCGATACTCGCGCCTCCGCAATCACATCCTGCCGTAGCGCATGAACCACCGCGAACGCCTTCTCGAACTGCAATCGGAGCTGCATGCGCACGAGGCGTTCTGGCGGCCGTCGCCGTTCCAGGTGCGACGGCCTGCCTGGTGCGAGGCACATCCGGCGCTCGCCGATGCGGTGCTCGGGCTCGACGAGGCGACGCTGGACCGGTTCATCGTCGATCCCGACGCGGTTCGCGCATGGCTCGCGCCGCGCCTGTCCGCGGCCGAAAGGTTGGAGGCGCTGTGCACCGTGCGGCAGCTCGCCGCGCGCGACCTGCCGCCCCGCGACCCCCGCGCCGACCTGTTCATCCCCGGCCGCAAGCTTGCGCAGATCGAGGCCTTCGCCGCACACGGGCCGGCTACCGCTGCGCCGGTGCTGGAGTGGTGCGCGGGCAAGGGGCACCTGGGGCGCCGGCTGGCGCTCCTCGACCGGGTGCCGGTGCGCCTGCTGGAGATCGATTCCGCGCTGTGCGGGGCCGCCGAGCGCCTGGCCGACGGGAGCGGGGTGGAGCAGAGCGTGACCTGCGGCGACGCGCTGGACGAGGGCGCCCGCCGCCATGTGCGCGGCCATGCTGTCGTCGCGCTGCATGCCTGCGGCGAGCTGCATCGCACGCTGGTCCGCCATGCCGCCCAAGATCATGCGCACAGCTACCGCATTGCGCCGTGCTGCTATCACCTCGGTGCGGCGGAAGGTTACCGGCCCCTGAGCCGCGAGGCGACGCTTGCGCTCGATGAGCGCGCGCTGCGGCTGGCGGTGACGGAGACGGTCACCGCACCGCGCAACGTGCGTCGGCGTCTGGCGCGCGACCAGGCGTGGAAACTGGGTTTCGTCGCGCTGCGCAACGAACTCGAGGGCGAAGCCGTGCGCAGTTTCAAGCCGGTGCCCGCGTCATGGCTGTCGCTCGATTTCGTCGGCTATTGCCGTGCGCTGGCGGGGCGTGAGGGCGTGCGCCTGCCGGCGGCGGTGGATTGGGACCATTGGCTTGCCGTCGGCGAGCGGCGCCGCGACGAGGTGCGCCGCTTCGAGGTGGTCCGCCACGCCTTTCGCCGTGCGCTCGAAGTGTGGCTGGTGATGGACCTCGCGCTGGGGCTGGAGGAGGCCGGGTTCTCCGTGCAGGCGGGCACCTTCTGCGCGCGCGCGCTCACGCCGCGCAACCTGTTGCTGCTGGCGCGGCGCGCTGCGTGACGATTGGAGACGTGCGATTGTTCCGGGCAGGAGGATAATATCCGGTCGTAATGTTCAGACGTGCCGGTGCTCTGCCCCGATGCAGACGTCCGGCGATCGGCGGTGTCATCCGTTCGGGAGAATGTACATGTACAAGAAGCTCGTGCTTGCATCGCTCGCGGCCCTCGTGCTGAGCGCATGCGTCGTCGCGCCTCCGCGCGGCGCCGTGGTCGTGGCGCCGGCACTGCCGGCCATCGTCGAGTTCGACGTGGAGCCGTATTATTACTACCGTGGTTACTACTATGTGTACGAGAACAGCCGGTGGCGCTACGCGAACTCGCGCTCCGGCCCCTGGGTGGAGCTGCCGCGCAGCCACTATCCGCGGGAGATTCGCTACAAGGGGCACCGGGAAGAGTGGCGGGGTGACCGTTACGAACGTGACGATCGACGCTGGGAACGCGAGAAGGAGCGCCGCCGCGACCGCGACGATGACCGCAGGCGGGACCGCCGGGGGAATGATGACGATGATCGCCGGCGCGATCGCCGGGATGATGATGGCGACCGCCCGTGGTGGGATCGCAACGACGATCGGAATTGATTCAGCCGCGGGAGCCCCCCGAGCAGCCCGCGGTCCGCACCGCCCGCCGGACGGAGCGCCGGCGGTGGATCAGACCGGCGAGTCCTTGTCGGCCCGTGGATTCAGTACGAAGGCGTTTTCCGCCGTCTCGTGGTAGGTCGTGCCGAAGCCGACGAGAATTTCCTTCGAGCGTGCGTCCGGATTGCCCCAGCACTGGCAGGTGATCTTGTCGCAGGCGTCGATCAGGGTGGCGAGCGGCGCCTTGCCCTTTTCGTTGGCGAGGTGCGCCTCAAAGGCCGCGTCGGTGGCGTAGATTTCCGTCCATTGGCTCACGCGCGGCGAGGGGTAGTCGGCGTGGTAGCAGATCACGCCGGGGTGTTCCAGCATCACCTTGCACAGCGCGGCCTGATTGGCGCGGAAGTCGGCTTCGCGGCCGGCCTTGATGTCCCACTGGATCTTCAGCATGAACGCCATCGTTTCCTCCTGGTCTTCGGGTGGTTGCAGGATGTGCTTCGTGCCCGCGGCCGTTGCCGCGAGCGGCGGATGGCGGCGGGCGGAACTCCATACTAGGCCAGAAAACCGCCATGCGCGTGAATTGCGCCGGTCGAGGCGCGACGAGGCACGGGCGCGTCGCGGGCCGGCACTTGCGGCCTTGCATGTTGACGAATCCGGCATAGATTGAAAATGACAATGAGGGTTGTACGTTCAAGGGGAGAACAGCCATGATCCGCAATCCGATCGACGCGTCGGTGCGCGTGAGCACCCGTCTTGCCGAGCTGATCGAGAGCCGCTGCAACGATCCCGACGTCGATCAGCCGATCACGCTGGGGCAATTGCGCACGCTGGTGGCGGACGTGCTGCCGCCTTCGGTGAAGGCGGCGGAGCGGATGCACCATTTCGACGTCGAGGAGTCCGACCTCGACGAACTCGATGCCCTGATCGAGGAGTACGGCGAGGACTCGGTCGCGGTCGACTTCCTGCAGGTGAGCGCGAGCGAACCTCTGTCGCGCGTGATCGAGACACTCGTGAACGAAGCGGACGAGGAGAGCCTGCCGACCCTCGGGCAGGTGCGCGAGGCGATGGCAGCGGGGCTGCTGACGCGGCTCGTCGGCGACGGGGTGCTCGAGGACGACGAGGATGACGGCCTGCTCGCCGAGATGGAAGGCCTGATCGAGCGCTTCGGGCCGGACGCGCTGGCGGAGAACTTCCTGCGGCTGGAGTAGCACCGCCTGCAGCGCACGGGATCAGCGCACCGCGATGCGCCCGAGCGCGTCCTGCAGCGCGGCGACGATGTCGGCGCGCAGGGCGTGCCAGCCGGGTTGCACCGGGCGGACGAAGCGCTGGTTGATTTCGAGTTCGATGCCGACGTAGCCCTCGGGACCGAAACAGCGCCGCAGGTAGGCGGTGAAGCCGTCGGATTTACCCGTGTAGGGGTAGTTGCGCCGCACACGCAGGGAAGGCGCGCGCGCGCGCAGGCGGGCGAGCCATTCCGCGCACAGGCTTTGTTCGCCCCCGCGGGCGGGGTCGTAGAGCAGGCCGACGTCGGCCTGGCGCACGACCCCGTCGAGCACGGGGGTGAAGCTGTGGCTGGAAACGTGGATCACGCTGCGGCCGGCCGCGACCTCGGCCTCGATCAGCGCCTCGGCGCGGCGGCGGAAGGGCAGGTAGTAGCGGTCGAGGATTTCGCACCGTATCGGCTCGGGCAGCGTGCGGATGATGTCCGAGTGCAGGCGCGGGTGGCCCAGCGTGCGGTTGAGGTCGACGAGCAGGCGGCTCGTGGTCGCGTAGATCAGCGGGGCGTGCAGCGCGCGGGCGAGGTCGCGTGCGATCGCGAGCGCGCCGGGGTCGTAGCCGCGGTGGCTTTCCAGCAGTGCTTCGTGTCCGGCAAAGCAGTCGCGGTAGCGCGGCGGTACGCGGTTGCCGCCATGCTCGCAGGTGACGAGGAAGGCGTGGCGGGCGTTCATCGCGCGTTCCCGGCGAAGAGGCGCCCGGCGGCCAGGCAATCGCACAGTTCGCGGTACACGGCGGCGAGGCGCTCGCGGTCGAAAGGCTCGCCGACCGCGGCGAGGATGCGGCGGGCAAGCGGGCCGCAGTTGAGGAGGGTGTCGAGCGCGGGCTGCGTCGCGGGCGTGAGCAGCGGATGGCCGGCGCAGGCGTCGAGGAGGTGTCGCCACAGTTCGCGCACTTCGCAGCAGCCATGCGGGAAGTGGAACAGGCGCAGATAGGCCGGGTCGGCGATCACCGCACGGTCAGCGTCGCGGATCGTGTCGAGGAGCATGGCGGCGAGCGTGGCGGTGTCGATCGCCTGCTGCGCGGCGAGCGAGCTCCAGCGGTTCTCGAACAGGGCCTGCGCGACGGCGGTGGTCGCGGCAGCGATGGCGAGGTCCGCCTGTGGGCATTCCTGCAGGTCGATGATGCGGATTTCCAGCGCGCTGCGGTCGAAGCGCGGGATCGCCGCGCGGGTGTTGAGCCATTCGTGCTGCATCACCCCTTCGATGTCGAGCGGGGCGATGTCGCGGTACATCGGCGCGAGCACCTTGGCCTCGTATTCGGCGCGGCTCGACGCGTTATCGGGGATGACGCTGCCCATCAGCGAGGGCACGCGCCGCGGATGGAAGCGGTAGGACTCCATGCGGAAGTCGAGTTCGTGCCGGCGGCGCCCGTCGGCGACGGCGGAGCTCGCGGCCAGCGCGGGTAGCAGCGGCAGGAGCACCCGCACAGCGGCGTGCAGGCGCGCGAACTCCGTGTCGCCGGCGAAGGGCAGGTTCACGTGCATGCTCTGCAGGTTGGCCCAGCCGTGCTGGCGGCAGTCGAAGATGCGGTCGTAGCTGCGGTAGATGGCGGCGTTGTCGTGCGGCCAGAGGCGGGTTTCGCGCGCCGGGTCCATCCACGGGTGCATCGCGGTGGGCATCAGGCGGGCGTTGTAATGCGCGAGTTCGGCGTCGATGCGGCGGATCTCCGCCTGGAAGCCCGGCCCGAGCACGTCAAGATTCGCGCTCGGACGCACGTTCTTGAGTTCGACGAGGTGCAGCACGAGCTCGTTGGACCACGCGAATTCGCCGCGCGGCACTTCGGCGAGCTGACCGCCGTCGGCGTCGCGCAGCAGGCGGTCGGCGATCGGCAGCACCGCGAGCGTGTCGCGGTCGACGATCATGTATTCGAGCTCGATGCCGCAGCCGCTGAAGGCCTTGAGCGGTTGTGCCGGGCTGTTCATGCGAGTCGCCCCGCGTGGTGTTCGAGGCGCGTCGCGAACACGTCCATCACGTGGTGGTAGAGCGCATCCTTGAGCACGTTGTCCTCGTTGCCGGCGTCGACGTTGGGGTTGTCGTTCACTTCGATCACGCAGCAGCGGTCGCCAACCTGCTTGAGGTCGACGCCGTAGAAGCCGTCGCCGATCAGATTGGCGGCGCGCAGGGCGGTGCGCAGGACCTCCGACGGGGCCTCCTCGAGCGCGAGGGCGGTTGTGGGGCCTTCCTCGTAGGTGTTGTGTTCGGCGTCGCGGTGGATGATCTGCCAGTGCCCGCGCGCCATGTGGTACTTGCACACGAAGAGCAGGCGCCGGTCGAGGATGCCGACGCGCCAGTCGAACTCGGTGGGCAGGAATTCCTGCGCGACGATGAGCTCGGAATTTTCGAGCAGGCGGGTGACGTGCGCCTGCAATTCCTCGGCCGTCTCGGCTTTAACGACGCCGATCGACAGGCAGCTGTCGGGCTGCTTGAGCACGCAGGGCAGGCCCAGCGCGGGGATGATGTCCTGCACGTTGCCGCGATGCACGAGCAGGGTCTTCGGCGTGGCGATGTTGTGCTGGGGCAGCAGTTCGGCGAGGTAGACCTTGTTGTTGCAGCGCAGGATGGAGACCGGGTCGTCGATCACGACCAGGCCCTCGGCTGCCGCGCGGCGCGAGAAGCGGTAGGTGTAGTGGTTGATGAAGGTGTTGTCGCGGATGAACAGGGCGTCGAACTGGGGCAGGCGCGCGAGGTCCTGGCGGCCGATGACTTGGGTGGCGAGGCCGAGTGCGCGCGCGGCCTTCTCGAACTTGCGGATCGCCGCGGCGTTGGAGGCGGGCTGAGTGTTGTCGGGGTCGCGCAGGATCGCGAGCGTGAAGCGCGGCAGGTAGCGGCGTCGCGGACGCGGCCAGCGGCCGGAGAAGTAGGCGCGCGCGGATTCGATCATGAAGTCCCGGTGCTGCGGCGGAACCTCCGTGACGGTGACGGCGACGACGCTTTTCACCTGCCAGCTGTCGTGTTTGCGCACGAAGTCGGCTTGCAGCAGGGGGGCCTGGAGCAGGTTGAAGAGGTGGCGACTCAGCAGGTCGTAGCGCTCGGCGAGGTTGCGTCCGAAGTAGATGCTCAGCGTGAAGCTGTCGGACCGGATTGGTGCAAGCGCGCTCTGGATCAGACCGTGCAGGTCCGAGGTGAGCAGGCGCACGAGGTTCTGGGACTGCAGGTCCTCGATCGTCGTCACGCCCGGCAACGGCTTCTGGCTGCGCGCTTCGGCGAGCAGCGACACGTAGTAGCCGAGGCTCTGGTAGCGGTAGGAGCGGCACAGGTTGAACACCTGGGTGACGCCATGTCCGGCGCAGGCGGGGTCGGTGAGGTATTCGCGGGCGGAAACGACGTTGACGTCCGGCAAGGCCAGCGACCAGTCCTTGGGGTTGCTGACGACCACCAGCATGCTCATGCCTGTCTCCCGGATGAGGGACGGATCACCAGCAGGTTGGCGTCGTGGGTGACGATGCCGAGGTGGATCGCCCCCACGGCGCGGTCGATGCCGAGCCAGTAGTCGCGTGTGCCGCCATACGGGTGCGGGCCGTAGGGGTCCGACACGCGCACCGTGCGGCGCGGGCGGTCGTAGCCCGACAGCACGACGAAGTGCCCGCCGGGGGTGCCGCGGATGTCGTCGGGAATGTCTTGCGGGCCGTACTCGCGCGGCGTTCGGTAGAGGTAGGTGGAGCTCAGGCCGGTGAGGATCGGCAGCCCGCGGCGCATCAGGCCGCGCAGCAGGTAGCGTGACAGATCCTTCAGGCGAAGCTGCCCGCCCAGGTGCAGGAATTCGAGATAGCCGCGGGTGACTTCCTGCACCCGCAGATCGTCGGCCTTTTCGACGCGCTGGCGCTGCAGCCGCTCGGCGAGATCGACGCCGCGCGCAAACCACGTGGGGTCGAACACCAGCAGGTTGTAGGTGTAGATGGTTGCGTCGAAGCCGTGGCGCAGTGCGTCGCAGGCGAGGAAGACGGCGACCGTGCCGCCGCGCTGCAGCTTGTTCGTGCGAGCGATGACATCGTCGAGCCGTTCCTCGCGCCCCCAGTAGCGATAGATCGCATGAAGGCAGGTCGGCCCACAGGTGGTTTCGTCCGGCTGCGACAGCATCGCCACCGGCAGCTCGAGGCGGTCGCGCAGCATGGCCTGACTCCCCGGATGCGGAGTCGTGGCCATGCCGGCGTGCCGCCGGCGCGGGCGCCCCGCGCAGTCTGCAGATTCCCTTCAGGTACTCCGTTTAAATAATAGGCGCTAATGCGGGATGCGTCGGGTTTTGTGCAGCCGCTCCGAGCGGGAAGTCCCGCGGATTTGCGCTCAGGCTTCGATCAGGCCCGAACGCACGGCGATCAGCGCCAGTTCGGCGGCATTCGCGGCGTTGAGCTTCTGCTTGATGTGGTAGAGGTGGGTGCCGACCGTGCTGGGGCTGAGCTTGTGCGTGTCGGCGACCTGGGTCACGGAATTGCCTTTCGCGAGTTCCAGGAAGACGGCGAATTCCTTGTCGGTGAGTGCGTCGGCGGGGTCGTTGCTACCGCCGAACTGGGCGAGCGCGAGCTGCGGGGCGAGTTCGGGGTCGACGTAGCGCTGGCCGCGCGCGACCTGGGCGACCGCGCGCACCAGTTCCTGCGGCTGGGCGCGTTTGGAGAGGTAGCCGGTGGCGCCGGAGCGCAGTGCGCGCATCGGGATCTGCGAGTCCTCGTGTGCCGAGAGCATCAGCACGCGGGCGCCGGGGTGGCGCGCGCGCAGGCGGTCCAGCGCGCACAGCCCGCCCAGCCCGGGCATGGTCACGTCCATCACGAGGGCGTCGGGCTGGTGTTCGCCGACAGCGGCGATGGCGGCCTCGCCGCTGTCGGCCTCGGCGACGATGGTGGCACCGGCGCCTTCGAGCAGCATGCGGAAGCCCATGCGGACGATGGCGTGGTCGTCGGCGAGGACGAGGCGGAGGTTCTCAAGACTGGTGGCCATGGGGGCTTTCCTCGGTGCGAATCTCGGAGGGATTGGAGGGCAGCCGGGCGCAGACGCGCAGGCCGCCGCCGGGGGAGGTGTCGAATTCGAGTTCGCCGTGCAGTTCGGCGACGCGCTCGCGCATGCCGGTGAGGCCGTAGCGGCCGGGGCGTGGGTCGGAAGGCAGGCCGCGGCCGTTGTCGCAGACCTCGAGTGCGACGGCGCCGGGCTGGAAGTCGAGCCGCACGTCGACCTGCGTGGCACCCGAGTGGCGTGCGACGTTGGTGAGGCTTTCCTGCAGCAGGCGCAGCACGGTGAGGCCCAGCGCCTCGCTGGTCGGTTCACTGGCGGGGGCGGTGCGGCAGTCGACGCGGATGTCGGGGTGGTGTCCGGACCACAGGCGGCAGTAGTCGGTGACGGCGCGGTCGAGCTCGCCGGCGCCGGTGCTTGCCGGACGCAGGCGCTGCAGGATCGTGCGCACGCCGTCCTGCATCTGGCCCGTCATCGCGAGGATAGCCTGGGCGCTGCCGTGGAGCTGCGGCTGGTCGTCGCTGCGTTGCAGGATGGCGCCGGAGATCGCGCGCACCGCGGTGATGGCCTGGCCGAGTTCGTCGTGCAGCTCGCGCGCGATCACGCGGCGCTCCTCTTCGAGGCGGGCCTGAACGGCACGGGCGAAGGCCTGGTCTTCCTCCAGGCGCAGGTTGTGCGCGCGGGTGTCGTCGAGCGTGTCGGCGAGGCGGTTGTAGCTCGCGGCCAGCCGGTCGAGTTCGGCGACGCGGTAGCCGGGCAGGCGCACATCGAAGCGGCCGTCGGCGCCGCGCGCGAGGGCGGCGTCGATCTGTGCGAGCGGCGCGAGCGCGCGGTGCAGCGCCAGGCGCGCGGCAAGGGCGAGCACCAGCAGCAGCGCGAGGGCGGTGCCGAGGCCGGCGGCGAGATCGTCCCAGGCGTCGAGCACGGCGCGCGAGGCGTCCGGGCGCAGCACGATCTGGCGGTCGCCGGCGTCGAAGTGGCGCACCGGCAGCGCGGGCGTCATGTGCTCGGCGAACCAATCGGGGGCGAAGCGACCCGGCTTGTAAGTCGATTCGGGCGACACGTAAAGGCGGGCGCCGTCCGGGGCGTGCACTTCCAGCTGGTTGGCGCGCAGCCGCCCCACCGCGCGCAGGTGGGCCATCAGGCGCTCGGGGCCGTCGGCACGGTCGCGCAGGGTCTCGGAGACGAGCACGGCGACCCATTGCTGCGCGACGTGGCTGGCGGCGAGCACCTCCTCGTGGATCGACTTGCGCGTCTCGCGCACCCACCAGCCGGTGGCGGCGAGCAGCACGAGTGCGAGGACCGCGGCGAGCACGAGGCCGACGCGGGCGCCCAGGGTGGTCGATCTAGCGCGCACGGGCTTTCTCCAGGACGGCCTGTTCCGCGGCCGGATAAAGATGGACGACCGAACGTCGGTATTCGCGTTCCACCTCCGCAAGGCCGCGGAACTGCGGCGGGATGGGGCGGGCGAGCATCTCGGTCATGTCGAGGCCGGATTCGGCGCCTTCGCGCATCGTCGCGGCGAGCCACTCGAGGTAGGCGCGCGTCTGGCGCATCGGCGTGTCATCGGTCGAAGGGTCGCCGTGGCCGGGCACCCACTGCCTGGCGGGGATCGCGGCGAGGCGTTCCAGTGCGGCGAGCCAGTGCGTGACTTTGGCGTGCGGGGTCGTGGCGGCGCGGTCGTGGAAGAGCAGGTCGCCCGCGAACACGGTGCCACTCGCATGATCGATGAGGACGAGGTCGGCGGGCGTGTGGCCGTCGAGCGCAAGGATCTCGATGTCGCGCCCGCCGATGTTACGCCGCCCGGGCGCGAGCGCCTGGGCGGGCGTCACGCGCTCGGTGCCCTTCATCCAGTCGCCGGACATGCGGTAGAGGTTCTCGTTGAAGGCTTCGCCGTCCTTCCGGATGCCGTGCAGCGTCTCGGGCAGCGCGGCGAGCGTGGCGGCGGGCAAGGCCTGGTTGCCGAGGAAGTGGTCCGGGTGGTGGTGGGTGTTGATCGTCAGCACCACCGGCAGCGGCGTCACGCGCCGGAGCGCCGCGAGCATCTGTTCGCCATAGCGACGCGAAGGGCCGGTGTCGATGACGACGACGCCATCCGTGCCGACGAGGAAGCCGGTGTTGACGATGTTGCCGCCGTTGGCGGGCGTGAAGTCTTCGCGCAGGCCGACGAAGACGTACACGCCAGGTGCGATCTGGCGCGGTTCCAGACGGTAGTCGAAGCGGGCGGCGTCGGGCAGGGCAGAGGGCGCCGCGGTCGAGGTCGCCGCCGGTGCGAGTGCCAGGGCAGAGCCGACGAGAAGCAGCGCACGGACCAAGGCGGGCGTTCTCATTGCGTCACCCATGCGTCGATGCGATTGCCGTTGTTGTCGCGACCGCGCGCGTGGATGCGCGTGCCGGCTGCGGCCTCCGCGGGGAGGTCGATCGTGAACAGCGGATTCTCGGACACCGGTTCGTAGGCCCGGATGCGCATCAGTTCCGCGCCGGATTCGTCGGCAAGCGTCAGCTCCTCGATGTGGAAGACCGGGATGCCGGGGGCGAGGCCGGTGTCCATCGGGTGGATCACGCGCATGCGCAGGCGTTCGCCGCCGTCGACGCGCGGGAAGATGCGGCCGCTGACCTCGTTCAGGCGCTCCTGCCATTCGGGCGAGCCCGAGCCGGTCGACGGCGCGGTGCAGCCGCCGCCTGTCGCCGTGATCCACGTGCCGCCCACGTGCCATACGCCGTCGGCGGTGCGGGCGGCGGCGCGCACCGGCGAAGATTGCTGCAGCTTGAGGCGGAAGCCGAGGGCGGGGCGCGCCTTCTTCGGCTCGAAGCGCAGCACCGCGAGGATGGGATTGAAGTCGGCGAACACGAGCACCTCTTGCACACCGGGCAGTGCGCTCGCATCGACGGAAACCGGGACGTTGAGCGAGTCCTCGGCGATCGCAGGGGCTGCGACCTTCACGCGTGCATCGAACACCACGCTGTCGTTCGGGAAGAAGGTCTTCACCATGTCGCCCCAGCGCGCGGAATCGAGCGGGTCCGCCGCGACCGCGTCAACGGCCGGGGGCGCGGCCGGCGCCTCGGTCAGGGGGTACATCCAAAACATCGCCAGCACGATCAGGGTCGAACTGCGCATCGGGTCTCCTCCGCGGGGGCGGTCGATGCCGCCCTCCTTGTTTGTGCACCAAATCGAGCAAGGGATGTGCCACACAGCGGAGCAGCGCATCTGTGCACGATCCGGGGTGTAATTGCTCCAAAACGGAACAGGTGCTGTCAATCAGAACAATGAAAAGCGCTAGGTGTCCCGATTGCGCCTTGAAAAAACTGTTCCTTGGGCCATGTTTCAGGAACCGGAGCGGATTTTCGGGGGGGGCGCGGCACGGTGGCACGCCCTTTGCGAATCCTGTTGCCGAATCCGGTCGCCCGGTCAGGGAGGCGGTTTCCAACAATACGACGAGATTCGAAAAGGAGGATTCAAATGGAGCAGATCCGGAAACGCGCAGGCTGGTCGGTCGCGGTATCCGCCCTCGCGCTGTCCCTGGCAAGCATGGGGAGCGTGCAGGCCAAGGAGGTGACCGACGCCGACATCCTCGCGGACGGCACCGGCAACACCTCGCAGATCGTGACCTACGGTCTCGGCACCAAGGGGCAGCGTTTCAGCCCGCTGGCGAAGGTCAACCCGCAGACGGTGAAGAACCTCGTGCCGGTGTGGTCGTTCTCCTTCGGTGGCGAGAAGCAGCGTGGTCAGCAGTCGCAGCCGATCATCTTTGACGGCAAGATGTACGTGACCGCCTCCTACAGCCGCATCTTCGCGCTCGACGCGAAAACCGGCGAGAAGCTGTGGAAGTACGAGCATCGCCTGCCCGACGGCATCATGCCATGCTGTGACGTGATCAACCGCGGCGCTGCCATCTACGGCAACCTGGTGATCTTCGGCACCCTCGACGCACAACTGGTCGCGCTGGACAAGGACACCGGCAAGGTCGTGTGGAAGGAGAAGATCGAAGACTACAAGGCGGGCTACTCCTTCACCGCCGCACCCCAGATCGTCAAGGGCATGGTCATCACCGGCAACTCCGGCGGCGAGTTCGGCATCGTCGGACGCGTGGATGCACGCGACGCGAAGACCGGCAAGCTGATCTGGTCCCGCCCGACGGTCGAAGGTCACATGGGCTTCAAGTACGACAAGGACGGCAAGCAGGTCGAGAACGGCACCTCCGGCACGACCAACGCCACCTGGCCGGGTGACCTGTGGAAATCGGGTGGTGCGGCCCCGTGGCTGTCTGCCTACTACGATCCGGAAGTCAACCTGATCTTCATCGGCACCGGCAACCCCGCGCCGTGGAACAGCTGGCTGCGCCCGGGCGACAACCTGTACTCGTCGTCGACCCTCGCGATCGACCCCGATACCGGCAAGATCGTGTGGCACTACCAGACCACGCCGCACGACGGCTGGGACTTCGACGGTGTGAACGAATTCGTGTCCTTCGACTACAAGGATCCGAAGAGCGGCAAGATGGTCAAGGCGGGTGGCAAGGCGGACCGCAACGGCTTCTTCTTCGTGCTCGACCGTACCAATGGCAAACTGAAGAACGCGTTCCCGTTCGTGAATCGACATGACTGGGCCGACCGCATCGACCTAGAAACCGGCCGTCCGGTCTTCAACGATAGCAAGCGTCCGCCCAACCCCTTCACCGAAGGCGGCGAAGGCAAGAAGGGCGAATCGATCTTCGCTGCCCCTTCCTTCCTCGGTGGCAAGAACCAGATGCCTATGGCATACAGCCCGAAGACCGGCTACTTCTATGTGCCGTCGAACGAATGGGGCATGGACATCTGGAACGAGCCGGTGTCGTACAAGCGCGGCGCGGCCTACCTCGGCGCGGGCTTCACGATCAAGCCGCTCAACGAGGACTACATCGGCTCGCTGCGCGCGGTCGATCCGGTCAGCGGCAAGATCGTTTGGGAGGTGAAGAACAACGCGCCGCTGTGGGGCGGGGTGCTCACCACCGGCGGCAACCTGGTGTTCTACGGTACTCCCGAGGGCTACCTCAAGGCGATCGATGCGACCAACGGCAAGGAACTGTGGAAGTTCCAGACCGGTTCCGGGATCATCGCGCCGCCGATCACCTGGGAAGACAGCGGCGAACAGTACGTCGCCGTGGTGTCCGGCTGGGGCGGTGCGGTGCCGTTGTGGGGCGGTGACGTCGCCAAGCGCGTGAATATGCTCGAGCAGGGCGGTTCCGTGTGGGTGTTCAAGCTCCATAAACCCTGATCGGCTGGCGGGGGCCGGGCGGACGTGTCCGCCCGGCAAGCGCCCCGGTTCGCCGGGGTGGTCGGCTGAGCCTGCCTGGGCCTGCCCGGGATGGCCCAATGGCGCCCGGGCGGGTTCAGCCGACCATCTCGCCAAAGCATCGATTTTTCGCATCCGTCAGTGAGGAACCGCACGTGAAACAACTCCCCCTGAAATCGCTCGCCGCCGCGACCCTGCTTGCGCTCGCCGCGCAGTCCGCCACGGCGGTGGACCGCAGCACCCCGCGCGAAGCGCGCACGCTGTTCGATCAGGCGGTCAAGTACATGGAAGCGAATGGCCCCGAGCGTGCCTTCGTCGCCTTCAACGACCGCAGCGGCCAGTTCGTGCACAAGGACCTGTACGTGTTCGTGATCGACGACAAGGGCGTCTATCAGGCGAGCGGTGCGGCGCCCGAGGCGCTCGTCGGCCTCACCGTGCTGAACACCACCGACGCGGCGGGTAACCCGTTGTTCCGCGAGATGATCGACAGCACGCGTGTCACGCCCGAGGCGACGGTGCGCTACATGTGGCTCAACCGCGTGACCAACAAGGTCGAGCCCAAGGTGAGTTACGTGCGCAAGATCGGCGGCTACGTGCTGGGCGTCGGCTACTCGGCACCGCGCGCGAACGCCGACGATGCGCGCGCGATGCTCGATCGCGCGGTTGCCCTTGCTCACAGCGAAGGTCATGCGAAGGCCGCCGCCGCGTTCAATGACCGCCGCGGCACTTTCGTGAAGGACGACCTCTACGTGTTCATGGTGAATCTCGGCAGCGGCAAGTTCGAGGCGATGGGGATGAATCCCGCGTTGTCGGACACCGATGCGAGTGGCCTCGCGGATGCCGAGGGTCACAAGATCGTTGCCGAGATGATCGAGAAGCTGAAATCGGCCGACTCAGCCACGGTCGATTACGTGTGGCGCAACCCGGTCACCAACCGCGTCGAGAAGAAGCGTTCCTACGTGCGGCGCGACGGCGACTCGCTGATCGGGGTCGGCCACTACATGGAGTAATCACCCGGCTGCACGCCGGGCGCCAGCAGTCCGGGCGCCCGTGGCGGGCGAGCCACGGACGCAGGGCAAGCTTCCGGGGAGAAGCTGTCCTGCTTCAATTGGCCGCGTAGCCCGGCCGGCGCCGATCCCTCCGGGCGCCTCCCGACCGCCGCTCCAGATGGTGCCTCGCCGCAGTGGCGGGGGCATCGAGCAGTCCCGCCAGTTCATCCGCCGCCATCGGGCGGCCGAACAGGTAACCCTGGGCCTCATTGCAGCCGTGGCGGCGCAGCAGCGCCGCCTGCTCGACCGTCTCCACGCCCTCGGCGATCACGCGGTGATTGAGCGAGCGGGCGATCTGGATCACCGCGCGAGCGATCGCCCTGTCTTCGGCGTTGCTGCACACGTCCGTCACGAAGGAGCGGTCGATCTTCAGTTTGTTCAGCGGGAAGCGCTTGAGGTAGGCGAGGCTCGAGTAGCCGGTGCCGAAATCGTCGATCGCGAGCCCGTAGCCGGCGCGTTTCAGCGCATCGAGCACTTCGCGCGCCGCGTTCACGTCTTCCATCAGCGTCGATTCGGTGAGCTCAAGCTCGATCAGGTCCGGCGCCACGCCGGTATCGCGCTGCACCGCGGCGAGTGTCGCGACGAGGTCAGAGCGATAGATCTGGATTCCCGAGACGTTGATGCTCACCTGGATCGGGAGTCCTGCATCGCACCAGCGTCGCGCCTGGCGGAAGGCCTCGTGGATCACGTACTCGCCGATGGGGAGGATGAGGCCGCTTTCCTCTGCGACGGGGATGAAGCGGCTCGGGCTCACCGGCTCGCCGTCGCGCGGCGTCCAGCGCAGCAAGGCCTCGGCGCCGAACACGCGCCCGGTGCGCAGATTGACCTGCGGCTGATAGACGAGGCTCAACTCGTCGCGCCCCAGGGCCTGCCGCAGGCCGCCGTGCAGGATCAGGCGCTCGGCCGCCTTGGCGTTCATCTTTTCGTCGAAATAGCTGAAGGTGCCGCGTCCGCATTCCTTCGAGTGATACATCGCGGTATCGGCCTTCTGCAGCAGGGTGTCGAAATCCCGGCCGTCCCCGGGAAAGACCGCCACCCCGATCGAACCGCCGACGCTCAGCACCTGCCCCTCGATCTCCACCGGCGCCTCCATGCAGGCCTCGATCTTGCGGGCCACGCTGACGACGTCCTCGGGGCTGGGAACGTGCTCCAGCAGGATCACGAACTCGTCGCCGCCCAGGCGGCTGATCATGTCGCTGCCGTACAGCGCATGACGCAGGCGGTCGGCCACGGCGATCAGCAGCGCATCGCCCACAGGATGCCCGAGCGAGTCGTTCACGCGCTTGAAATGGTCGAGATCCAGGAACAGCAGGGCGAGGTGGTGCCCGGTGTGCAGGGCGTGCTCGGCGGCCTGGGCGAAGCGCTCGCGCAGCAGGCGGCGGTTGGGCAGGCCCGTGAGCGCGTCGTGGCGGGCGAGGAAGCGGACACGCTCCTCCGCCTGCCTGCGCCGCGTCACATCCGAGAAGGCGCCGACGAAGTGCGCAATGCGGCCGGCATTGTCGCGCACCACGGAGATCGACAGGCGTTTCGGATAGATCTCGCCGTTCTTGCGCCGGTCCCAGATCTCGCCCTCCCAGCGGTTCTCGGCGAGCAGGATCTCCCACATCTGGCGATAGAAGTCGCTGTCGTGGCGCCCGGACTTGAGCACGGCGGGCGTGCGACCGATGACCTCCTCCGCGCCATAGCCGGTGATGCGCGTGAAAGCCGAGTTGATGCTGATGATGCGGTTCTCCGCGTCGCACATCATCAGCGCCTCGCTGCTGTTCTCGAACACCGTGCTTGCCAGTTCGAGCTGGCGCTGTTGACGCTTCTGCGCGTCGATGTCCGAATACACCCAGATCGAACCGCCGTGGGGGCGCTGGGGATCGAGCGGGCGGCCGATGCGATAGCACCAGATCGGCTGCCCGTCGCGCCGCTGCAACATCACCTCGTCCTCACTGAAACCCTGTGCTTCGAGCCGGTGATAGAGGCGGATGCCGTTCTCGCGCCAATCGCGATTCGACGGGTAGAGCATCGCGGTCTTCTGGCCGACCAGGTCCTGCGGTTCCGCATAGCCGAAGAGCTCCGCCATGCGCGGATTGCAGCGCAGGATCACGCGATCCTGGATGTAGGCGATGCCGACGTGCGCGTTGTCGAAGATCACGCGCTGCTCGTCCAGCAGTTCCTGTAGGCGGCGCTCCGCCTCCTTGCGCTCGGTGACGTCCTGCAGGGTCTCGATCGCCCCGATCACGCAGCCGCGCTCGTTGCGGATCGGCGCCGCCGTGAAGTGCAGCCACATCCCGCCCTCGCCGAGGTGGGGGAAGAAATCCTCCGCCTCGTAGCTGCCGGGGATGCTCTTCGACGGCCGATACTTGCCGGCGTAGTACGACGGGATGAGCATTTCGATGCATCCCGAGGCGACCAGGTCGGCCATGACGGGACGGCGCTCGGCGTAGAAGGGGCGCCACTGCTCCGTCGTGCCGACCATCTCGTCTGCCGATACACCCAGCATCAGCTCGCATGCGTGATTCCAGTAGCGGACGCGGTGCTCGTTGTCGATGACGAAGGTGGCCACCGGCGAACCGTTGACCAGTTCGCCGACTCTTGTCTCCAGAATTTCAACCATCTCGGATCGGGGAAAGTCAGTTGTTTTATATGAATTATTTATGGGGTTATATAACGAAGAGCTTACTGGCAACTTGCAGTGCGACGCCAGCAAGTTGCGTACCCATTCTTCCCATTGCCGCGAAACCCGCGAATTCCGCGGTTTTTCCGGGGTTGTTGCGACCGTGGTGACAGTTTTGCGACATTTGCTATCAGCTTTGCCCCCCTCCGCTGCGAGGGTAGCGGCTGCGGATGGACCCGATTGACAGCAGGCGAGCCTTGTAGCAATGAGACTTTGCGCGGAAGGACGATCTGTCCGCGAAAAAATACTGCGCTGCAAAAATGGTGGAGAGCCCTCATTGAGGTGCAGGGGATTTTTTGCCACCATGCGCAGCGTTTCGTGTTGTTGATCCAACGATGCCGTGGTCTTGCGCGCGCGCCGAACCCAGGGGCGCGCAACCGCTGAGAAGAACTCATGAGGAATTCCGGATGAAAAAGACTGCACTGATTTTCGCCATGCTCGCCCTCACCGCGGGTGGCGCCTTCGCAAAGGACTGGAAGGAGATCCGCCTGGCCTCGGAGGGCGCCTATCCCCCGTTCAACATCACCGCCGCCGATGGGTCGCTGCAGGGCTTCGATGTCGATATCGGCAATGCGCTGTGCGCCGAGATGAAGGCCAAGTGCACGTGGGTGAAGCAGGAATGGGACGGCATGATCCCGGCCCTGGTCGCACGCAAGTTCGACGCCATCGTCGCGTCGATGTCGATCACCGAGGAGCGCAAGGCCAAGGTCGACTTCACCGAGAAGTACTACGCCTCGCCGCTGGCGCTGATCGCCAAGGGCGGCTCGCCGTTGCGCCCCGACACCACCTCGCTCAAGGGCAAGAAGGTCGGTGTGCAGCGCGGCACCGTGTCGGACAACTTCGCCACCAAGTACTGGGAAGGCAAGGGGCCTGACCTCGTCCGCTACGCGAAGCAGGATGAAGCCTACCTCGACCTGAAGTCGGGCCGGCTGGATGCCGTCTTCGCCGACTACCTCGAAGCCTACGGCGGCTTCCTGACCAAACCCGAAGGCAACGGCTACGATGTCGCGGGCGATCGACTGTTCGGCAAGAGCGCCGAAGAGAAGGGCGTCATCGGCGAGGGCATCGGCATCGCCGTGCGCAAGAAGGACAAGGAACTGACCGCGCAGCTCAACAAGGCGCTCGCCGCCATCCGCGCCAACGGCAAGTACGAGGAAATCCGCAAGAAGTACTTCCCGATGGATATCTACGGCAACTGATCGCCGCCTGGAAAACAAGCGCCGGATTGCTCCCGCAAGCGGCGCTTTTTCTTTTCCCGTTTCCCTGGAGTCAGTGTCCGATGGATGCCCTGATCGAATACTCCCCCAGCCTGCTCGGCGGCGCGTGGATCACCCTCAAGGTGGCGTTGCTGTCGCTGATGCTGGCGGTCGCCAGCGGTCTGCTGGGGGCCGCGTGCAAATTGTCGAACCTGCTGCCGCTGCGCCTGTGGACCATGTTCTACACGACGATCGTGCGCGGCGTGCCCGACCTGGTGATGATGCTGCTGGTGTTCTACGGC
The DNA here is from genome assembly GCF_017894385.1 of Aromatoleum petrolei. Taxonomy (NCBI): domain Bacteria; kingdom Pseudomonadati; phylum Pseudomonadota; class Betaproteobacteria; order Rhodocyclales; family Rhodocyclaceae; genus Aromatoleum; species Aromatoleum petrolei. The sequence goes on from NZ_CP059560.1 coordinate 4,401,447, forward strand.
GGCCAGCTGCTACTCAACGAGGTCGTCGACTACTTCGAGTGGGAGTTCATCGAGATCAACCCCTTCGTCGCCGGCGTGCTGACGATCGGCTTCATCTTCGGCGCCTACTTCACCGAAACCTTCCGCGGCGCCTTCCTCTCCGTTTCCGCGGGCCAGCTCGAGGCCGGGCGCGCCTACGGCATGAGCGGCTGGCAGGTGTTCCGGCGGATCATGTTTCCGCAGATGTTGCGCTTTGCGCTGCCCGGCATCGGCAACAACTGGCTCGTGCTGCTGAAGAGCACCGCCATCGTGTCGATGATCGGCCTCTCGGACATGACCTCGCTCGCCGACCAGGCGGGTCGCTCGACGCACCAGCCCTTCACCTTCTACCTCGCCGTCTGTGCGCTCTACCTCGCGATGACCGCGGTGTCGGGCTACGTCCTCAACCGCCTGACTGCGCGCTACAACGTCGGCGTGCGCGAAGCCCACGTCTGACGGAGCCATCATGGAACTGTTCGATTTCCAGGTCATCACCACCAGCCTGCCGGAGTTCTTGCGCGGCCTGCTGATGACGCTGCAGCTCACCGGCATCGCACTGCTGGCCGGCTTCGCCGGCGCCGTGCCGCTGGCCGTGGCGCGCGTGTCGAAGAACCGCTGGGTGAGCGGCCCGGTCGCGGCCTACACCTACTTCTTCCGCGGCACGCCCATGCTCGTGCAGCTGCTGCTGATCTACTACGGCGCCGGCCAGTGGCAGTGGATGCAGGACGCGTGGCAGGCGGGCCATCCCTTCTGGCTGCTGTTTCGCGAACCCTTCTTCTGCGCGCTGCTCGCCTTCGGCCTCAACACGTGCGCCTACACCATCGAGATCATCGCCGGTGCGATGCGCAACACCCCCCACGGCGAGATCGAGGCCGCCAAGGCGATGGGCATGAGCCGCTTCAAGGCACTGCAGCGCATCGTGCTGCCGTCCGCGCTGCGCCGTATGCTGCCCTCGTACAGCAACGAGGTGATCCTGATGCTGCAGGGCTCGGCGATCGCCAGCGCGGTGACATTGGTCGACATCACGGGCGCCGCGCGCAACGTGTACTCGCGCCATTTCGCCCCCTTCGAGGCCTTCGTTTTCGCCGGTCTCATCTACCTCGTGCTCACCTTCATGCTGGTGGGCATGTTCAAGTACGCCGAGGGGCGCTGGCTCGCGCACCTCGCCCCCCGCAAGGCCACGAAGCGCACGGAGGCTGCATAATGAACCACGCCGCGACTTTCGAGCGGATCAGCGTCGATGACCCGTACAACTCCAATGACCGGCACGCAGCGCACAACCATGCCTCGTCCGCCGTCACGCAAGGAAGCGCAATGAACCACAAGGCCACCGTCGAGCAGGTTCGCGTCGAGGATCTGCACAAGTCCTACGGCAACCACGAGGTGTTGAAGGGCGTGTCGCTGTCGGCGAGTTCCGGCGACGTCATCAGCATCATCGGTTCGTCGGGCTCGGGCAAGAGCACTTGGCTGCGCTGCATCAATTTCCTCGAAAACCCCACTTCGGGCCGCATCGTGGTCGGGGGCAAGGAAGTGGGCCTGACGCGCAACCGCAAGGGCGACCTTGTCGTCGCCGATCCGAAGCAGCTGCAGCTGATCCGCACGCGGCTCTCGATGGTGTTCCAGCACTTCAACCTGTGGAGCCACATGACGGTGCTGGAAAACGTCATCGAGGCACCCATCCACGTGCTGGGCATTCCCAGGGCCGAGGCGCTGGAGCGCGCCGAGCGCTACCTCGAGCGCGTGGGCGTGTGGAAATTCCGCGATGCCTATCCCGCGCACATGTCCGGCGGCCAGCAGCAGCGCGTCGCCATCGCCCGCGCACTGGCAATGGAACCCTCCGTGCTGCTGTTCGACGAACCGACTTCGGCGCTCGACCCGGAGCTCGTCGGCGAGGTGCTGAAGGTCATGCGCTCGCTCGCCGAGGAAGGGCGCACCATGCTCGTGGTCACGCACGAGATGGGCTTTGCGCGCGAAGTCTCCAACCACGTGATCTTCGTCCATCACGGACGCGTGGAGGAGCAGGGCAACCCGAAGGAAGTGCTGGTGCGCCCGCAGAGCGAGCGGCTGCAGCAGTTCCTGTCGGGCAACCTGAAGTAATCGCGCGTTTGCGTCGGCAGACGGGCGCAGCCAGGGCGCGGCCAACATGCGCTGGGACCGGCCCGTCGATGTGGAGCGCGGCGCACCGCCGCTCGACATTACCGTGCTGCTGCTGCCGCCGGTGTCGCTCGGCACCCTGGGCGCTATCGTCGACCCCTTCGTCGAGGCCAACCGGGTGGGCGGGCAGCGCTACTACGCCGTGCATCTCGTCTCGGCCGACGGCGCCCCGGTCGCGCTGCCGGGCGGCGGACGCCTGTCGGTGGGCGGCGCAATCTCGTCACTGGTGCGCTGCGATGCCCTCGTCGTGGCCTCGGACCTGCACCAGCCCGGAACCAATGCGGCGGACATCGTTTCGCAACTGAAGCGCATCGCGCGCGTCGGCGCCGCCTTCTGCGGCAACCGCGGCGGGGCCGGCTGGCTCGCGGAGGCGGGCCTGCTCGAGAACCGCCGAGTCGCCGTGCACTGGGAGGACATGACGCTCTACCGCGAGCGACACCCCGAGCTGGTGCTGTGCGCGACCCTGTACGAGATCGACGCCGACCGCCTGACCGCGTCGAGCAGCCAGGCGACGCTCGACATGATGCTGTGCGTCATCGCCCAGCAACTCTCGCCTCGCCTCGCCGACGACGTCGCGCGCCAACTGGGGCTGGACCGCATCCGCCCCGGCCACGAGAAGCAGGCGGTGCCGGCGAAGAGCCGTATCTCGCAGCATCCCCCAAAACTCACCGAGGCGCTGCTGGTGATGGAAGCCAACCTCGAGGAGCCGCTCGGCTCGGACGAGATCGCCGAATGCGTGGGCATCTCGCGCCGCCAGCTGGAGCGCCTGTTCAAGCAGAACCTCGACATCCTGCCGTCGCGCTATTACCAGGAACTGCGACTCGAGCGCGCGCGCCAGCTCATCGTGCGCACGCAGCAGTCCATCGTGCAGATTGGCCTGTCCTGCGGTTTTTCGTCCGGCTCGCACTTCGCGACCGCCTACCGCGCCCATTTCGGCATCACGCCGCGCGAGGACCGCTCGCGCGCCACGCTTACCGGCAGCCAGGGAATGGACTCCCGCGCGGCCGGCACGCCCCCCACGGAGCCCTCATGGTGACGATCCGACCCGCCCAGTATTCCGATCTGGACACGCTGGCCGAGACCGCCGCGCGCGCCGGCGCGCCCGACGTTTCGCTGCCGAACGACCCGCGGCAACTCGAACGCCTGATCGCGCAGAGCGAGGATTCGTTCGCCGCGGACATCGACTTTCCCGGCGAGGAGCAGTACCTGCTGGTCGCCTGCAATCACGAAGTCATCGTCGGGGCCATGCTCATCGTTGCGGCTGCGGGTTACCCCGGGGCCGACTATTCCTTCCGCAACGAGACCATCATCCACGCCTCGCCCGAGCTGGGCGTGAATCACCGCATGTATGCGCTGACGCTCAGCCACGAGCTCTCCGGCTTCACCTTGCTGCGCCCGCCGCTGGTCGCACGAGATGGCCGTCGCGCCCGTGTCGAGCGCGCGCTCGTGCAGGCTGCGCTGGCATTCATTGCGGCGCACCCCGGGCGCTTTGCCGAAGACCTGATCGCGCCGCTGCCCGGCGTGGTCGACGACGAGGGCGAATCGCCGTTCTGGTCGGCCGTCGGCAGCAAGTTCTTCGGCGTCTCCTACCGCGAGGCCGAGCGGCTGGCGCTGGGCAAGGACCGCAGTTTCATGGCCGAGCTGATGCCGCACCATCCCATCTACGTGCCCCTGCTGCCCGAGGGCGCGCAAAACGTCCTCGGCCAGACCCGCGCCGGCTACATGCCGACCTACGGCCTGCTGATCGATGAAGGTTTCGAAGCCGAGCGCTACGTGGACGTGTTCGACGGCGGTCCGACTTTCTGCGTCAAGCGCGCGCTGGCGCGCACGATCCGCGTCGCGCAACAGCTCCCGCTCGCGGTGGATGGCGCCATCGGGCGCAGCGAACCCGAATGCCTGCTTGCGAACGGCGAAGCCAGCCGCTTCCGTGCCGTGCTCGCGCCCGCACTGCGGCGCCCCGACGGCCGCCTTGCCACGACCGGGGATGCCGCGAGCCGGCTCGAACTGATCGACGACGACGAGGTGTGCTGTGTCACGGCCTGAAGCGCATTCTCCTTCCCGTGCGCCTTCCGCTTCCGCCGGCCGCTTCATCGTGCGCGTTGCGCGTGCGGACGACGCCGCGGCCTTCCATGCGCTCGTGATCGAGGCGGACGGCGCCCTCGAGCGCCACGCGGAATCGCCCGATGCGAGCCGCGCGACGCTGGAGCGGGTCGAGCGCAGCCTCGCCGGCGAGGCGAGCGATGCGGAGCGCGGCTACCTGCTGCTGCTCGAGGACTGCGCGAGCAGCGAGATCGTCGGGTGCGTGCAGCTCGTGTGCAGCATCGGCCTCGATCAGCCGTTCTACGACTACCGCCTGGGCAGGATCGTCCATTCCAGCTCGCGCCTGCAGTCCTGGCGCTGCCACGACGTCCTGTACCTGTGCAACGACCTCACCGGCTGCAGCGAGCTGCACAGCCTGTACGTGCGGCGCGACGCGCGCGGCATGGGCGGTGCGGCGCTGCTGACGAAAGCCGCACAGCTCTTCATCGCCACCCGGCTCACCGAGTTCGCACCGCGCACCATCATCGAAATGCACGGCGTGCGCGGTGCCGACGACACCTCGCCGTTCTGGGAAGCGGTCGGCCGGCACTTCTTCAAGGTCGACCAGCGCGGTGCCGAACGCCTCGTCGCGCAAGGCCGCAAGGCCTTCATCGCCGAGCTGATGCCCAAGCACCCGGTCTACCTGAGCCTGCTGCCCGAATCGGCGCAGGCCACGGTCGGCGGCATCCACCCCGAAGTCGCCGCGCTCGCACGCCTGCTCGAACGCGACGGTTTCCACTTCGAGAACCATGTGGACATCTTCGACGCCGGCATGGTGCTCGAGGCACACACGCACACTCTGAACGGCGTCGCGAACGGTCGCGAGGTGGTGGCGGAGGAGATCGATCCGGCGCAAGGCGCGGGGTCGTGGTGGATCGCGGCGGGCGAGGGCGCGGGCTTTCGCGTGTCCGCCGCGGATGGCGTGCTCATCGAGGAGCGCCTGCGCCTGTCGCCCGACACCCTGCGCCGGCTCGGGGCAGAGTCCGGCTCCGTGGTGCGCGTGCTGGGTGCGGCATAACGGGCGACGCAAAGAGCGTTTCGAGCCGCCGCCGCAACAGGACCACGTGAACGAGCCGGTGCGCCAGTCGGTCCATGCGGTTCCCGCCATTTTTGATCGCGCAGCGCGTCACCGGCCAGGAGGCTGCGATCCTTGGCCATGCAATGATGCTCGTGTCAGCAGTGGATGGGATGATCGTGCGACAGCGACGCGGCGAGGTCTTCCGCGCCGAACGCGGTGAGCGTGGTCTTGCGTTCCTGCGGCGCGAGGATGCGGTCCTGGATGCTGTCCGCGCAGATCAGCCCGAACATGAAGACCGGCACGTGCCGAAAATGCTCATGGAGCAGGATAAGCCCGGAAGGCCGAGTCCCACCCTGCGGCAGAGTCCTTTAATTTGTTTCCGCTATGGAAACAATCTTGTGCCTTCTGCACGGCTTATCGAACTCCGCCCCGACTCCTATCATGGAGTCTCCATCGGCGGGAGGCGCCGTTTTGTCCAATTGAGACGAGGAAGCCATGCAAGAGGGTAACATCATCGTGAGTGAGGTCGACTTTGTGCGGCTGATGGCGATCCAACCGCATCCCTCTCTGCGTGCAGAACTGGAGCGGGCAATTGTGATTCCCGTGGAATCAATCCGGACGGATGTCGTCACAATGAATGCGCACGTTCATTACCGAGACGAGAAAACGGGTCTCGATCGCGAAGTGACAATCGTGTTCCCCGAAGAGGCAGACATTCAGCAGGGGAAGGTCTCCATCCTGGCCCCGGTCGGTGCCGCGCTGATCGGTCTCTCCGCAGGTCAGGCGATCGACTGGGAATTTCCGGATGGAACGGAGCGCCGCTTGACCGTCATCGCAGTTGAACAGGCGGACAGCACGAGTCGGGCAGGCGCGAATCACCCGCATTGAACGACGCGGCGGGCCCCCAGCCCTGTCGTGCGCCGGCCCGGAGGGCAGGCTAGGCGCACCGTCCGGGACGCAGCGCTAGGTCGCGACGCACAGGAAAAAATCGCGATACCCGCGGCGGTCCCGTCACGAGTCCCCCGGTCGATGATTTGCCTGGTGAGCGCGTGGCCCCGCCGGCCGGCCCGGCGCGCTCCCTGTTCCTGACTATTCCCGGATGTCGGGCACGGTTGCTCACGCCGAGCCGGGTACATCGCCCCCGCGTCGGACAGGAAGTGTTCGGTCACGCTGCCGACAGAAAATGTGTCGAGCATGCCGTCCCTGTGCTTGTCCATGACGATCAGTTCGCAATTCATTCCCTGTTTTTGTTCGATGATGTGAACTGATGGGGTGCCGAACCGCGGCCCTTGCCTACGATTAACTGGAATCTGCCCATCGATGAGCGAGCGTCACCTTGATCCTGTCCTGTCCGCTGGATGGCATGCGCTGTCCGGGGACGAGGTTGGACAGATATTGCAGACCGGGCCGGATGGCCTGAGCGATGACGAAGCACTGCGGCGACTCGGGCAGTACGGTTCGAACCGGCTCGCTCCGCCGGCCAGGCGCGGTCCGCTCGCGCGGCTGCTGATGCAGTTCCACAACATCCTGCTGTACGTGATGCTTGGCGCGGCCATCATCACGGCGGCGCTCGGGCACTGGATCGATACCGGCGTCCTGCTCGTTGCGGTGCTGATCAACGTGATCATCGGCTTTATCCAGGAGGGCAAGGCAGAGACTGCGCTCGACGCCATCCGCGCGATGTTGTCGCCGCATGCGACGGTGATCCGCGCGGGGCATCGGCGCGAGATCGATGCCGCCGGTCTGGTGCCGGGCGATCTCGTGTTCCTGAGCTCCGGTGACCGTGTTCCGGCGGATCTGCGTCTGGTTTCAGTCCGGGAGTTGCGCATCGAGGAGGCGGCGCTGACGGGCGAATCCCTGCCGATCGAGAAGGGAACGGAGCCCGTAGGCGTCGATGCCGCGCTGGGCGACCGCTACGGCATGGCCTACTCGGGCACCTTTGTTGTGTACGGTCAGGCGATGGGCATCGTGGTGGCGACGGGCAGCAAAACGGAACTGGGCAGGATCAATCAGATGCTCGCGGACATCCGGAGGATGTCCACGCCCCTGCTGCGCCAGATCGACGAGTTTGGGCGTGTGCTGGCGTTGACGATCATCGGCCTGTCAGCGGCGACTTTCGTGCTCGGCACCCTGTGGCGCGATCACGCGCCCGCAGAAATGTTCATGATGGTCGTCGCACTCGCTGCCTCGGCCATTCCAGAGGGCTTGCCGGCGATCATGACCGTGACCCTAGCGCTCGGAGTGCAACGCATGGCCCGTCGCAAGGCCATCGTTCGCCACTTGCCGGCAGTGGAAACGCTTGGCTCGGTAACGGTCATCTGCTCCGACAAGACGGGTACCCTGACGTGCAACGAAATGACGGTGCAACGCTTCGTCTGTGCCGGCCACGTGTTCGATGTGGGGGGCGTCGGCTACGCTCCCGCGGGGGACTTCAGCATCGACGATCGTATCGTCGAGGTCGAGCACTATCCCGCGCTTTCCCTTGCGATCCGCGCCGGCGTGCTATGCAGCGATGCGCGATTGCGCGAAGAGGATGGTCTGTGGCGGGTCGAAGGCGATCCGACCGAAGGCGCACTGCTTGTGGCAGGACGCAAGGCTGGATTTTCACAGCACGCCGGGGACACGGCATGGCCGCGGACGGACGCCATCCCGTTCGAGTCCCAGCATCGTTTCATGGCGACATCCCATCTTGACCCGGACGGCGACCCGTGGATCTTCGTGAAAGGCGCACCCGAGCGGATCCTCGACATGTGCGAATTCCAGCTGAACCACGATGGCGAGCGGCCGCTGGATATCGATTACTGGCGCCGGATGGCAACCGACACGGCGGCACAGGGATTGCGGCTCCTCGCGTTGGCGTGCAAGCGCAGCGCTCCAGTCGCGGGTCCGCTGAGTTTCGCCGACGCGGAGCACGGGTACGTGTTTCTCGCGCTGGTCGGCATCATCGATCCGGCTCGCGAGGAAGCCATCGACGCGGTGGGCGAGTGCCACCGCGCCGGCATCCGCGTGAAGATGATCACGGGTGACCACGGCGAGACGGCCCGCGCAATCGGTGCGCAACTGGCCATCGGCGTCGGCAAACCATTCATCACCGGGGCCGAGGTGGCCGTGATGGATGACGCCGCGTTGCGGCGGGTGGCGATGGAGTTGGATGTATTCGCGCGGGCCAGCCCCGAGCACAAGCTGCGTCTGGTGAAAGCGCTGCAGGACGACGGCCAGGTGGTCGCGATGACCGGCGACGGGGTGAATGACGCCCCCGCATTGAAGCGGGCCGATGTCGGCGTGGCGATGGGCCTCAAAGGTACCGAGGCGGCCAAGGAAGCCGCCGACATGGTGATTGCCGACGACAACTTCGCGACGATCGCGACCGCCGTTCGGGAAGGCCGCGCCGTTTATGACAACCTGAAGAAATTCATCCTGTTCATGTTGCCCACCAATGGCGGTGAGGCGCTCGTCGTTATCGCGGCCATTCTGTTCGAACTGGCCCTGCCGCTGACGCCCGCGCAGGTGCTGTGGATCAACATGGTCACGTCTTCGACGCTGGGCCTGGCGCTCGCCTTCGAACCGGCTGAGGGCGACGTCATGAATCGCCATCCGCGGCCGCCGGGCGAAGCCTTGCTGTCGGGGTTCTTCATCTGGCGGGTGCTGATGGTCTCCGTGCTGATGATGACCGGTGCGCTCGGACTCTTCCTATGGGAATTGGACATGGGCACGAGCGTGGAGACGGCGCGCACGATGGCCGTCGATGCCGTCGTGATGGCTGAAATGTTCTACCTGCTCAACAGCCGCTTCATCTTTGCGCCTGTCACGAACTGGAAGGGGCTGACCAGTAATCGTCATGTCCTCCTCGCGATCACCGCCTGCATTCCGCTGCAGATTGCCTACACGCACGCGGACTTCATGCACGGCATTTTCAATTCGACTGCGCTCACGCCGATGGAATGGAGCAAGGTGGTGGCAGCCGGCCTGCTCGTGTTTGTCGTGGCGGAGCTCGAGAAATTCTTCATTCGCCGCAGCGGCCTTGCTGCACGCCTGAGCCATGCATGAATGGGCATCCGCCCGAGGAGAAGTGACCGTGACGGACATCAGCAAGATTCATCCCCCCGATTCCCCTCCCGGTCGCCTGCTCCTGGCGACCGATCTCGGTGTGCGCTGTGACCGCGCACTGGACCGCTCGGCGCAACTCGCCCGCGAGTGGCATGCGGAGATCGTCGCCCTGAACGTCGTCGATCCGTCGGTTTACCCGGACCGGACGCTTGCCTGGATCGGTGGAGCGACGGACGACGAGTTGATGAATGTGGCGCATCGGCAGCTTGCCCGCGACCTTTCGGGCACGGGGATGCCGGCGAGGGTTCGGATCGTGCGGGGACGGGACCCCGAGACGGCAATCCGCGAAACGGCCTGCGCCGTCGAGGCAGACCTGGTGGTCACCGGAATCGCACGTCAGGAAACCCTGGGACAGCTCCTGTTGGGCTCGACCAACGAGCGCCTGGCCCGCTGCCTGCGACAACCCTTGCTGGTCGTGCACGCTCGGACGCACGGGCCCTACAGACGGATTGTGGTGGCCACCGATTTTTCCGCCGCATCCCGCCAGGCCTTGCTCACGGCGATTGCGTTCTTCCCAGGCCGCGACGTGACGCTTTATCATGCTTACACCCCACCGATGTCCGGTTTCAGCACCAATCCGGCGAGCGTGGGAGCTGCCTTGCGGACGGCGTATGCACAATGCGCGGCCTTCATCGAAGGGACGCCGCTTCCGACAGGCATCGACCTCCATGCCGTGGTCGAATGCGGTACCTTGGTGTCGACACTCGGATGTTACGTGCGCAAGAACCGGGTCGATCTCGTCGTGATCGGCCGCAACCGGCGCGACGGAATCATGAACTTCATCCTTGGCAATACCGCGGAACGGCTGCTGGAGGGGCTCTCGTGTGACATGCTGATCGCACAAACGGCGCGCGCTCCCTGAACCTTTTTTGCCCGACAGCCATACTTGATGCTGCTTGCTTCACTGATCCTCGTTCCGTTCGCCGGCAGTCTGTTGGCGGCACTCATGCCCGAAAACGCCCGCAACCGCGAGGCGTGGTTGGCGTTCGTCATCACGGCCTGCGGGCTGCTCGTCGCCGGTCTCCTTTACCCTGCCGTTTCTTCCGGCGAGGTGTTGCGCGAGGAGTTCGCCTGGCTACCCTCGCATGGTCTCGAACTCGTGCTGCGCGTGGACGGCCTGGCATGGGTCTTCACCATGCTGGTCCTCGTCATCGGTCTGATGGTGGTGCTGTACGCACGTTATTACATGTCGCCGAAGGACCCGGTGCCGCGTTTCTTCTCCTTCCTGCTCGCCTTCATGGGGTCGATGCTGGGCGTGGTCCTGTCCGGCAACCTGGTACAACTGGTGGTGTTCTGGGAACTCACCAGCCTGACTTCCTTCCTGCTGATCGGATACTGGCATCACCGTGCCGACGCCAGACGCGGTGCGCGAATGGCATTCACGGTGACGGCCACGGGGGGGCTGTGCCTGCTTGCCGGCGTGCTCGTGTTGGGCCACATCGTCGGCAGCTACGATCTCGATGAAGTGCTGAATTCGGGGGAGCGCATCCGGGGGCACGAGTTGTACCGGGTGGCGCTGGTGCTGGTCGCGCTGGGGGCGCTGACCAAGAGCGCCCAGTTCCCGTTCCATTTCTGGCTGCCGCATGCGATGGCCGCCCCGACGCCCGTATCCTCGTATCTCCATTCCGCGACCATGGTGAAGGCCGGCGTCTTCCTGCTCGTGCGGTTGTGGCCGGCGCTGGCCGGAACGCCGGAATGGAACTGGATCATCGGCGGCGCCGGAGTATGCACGCTGCTGATCGGGGCCTTCATCGCGATCTTCCAGCACGATCTCAAGGGCCTGCTGGCCTATTCGACGATCAGCCACCTCGGGCTGATTACCGTCCTGATCGGCATCGGCACGCCGCTGGCGATCGTCGCGGCGATCTTCCACATCCTCAATCATGCGACCTTCAAGGCTTCGTTGTTCATGACCGCCGGCATCATCGACCACGAAACCGGCACCCGTGATCTGCGCGTCCTGCGCGGATTGCGTCGCCAGCTGCCGGTGACCGCGGTGCTCGCCATCGTCTCCAGTGCCGCCATGGCGGGCGTGCCCCTTCTCAACGGCTTCCTGTCGAAAGAGATGTTCTTCGCGGAGACCGCGCTGGTGGGCGGGGACGAAAACTGGTGGATGTCCGTCGCCGCCGTGGCAATGGGCATGTTCAGCGTCGCGTACTCGCTGCGTTTCATCTCGATTTTCTTCGGCACGGCTGCGACCCCATTCCCGCGCGAGCCCCACGAGCCGCCACGCTGGATGCGGTTTCCGGTGGAGCTGCTGGTGGTCGTATGCCTCGTGGTCGGCGTCATCCCGAGCGTGAGCATCGGTCCGATCCTTGACTTGGCCGTGACGGCGACGCTGGGTTCGAGCGCGCCTGACTACGACCTCGCGCCCTGGCATGGCTTCAACCTCGCACTGCTGATGAGTGCGATTGCGCTCAGCGGGGGAATATCGCTGTACGTCGTTCTGCGCCGTCACTTCAACCTGCGCCAGCGGGAGCACGTTCCGCTCATCCATCGTTTGAGCGGAGCGCAGGCTTACGAAACGTTCATGGTGCTCCTGACGCGCTCGGCTCAATGGCTGCTGCAGCATCTAGGCACCACGCGCCTGCAGCCCCAGCTGTTGATGATGATGCTGGCGCTGCTGATCGTTCCGCTGTTGCTGGTCGGCACGCCGCAGGGCTGGACCGAGATTCCGCTGCGCGATCCCGATCCGCTCTTCGCTGGCATCTGGGTCATCGGTTGTGCCTGCGCCGTGGCGGGAGCGTGGATGGCGAAGTACCACCGCCTGGCCGCCCTCATCCTCATCGGCGGAACGGGCATCGTCACCGCGGCAACATTCCTGTGGCTCTCGGCACCTGACTTGGCGCTCACGCAATTGATGGTGGAAACCGTCACGACGGTGCTGATCCTGCTCGGCCTGCGCTGGTTGCCGCCGCGCATCGAGCCCAAGGTGCTCCATCTCGCGATTCCGCGCAGTGTGTGGCTGCGGCGCTCGCGCGACATGATGGTTGCGGTTGCAGGCGGCCTTGCAATGGCGCTGCTGACCTACGCGGTGCTGGTGCATCCTGCGCCGGCGACAATCGCGGATTTCTTCCTCCTGCGCGCCTTGAGCGAAGGTGGCGGCAGCAACGTCGTGAACGTGCTGTTGGTCGATTTCCGCAGCTTCGACACGCTGGGCGAAGTGACCGTGCTGTCGGTCGTCGCACTCACGGTGTACGCGCTGCTGCGGCGCTTCCGTCCCGCTGCTGACAGCACGAACGTCCCCGCACAGCAAAAGAATGCGGCCGATGCCGCAAGCACGCAAAGTCCGACCGAACAGGCAAACCGCGGCTACCTGCTCGTGGCTGGCATCTACCTGCGCATGCTGTTGCCCTTCATTGGAGCCGTCGCGGCGTATTTCTTCATGCGCGGACACAACCAGCCGGGTGGCGGCTTCGTTGCAGGTCTGATCTTCGCGGTGGCGATCTTGGTGCAATACATGCTGGCCGGTGCAATTTGGGTCGAGAATCGCATTCAGCTGCGGCCGCACAGATGGCTCGGGTTCGGGTTGCTGCTGGCATGCGCGACCGGCCTGGGGGCATGGGCATTCGGACACCCCTTCCTGACAACCCATACGGCGCACGTCAACTGGCCGCTGCTGGGCGAACTCCATCTGCCGAGCGCCTTCGTGTTCGATTTTGGCGTGTTTGCGGTCGTCGTGGGTACGACGATGCTGATGCTGGTTGCGCTCGCGCATCAGTCCCTGCGCGCTCGTCGGAATCCCGGCGACGGGATGCAGGACATCGTCACGGCCGGCCGGAGGAACGTCTGATGGAGATCGTGTTCGCCATCGCCGTCGGGGTGACTTTCGGTTCCGGTATCTGGCTGATCCTGCGGCCACGGACGTTCCAGCTGATCACCGGGCTGCTGCTGATGTCCTACGCGGTCAACCTGTTCATTTTCGGCATGGGGCGCCTGTGGGTAGACCGTCCGCCGATCACCCCCCAGACACCGGTCGATCCGTCGCAGTTTGCCGATCCGCTGCCGCAGGGCCTCGTGCTGACGGCCATCGTGATCGGCTTTGCGACGACCGCGCTGTATCTGGTGATGATGATTGGAGCGCGCGGCCTGACAGGCAGTGACCACGTCGATGGCGAGGAGCCCCGCGAATGAGTGCGCTCCCCTGGCAGGAACATCTGATCGTGCTGCCCGTCCTGCTGCCGCTTGTCGCTGGCGCGGCGCTGATTCCGGTGAATCAGAAGCACCACAATATCAAACTCGGCCTCGCCGCAGCCGTCAACGTCCTCCTGTTGATTCTGGCCGTGACGCTGATGGCGCTGGTCGACGGCGGTCATTGGCCGAAGGCGATCGGCGTGTATCTCGCCGCAAACTGGGCCGCCCCCTTCGGGATTGCGCTGATGGTCGACCGCCTTGCCGCCCTGATGCTGGTGCTGACCGCGACCATTGCCCTGGCCGTACTGGTCTTTTCCGCACGCCGCTGGGATCGCGTCGGCGTGCACTTCCATTCGCTGTTTCTCTTCCTGCTGATGGGATTGAACGGCGCGTTTCTGACGAACGACCTGTTCAACCTGTTCGTCTTCTTCGAGGTCATGCTGGCCGCCTCGTACGGCTTGCTGCTGCACGGCTACAATCTGAACCGGATTCGAGCCGGCATGCAGTACATCGCCGTCAACCTGATCGCATCGCTGTTGTTCCTGATCGGTGTGGCATTGATCTACGCGGCTTCCGGCACGCTCAACATCCCCGACCTGGCAAAGCGCGTTTCCATGCTGAGGCCGGAGGATGCCTATCTGTTGCAGATCGGAGCGAGCGTGCTGGCGCTGGCCTTCCTCACCAAGGCGGCGATGTGGCCCCTCGGTTTCTGGTTGCCAGGCACCTATTCCTCGGCATGTCCCCCCGTTGCGGCGATGCTGGTGGTGATGACGAAGGTTGGCGTCTACGCGGTGCTGCGGGTATGGCTGGCGGTGTTCGGCGATGCGGCCGGCCCCCTCGCGGGTTTCGGTTTTGCAGCACTGACCGCGGGCGGAATGGCGACGATCGTGTTCGGTGCCATCGGCTTGCTCTCGAGTCAGGAAGGCGCACGCATGGCGGGATACGGCGCGGTCGTGTCCTCGGGCACGCTGCTGGCCGTGATCGGACTATCCGGCGGCTCCGTGCTCGCGGCAGGCTTGTACTATCTTGTCAGTGCGACGCTGGCCATGTCCGCCTTCATGCTGCTGCTCGAACTCACCGAGCGCATCCGTCCGCCGGGCGCATCGCTCCTCGCCGTGACGATGGAGGCGTTCGCGATCGACGACAAACCGGAGGACCCGGTGGGTGTCGTGATTCCGGGGGCGCTCGCGTTCCTCGGTCTGAGCTTCGTAACGTGCGCGCTGGTTATCAGCGGCATGCCGCCGCTCTCGGGCTTCATCGCCAAGTTCAGCCTGATTCACGCCTTGCTCGAAACTCCGGCGCCCGGACGGCCGGGCGTGACGCCCACGGTCTGGGTGTTGATCGCACTGCTCATCATTGCGGGCCTGGCGTCGATCATCGCGTTGATGCGACTGGGCGTGCGCACGTTCTGGGCTTCGGGCGCAAGCACACCACCCAGTCTGCTCGCGTCGGAGGCTGCGCCGGTGACGGCTTTGGTCGTGCTGTGCGCCGTGCTCACGGTGCTGGCCGGGAACGTGTTCGAATATATGGAACGAACCGCAGACGGACTGAAGCGTGTCGATGACTACGGCGAACGGGTGCTTGGACATTCGCCGGTCGTTCGTGTGCCGATTCCCGAGGGGGCACGATGAGACGCTGGATTCCGTCGCCGATGCTGTCGATCAGCCTTTTGCTGACGTGGCTGATGCTGAATCAGAGCCTGGAGGCGGCACACTGGCTGCTGGGCGGCATCCTCGCAATCGTCGGCCCCATTCTGGCGCGCCCCCTGCAACCGCACGGCTACGCGCATATCGCGCGACCGCTGGCCCTGCTACGGCTGTTGGGAATGTCAGGCATCGAGATCGTGCGCTCATGCTTCAACGTCGGCGGGATCATCCTGTTCCGAAGGTCGGAAGGTGTGAATTCCCAATTCATCCGTGTGCCGCTTGAACTGCGCAGCCCGCACGGGCTGGCGCTGCTGTCCTGCCTGATCAATACCACTCCGGGCACGGTATGGGTCGATCTGCTGCCGGATCGTCATGAATTGCTGTTGCACGTGTTTGATCTGCACGACGAGCGTTGGTGGATCGAGACCATCAAGACGCGTTACGAGCGGCCCATCATCGAATTGTTCGAAGCACCGCGCCGCACCGGACAAGGAGAAAGTACGTGACTCCCGGCACCCTGGTGTTCCTGGCGATCGGTTTCGCACTCGTCTGTGTCGTGCTGGCCATGATGCTGTGCACCGTGCGCCTGCTGATCGGCCCGTCTGCGCAAGACCGCGTGCTCGCGCTCGATACCTTGTGGATGTGCACGATGCTGCTCGCCTTGATGCTCGGCATCCGATACGGCAGCCAAGTCTATTTTGAGGCCGCCCTGATAATTGCGCTCCTCGGCTTTGTCTCGACGATCGCATTAGCCAAGTTCCTCATGCGCGGCGAGGTGATCGAATGAATGGCGCCGGATTGCCCTGGTGGGCCGCAGTGACCGTCACTTTCCTGCTCGTGCTGGGCGGCCTCATCACGCTCATCGGCACCTTGGGCCTGTTGCGGCTCAAGACCTTCTATCAGCGCATTCATGGTCCCGCGATCACGATCACGCTTGGTGCCGGCTGCATCCTGCTCGCGTCCATGGTGTATTTCACCGTCACACAGGCGCGTCCGGTTATCCACGAACTCTTGATCACGGCGTTCGTCCTCATGACCGCACCGGTGGTCGCGATGCTCATCATGCGCGCCGCGGTCTATCGTGATCCGCAAAGCGGCGCCGCGCCCGTGGTGCAACTTGATGCCGAAGCGCCCAGCCGCGCTCGGGATGTGGGAGGGCGGCCGACTGAAGGTCGCTCATGAGCGCAGGGTATGGCGTCGGTCTCCGGCTTGCCCGGCGACCCCCATGCCTCGGCTTGAACGCGCGAACCCGCGCCTCAAGACGCCGCCGTCATTCGGCAGATGTCGTGGCGGGTCTTTCCGCGTCCCAATAGGGCTCGGGTCCGAAACGTTCGAGCAGGAAATCTATGAACGCACGAACCTTGACCGGCAGGTGCCGGGTCGGGAGGTAAAGGGCGTAGACGTGGCGCTCGACGGGGATGTATTCGGACAGCGCCGCGCAGAGCCGGCCCGCTTGCAGGTCGCTGCCGATGATGAAGGTTGGCAGCAATGCGAGCCCGAGCCCGCCGAGTACGGCCTGGGACAGGGCTTCATCATCATTGATGCGCAAGCGCCCGGAAACGGGCACCGCGATCTCGCCGGAAGGCCCGGTGAAGCGCCATAGCCCCTGCTCGCCGGAGTGCGTGTAGTCGAGACAGTTGTGGCGGGACAAGTCCTGCGGAATGGCCGGCAGGCCGTGTCGCGCAAAATACTCCGGCGTCGCGCACAGCTTGCGTCGTACCGGCGCGAGTTGGCGTGCGACAAGCGTCGGTGGCAGCTCGTTCGCCACGCGTACCACGATGTCGTAGCCTTCTTCCGCGAGATCGATGCTGCGGTCGGAGATGGTCATGTCGACATCCAGGTCAGGGTAACGGCCAAGGAAGTCGGCAAGGGCGGGCGCAACGTGCAGCGTCCCGAAGGCGACCGACGCGGCGACGCGCAAGGTGCCGCGCGGCTGCGCATGCAGACTGTCCGCAAGCTGTTCAGCTTGCGCGATCTCATCGACGATGCGGGTGCAGTGCTCGGCAAACGCCGCTCCGACCTCGGTGACGCTCAGGTGGCGAGTGCTGCGTTGGAGCAGGCGCACGCCGAGCGAGTGTTCGAGCTTTGCGACGGCCTTGCTTACTGCCGAACGTGACGTGCCGAGGCGGCGGGCTGCCCCGGAGAAGCTGCCGCAATCCACCACATGCGCGTATGTCACCATCAGGTTCAGGTCTTGCATGCCCCCATTGTAACCGTCGACGAAACGGCCATGTCTCGGGTCGGAAGCGCACGGAGTGACAGGGCTGGGGGGCGGCGCGGAACCTGGATCGACTCGACTCACGCTTCGTGGATCATGGTGTCGTCAGCGGAGAGTCCTGCCCTTCCCACCAGCCGCTCATCAGGCGTACGGGCAGGTTTTTCGCCTTCACCTTCGCGCAGCTCTCCCAGGCATCGATGGGAATGCTCAGTCCGGCGAAAATCCCATGTCCTTTGCCGGCACGGATTTCCTCGCCGGCAAGGATGCTTTCGCCTGCCCGGATCGAGCCATCCGCGAGGATCGCGTCTCCCGCGCGGATTCCCCAGCCGGCTTCCAGATGTCGGCCACAGTGAATCCCGCCACCCGCTTCGATGCCTTGGGCTGCGTTGATGTCCTGATCGCCGGCAATGTCAAATCCTGCACGCAGGCTCTTCGCGCAGGTGATCGCGCCGTGAACGACGAGATTTCCACCCGCGAATGCATTGCCCGTGAAGTCGGCCGCATCGTTGCAGTACAGGTCGCGACCCACATGAAGGTTGCCGCGGCAACGCAGCGGGCCGTTGGCGTCCACACCCCAGCCGACGCGCATGTCGCCTCCGACGAACACACGTCCCTCGGCACGAAGATGTCCCGCGACACGAAGATCGCCCCCGACGTTCATTGCTCGTCCGGCACGTATGCTCCCTTCGGTCCGGATCGATCCGCCGACGCGCAGCACGTCGCCCACTTCGATGTTGCCATGCACCTCGATCGTGCCTGCATAGACAAGGGCGTCGGCATCGATGGTGTCGACGACAAGGACCTTGTTTGTCGGACCGAACTGGTCCATCAGCCAGCAGGCATCGTCGGCGCGGCCATCTGCAACCAGCTCGTCGAGCAGTTCCTGGTAATTTCCGCCTTCTCCGTAATGGCGAAGAAACCAGCGGAAACCGTCAGCACAGGGGCTCTTTGCGCGAAGGAAATCTCGGGTGAGGTTCATGCTTCAAATCCGGGCGGCTTCGGTTGTGCCAGGTGATTTTTCCGGGCTGTCGAGGGGGCGGTGCGACGCGCCGGGCCAATGAGCGGTGCGCGGCAGGACAGGGGCTGATCCTAAGGTACCGACGGGCGGGCGATAAGACCCCCGCAAAGAATCAGCTTGTCGCGCGTAGGGAGACAATGCTGCGACGCGTCGGATGATCGAATGCGGCCCGCGACCGTGTTGCGGGGATGCCGTCCACGGCTCAGTCGGACGGAGGAGGGAAAGCCGCTGCGGTGGCGGATTGCACGGCACGTTGCACTGATGACCGTGACTGGCTACCCCAGCGTGCGCTTTCGTGGGGCCGGGGCGATCTGCCTGGATCAACGATCACAACGTGATTGATTGTAGATGTGAAAGCAACACCGATGTTCGGGAGATGTGACTTATCAACTCGGTTTCATGTACCTAAGATGAGAACCAGGGTACGAGGCCGCGACGGCAAAGGAGGGCCACATGGCGAGCAGACCATTTGGGATGGCCGGTGAAGTTTCTGGCGAGGCGAAGTCGCGTGTGGCCGCCAATGAGGCCGAGAGGGAGAAGGATATTGCCCTTGCGGCGGGCGGTCGTTGCGTCGAACGGCATGGAGCGCTGCTCGAAGCGCGTTGCGATCCGAATCCTGACCGGAGCGATACCTCCGACCCTGTCGACACGCGCGCCGCCCTGCTGAAACCCCGACCCGATGTATGGGTGAAGCGCCCGGCGACGGTGTAATGCGATGAACGGTTGCGGAGTGAAGGAGAGAGGCGATGAGACAGCTGGATCCGGACCCCGTGCCCGAGGATGACGACCGCGTCATTCTGGTGGCGGTGAGACCGAGCGCGCGATTTCACCGGCTCGGGGGCATCGCCAGTCTCCTGGTGCTGTACCCCGCCCACGACTCGCTAGAGCAGCACGTCGTCAAGCCGGTCGAGGCGGGGAGTCATCCGATTGTTGGCGGCAGGGGCGATGAGGCTGCATGAGGTCGGGGTGGCGCGAAGCATCCGGCGGGCGATCTCTGCGGGCGGTATGGATGTGATCGACTGGCGGTGCGATCGATTGACCTGTGCTTGCCGCTCGCTCAGCCCGGCCGGTCCAGCTTTGTCGACAGCAGGATCGTCGAAAACGTATCCACCACGCCCCTGATCGCCCGCACGCGGTCGATCACTGAATCCAGTTCGTGCGTGGTCTCCGTTTCCAGCATGCCGCACAGGTCGTAGCGGCCGCTGATCGAGTAGAGCTTGGTGATCTCGTGGCGCTTGCGCAGCGCCCGCACGACATCCGGCTCGTTCTTCGATTCGATCGAGATCAGCACCATCGCCTGGATCGAACGCGTCGATTGTGGCTTCGTCACGCTGACGGTGTAGCCGCTGATCGTTCCTGAATCCTCCAGCGCCTTGAGGCGCAACTGCACCGTGCTGCGGGCGCAGCCGAGCGCCTGCGCGATCTTCACGACGGGCAGGCGGGCATTCACTTTCAGCAGCTCGATGAGCTGGCGGTCGAGTTCGTCCATGGATTTTGCAGGGTAGACGTCAGATTGTCCGAATGTCGGTCATTTTGACTGATTGGCAGGCATATTCAAAGTCACTTTGCCTGTTCAGGCCGGCGCGGCCCGTCCCTAAACTCGTCTTCGTCAGGCCCCTGCGGCCATTCATAACGACGAACAAAAGGGACAGGAAAATGCTGCAGAAAGTCGTGATCTCCCCCCGCCAGCTGCTGACGCGCGCCGAATTGGAAGCCTACGATCCGGCTTCCGAATCCTGGCAGAAGCAGTTCGCCCGCCGCTACATCCGGCACTCGGAACTGAAGGACATCCTCGACAACATGGAGGACGTGAACGGCACCGTGTACGAGAAGTTCGCGGTGTCGATCACGCCCTACATGGCGAAGCTCATGGATCCGCACGATCCGAACTGTCCGATCCGGCTGCAATACCTGCCCTCGCGCCACGAGGAGCAGAAAGCCGGCTTCGAGACGATGCTCGACGAACTGGGCGAGGAGGGCGACACCGTCCCCGGTACCAGCGTCGTCCATCGCTATCCGCGCCGCGTGCTCTTCCTCGTGTCGAACACCTGCGCGACGCTGTGCCGCTTCTGCACGCGCAAACGCATGGTGTCGCAGCCGACCGGCTCGGTGCACAAGGACGAGATCGAGCGCTCGATCGACTACATCGCGAGCAACAAGGACATCGACGACGTGCTGCTGTCGGGCGGCGATCCGCTGACCTTCGATGACGAGCGCCTCGACTACATCCTCGGCGCGATCCGTGAGCGCGCGCCGCACGTGCGCTTCCTGCGCATCGGTTCGCGCATGGTGGTGCAGCTGCCGACCCGCGTGACGCCCGAGCTGTGCGCGATCCTCGAGAAGCATCGCGTGCAGATGGTGAACATCCACATCAATCACCCGAAAGAGATCACGCCGCTCTTGCGTGAGCGCGTCAAGCTGATCCAGAAGGCCGGCATCATGATGGGCCTGCAGACGGTGTGCCTGAAGGGCGTGAACGACGACGTCGCGGTGCTCCGCGAGCTCTTCATGCAGGCGATCGAAATGGGTGTGCGGCCGTACTACGTCTACTCGACCGACATGGTCGAGGGCGCGCACCACTTCATCGTGCCCTACCACCGCATGCTGGAGCTGTACGAAGGCATCCGCGGCTGGATCAGCGGGCCGGCGGTGCCGACCTTCGTCGTCGATGGCCTGGGCGGTCTCGGCAAGCTGCCGATCATCCCGACCTATGTGACCGAGGAGATCCGCCGAGACGGCCAGGGGACGACGATCAAGTGCCGCAACTACAAGGGCGATACCGTGGAGATGCCAGGCCTCGGTCTCGATTTCCGCGTCCCGTCGCAGAGCCGCGCGTAAGGGGGCGACATGAAGCATGGTTCCCCCTACGGCACGCACCGCGTCGTCGAGCCGCAAGGCGTCCTGCCGCAGGGCGCCTGGAAGATCGACAACGCGATGGAGATCTGCGACAACGAGATCCTGATCGACGTCGCGGCTCTCAACATCGATGCCGCGAGCTTCACGCAGATCAAGACCGAGGCCGGTGGCGACACGGGCCGCATCGCGTCCATCGTGCGCGACATCGTTGGCCAGCGTGGCAAGCTGCACAACCCGGTGACAGGCTCGGGCGGCATGCTGATCGGCCGCGTCGCGGAGATCGGGCCGAAGCTCGCCGGCAAAGTTGACCTGAAGGTCGGCGACAGGCTCGCCACGCTGGTGTCGCTGTCGCTCACGCCGCTGCGCATCGACGCGGTCCGCGCCGTGCACGCCGACAAGGACCAGATCGAGATCGACGGCCAGGCGATCCTGTTCGAGACGGGCCTGTACGCGAAGCTGCCGGACGACATCCCGGAGAAGGTCGCGCTCGCGATCCTGGACGTGGCCGGTGCGCCGGCGCAGACCGCGCGCCTCGTGCGTCCGGGCGACACGGTCGTGGTCGTCGGCGGTGGCGGCAAGTCCGGCACGCTGTGCACCTACGAGGCGAAGAAGCGTGTCGGCCCGGCGGGGCGAGTGATCGGTGTGTCGCCCTTCGACAAGGACTGCCGCCGGATGAGCGAGCTCGGCTGGGTCGATCACGCGCTGCGGGCGGATGCGACCGATGCCGTGTCGATGATGGAAGCGGTGTCGGAAATTACCGGCGGGCGCATGGCCGACGTCGTGATCAACTGCGTGAACATCCCGAACACCGAGATGGGCAGCATCCTCGCGACGCGCGACGGCGGGAAGATCTACTTCTTCTCGATGGCAACGAGTTTCACGGCCGCCGCGCTCGGCGCCGAAGGCGTCGGCAAGGACATCGAGATGATCATCGGCAACGGCTACGCGAAGGGCCACGCGGTGTTCGCGCTGGAACTGCTGCGCGAGAGCCCGGCGCTGCGGCATCTCTTCGAGACGCTGTATGTCTGAGGCTGCCGCCATGACCGGGAGCGCGCTGTGGCGCGAGATCCGCGCAGCCGGCATGACGACGCTGGCGGTGATGGGGATGACAAAGAACACCGGCAAGACGGTGTGCCTGAATCATCTCCTCGCCCAGGCGCACGCTCACGGCGCGACGGTCGGCATCACGTCGATCGGACGCGACGGCGAGGACCGCGACCAGGTGTTCTCGATCCCGAAGCCGCCGGTGCTCGTATGGCCCGGCAGCCTCGTCGCGACCGCACGCGACACGCTGCTGCGCGCGAAGGTGCGCTGGAAGCAGATCGGCGCGACCGGCATCGACAGCCCCATGGGCGAGATCCTGATCGTGCGTGCGCTCGACCACGGCGAGATGGAGATCGCCGGCGCGTCGCGCAGCTCCGACCAGCAGAAGGTGATCGCGATCCTGAAGGGCTGCGGCTGCGCGCTGGTGCTGCTCGACGGCGCGCTCGGGCGCAGCCATCACGCGTCGCCCGCGATTGCGGATGGTGTCGTGCTCGCGACCGGGGCGGCGATCGGTGGCGGCATCGCCGACGTGATCCGCAAGACGCGCGACCGGCTGGCGATCCTCGGCATTCCGGCTGCGGACGAAGTGCTCTCGGCGCGCTGCGAGCGCGTGTTTGCGCACGGCGGCATCGGCGCGTGGAACGGCGCAGGTGAGTCCGTGTTCGACGCGCGCATCCCGACGCTCAACGCCGCGCCGACGCTGTTAGGCCTGCCCGATCCCGCGACGATCGCCGTCAGCGGAGCGGTCGGCCGGGCACTTTGGCATGCGCTGAAGACGCTCGCCGCGCGCCATCCGGGCCTCACCGTCGTCGTTGCCGACGGCACCAAGCTTTTCGTGGATGCGAACGACGTCGCGGGCTTCACCGCGATGGGCGCGCACCTCGCGGCTTTCAGATGCATTCGCATCGCCGGCATCACCCTCAACCCGTTTTCGCCGCTCGGCGGCAGCTTCGACGCCGGGGACTTCCTCGACGCGGCACGCCGGGCCTTCCCCCATCACGTCGTCGCCGACGTGATGCGCGAGGAACAACCCGAAGGAGTTCTTGAATGACCCGACTCAATCTCGACCAGGGCCAGATCGACCGCGCGCGCGAGTCGGCGCGCCGTATCGCGCACCGCGTGTTCGACGACATGAGCCAGTACACGACGACCACGGTCGAACGCGCGACGCTGCGCCTGATGGGCGTCGATGGCGTGGACCAAGCGAACGATGGTCAGATCCCGCTGCCGAACCGCCTCGTCGCGCACCTGCAGGAGCGAAATCTCCTGCCGCACGGCGCCGCGGCCGTCGTCGCCGGGGCGATGGACGAGCATGGCCTCAGCGCGCAGCAGGTTGCCGAGGCCGTCGCCGCCGGCAAGCTCGTGCTTACCGCGCCGAAGCACGACAAGGCCGCCCGTAAATCCGCCGAAGCGATCGCCGCGAAGATGTGTGATCACATCGCCGCCCAGCGCGCGCTGCGTGCGCAGCAGATTGACAGGGTCGGCGAGGCGCGCACGCCCTGGCTCTACCTGATCGTCGCCACCGGCAACATCTTTGAAGACATCGTCCAGGCGCGCGCCGCCGCGGAGCAGGGCGCCGACATCGTCGCGGTGATCCGCTCGACCGGCCAGAGCCTGCTCGACTACGTGCCCTATGGCGCGACCACCGAGGGCTTCGGCGGCACCTACGCCACGCAGGAGAACTTCCGCCTGATGCGCGCCGCGCTCGACGAGGTCGGCGCCAAGGTCGGCCGCTACATCCGCCTGACGAACTACTGCTCGGGCCTGTGCATGCCCGAGATCGCGGCGATGGGCGCGATGGAGCGTCTCGACATGATGCTCAACGACTCGATGTACGGAATCATCTTCCGCGACATCAACATGAAGCGCACCTTCATCGACCAGTTCTTCTCGCGCATGGTCAATGCCTACGCCGGCATCATCATCAACACCGGCGAGGACAACTACCTGACCACCGCCGACGCCTATGATGCCGCGCACACGGTGCTCGCGTCCCAGCTCATCAACGAGCAGTTCGCGTTCATCTCGGGCCTGAAGCCGGACCAGATGGGCCTCGGCCACGCCTTCGAGATCAACCCGGACCTCGAGAACGGCTTCCTGTGGGAAGTCGCCCACGCCCAGCTCGTGCGCCAGGTCTTCCCGGAAGCGTGTCTTAAGTACATGCCGCCGACGAAGCACATGACCGGAAACGTGTTCAAGGGCCACATCCAGGACGCGCTGTTCAACGTCGTCAGCACGCTCACCGGCCAGAACATCCACCTCCTCGGGATGATGACCGAGGCGATCCACACCCCCTTCATCCAGGACCGCTTCCTCGCGATCCAGAACGCGAAGTACGTGTTCGGCACGATGCGCGATCTCCACGACGAGGTCGAATTCAGGGCCGGCGGGCGGATCGAGTCCCGCGCTCAGGAAGTGCTCGTCGAGACCGTGGGGATACTGGCCGAGATCGAGAAGATCGGTCTGCCGGCGGCGATCGGCCGCGGCACCTTCGCCGACATCTCGCGCACGATGGATGGCGGCAAGGGCCTCGATGGCGTGATCGCGAAATCCGCCGATTACTACAACCCCTTCCCGGACCTGATGCTTGCGGGAGCCAATTGAGATGAGCGCCGACATGAGCAAATACCTCGCCGCGCACACCACTGAGCCGGTCGCTGAAAACTGGGTGAAACCCTACGGCGACACGATGAACGACGGCCGCGTGCAGCTTTCCTTCACGCTGCCGGTCGCCCTCGACGAGAACGCCAAGGAGGCCGCGCGCCAGCTCGCGCTGGAGATGGGGCTCGACGAGCCCGCCGTCGTGCACGCCGAGGACATGGGGCAGGGCTTCTCCTTCTACGTGCTGTACGGGCAGTGCAAGCACCGCGTCGACCTCTCGCGCATCAAGGTCGCCAAGCCTGAGTTCGAGACGCTGGACAAGGACGCGATTAACGCGCTGATCGCCGACAAGATGGGCCGCAAGATGGTCTTCCTCGGCGCCTGCATCGAGACCGACGCCCACACCGTGGGCATCGACGCGATCATGAACATGAAGGGCTACAACGGCCATAAGGGGCTGGAGAGCTATCACGAGGTGCGTGCGATCAACATGGGCGCGCAGGTCGACTCCGAGGAACTCGTCGCCCGTGCGATCGAGGAGCAGGCCGACGTGGTCCTCGTCTCCCAGGTCGTCACGCAGAAGAACATCCACCTCGACAACCTGACGCGCCTGTCGGATCTCCTCGAAGCCGAAGGGATCCGCGACCGCGTGATCCTCGTCGTCGGCGGTCCGCGCATCACGCACGAACTCGCGAAGGAGCTCGGCTACGACGCCGGCTTCGGCACCAAGTCCTACGCGGAGGACGTCGCGTCCTTCGCGATCAACGAATGGATCAAGCGGCACGCCGCATAAGGGAGACAACATGAACAAGGAAATCACCAGCTTGATCCGCCTGCGGATCAGCGCCCACGACGCCCACTACGCCGGCGACCTCGTCGACGGCGCCAAGATGCTGCAGCTCTTCGGCGACGTCGCAACCGAATTGCTGATCCGCAGCGACGGCGACGAGGGCCTCTTCGTCGCCTACGACAAGGTCGAGTTCCTCGCGCCCGTGCGCGCGGGCGATTTCATCGAGGCCACCGGCCGCATCGTCTCCATGGGCAAGACCTCGCGCAAGATGGAGTTCGAGGCGCGCAAGGTCATCGTGCCGTCCGGCGTCAATGGCCAGCCTTCGGCCTGCGACGTGCTGCCCGAACCCGTCGTCGTCTGCCGCGCGTCCGGCACCTGCGTCGTTCCCGCAGAGTGTCAGCGCAACGTGCGTTGAGCGCGCCATGGAAAAACTCATCATTACCGCGGCGCTCACCGGCGCCGAAGTCACGCGTGCGCAGCAGCCCGCGCTGCCGATCACGCCCGATGAGATCGCCCGCGCCGCAGCGGAGTGCGCGGCGGCGGGTGCCTCTATCGTCCATGTCCACGCCCGCTACCCGGACGGCACACCGACCCAGGACAAGGCGATCTACGCCGAGATCATCGAGAAGGTGCGGGCGCGCTGCGACGTGATCGTGCAGGTATCGACCGGCGGCGCCGTCGGCATGAGTGCCGCCGAACGCCTCGCTCCGGTCGAATTGCGGCCCGAGATGGCGACGCTGTCGATGGGCTCCGTGAATTTCGGCGACGACGTGTTCCTGAACCCGCCGTCCGAGATGGAGCACTTCCTCTGCACGATGAAGGAACTGCGCGTCAAACCGGAGTTCGAGATCTTCGACGCCGGCATGCTGCACAGCCTGCAGCGCTGGCTGAAGAAGGGCGTTGTCGACGGGCCGGTGCACGTCGACTTCGTCCTCGGCGTGCCCGGCGCGATGGCCGGCACGCCCGAGTCGCTGATGTTCCTGCGCTCGCAGCTGCCGGCGGAGGCGACGTGGACAGTGGCCGGCATCGGCGCCGCCCAGCTGCCGCTCGCTGCGATGGCGATCGCGCTCGGCGGCCACGTGCGCGTCGGCTTCGAGGACAACATCTGGCATCGCAAGGGCGAGCTCGCGACGAGCAACGCCCAGCTCGTCGCGCGCATCGCGCGGATCGCGCGCGAGATGGAGCGGCCGGTCGCAACGCCGGCGCAGGCGCGGGAGATCCTGCGAATCCGGCCCTGACCGGGGACCGACGCAAGTCTGTCGCGACCATGACGAAACTGTCACCGAGCCGTCAGCCCGCGGTCGGCTAGCATCGACTATCCTGTCAGCGTGAACAGCTTTCCCGCGGCAGCGGAGCGCGACGGCGTCACCGAGCGCGGCCGACCCGGGACGCTTGCCGCGGCGCCGGCGGCGAGGCAGGGGGATGAAATGAGCTCAAGCGACATACAGCGTCCGGCCTTGTTTGGCGGGCTTGCGTCCTCGATCCTGCTCGCGGCGTACTTCGTCATCCTCACGCTCGTTTCGGGCTGGGCGTTCGCGTTGGAGCAGTTCTCGGGCTTCTGGTACTTCATCGTGCCGCTGACGCTCGGGTTCGGCATCCAGGTCGGGCTCTTCGTGCGGCTGCGCGATCTCGTCGGCGCGGCGAGGAGATCCGGCGTTATGGTTGCGACATCCGGCACCACCTCCACGGCCGCGATGATTTCGTGCTGTGCGCACTATCTCGCCAATGCTGCCCCGGTGCTCGGCGCGACCGGGCTGGTCGCGTTCGCTGCGCAATTCCAGACGGAACTCTTCTGGGTCGGCCTGCTGTTCAACGCAGCGGGAGTCGTGTTTGTCGGCACGAAACTGATGAAAGCCACCAGGGAGCATGCACAATGTACAAGCTGATCAGTCGTGCGGCCGCCTTGCTCGCGGGCATCGTGTTGTCGGCCGGCGCGTTCGCCGCGGCGGAGCTGCCGGCACAAAGCACCGAACAGGCAGGTGTCACGGTCAAGGTCGTCCCCCGCAACATCACGGGAGCGGTCTGGGAGTTCGAAGTGGTCTTGGATACCCATGTCCGGGCGCTCACCGACGATCTGTTGCAGGGCGCGGCGCTGGTCGCCGCAAACGGCGCCGCGGTGCGCCCGACGGGCTGGCAGGGTGACCCGCCGGGTGGCCATCACCGGAAGGGGGTCTTGCAGTTCAAGGCGCTCGATCCGCGGCCGGCGATCCTGGAACTTCGCATCGTCCGCCCCGACGAGCAGGCGCCGCGCGCTTTCAGGTGGCCCCTGAATTGACCTGCGCGTGCATCGCGCCGACTGACCGGCCGTCGTCGAGGAGCGAAGACGTGGGCGGAGCGATCGCGGCTGTCTCGCGCCCCGCGTGACGCTTTCCCGTTGCACCCGCGCCGTGACGTCGCGGGCGTCGTTCGACGGCCGCGTCTGCTTGCTGCTCGAGTGACAAGAGTGTAGGCTTGCGCCCGCAAAGATGCACATAATATGAATCTTAAAGGAAGTCCTCCCCGATGGCCTCGAAACGCACGATCGAACTCGTCCAGGCAACCGTCCCGGCCTTGCAGGCGCACGGCCTCGCGCTGACGACGCATTTCTACGCCCGGCTTTTCACGCACGAGCCCGAACTCAGGAACATCTTCAACATGGGCAATCAGGCCGGCGGGCAGCAGCAACAGGCGCTCGCACAGGCGGTGCTCGCCTATGCGCAGCACATCGAGAACCCGGCGGCGCTCGCGCCGGTCGCGTCGCGCATCGCGCACAAGCATGCGAGCATCGGCATCCGCGCCAGGCACTATCCGATCGTCGGCCGCCACCTGCTCGCGTCGATCCGCGAAGTGCTCGGCGCCGCGGCGACCGAAGAGATCATCGCCGCGTGGGCCGAAGCCTACGGCGAGCTCGCCGACGTGCTGATCGCCGCCGAGGCCGAGCTCTACCGCGCGGCGGCCGCGGCCCCCGGTGGCTGGGACGGCTGGCGCGAATTCGTTGTCGAGCGCAAGGAAAGCGAGAGCGAGCTGATCACCTCCTTCTACCTGCGCCCGGCCGACGGCGGCGCGCTGCCGCCCTTCGTGCCGGGGCAGTTCGTCAGCCTCGTGCTGTACATCCCCGAGCTCGGCCACGAGCAGATCCGCCAGTACAGCCTGTCCGAAGCGCCCAACACCGGCTATTTCCGCATCTCCGTCAAACGGGAAGGCCAGGATCCGCAGGGCATCGTCTCGAATCGCCTGCATGACGCGGTCAATGTCGGCGACCGCGTCCGCCTGTCGCCGCCCTACGGCGACTTCTACCTCGACGAGGAGCGGACCACCCCTGTCGTGCTCGTCAGCGGCGGCGTCGGCCTGACGCCGATGATCAGCATGCTGAACGCGCTCGCGCAGACCACGCGGCGCGCGATCTTCGTCCACGGCGCGCGCAACGGGCGCGTGCATGCGCTCAAGGGACACGTCGAGCAACTCGCGGCCGAACATGCGCATGTCGAGCATGTCGTGTTCTATGACGCTCCGGACGCGACAGACGTCCCCGGGCGCGACTACCACTTCGAGGGCATCGTCGATCTCGAACGCGTGCGCGGCAGGGTCGAACTCGCCGATGCCGACTACTACCTGTGCGGTCCGCTGCCCTTCATGTTGAAACAGCGTGACACGCTGTTCTCGTGGGGCGTGCCGGCCGGCCGTGTCCATTACGAAGTCTTCGGGCCGGACCAGATCGTGACCGCGCCCAAAGGGCTGGTAGACTCTGTGGCACTCGCAGCTTGATGGAGACCGCAGCATCGTGAACCTGCACGACCTCGAACGGCAACTGAACTTCCTGCAGGAGATCGACCGCCTCAAGAGCGTCGTGCGCCTGTCGCCGCTGATCGACCGTTCGCGGCGCGAGAACAGTGCCGAGCATTCGTGGCATCTCGCGTTGTACGCGCTGGTGCTGGCCGAGCATGCCGCCGGCACGGTCGATGTGGTGCGCGTCGTCAAGATGCTGCTGATCCACGACATCGTCGAGATCGACGCGGGCGATGTGCCTTTCCACGTCCCATCGACCCATGACGGGCAGGCCGAACGCGAACGGCTCGCTGCCGAGCGCATCTTCGGCTTGCTGCCGGAGGTGCAGGCGGTCGAGTTTCGCGACCTGTGGTTCGAGTTCGAGGCGGCCGAGAGCGACGACGCGAAATTCGCCAAGGCGCTCGACCGCTTCCAACCGATGCTGCACAACGCCGCCACCGACGGTGGCACCTGGGTCGAATGCGAGGTCACCCTCGAGCAGATCGAGGCGCGTTGCCGGCCACCGATACAGGGCGGGGCGCCGGCGCTGTGGGAGGCTGCGGCCGGGATGGCCGCGGGCCACTTTCGCAAGCAGTCTCAGGCGGATTGACGCGACCTCGGCTGCGCGGCAGGGAAGCGGCGGGCCGTCGTCGCTTCCTCTCCTTGCATCAGGCCGATCGTGCCAATCGCCGGGGCCGACTGCGGCAATCAGCGCTCAGACAATGGTGGTCGGGTTCTCGATGATTTGTTGATAGACCAAGGCCTTGACGACCATCCGGTCGCTCGGCGGGAGATCCCGGAATTCGAGCCCGCAGCGGACGGCGGTGCCCCCGTCCGGCGAATCGGGCTCCGCGTGTATGGAGACGACTTCCGCGTCCACGCTCATGTGCGTGTCGACGTCGTGCAGGCGCGCATCGAATTCGAGGCGCACGATCTCGCCGTGCGCGCCGGGGCTCCGGGCCGCAGCAAGGAGGACTCCGGTCGAGCTGATGTTCTCGATCACCGCGTCGAGGGGGGGCTCGTCATGCGTGGAGCATTTCGTCGCCAGGCAGGTGCGCACCCGCGTCGATTTGCGGATGACGGTCCCATGCACCACTTCGGGAAAGGAAAGGTGCAGGTAGTCGAACGGCAGGCGGCAGGTGCGCAGCACCGACGCGCGGAAGGCGAAAGCACTTTGTCGCGAGAAGGCACGGACGACGACGACATCGTTGTCGACGAGATTCACCCTTTGCCCGCCGAATACGGGAGCCGTGACGATCAGGCTGGTGTTGTCGAGATAGCCGAGCACGCGCACGAAGACCTTGCCGATGCCCAACGGTGCCGGACATTCGAGCTGCAGCCGGTCCCCGACCTGGAGGTGCATGTCGCGGAAGGCGAAGGTCTTGCGTTGACCAGGCGGGGAAGTCTGGGCGGGCGCAATCGTGGAGGTCTGCGCAGCGGCCGCGGAGTCGGCGTCCGGAGCGGCATCGATGCCGGCGGTCACCGGGTTCTGAACGGGTGAATTCAGCGCCATGACGATTCATTCGGGGTTCGAACGCGGAACTCTAGCACGAGTCGTGGCGAGGATGAGGCTTCGCGCACGCGCGAGCGTGTCGCTGTTGACATCAGCATGGCGAAAGGCGGTAGCTCCATGAAAAAAACCCGGAACGGGCAAACCGTTCCGGGCTCGGCATACCGGGGCCCGTGGTGCCGACCCGGCCGGGGCGGCATCCGCAGTCTCAGTAGTCCATGTCGGGCATCGCCGGCACGGCCGGTTTGTCGTCCTTGGGCGCCTCGGCGACGGTGGCGTCGGTGGTCAGGATCAGGCCGGCGACCGACGCGGCGTTCTGCAGCGCGGTGCGCGTCACCTTGGTCGGATCGATGACGCCGATCCCGACCAGGTCGCCGTACTCGCCCGTCGCGGCGTTGTAGCCGAAGTTGCCCGTGCCTTCCTCGACCTTGGCGATGACCACCGAGGGCTCGTCGCCGGCGTTCGCGGCGATCGCGCGCAGCGGCTCCTCGAGCGCGCGTAGCACGATCTTGATGCCGGCTTCCTGGTCGTGGTTGTCGCCCTTCACCGCCTTGATCGCGGCGCGGGCGCGCAGTAGCGCGACGCCGCCGCCCGGGACGATGCCTTCCTCGACCGCCGCGCGGGTCGCGTGCAGCGTGTCGTCGACGCGGTCCTTCTTCTCCTTCATCTCGACTTCGGTCGCGGCGCCGACCTTGATCACCGCGACGCCGCCGGCGAGCTTCGCGACGCGCTCCTGCAGCTTCTCGCGGTCGTAGTCGGAGGTGGTTTCCTCGATCTGGCGCTGGATCGCTGCGACGCGTGCCTTGATCCGCTCCTCGTCGCCGGCGCCGTCGATGATCGTGGTGTTCTCCTTGTGCACCTCTACGCGCTTGGCGCGGCCGAGTTCGGCGAGTGTCGCCTTGTCGAGCTGCATGCCGGTTTCCTCGGCGATCACGGTCGCCCCTGCGAGGATCGCGATGTCCTCGAGCATGGCCTTGCGGCGGTCGCCGAAGCCGGGCGCCTTGACGGCGGCCACCTTGAGCACACCGCGCATGCTGTTGACGACCAGGGTCGCGAGCGCCTCGCCGTCGACGTCCTCCGCGACGATCAGCAGCGGCTTGCCGGCCTTGGCGACTTCCTCCAGCACCGGCAGCAGGTCGCGGATGTTGGAGATCTTCTTGTCGTGCAGCAGGATCAGCGGATCCTCGAGGACGGCCGTCTGCTTGTCGGGATTGTTGATGAAGTAGGGGCTGATGTAGCCGCGGTCGAACTGCATGCCCTCGACCACGTCGAGCTCGTTGTGCAGGCTCTTGCCGTCCTCGATAGTGATCACACCTTCCTTGCCGACGCGGTCCATCGCCTGGGCAATGATGTCGCCGATGTCGTGGTCGGAGTTCGCGGAGATCGCGCCCACCTGGGCGATCTCCTTGCTCGTCGTGCAGGGCCTGGAGATGTTCTTCAGCTCATCGACGACCGCCTGCACGGCCTTGTCGATGCCGCGCTTGAGGTCCATCGGGTTCATGCCGGCGGCGACGTACTTCATCCCTTCCTGCACGATCGCCTGTGCGAGCACCGTCGCGGTGGTGGTGCCGTCACCGGCGACGTCGGCGGTCTTGGACGCCACCTGCTTGACCATCTGCGCGCCCATGTTCTCCAGCTTGTCCTTGAGCTCGATTTCCTTCGCCACCGACACGCCGTCCTTGGTGATCAGTGGGGCGCCGAAGCTGCGGTCGAGGACGACGTTGCGGCCCTTCGGTCCGAGGGTGACCTTCACGGCATTGGCGAGGGTGTTCACGCCCTTGACGATGCGTTCGCGGGCAGTGTCGTGGAACTGGACGATCTTGGCTGCCATAGGTTCTTGTCTCCTGAAAACGATTTGCGATGGGGTCAGGCGGCTTTCTTCAGCGTGCCGGCGTCGCGCTCGACGACGCCCATGACGTCATCCTCGCGCATGACCAGCAGCTCCTCGCCTTCGACCTTGATCGCCTGACCGGCGTACTTGCCGAACAGCACGAGGTCGCCGACCTTCACTTCCATGGGGATGAGTTCGCCCTTTTCGTCGCGGCGGCCTGGGCCCACGGCGACGACCTCGCCCTGTTCGGGCTTCTCGGCCGCGGTGTCGGGGATCACGATTCCGGATGCGGTCGTGCGTTGCGCCTCGACTCGCTTGACGATGATCCGGTCGCGTAGGGGACGAATTTGCATCTCATTCTCTCCTTTACGAGTTCACCAATAAAGCAAGGGAATGGACCGCATCGCCTTGGGCCACGGGCACAGGGCAGCGAAGCCCCGGCGAGCAGTCCGGCCGGCTGTGGCGCCGACGAAAACCGATCTGGGGACGGCCCGCCGGGATTTCAAGAGGGGAAAATCGTCAGCGCAGGATGATGCGGTTGACCCGCCCGAGGCGATAGACGTGCGGGGCGTTGCGTGTGGTCGCCGGCGCTCGCGGTGCGACGGGGCAGGGCGGTTCGCGGCCGCCATCGGGGCCTAGCGTGTCGTCCTCGGCGATCTCGCGCCACAGGCCGCCGCGCACCGGGCGGAACATCCAGCGCAGATAACCCTTCGCGGCGGCGAAGTGCATCATCTCGGTCCGGTCCGGCGCTTCGACGAGCAGATGCGAGTCGTCGCTGGGTGCGAGCGGGTTCTCGCCGAAGGCCTGACGGCATTCGAGGGCTTCCTGCTCGGGTGCGCCGAGCTGGCTGCAGCCACGGCGTGCGCGCCGTTCCAAGTCCCATGCGCCGAGTTGCCACGCCGCGTCGAGCATCGCCCGATCGAGTTCCTCGATGCCGCGCCATTGGGCGTTGAGTTGCAGCGCCGAACCGGGGACGGGCCGCCGCCGTGCGAAGGGATTGTCCGGCGCCGCGCGCTCGTCGGGCCGGAAGCCGTGCCAGTGCAGCATCAGCAGCAGCGGCGTGTCGGGGCGGGGCAGGGCCGTAAGGGTGACGGCGTACAACGGCAGTCGCACTGCGTCGATCTGCGCGGCGATACTGGGCAGGATTTCCATTGCGATCCTCCATGCAAGCAGGACGCCTGAAAAATTAGCAGAAAACCGCGCCGCCGTGCATTCACTCGGGCAGGTCGGAGGCCGTGTCGGTTTTCCCCGGCGGACGGTCGCGCTCGTACTGCCGCCGCAGGCGCGCGAGCCCGGCGCGGAAGGCTTCGCCGTCGCCGTAATCGAAGAAGTGGGGATAGCGCTCGTGGGCCCGGTGGATGCGGCGCGCGTGCTTGATCGGGCACCAGTACTGCTCGGTACGGGCGGCGACTTCGCGCGTGTAGGCGGCGACGCCGTTGCCGTAGGAGCAGTAGAAGCAGTTGAACTTCTCGATCAGGTTCAGGTAGGGAAGTTCGCTGCGGTCGAACACCATGTATTCGGAGCGGCGCACCTTCGGGATGCGATAGACCGGGAAGCAGATCGCCTGAAAGACGGTCACGAAGAGATCCATCAGCAGGAAGGGGATCCAGCCGAGGTAGATCACCGGCGAGGTCAGCGCAACCAGGAGGCGCGTGCGGCGCAGGTAGCGGAACAGGCCGATCTTGTAGCGCCGCTGCTGGCGCAGGAAGTTGTCCGCCAGTTCGAGGCGCTTGCGCTCGAGTTCCTCGCGGCGTTCGCGGTACTCCGCTTCCAGATCCTCTTGCAGCGACTGGATTCGCGCCAGCAATTCGTCGAGCTGCTTCATCGTGGACTCCGGTCCGTTTCGGCCTCGGGAACACCGCGCGCCGCAGCTCCTGCGCCGGATCAGGTTCCTAGTATCGCCCGAGTCGCGCCCGCATGGCGTCCATTTCCTCCAAGAGATCGGCAACCAGGGCGGCGAGTTCCGGCACGGCGTCGAAATCGCGCTCGAGCTGGCGCATGCGCCGCGCGCGTGCCAGGCCGGCGGCCGAGAAGCGCCACACGCCGGACACGCTCTCCGCGTGAGGGAAGAGCCCTTCCTCGATGTGGCGCCGCAGCCATTCGGCCTCGACCGCGCAAGCGGCCGCCACCTGTTCCAGCGTCAACCAGCTGTCTTCCAGCAGGCTACCGATGAGGATGTCGTCGTCACGCATGCTCAACTCCTCGTGGCGCGGCGCGGATCGAATGCGAGTTCGCGCGCCATGGTTTCATAGATCTGTCTCGCCCTGGGGTTGTCGGCCGGCGGAAGCACGACCTGCAGATCGAGCAGCAGGTCGCCGGGCGGGGTGCCGGGGATGCCCTTGCAGCGCACGCGCAGTTGCTGGCCGCTCTGGGCGCCCTCGGGGATGCGGACCTTGAGCGCGCTGCCGGGCAGTTTGGTCTGGATCACCGCACCCAGCGCGGCCTCCCACGGGGCGAGCGGCAGCTTCATATGCACGTCGCGGCCGTCGGCGCGCAGGTATGGGTGGGGCCGGAAGCGCACTTCGAGCAGCAGATCGCCGGCAGGGCCTCCGGCGAGGGCCGGGGTGCCCTGTCCGGCGAGCCGGATGATCTGCCCTTCGCGCACGCCGGCGGGAATCTTCACGTTGAGCGTGCGCGTCGCGTAATGCACTCGGCCAGGCTCACCGGACTGCGGCAGGCGCAGGCTGAGCTGCCGGGTCGCGCCGGTGTAGGCGTCTTCGATGTCGAGCAATACCTGCGCGTGGTGGTCCTCGCCGCGTGCAGGGCGCGCGCCGCCGTGGCGGCCGAAGCCACCCATGCCGCCCATGCCGCCGAAGAGCTGGCTGAAGAAGTCGCTGAACTCCTCCGCCTCGCGGGGCGAGAAGCCGTGCGTGGTGAAGCTGAAGTCGCCGCTCCAGCCCGGCGGAGGCCGGAAGTCGTCGCCCGCATGATAGGCGCCGCCGAGGCGGTCGTAGGCGGCACGCTTCTCGGGGTCCGAGAGCACGGTGTAGGCTTCATTGACCTCCTTCATGCGCGCTTCGGCCTGGGGTTCTTTCGACACGTCGGGGTGGTATTTGCGTGCGAGGCGACGAAAGGCCTTTTTGATCTCATCGGGTGTGGCATGCCGGTCCACCCCGAGAATCCCGTAGTAGTCCTGGTATTTCATGTGTCGTTCCGATAACTGGACGCATCCTGGTCCCGCGTATACAAAATGGGTGGCGTTGTGGCGGCAATCAAGCCCCCTGCGTGCCGATCCGGGCGTGATTGACGCAAGTCGGGAAGATTGACCCGGTCGGGCTGCAGCCCCGATACTCGCGGCCTTCGAGTCGCGACCAGGGGGGGCGTGTGAAGGTGGTCACAAGAACGGGCAGCGGGATTGCCCTGACAGTTGCGACGGTGTTCGGAAACGCGCCGGCGGTTGCCGACGACAATCTCTTCTTCAGCGAACTGCCCGTCGTGGCGAGCGTGAGTCGACTGCCGCAGCGGCAGGTGGACGCGCCGACCGCGGTGACGGTGATCGACCGCGAGACGATCAAGGCCGCCGGGGTGCGCGCGCTCAATGACGTGTTCCGCCTGGTTCCCGGCTTCCAGACCTTTCCGCACAACACCGATCCGGCACGGGTGACCTACCACGGCATCACCGACGAAGATTTCTCGCCGCGCGTGCAGGTGCTGGTCGACGGCCGTTCCCTGCATTCGCCGCTGTTCCGCAGCGGGGTGAACTGGGCGCTGATGCCGGTCGCCCTCGAGGACATCGAACGCATCGAGGTCGTGCGTGGATCGAACACCACGTCATATGGCACCAACGCGTTCCTGGGCGTGATCAATATCGTCACGGTCGATCCTGCGCTGGTGCGCGGCGTCTCGGTGGCGGCGAACCACGGCAGCCAGGGGGTGCGCGACTACACCCTGCGCGCAGGGGCGCAGCTGGGCGAGGACGGCGATTTCCGCCTAACCTACCAGCAGCTCGACGACAACGGCTTGGAAAACCAGTACGACTGGATCGACAGCTTCCGCTCCCGTCTGCTGGATCTGCGCGCGTCCTGGCGCCTGGGCGTGCGCGACGGACTGGAGCTCAATGCCGGCAGGATCGAAGGGGTGCTGACGAAGGGGCGCCTGGACAAGGATTTCGTGAACGCGCAGGGCGAACTGTACCGCAGCGACCCGGGCAACCCGATCCGGGACTTCGATCAATCGAGCAGTTGGCTGCAGTTGCGCTGGCTGCGGACGCTGTCGGAGAACTCGGATTTCTCGCTGCGCTACGCGTATTCGGTCGATGAGGCGAGGGACGACTACGTCGACCCCGAGCTTCCCGCGGGGTTTGCGCATGTCGATGAGACGGGCGACCGCGGGAGTCGCAACGAAATCGAGGCGGTGCATACCTTCGCGCCCTTCGCGAAGACGCGCCTGGTGTGGGGCGGAAGCTGGCGCGAGGATACGCTGCGATCCAAGACGATGCTGTACGGCGAGGGCAAGGTCGTGCGCGAGGTGAGCCGCGCGTTCGCGAATGCCGAATGGACCCCGCTCGCGTGGTTTACCGGTAATGCTGGCGTGTCGACGGAGTACGACTCGCTGGCCGGGAACAACATGTCCTCGCGTGCCAGCGGCAGTTTTCACATCACATCGCAGAACACCTTCCGCATCGGTTATGCACGCGGCTGGCGCACGGCGAGCATCCTCGACTACCGCGCAAACTACCGCAGCGCGGCCGACGAGGCGGAGCTGACGGGCAACCGCCGGCTTCCGGCGGAGCGTCTCGACAGCTGGGAGGTGGGCTACCTTGGGGACTGGAAGGACTGGAACATGAGCCTGGACGTGCGCCGTTTCCAGGAGCACATCCGTGACCGGCTGTTCCAGATCGACCCGAACCGCCGCGATGATCTCGGTGATTCGATGTTCCCGATCCAGGATATCCGCATCGACGGGGTCGAATACCAGTGGAAGTGGCAGCCGCTGGCGCGCACGCGCCTTGCGGTTGCGCAGAGCTTCGTGAGTATCGGCAGCGACTACACGCAGGAGGTGCAGGCGCAGCCGTTCGGCACGCTCACGAGCCGCGATCGGCGCAGGCGGATCGACGCGCTGGCGCGGGATTCGGCACCGCGGAGGGCGTCGTCGCTGTTGTGGATCCAGAAGCTGCCGTATGGACTGGAAGGTTCGGTCGCGCGCTACTGGGTCGATCCGATGAAATGGACGCGCAACACCGAGGCGCGTGGCTACGTCCGCACCGACGCGCGCCTGGCTTACCCCTTCCGCGCCGGCACGCAGGGCGGCGAGATCGCCTGGACGGTGCAGTCGCTCAATGGCGACCACGGCGAGTTCAAGGCCGACGGCGATCGGGCCGACCGTGTCGTCGGCCGGCGCCACTGGGTGTCGCTGCGCCTCGACTTCTGAGCCAGACAGCGCGCCGGGGCTCGCCGCCGGTTCAGCGGTTCCCGCGCGTCTGCCGGTGCATGCGCATCAGCGTGCTCTTGCCGAAGAGGCTCTCGACGAGGTCGACCGCCAGCTCGGCGGTCATGTTGCGGTGGTCGAGCGCGGGGTTGAGTTCGACGATGTCGAGCGAGGCGAGCTGGTCGGTGTCGGCGATCATCTCCATGCACAACTCGGCTTCGCGGTAGGTCGGGCCGCCCCGCACGGTGGTGCCGACGCCCGGCGCGATGGTCGGGTCGAGGAAATCGACATCGAGGCTGACGTGCAGGTGTGTGTTCTCGTCCACGCCGGCGAGCGCCTGTTCCATCACCGCGCGCATGCCGACTTCGTCGATGTAGCGCATGTCGAACACTTCGACGCCGAGCTCGCACAGGAAACGCTTCTCGCCCTCATCGACGCTGCGGATGCCAATCTGACGGATTTCCGACGGGAGCATCGCGGGGATATTCCCACCGATGCGCGTCAGCACGTCCGGACCGTGACCGCACAGGCACGCGACGGGCATGCCGTGGATGTTGCCCGAAGGCGTCATCGTCGCGGTGTTGAGGTCGGCATGCGCGTCGAACCACAGCACGAGCAGCTTCTTGCCGACCGTGCGGCAGTGGCGCGCGACGGCGCTGATCGAGCCGATCGCGAGGCAGTGGTCGCCGCCGAGCATCACGGGCAGCCGGCCCGCACACAGTTCTGCGTACACGGCGTCGTGCAGGATCTCGTTCCACTGCGCGACCTCATGCAGGTGACGGAATCCGTCGACTGCGGGGAGGTTGGGGTTGGCGGGGCCGGCGAGATCGCCGCAGTCGCGCACGTCGGCACCGAAGGCCGCAATTGCCGCACGGATGTCGGCCACCCGCAGGGCTTCGGGACCCATGCTGGCGCCGCGCGTGCCGGCGCCTACGTCGGTGGGTGCGCCGATCAGGCTAACGTTGAGATTCGTCATGGTCTTGGTCTGCCCCGGGGCACGCGTCGTACGCTGCGGTTTAAGGATTGGGTTCGACCGGGCCCGGCGAGGAGTGGTTCGCCGGGCCCGGTCGTAGCGTCGCGGCCCTGGTCGATGCCGATTTGCAGGGACGAACTTTGAAGGATGCGGGCGTCAAACAGAATCAATAATTTTGTAGCGAATCGCCATCAATATGACGAAATGTCAGAGTTGATTGTCGATTCGATAAAATCGGGCATTTCTGCACTGCCAGCGAGGCCCGCGGCTCGGGTATAAAGGCGCCTCGGCCGTATGGCGTCGAGATGAATTGTATGGGAGCAGGTGAATGAAGCGCGCGCAGGCCAATGGCCTCCTGCTGGTGGCAGCACTGATCTGGGGGACGGCCTTCGTCGCCCAGCAGGCGGGCATGCGCGACGTAGGCCCGTTCACCTTCACCGGCGTGCGTTTCCTTTTCGGCGCGGTGGTGATCCTGCCGTTGGTCGCACGCGAGCTGCGCCGGCTCGGGCGGCGCGGCGTGTGGCTGGATGGTCGCGATTTCGCCGGCGGGTTGCTGCTGGGCGTGGTGCTGTTTCTCGGCGCGGCCTTCCAGCAGATCGGCATCGCCGGCACGACCGTGAGCAACGCCGGTTTTCTCACCGCCCTGTATGTGCCGCTGGTGCCGGTTGCCAGCGCGCTGCTGTTGCGCGAGCGGCTGCACTGGTCGGTGTGGCCGGCGAGTGTCGGTTGTCTCGGCGGCACTTTCCTGCTCGGCGGCGGCAGTCTTTCTGCACTGTCGACGGGCGATCTGTGGGTGATCGCGAGCGCGCTGTTTTGGGCCGCGCACGTGATGATGGTCGGTCGGGTCGCCGCGCGGCACGGGGCGCCGATCACGATCGCGTGCCTGCAGTTCGTGATGTGCGGCGTGCTGGGCATGGCGAGCGGATTTTACGCCGAGGTCGTCAGCCTCGACGCGCTGGAGCGCGTGCTGCCGTCGATCGCCTACGCGGGCATCCTCTCGGTCGGCCTGGGCTTCACGCTGCAGGTGGTCGCGCAGCGCCACACGCTTGCAGCGGATGCGGCGATCCTGCTGAGCTGCGAGACCTTGTTCGCAGCACTTGCTGCGCGCATCTTCATCGGCGAGGTGCTCACGCCGATGCAATTGCTGGGTGGCGGGCTGATCTTCGCGTGCGTGATGGCGATCCAATTGCTGCCGCTCGTCCGGGCGCGCAGCGAGGCGGTGCAGCCGGCCTGATCCCGGGACGGCTCACGCCGCGTTCTCGAACAGCTCCGGCGGGATGTCCTCGGGGCACAGCTGGCCGGCCTCGTCGCCCATCAGGGCGAGCATGAGGCGGAGCTGGTTGCGCAGTTCGCGCAGGTTGCCGGGCCAGCGGTGGCGATGCAGCAGCGCGAGTGCGTCCGGGCAGACGTAGATCTGCCGCCCGCCGGCGGCTTCGCGCACGAAGTGGCGCACGAGCGCGTCGAAATCCTGGCGTTCGCGCAGGGGCGGCAGGCTGATGATCCGGCCGTCCGCAGCCTCGAAGGTGCGCAAGTCGAGCCGGCCCTCGCGGCGCAGCTCGACGAGCGGCCGCCTTGCGGCGCCGATCACGCGTGCGCGGCTGCCGTCGTGGGCGTCGAAGAGCCGAGCCTGCAGAGTTGTCGGCAGGGCGTCGATTTCCACGAGGAACAGGATGCCGTTGGCCGCCTGCGTCCAGGCGCGATCGAGTTCGGCTT
Source organism: Aromatoleum petrolei (assembly GCF_017894385.1). Taxonomy (NCBI): domain Bacteria; kingdom Pseudomonadati; phylum Pseudomonadota; class Betaproteobacteria; order Rhodocyclales; family Rhodocyclaceae; genus Aromatoleum; species Aromatoleum petrolei. The sequence continues at coordinate 4,442,268 of NZ_CP059560.1, forward strand.
CCGCCGCCTCGCCTTGCGGCAGGGTCGTGCAGTCGATGCCGAGCAGCGGCGCGTCGGCGGTCGGCCGGTGGTCTTCATGGAAAGCGCGCACGAGATGCGCCTTGCCGGTTCCCATCTCCCCTTCGATCAGCAGTGGCGTCCTTTCCGTCGCGCAGTTGCGCAGCGTATCGACGATGCGCGCCATGCGTTCGTCGCCGTGAGCGATCGCACCCAGACGTGAGTCGTCGCGGCGGGCGGTTCCGGCGCGGGTGTCCATGTCGGCGCGGCGTTGCGAACGCAGGTTGGCGCGCGCGATGAATGTGCGTCCCTTCAGGTCGTAGAGCGGGAAGGGCGTGTCGGGCGCCTGCGCCGCCAACGCGACGAGGCTGCCCCAAGGCGTCGCGAAGCAGGCTTCGCAGGTCGTCGCGGGATGCCGCGCGTCCAGTCCGAGCATGCTGCGTCCCTTGCGATTGCTCGCGACGAGCCGGCCGCCTTCGTCGAATACGACGAGGGCGTGCAGGGGATCCGAGAGCGCATCGCGGCGTGTGTGGAAGTGCAGCGTGAGGAAACCGTCGTCCAGCGTTTCGAGCAGGCGATGCTCGATCAGCTCCGCCGTGGTGCGCAGCAGTGCTTCGGCATGGGTCAGGTTCTCGCGTGCGTCCGACGACACGTCGAGGATGCCGAGCATGCCACCGGTTGGGGCGAGGATGGGGGTGGCGACGCAGGTCAGGATGCGGTTGCGCGCGAGGTAATGCTGGTTGCCCTGAACGGTGACGACCGTGCCGGTGTGCAGCGCCGTGCCGATCGCGTTGGTGCCCATCACGGCCTCGCTCCAGTCGACGCCGGGCCGCAGCGCAACCCGGCTGGCGCGGTCGAGAAAGTCGGTGTGGCCCAGCGCGCTGAGGATCATGCCCTGGCGATCGGCCAGCAGCACCGTGGAGGACGGGCTGCCGATCTGGCGGTACAGGCCTTCGATCATCGGGCGGGAGAAGGCGAGCAGGCGGTTGTTCGCCGCGATGCGGTCCGTGAGCTCTCCCGGCGCCAGCGCCGTGTCATTGAGCGGTTCGTCCGGCCGCAGCCCGTGCTCGCGGCTGCGCTGCCACGATGCGATGAGCGATTCCGGCCGGGAGGTCGGGGGTGAAGCTTCCATCATGCGGTGCGATGAAGCATGAATCATTCCCCCTGATGTGGAACCCCTGCACCACGCGCGGCTATGCGGAGGCGAGGGCGTCGTCGAGTGGGCGCATCTGTCACGCATTGGGACAGGTGTTGTCTTGTTGAGCAGCGGAGGACAGGGGCAGGTACGCACGTGAAGCGTCGCCAGAAATTCCGGTATTGATGCGCAAGTGTCTGTGCACAAAATGAAATCCGCTTTGGCCGTGAATATTCGACAGGACTGGCACGGCCCCTGCGGAAGGGATAGCGACGCGAGACAGCGTTCTGACCAACCAACACTTCTGGAGACGAGTTCAATGATCTACGAGATGCCCGGCAAGGCAGGCGCCAAGGTCCAGTTCAAGACGCGCTACGACAACTTCATCGGCGGCAAGTGGGTGGCCCCGGTGCGCGGACAGTACATGGACAACATCACCCCGATCACCGGCCGCAAGTTCTGCGAAGTGGCGCGTTCGAGCGCCGAGGACATCGAGCTTGCGCTGGACGCCGCGCATGCCGCCGCCGACAAGTGGGGCCGCACTTCCGTCGCCGAGCGCGCCCGCGTCCTGACGCGCATTGCGGACCGTATCGAGGAGAACCTCGAACTCGTTGCCTACGCCGAGACGGTCGACAATGGCAAGCCGATCCGCGAGACGATGGCCGCCGACATCCCGCTCGCGATCGATCACTTCCGCTACTTCGCCGGTTGCATCCGTGCGCAGGAAGGTTCGCTCGCCGAGCTCGACGACAACACCGTCGCCTACCACTTCCACGAGCCGCTGGGTGTGGTCGGCCAGATCATCCCGTGGAACTTCCCGATCCTGATGGCGGCGTGGAAGCTCGCGCCGGCGCTGGCCGCGGGCAACTGCGTGGTGCTGAAGCCTGCCGAATCGACCCCGGTCGGCATCCTCGTGCTGATGGAGCTGATCGCCGACTTGCTGCCCGAAGGCGTGCTCAACATCGTCAATGGCCTCGGCCGCGAAGCCGGCGTGCCGCTCGCGACCAGCAGCCGCATCGCCAAGATCGCCTTCACCGGCTCGACCACGACCGGTCGCCTGATCATGCAGGCGGCGTCGCAGAACATCATCCCGGTGACGCTGGAGCTCGGCGGCAAGTCGCCGAACGTGTTCTTCGAGGATGTCGCCGCGGCCGATGATGAGTTCTTTGACAAGGCGATCGAAGGCTTCGTGCTGTTCGCGCTGAACCAGGGCGAAGTGTGCACCTGCCCGTCGCGTGCGCTGATCCACGAGTCGATCTACGACCGCTTCATGGACCGTGCGCTCGCCCGCGTGAAGGCCATCAAGCAGGGTAACCCGCTCGACACCGAGACGATGATCGGCGCACAGGCCTCGACCGAGCAGATGCAGAAGATCATGTCCTACATCGACCTCGGCAAGCAGGAAGGCGCGCAGCTCCTGACCGGCGGCGAGGCGGCACGCTTCGATGGCGACATCGCGGAAGGCTTCTACATCAAGCCGACCGTGTTCAAGGGCCACAACAAGATGCGCATCTTCCAGGAGGAAATCTTCGGGCCGGTGCTGTCGGTGACGACCTTCAAGGACGAGGCGGAAGCCCTGTCGATCGCGAACGACACGCTGTACGGCCTGGGTGCTGGCGTGTGGTCGCGCGATGGCAGCCGTGCCTACCGCATGGGCCGCGGCATCAAGGCCGGCCGCGTATGGACCAACTGCTACCACCTGTACCCCGCCCACGCCGCTTTTGGCGGCTACAAGCAGTCGGGCATCGGCCGCGAGACGCACAAGATGATGCTCGATCACTACCAGCAGACCAAGAACCTGCTGGTGAGCTACAGCCCCAACGCGCTCGGCTTCTTCTAAGCGCGTTGCCAGGTACTCGCGCTCGGGTTCTAACGGGCGCGAGGCCGGTCGGGCGCATCCAAACGCCCGTTTTGCTCATGTTGTTCTTCTCTCCCTCTCTTCCGTAAACAGCGGTCGAGATTCACGGGCGGCCCAGGCCGCCCGTTTTTTTTTGCCGCGTCGCGGCGTGCAAGGAGTCAGTCATGGTCCAGCGTGTCATCGCCACCGAAAGTGCCGAAGAACTCATCGCGCGTCTCATCGTGAAGCACGGCCCGGTGATGTTCCACCAGTCGGGCGGCTGCTGCGACGGCAGCGCGCCGATGTGTTATCTGCGCGCGGAGTTCCTGACCGGCCCCTCGGACGTCCTGCTCGGGGAAATCGGCGGCAGCCCCTTCTACATCAGCCGCGCGCAGTATGAGTACTGGAAGCACACCCAGTTGATCATCGACGTCGTCGACGGCCATGGCGGGATGTTCTCGCTGGAGGGCACAGAGGGCCTCGCCTTTTTTACGAGGTCACGGCTGTTCACCGACGAAGAACTGCGCGAGCTGCATCGCTGATGCCGGCTGATGTGTTCCAATATGGAGCAACTGTCACGCATTGGAGCGTCTTGCCGCGCGACAATCTTCACAGGCCGGGCAGGTCAATCTTTATGGTCGCCGTGTACCCGCGGGGTGCTCGGCACGATGCAATGCTCCTTGAGCTTTCGATAAAACGTCGAGCGTGACATTCCCAGACGTCTGCATGCCGCCGTTGCCTTCCAGCCGCACTGGGTCAGCGCGTTGATCATCGCAGTTCGTTCGGCGTCCTTGCAGTCCTCGGACTCTGCATGATGGAACGGCCTGCGTCGCGCCGGGGGGTCTGCCGACAGCGCTTGTCCGAACGCTTCCGGCAGATGCCGGGGTTCCACAAGATTCGTGGTGCAGACCGCGATCGCGTAGCGCAGCACGTTCCGCAATTCGCGCACGTTGCCCGGCCAGCGATATCGCAGCAGGCGCAGTTCCGTATCCGGCGACAGCGCGAGCCTGCGGTTCGCGCTTGTGGCTTCTTCGGCAAAGACGGTACGGATAACCTCGGGAACGTCTGAGCGCTCGCGCAGCGCGGGTATCCTGAAGGTTGCGGCATTGAGTCGATAGAACAGGTCTTCGCGGAAAAGCTTGTCCCGAACCATCGCCGGAAGGTCACGGTGCGTCGCGCAAATGACCGACACGTCGACGCGTTCGGGCGCCGAAGCGCCGAGAGCGACGATTTCCCCTTCGGCTAGCACCCGTAGCAGGCGCGTCTGCAGCGCCAGCGGCATGTCGCCGATCTCGTCGAGAAATAGGGTTCCGCCATTTGCCTGGGCGATCTTTCCTGCATTGCCCTTGACCCGCGCACCGGTAAATGCGCCTTCCTTGTAACCAAACAGTTCGCTCTCGATCAGTGCATCCGGGATGGCCGCACAGTTGATGGCGATGAAAGGCTTGTCGCGGCGGACACTGTAGTCGTGAATGGCCCTTGCGAACCGCTCCTTGCCTGCGCCCGTCTCGCCCAGCAGGAGAATCGGAATCCTGTTGTTCGCCAGCAGCTTGATGCGAGAGATGCTTTCGAGGAGTTTTTGGTCTGCGACAGCCAAGCCGCCGAAATCCGGTGCGACGGTTCCATTGCTCGACGGCACTTCGGCAGGGGTATGCGTCCCCTTTGACTGGGAGACGCGAACGGCTTTGCGAGGTGCGCGGATCTGGGCATGGACGCTGCTGACACCGAGCACGCAGGGAATGGTGATGGGCACGCCGGGGTTCGTGTGGGCGAAGTTCAGCAGCCTCTCGGCCGTGACGTCGAGCAGGCCCTCTATCCGCAAGTCGCCGTATGGGGTCGGCAACTGGTGCTTGAGTTGACGGCTCATGCAGAGCACCCGCCCCTCTTCGTCGAAGGCGAGCAGGATTGAATCGTCGGGCGTCCAATTTTCCGGATGCACGGACAGACGAATCACCCAGTTCGATGCGTTTTCCTCGAAGAAAATCGCCTGTTCGATCCGTGAGGCGGTCAGTAGGGAGAGGTTGTAGGCGACGGCCTGGCAACTGCGGTTGGTGTTCGCCGAAATGGCTGTAGTGTTCAGTACGCCCAGAATCTCCTCGCATGGCCCGAACAGCGGCACTGCGCTGCAACTGATCCCGTGATTGCGGACGAGGAAATGTTCGGTTTCGTGAACCAGGAGCGGTGCGCAATCAACGAGGGCGGTACCGATGCCGCACGTTCCCTGGTCCTGTTCAGACCAACAGGCACCGACGCGCAAGCCGTGCGTCTCGAACTCTCGCTCGTAGCGCGGGGCGGCTCGTCTGTCGATCGTGGCTCCGGTCCGGTCGGTCAGCAGCGTGCAATACCCCAATCCGCCAATTTGCTGGTGCAGCCAGCTCAAGCCGGGCGTCGCGATGCGGAGAAAGCGCTCCTCGCGTTCCTTAAGCTCGGCCAGGCTTCCCGCCGTCAGGACTCGTTCTTGTGCCACTCCGGCCGGGTCGAGGCAGTATTCCTGCTCAGACCTTTGTTGCGAACGCGCAATACGTTGCCGCGTCGGAATTGCCATACCCAGAGGTATCGACTTTCCGCCCGCGAGCGAATCAAGGAGAGCCTGCCGGCTCCCGAACTGATTCATCTCCATCTCCTCCTCCTGACACTATTTTGTGTCTTGATGCGCTTCTCTCCGCCGCTAAGGAACAAGGCCCCCACGGCATGGCAAGTCCGTTCGATGATTATAGAGTGGTTTGGTAATCCTCTTCCAAACTCCCGAAGTACACGCGGCTTGTGCTTCCGATCGTTTAGATGACCCCCGCACGTACCGCGATCAAGACCAGTTCCGCGGCGTTCGATACATTCAGTTTCTGCTTGATGTGGTAGAGGTGTGTGCCCACAGTGCTCGAACTCAGACTGTGGCGTCTGGCGATTTCTCGCACGGAGGAGCCCCCAGCCAGTTCGAGAAATACGGCGAATTCGCGGTTGGTCAGGGCGTCGGCGGGATCTTCCGATCCGTCGTACTTGGACAGGGCAATCCGTGGCGCGAGTTCCTGATCGATATAGCGTTGTCCGCGGGCCACGACGGCGACCGCACGTCCGAGTTCCTGCGGATCTGCGCGTTTGGACAGATAACCGGTGGCGCCGGCCTTCAGCGCACGTGTGGGAATCTGAATGTCGTCGTGTGCTGACAGCATTAGCGTGCGGGCGTTCGGGAAATGCGAAAGCAAGCGCTCGAGTGCGCCTAGCCCGCCTATGCCGGGCATCCTGACATCCATGATGAGCACATCGGGGCGATGCTCGGAGTAGGCGACAAACGCCGCTTCCCCGCTCTCCGCCTCGGCGACGATTGTTGCGCCAAATCCTTCGAGCAGCATGCGAAAACCGGTTCGTACCAGCGGGTGATCGTCGGCGAGGGCGAGTCGAAGATGCTCAAGTGTAGAGCGCATCGCGAGTTTTCCTCCGAATGGTGGTGTAGGAGATTCCGCCGTCCGGGCCGTGCGATGTCACGCGCATGGCTCCGCCAGATCTCTGATGGACGTTCCGTCGATCCGGCTCGAAAAAAGCGATCGTGACGGCTGAGTCACGATCGCAAGGAGAGGAGTCGAAGCGACTCCGTGGAGAGGGAGTGGGAGAGCGGGAGTTAGCCGTGCTGCATGTACACGACCTGCGTCTCCGTGTATTCGAGAAGTCCGTGCTTGCCGTCCGCTCCGCCGATGCCGGAATGCCGCCGGCCGGCGTGGAAGCCCTGCATCGCCTCGAAATGCTCGCGATTGACGTAGGTTTCGCCGAACCGTAGTGAATTGCACGCCTGCATGGCCTTGTTCAGGTCGCGCGTGAAAATCGACGAAGTCAGGCCGTAGTCCGAGTCGTTGGCAAAGGCGATGGCTTCCTCGAGGTTATCGACGACCTGGATTGGCAGCACTGGCCCGAAAATCTCGTTGCGCATGATTTCCATATCGTGACGGCAGTTGACAATGACGGTGGGCAGGTAGTGGTAGCCTTGCTCGGTGGGGGCCACATTCCCGCCGAGGATCGTTTCCGCCCCTTCTTCGCGAGCTCTTTGCACCATGGCCGCAACCTTCTCCAGGCCCTGACGGTTGACCAGCGGCCCCATGTCAATCGAGGTGTCCGCGATCGGATCGCCGTAGCGCACCGCGGCCATGCGGGAAGTGACCTTGTCGATGAATTCGTTCGCCACCGCGCGCTCGACGTAGACGCGCTCTGCGCAGTTGCATACCTGGCCGGTGTTGATGACACGGGAGTCGCAGATCGCCTTGGCGGCGAGATCGATGTCGGCGCCGCCCAGAACGATCGCAGGGGCCTTGCCGCCGAGTTCGAGATTGACGCGGGTGAGGTTCCGCGATGCGGCGGTCATGATGCGCTTGCCGGTTTCGACGCTGCCGGTGAAGCTCACGAGGCCCACTTGCGGGTTGTCGGTGAGTTTTGCTCCCACACTCGCGCCGCGCCCGCCCACGAGGTTGAAGACGCCGGCCGGCAAATCGGTTTCGTTCACCAGGCGCGCGAATTCGAAGGCATTGATCGGCGTTTCTTCGCTTGGTTTGATCACGATGGTGTTGCCCGTGAGCAGGGCGGGAGCCATCTTGCGTGCTATCAGGAAGAACGGGAAGTTCCAGGGCAAGATGCCGACGGTGACGCCAATCGGGCGGCGCATGAGAAAGATGCTCTCGCCCGGACGATCGCTGGGGATGATTTCGCCCTCGATCCGGCGTGCCCACTCGGCCATGTAGTCGATGTAGTCGGCGGTGAAGTCCACCTCGACGCGCGCCAGGCCGAGCACCTTGCCCTGTTCGCGGGTGATGGTCTCGGCTAGGCATTCCTTTTCGGAGCGCAGTTTGGCAGCGATCGCGCGCAGATGCTTCGCACGCTCGATGGCAGGCAGCTTCTCCCATGCAGGCTGGGCGTGGCGCGCGGCTGCCACCGCGTCATCGACCTGATCGGGCGATGCTTCCGGAACGCAGGCGAGAAGTTCGTCTGTCGCGGGGTTGCGGACCTCGATGAGCTCCTGGGAACCGTTCTCGACGAAGCGTCCGTCGATGTAATTCTGGTAGATCTTGGTCATAATCCTTCTCCTTGCAGGGTGGGGGTCAGGTAGTCCGAGCGAGGCGTTTTCCGGCGAATTCGGAGGCGAAACCGAACGCGACGCCGGCGATCCAGGTCAGCACGATGAAGGCGATGCTGACATCGACCTTTCCGCCTGATCCGAAAAACGATGCGGCGCCGAGGAAGGCCGCGGGCGTGTAGGCCAGCGGGGCGATGTCGGCCATTGCGACCAGCACGAAGGCCAGAATACCGACGAGGATCACGAGGGCAGTGATGTCACCGCCCAAGGTACCCACGAAGAACAGCGTGATTGCCGTGAGTCCGATGCCCGCCAAGCCGGCGGCGACCGACTTGAGGGCGCCTTCCGTGCCACCGCCGGCGGCGAAGAACGCGGCCCAGGCAACGAAGCCTATCCAAGGGTTGAAGTGGAAGTCCGGATTGCCGACGCTGAGGTATACCCATACGGCGACCAGCGCCGCGATGCTCGATGCGAGTGCGTGCAAAAGCTTCATGTATTTCTCCCGAAGCGGGGTAAGGGGGCTCATCCGGCGCGACCGGCGGACGGGCGCGCCGGGCGCTTACCAGACGTACGCGTACTTGAGGTTCACGCTGTTGTTGAACGAGTGGTTCTCGCCTTCGATGCTCTTCGAATAGCGCAGCGTGATCGACTGGTTGTCGAAGGTGTGGAACATCAGACCCACACCTGCATCGAGCGCGTGCGAGCTGTCGACCGTGCTGCTCTTCCTGCTGCGCTCGTAGTCCACCGCGACGAAGGGTTCGAGCAGCCCATTGACGCGATAGCCGAGACGATGATTGGTGTGGAAGGTGGTGCCGGGGCGCGAGCCATCCTTCTTCTCGTTCTGGAAGACGAACCCCGCGTCGGCCGTCCACCCCAGCTTGTCGGTGAGGCGCACGTCCCACAGCAGGCTGGAAAGGTTCTTCCAGTTGCTGTCACTCACGCTGTCGTTGCCCACGGGAATCTGGACAAAGGACTGGAAGCCCAGCGTCGACGAGGGAGTCGGTTTGTACCAGATCGCGAAGCCCGTCAGCGGGTCGCCGATACCGCTCACCTGGCTGGAGGTGCTGCGATCCTTGACGCCGATCTCGGGGACGATCACCTCGTAGGCGAGGCCGATCGAGGGGTTTGATTCGGGGGTCCAGAAGCGTACGTACTTCGACAGGCCGACCGTGGTGTTTGCGCCGGAGCCCTTGACGCGATCGCCGTCGTCGTCGAACGCCTTGTTGTTGCGCTGGACGTAAGCGTACTGGACGAACACGTTGAACGGCTTGAAGCCGACCGGCAGTTCGTATTCATGCGGGCCGATGACGTCGAAGGTCGTCTGGGCCTGTGCAGGAGCGATGGGGCCGCACAATGCGGCCATGGCGGCAAGGATGGCGAGTGAGGTTTTCTTCGGTGCGGCGAGCGTGAATTGAGACATGTCGTTTCCTTGTTTCGAATCTTCGGGACAAATAGGCCCCCGCGCGGTGCCATGTGGCACCGCGTCGAGAAAAGCCGATTACGGTGAGGGCTACTGTTCGAGCTTGAAGACCATCAGCACGCCCCCTTGCGGGACGACGGTCTTGTGCGGAAGCACTGCGTCGAATGCGCCCTGCATGCGTTGGGCATCCACGCCCCAACCGGACTGGACGGCAACGAATTGTTCGCCATCGATCTCGAAGGTCGATGGCACGCCCGTCACGCCCGAGTTGGTGGGGAATTCCCACAGGAGCTTGCCGTTCGTCGCGTCGAATGCGCGGAACTTGCGGTCATTGGTGCCCCCGCCGAAGACGAGGTTGCCGCCGGTGGTGAGCAGTGGCCCCCAGTTCATTTCGGGGTACGTGTGTGTCCACACCTTCTTGCCGGTCTTTATGTCCCAAGCCTGCACTTCGCCGACGTGCTTGCGCGCCTTATCGTCCATGCGGACGTTTGTCAGAATGTTGTCGATCGAAACCCCGATATAGAGCTCGCCGGCGTTGTACTTTGCCGGCTCGCCCGTCAGTTCCGAGCACAGGTTATTGTTGGCCGGGATGTAGAGAAGGCCGGTGCCGGGGTTGTACGCCTCGGGCGGCCAGTCCTTGCCGCCCCACAGCGACGGGCAGAAATTGACGGTTTTTCCGGTGCCCGGGGTGCGCGCGGGATCGTAGGTCGGGCGGCCGGTCTTTGGGTCGATGCTCTTGAAGACGTTCTGGGTCACGTACGGCCAGGCATCGACAAAATTGATCTTGCTGT